>NZ_JCAXDV010000001.1:0-679282 GCF_059758585.1 Acinetobacter sp. GQ146
CACTCTATTGTGTGAAAAAAGCGCTCCTTTGGGGCGCTTTTTTTTTGCTTCTATAATACTGTAATTGTAGGTTTCATCAGTAACGCGCAATCTACTCTTTCTAAGGCGTCATGATAATTATCTTGGACAGCTTAAATAGCTGATGCGTATGTGATGGTCTGTGACATAGACTTGGTTACATATGGATTTATAAGTGACGTGGGTACCAATAACCGACCGTTTTAAGTGACATATTGGCTAAGGGTTTGGCCTAATTCGGCTAATTTATTCGGTCTGCCACATGTATATAAAAGGTTATTAACCTGATGTGCAAAGCTGCCTGTATTGTCTCGATTATCGGCTATTTGATTCAAGGTATCTGGGGTTTGAGCAAAATTTAAGGGTGATCCTCTGATTCGTTTGTCCAGATAATCTGATCTAACCTTTGAGCTGTTTCCAGTAGCGTATTGCGCTTGAGCAAGCATTTATTTTCAGTATTTTACATGTTTGTTGGCGGAATCACCGCAGATACTCACTAACTTTCAAGCAGCTGATGACATTGTTTGTCATTTGCTTGAGCATACTTTTAGGTTTAGACCCTTTGAGTAAAGTGGGATATCTCTTGAGTTTAAGTGTAGGGGGAAAACGTCAATTGGTTGTGCACAAAATGTTTGGTGAAGATTTATTCCTCTGAACATAGTCTGGCTAAATAATGACATTCGTTCAGCTTTACGTAATAAAACCTTGTGCTGCATTCCTCCCATCTTGGTATTCAAATCAATACGAAAATTGTCAAACAATTCCATCATTAAACTGTCCTTAACTGATACTTTCCTGACCCTATCTGCGCTTATCACTCTGCCGCAAAACCGTAATATTAGAAGCAAGAAAAACAAGCATAAATATGATCAGACCATGATGTCTGTAGGAGTCTCAGGATGAATGCTAAGGTAAAAATTACCAACCGTGCAGGAGCAAGTTTTCCGGTGCGTCGTATGAATTTTAATTTTGAACAAGTGCCTGAATATTGGATGGATGGCTCAGCAGGGCTCACACATTTTATGACGGCCTTGTCGGCACTTTTTCCAGCGGGTGAGCAGTTCTTTATTGATAGTGTGCGTGCGGTACGTTATCACCCAAGCATAAAAGAGAATGAAGCCTTACAAAAAGAGATTAGCGCGTTTATTGGGCAAGAGGCTATGCATACACAGGAACATGTCGGTTTCAATGCTGCAGCGCAAAAGTACGGGCATGATGTTGCGCGTTTAGAAAAACAGACCGATCGTGTAATTCAGGGTTTTCGTAAGACTGCGGCAATGCTCTTTAAGCCAGTGGGCGTTACTCAAGAAATGATTGATTTAATGGGAACAACTGCGCTAGAGCATTTTACCGCGACCATTGCATCACAGTTATTAGTAAATCAGCATATTCAAGCACTGATGACGGACGAAACCATGTCGACCATGTGGTATTGGCATGCGATTGAAGAAAATGAACATAAAGCTGTGGCTTATGATGTATTTGAAGGGGTATTTGGAACCGGGGTTAAGGCTTATCTGGCTCGTTGTGGTTCATTGATTGCCGCCATGATGACTTTATTTGTGGTGCAAAGTTATTTTGTCTTCCGCTTATTAAAAGATGATCAACAATTGAATTTCAAAGCCCTCAAAGAGATTTATATCTATGGTTATAGCCCATCTAAGGGGATTATTGCGGGTATGGGACGTGAAATGCTAGCCTATTTTAAACCGAGTTTTCATCCCAATGATTTAGATACGGTGAATTTATTAACCAACTGGAAAGCAAAATTAGGCTTCTAGACGGCACTTTATGCTCAACAGCCATAGGGATAGTAAAAATATCCCTATTTTACTTCGACTCTCACATAAAAATTTTTATAATGCCAGTTCATATAGATTAGTAAGATGAACGAGCATGATTCGTTTAATGCAGCAAGCCGATGTCAATGCGGTGGCACAAATTGAGAAATTGGTACAAAGCCACCCATGGAGTACGAAGCAATTTCAAGATGCAGTGGATAGCTATCAATGTACGGTGATTGAGCAAGCTGGACAGGTGGTGGGTTTTTGTATTTTACAGCCAGTCTTGGACGAAGCCAATTTACTGTTGATGGCGATTCATCCCAATCAGCAGGGTAAAGGTTTGGGCTATCAGCTCTTGGAACAATCGATTACTTTACTAAAAAATCAGCCAGTGCAAATTTTCTTGGAAGTCCGCGAAAGTAATCAGGCGGCCATTACCTTGTATGAAAAATCAGGCTTCCACCAAATTGATCTGCGTAAAAATTATTATCCATGCCCCAAGGGTGGACGCGAGCATGCCATTATTATGGTTAAAGCCTGCAGCGATGACTTTGCGCAACTGTTTAAGTAATCAATCGATAAAGTCCAACGAACTCCATCTTATTGCTTATTTAATAATTGAATTGTTCCAGCCTGAGGGCAACGTGGTCATTAATGAGTTTCCCAACAGTTGAATTTCCTCTGCACTCAGTGAACGGTTGATACGACGCCATTGACCATCAAGCAAGACTTCTAAAGGGGTGTACTGCGACTTGTAATTCATTTTATTGGAATGTGGTACCCAATAGCCCAAATAGACATAATCTAAATCTTGTTGCTGTGCATATTCAATTTGTTTCATGATTGCAAATGCCCCTAAAGAGCGGCGGTTTTCGTCGGGCTCAAAAAAGGTATAGACCGCAGATAGACCGTCATCCAGCTGATCGCAGGTTGAAACACAGAGCAATTGATCATCTTTCCATAGCTCGAGAAAGAAACTCTCGGTACAAGTATGAATCAGGAATTTTTCGAACTGATCATAGCTCGGAGGAAACATATCGCCATCGGCATGGCGAGCATGAATATAACGCTCATATAAGGCGTAGTGCACATCACTAGCATCTTTGGGTTGGGTAATTTTAACGGTTAAATCCTGATTACGTTTCCATGCTTTTTTTTGCTTGCTGTTCATCTGGAAGTCTTGTACAGGAACACGGCAAGATAGACATTGGCGACATAAATGACATTCGGGACGATAGACAAAATCACCACTACGACGGAATCCGACCCGTGATAGTTCAGATAAAGTCACCACATCAATTCGATGTGCTGGATCTAGAAAAACCATCCGTGCTGATTTTTTTTCAAGATAACTGCATTCATGTGGCGGTGTAATGTAGTACTGTAAATCATTTAACAGGGACTTCGGGTGATAAGAATTCATAAAGATCCCTCTATTGTTCTCATTCGATTAACTGCGAAGATAACGCTATTCTTTTACTTGAAAATACACCCTCTTGATACTTTTTCCAATCGATAGGGGGTTGTTTTATCATATCTTGTAACGAATTTAAGTACTCTTGTCGAGAAATTGTACAGGCTCCTAGACTGAGTAAATGATCATTCACTAGCTGGCAGTCTACCCAAGCCAGTTTATTTTCTCTAGCGAGCAGCATGAGCGTGTAAAATGCCATTTTAGAGACATCGGTGCGCAGGCTAAACATGGATTCACCAAAGCAGCCTTGGCCAATACTGACCCCATAGAGTCCCCCAACCAGCTGTTCCTGTTCCCAGACTTCTACACTATAGGCATAACCAGCGGCAAACAGGCTTAAATAGCCTTGAATAATGTCTTCTGAAATCCAAGTTTCATCGGCATAGCTACGGGGTAAGGCACAGGAGCGAATCACCGTTTCAAAGGCATGGTTGATGGTAATTTTATAGTCCTGCTTTTTCATGGTGCGCAGTAAGGATTTACTCGGATGATACTGCTCAGGTCGAATAATGCAGCGTGGTTCTGGGCACCACCAGCAAATCGGTTCATCCGCGGAAAACCATGGAAATAGACCATGGGTGTAGGCTTCATACAGCGTGGAAGGGGAGAGGTCTGCACCGATACAAATTAGTCCGTGTCCTTCAGGATCAGCGGCAATCGGATCAGGAAATAAATATTCAGAAGGGGCTAAAGTCTGTGGCATGATTTTATTCGGAGTGTCATTCTTTGCTCTATCATACATAAAAAAACCGCCCAAATTGGGCGGTCTTTTTTGATGCAAAAGATTATGAGCCGAGTGCATCTAAATATTTTTCAGCATCCAGTGCTGCCATACAGCCTGAACCTGCTGAAGTAATCGCTTGACGATAGATGCTGTCAGCCACGTCACCCGCTGCAAATACACCTGCAACCGATGTTGCTGTGGCATTGCCAGAAGTACCGCTGTGCACTTGAATATAACCATCACGCAAGTTCAATTGACCTTCAAACATGCCTGTATTTGGTTTGTGACCAATGGCAATGAATAAGCCCTGAACGTCTACATCTTGTGTACTTTCATCTACAGTTGATTTTAAACGGACTGAAGTAACACCTGTGTTGTCACCCAATACTTCATCCACTTGATTGTTCCAAAGAATGCTGATTTTGCCTTCTTTTTCTTTTTCAAATAAATGATCTTGTAGAATTTTTTCAGAACGTAAGCTGTCACGACGGTGAACCAGAGTCACATGTGAAGCAATATTCGACAAATAAAGCGCTTCTTCTACGGCAGTGTTACCGCCACCGACCACCATGACTTTTTGGTTTTTATAGAAGAAACCATCACAGGTTGCACAGGCACTTACACCTTGACCCATGAATTTCGCTTCAGACTCTAAACCTAAATACTGTGCGGTCGCGCCTGTTGCAATAATTAAGGCATCACAGGTGAACTCTTCCATATCACCTTTAAGCACAAATGGGCGAACACTCAGGTCGACTTCATTGATATGGTCATACACGATTTCTGTGCCAAAACGTTCTGCATGGGCTTGCATACGCTCCATCAGGGCTGGACCCGTTAAACCATCAGGATCACCTGGCCAGTTATCCACTTCGGTGGTTGTGGTTAATTGACCACCCAATTGTAAACCAGCAATCAGGGTTGGTTTTAAATTGGCACGTGCCGCATACACTGCAGCGCTATAACCCGCAGGGCCAGAACCTAAAATAATTAATCGTGAGTGACGAACGCTCATCCGCGACATCCTTTTTTTCTTTCAAAATTTATGAAATTATACGTGAAAGTGTATAACAGTTGTGTGTGATCAATGTGGGTAATATTGATCATGCAAATCGATTTGAGCTATATAGAATTAAAGTTAACAACAAGCCCTCATAATCTTGCATCTTTTTTACGTGAACAGGTGCATAATATCAGGTTTTATTAAGAAACAAATTCAGGTTGTTTTCCAGAAAAACATGAATGAAAAAATGCCTACAGGACAGAGTATGACTGCGGTGTCGGGTGCTTATGCACAGCGCTTAATTTTGACATTATTTTTAGTCTCGTTTGGAATTTATCTGTTCCTTGCAACAGTCACTTATACGCCTTTTGATCCCGGTTGGATGCATATTTCCAGTGATACGCAACAGGTGTCAAATGCGAGTGGAGTTGCTGGAGCGTGGATTTCAGATTTATTGTTCGGATTTTTAGGCTGGGCAAGCTTACTCATCCCAATTTTTTTATTTATTGAAGCTGTACAAGTCTGGTGGCCTCGCAGTTTTCTGAACCGACCTTTCCGCTATGCAGCGCAGTTTTTTATTTTGTTGGCATCAGCCACTTTATTATTCCTGTTTTGGGAAGTGCCAGCAGATACTCTGACCAATGCATCAGGCGGTATTATTGGTTATGAGCTGGGACAAAGCTTAAGCCAATTACTGACTGTCTATGGTGCTGCATTTTTCTTGCTGGTGTTTTGGCTGGTACTTTTCACTTTGGCTTTTGGGGTCAAGTGGAATAAAACTTGGCAAACTCTCCAAGCGACTCCGGCTTATTTACAAGATTTATTTTATAAAAATGTGCCTGAGAGCGAGTCTGATTTTGATCGTACGACGCCACAGGTTAAAAAACAGGTGGTGGCTGTTGCACCCGCAAAAGCCCTTGCCAAAGATGACGTGACTCCATCTGCAGAAACTCAAACTGCCGAGCAGCCATTTGTGGCCAGTGCAGCCGCAGAGCGTCTCTTTGATGATATGGTGCAGAAAGAAGCGAACAGCACCTCGCCTACGCAGATAGATCTAGACGATGATGAAGAGTTTGAAAAAACCTTAGCCAAAGCACATCAATTAGAGCAGGACAGTCAGCGCAAGATCGCTTCAGGTGAAGTCTGGCGAGCGCTGAATACACATAATGATCATCAGCATAAGCAAGATATTGAAGCCTTATTGAAAGCCGCTGAAGATGAAACCATTACACCAAAGCACGATTTTGGTTCAGTGGTGGCACGTCAGCAGCATGAAGAAGCTCAATTCGAGATGAGCTCAGTTCAAGCCAAAAATGGGTTGGATTGGGATGATGATGAGATCTTTGATGAGTTATTGGCTGCTGTTCCAAACGCAAAAACTGCGACGGATGTCCATACGCCATTTCAGCGTCCTGAGCTTCAATTGTTGCAAAGCACTGAGTTTGCCACGCAAGCGATGGAATCTGCAGCACTAGCAACGGTAGCCACAGCTGGCGCAGTGGGGGTCGCAGAGGGAGCGGTTAAGGCACGCTTACTGAATGATGAGCTGAATCGTTTTCTGGATGATTTTGATGCCGAAGAGCAACAGGTCGCGCGTGTAGTTGAGTCGCCTAGCAGCTCTTATGCGCAATCTTCAGCCTTTGTGCAAGCCCCTATTCAGCATACCACCCTTGAACCTTCGGTGCCGTCTACATCGCCAGAAAAAGTGGAATTGTCCAAAGAAGCCTTTATAGAGGCATGGCAAGAAACCGCAGGGAAACCACAAGACGAAGATGAAGAGTTTGATTTTGATGCACCACTGACCGATGCAGCGGGACGCCCAATGTCGCGTGCCATGCAAGTAGCGCAGAAACGTCGAGATTTATCGACCTTACCAAGTTTGGATTTACTGGATCGGGTCGATCCAAACAAGAAAGTCAATTTTACTGCAGAACAGTTGACACGCCTTTCAGAACTGCTGGAAATTAAACTGCAAGAGTTTAATGTTAAAGCCAAAGTGATTGAAGCCCAGCCAGGTCCTGTGGTAACACGCTTTGAACTGGATTTAGCGCCAGGGGTAAAAGCATCCAAAGTTACCAATATTTCCAAAGATTTGGCACGCTCCATGTCGATGGCATCGGTACGTGTGGTCGAGGTGATTCCGGGCAAACCTTATATTGGCATTGAAATTCCGAATAGTGCACGTGAAATGGTACGCTTGATTGAATTATTGGAAACACCTGCCTATCGAGACCCTGCGGGTTTATTGTCGATGGCAATGGGGAAAGATATTTCAGGCAATCCAGTGATTACCGATTTAGGTAAGGCACCGCATATGCTGGTGGCAGGCACCACGGGTTCAGGTAAATCGGTAGCCGTAAACTCGATGATTTTATCGATGCTGCTGAAATACACTCCTGATCAATTGCGTTTGATTTTAATTGACCCTAAGCAATTGGAACTTGCGAACTATAATGACATTCCGCATTTACTTACACCAGTTGTCACCGACATGAAAGATGCGGTGAATGCATTGAACTGGTGTGTTAATGAAATGGAACGTCGTTATAAACTGATGTCTTTCCTTAAAATTCGTAAATTGGCCGATTACAACCGTAAGGTTGAAGAAGCAATTGCCAATGGTGAGGATTTGATTGATCCGACATGGAAGCCAAGTGATTCGGCTACGCAGGAACGTGCGCCACGCTTAACGCCATTGCCTTCCATTGTGATTGTGGCGGATGAGTTTGCCGACATGATTATGCAGGTGGGTAAGAAAGCTGAGGAAATGATTACCCGTCTGGCACAAAAATCCCGTGCTGCAGGTATCCATTTACTGCTGGCAACGCAGCGTCCATCGGTGGATGTGATCACAGGTCTAATTAAAGCCAATATTCCAACCCGTGTTGCTTTGCGTGTGAACAGTAAAATTGACTCTAGAACCATTTTGGATGCTGGTGGTGCTGAGGACATGCTGGGGCATGGTGATATGCTGTTTTTAGGACCAGGAAAAATTGAGCCTGAACGGGTGCATGGAGCGTTTATTTCGGATGACGAAGTGAACCGTATTTGTGATGCTTGGCGTGAGCGTGGTGATCCTGATTATATTGATGAGATTTTGACGCCTTATGATGAAGAGCCGACCTCACGTGGTTTTGAAGAAGGGGATGCTGGCTCTGATCGTGATGCATTGTATGATCAGTGCGTGTCTTTTGTTTTAGAAACACGTAAAGCGTCAACATCATCCTTACAGCGCAAATTTAGTTTGGGATATAACCGTGCTGCACGGATTATTGATCAAATGGAAGAAAACGGTATTGTGAGTGCCATGGGAGCCAATGGTAAACGCGATATTCTGGTTTAAGCATTAGTCATTAAAAAAACCTGCTGAATTAGCAGGTTTTTTTATTTGAAGTGAAGGCTTAATCGTAAAACATGGTTTGTGCCAACTCAATAAAAGCACGTGTTGCTGGACTGATGAGTTTATGGTTACGTACCGCCAAGCCAATCTCACGTTGGGTATTGGGCAGTAAGGGTCTTTTGACCACATTCGGATGCAAGGCGAGTAATTCAGGCGTCATGGCCATATCGGCCACAATCGAAATGCCTTCATGCTGATTCACCATATTTAGAATGGTCAATAATTGTGACAGTTGATACTGAATTTTGGGTTGGATTTCATACTGTTTCAGCAGTTTTTCAATATGCGTTTGGCTACCTGCTTTGGTCAGAATAAACGGGTAGTGCTTGAGCTGATGGATATCGACTTGGCTCATGTGAGCAATCGGATAGGAATTCGGAATTAAGGCAATAAAAATATCTTTGATCAGCGGGAAGGTATCCAATTGATGATTGGGTAATACAGCAAAACCAACATCGACGTGTTGATCTAGAATCCATTGTGCGACTTCATCATCCGTGCCTTCTTCAACAAAAACTTCAATTTGCGGATAGGCTGTACGAAATGCTTGTAGCAGCTCAGGCAGTAAATGAATGGACGCAGATGCACCAAAAGAGCCAATCCGAAGCGTTCCTTGTTGTAGACCATGGGTGGCCGCAACTTGCTGTTGCATGACTTGCGCGGTATTTAAAATTTCTTGGGCATGGATGCGTAACTGTTGTCCAATCTCAGTCAGTACCACATCGTTCTGTTCTCGGCTAAACAATTGCACCCGCCAAAAATTCTCCAGACTTTTGATGGCATGTGAAACGGCAGACTGAGAAATACCCAGTTGTTTGGCCGCATTGCTAAAACTTTGGTGCTTTGCGACCAATAAGAAGATTTCAAGCTGGCTAAACGTCATTCGGGGTATGAGTAAATACTCATTTTATTATGAGGGAGAATAAGGATTATATTCTGTTTCGGAGTCGAGTCAAACAGGGCGCGATGAGAAGGCTGGAACTGTAAAATGAATATGATGTTGACGTTATTCCCATTGCTAAGTTTGATTGCGATGGGGTATGTCTTAAAGAGGACCCGTTTTTTACAGGATGAATTTTGGGCGAATGCTGAAAAACTAAATTATTTTATTCTATTTCCCGCCTTATTATTTACCAACCTTGCTACCGTGCAGTTGGATGTGCTGTCGATAGCGCCCGTATTTTTCACACTCATGAGTGTGATTTTGATTGTCAGCACTGTGTTGTGGGGGCTAAAACAACTTCTAAATATTCCTGTGCGCCGTTTTGGTGTTTATATGCAAAGCCATATTCGCTTTAACACGTATATGGGGTTGTCCATCATGGGGTTTATGTTTGGTTCAGCAGGTATGCATTTATTTGCCATGATCATTGCCGTGGCAATTCCGTTGGTGAATATTATTTCTGTATGGTCATTTACTCAGCATGCAACTGGACAGCTTGGGCAGACCTTTGTGGCTATTTTAAAGAATCCCTTAATTACAGCATGCGTGCTCGGTCTGTTCTTTAATTACACAGGTCTAGGCATGTGGGAAGGTATGGCACAATGGCTGAAACTATTGGCGAGTAGCAGTTTGCCTTTGGGGCTCATTTCAGTCGGGGCAGCCTTACAGTTTGCTCAGCTCAAACCCACTTTTTGGCCTGTGCTTGTCAACAGTGCCTCTCGCTTAGTCCTGGTGCCTTTACTGACTTATGCTGTGGCAATGCTAGTCGGCTTAAGCCAACAGCATACTGCGGTATTAGTGGTCTTTTTTGCTTTGCCGACGGCATCGGCCTCGTATATTTTAACCCGCTTTTTTCAGGGCGATAGTCAGTTGATGGCCGCAATCATTAGCTTACAAACGCTTTTGTTTGCCGGTAGTTTTCCACTTTTAATGTGGTTATTGTTTTAAGCCTGTAAATAAAGTCTTGAGCAGGCAAGATTCGAAATAAAAAAGCCTACACAAGGTAGGCTTTTAAGCTTAAGCAAATTTTGCCAAGACTTCTAAAAATTCATCACGTTGACGTGGGTATTCAGCAATCACATCATGAATACGCTGCCCTTGTGGATTGGTTGCATTGACATCACGGCCATCGGCAACAAATTGGGTTAACAGGCGTGCATAATCTGTTGGGCGCATGTGTTTAAATGCATGGTAAAGAACATGAAAGTCGGCATTAACTCCAGTCGGAGGAAGCTGATTTAAATAGGCAAAAACGCGCTCATCCGACCATTCTTCATTAAACGTTGCAGGCTGAGATAATGCCATCGCAAACTCCTTGGTATATTCTTTTCAAACTAAAAAGGCAAAATAGCTGATGCTATTTTGCCTTGAATCAATTTGCTTGACTAATCAGAATTCAGATTATCGCTCTTCAGGCAAATTGATATTCATTTCGAGCATTTCAATATTCGCTTCAGAGCGAACCGACATTTGGATATGCTGTTCATCGACTCCGCGAACATAGCGGTTGACCACTTGCATGATTTCTTTTTTCATCTGGTCAATTTTGTCTTGGCTTAAACGTTTTCCTAAACCTTGTTCAGAAGCAACGATGACTTTCAAACGGTCTTTCGCCATCTGCGCGCTTGTAGGTTTATCATCACTACTGAACAATTTACTCCAGAATCCTGCCATATTTACGCTCCAAATAATCGTGCTAACCAGCCTTTTGGTTTGACTGTGATGTGACGGTAAGGACGTTCTTCACCTAAGAAGCGTGCAACAAGATCATCGTAAGCTTGTCCAGCTTCTGCTTCTTGAAACAGAATGACTGGTTTACCTTCGTTTGATGCTTGTAAAACACTTTTACATTCAGGAACCACACCCAGTGTAGGCACGCGTAAAATGTCTTTAGAAATGTCATCAATCGTCAGCATTTCTTGTTTGTCAGCACGCTCAGGATTAAAACGAGTGATACACAAATGTTTGCGTATACGTCCTTCGTTCTGTTCTACTTTTTTAGTTTTACTGTCCAACATTCCAATAATGCGGTCTGAGTCACGCACTGATGAAATCTCAGGATTGGTGACAATAATCGCTTCATCGGCATGGTACATGGCTAAAATGGCGCCACGTTCGATTCCCGCTGGAGAGTCACAAATAATGTAATCGAATTCCTGAGATAATTCGTCCATTACACGAGCAACACCTTCATCGGTTAACGCATCTTTATCGCGCGTTTGCGATGCAGGCAAAATATATAAATTTTCAATATCTTTATCACGAATAAGTGCCTGTTGTAATCGTGCTTCGTTATTTAAAACATTCACAAAATCATAAACTACACGTCGTTCGCAGCCCATAATAAGGTCAAGGTTACGTAAACCTACGTCAAAATCGATAACAACAGTTTTGTGACCACGTAGGGCTAAACCTGTTGCAAAAGATGCACTGGTCGTAGTTTTGCCTACGCCACCTTTGCCTGATGTTACGACAACAATTTTCGCCACCGAATCCACTCCTGTTATGGTATATCCCCCCTTTAAATAGCGGGGTTTTGGTGTTTATTTATACATTAAAATTCAAGTGCTTTAAACTCAAGCTCTTGGTTTGCATTTAAATAAATATGTACGGGCTTCTTTACGACATGGGGTGGAATGTCATCGGCAACACAATATGTCCCCGCAATTGAAACCAATTCAGCTTCAAGCGAGTGACAGAAAATGCGAGCAGCACTGTTTCCACCTGCACCTGCGATTACTCTACCACGGGCACTGCCATAAATATGTATATTTCCTGAAGCAATCACTTCTGAACCGCTGTTAATTCCGGCATTGACGATAATATCGCCATGATCTTGGACCAAGCATTGACCTGTACGTAAGATTTCATCGTGATACGAGGTAATATGTCCAATATTGCGTGGAAATGGTGAAGTTTTGGGAGCATTCTCGGTTGCTTCAGGGGCTGGTACCACTGCTTCGACCACTTGTTCCTGTGTCGCTTTAATCCGTTGCAATGCTTTATTGTCAGCGGGCAGTACAGGAAATTGAATGGCACGGGCTTGATCACCCAATAGGCCGTCTATGACGGCCATCGGTTGTAAATCTAAGTCGAGCAAGAGCTGAATTAAGGCAATCAGCTCTTGTTCAACAGTACTGTCTAAAATTACCAGTGCACCATGTGTGCTGCTGTCTTGAAGTAAATGGGTCAGTTGCTGACGAATGGCATTATGGTCATTTGTGTCGAAGGTTAGTCTACTAAAGTTAACCATTCTACCGGTGATCCGAATATCAGCCATATTTTATCCTTAAGACTTCGAAGCTATTGGTTTTATGCCGAAGTGACGTTGTAAATAGAGCAAATCCTAGAACAAATTCCATGAATTCTCTAGCCAAGTTTGTAACTTTTTTATCTTAATGCCTATTCTTTAGCTTGATCGAGGGCTTCAAGGTCTTCTAACCACTGTTTTACTTTCACTTGCTTGCGAATGGCGTCCAAACTTTCATAGACCGCGGACTCAACCAACTGCTCCAGCGCCTGATTATCAATATTTAACTCACTGACTTTTTCAGCAATTAGTTTATAGGTATGGTTGGGCTGTTCGGGGCTGCCAGACATCAGCGGATCCAAGATTCCATAGGTAATATTTTCTCCGAGACGTTGCCCGATACTTTGAATCTGGTGTTCAATCCTTCCCCCGACAATTGGAATTAAACGCAGTAACTGGGTTAACTCTGGCGTGTCTTCAATGGCTTGATTAACAATAGCCCCGATGTTTTGTGCAATCATGGTTTGTCGTTCTTTTAATTCCACAGCCAATGATTCTTGCAAAATTTCCGCCAGTGCTTGCGCGAATAAGGTGCGATGATGATCGACCAGATCATGAATAATTTTTTTATGGGTTGAGCTGGTATTTAACTCGTGTTTGACGCCATCAAGAACGGTAATGACCACGCGATCCGAGAGTTCTTCCATGATCACACGGTAATAGAATTTGGCTCTTTGTTGAATCGATTGCGGAATAACGTTATAGCCCAGTTCATGCAAACGGAACACAATAATTCCGGCCCGAAATAATCGTAGGAAACGGAGGTGCGGAATAATGGCCAGTACTTCATACCAATGGATAAAGGGGAAGAAAAACCAGCGGCGATGATGCCGATAAATCACGGCAATCACCCAACGGACTAGTAACTCTGTGATTAAAAATAAAATAAACCATGCTTCAGTGATAATGACCCACGGATGCAGATGTGTGCGGTACAAATTCAGTAGGTCATCTAAATGAATGGCGTTTAAAAACCAGCCGCCAATATTGCTCATCAAGAAGAAATTAGCCGCTAAGCAGAACAAGTTAAAAATAATCAGAAACACCATGAAGGTGTCATAGATCAAATAGAGTTTGAACGACCAACTCTGAGGATCGACACGATGATATTTCGATTTCGGGGGAGAACTGTTCTGCTTCATGGGCTTATATCTTCTCGGCTACAGGCTTCGCGTATTTGGCTTTCATTTCGCTGATGAGCTGATCTTTTTCTTTCCAGAGTTGATCAACCCAGTCTTGGAAGCGTTCACGATAGTTTTCATCTTCTTCATAGTTTCCTCCTAAAACCCAGTCTGGTATGTCAATTTTGCGTAAATTCACGGCAATATGACTGACCTCTCCAAGCCAAAAATCACTATATCCTGGTGCGCCATCAGGATAGACAATGGTCATATCCACCAACGCATCAATTTGATCCCCCAAAATATTCAGGGCGAGGGCTAACCCCCCCGCTTTGGGTTTCAGTAGATGCTGATAAGGTGAGTTTTGCTGTTTGTGCTTTTCTGGGGTAAAGCGTGTGCCTTCCAAATAATTCAGCAGGGTGAAGGGTTGGCTCAAAAGCTGTTGACAGGCTTTACGGGCTTCTTCCAGATCTCGAGATTTGAGTTCAGGATTTTTGGCAATTTCTTCTTTGCTATGACGCTTCATCATCGGGAAGCCTAAAATTTTGAAGGCTTGTCCAACAAAGGGAATAAAAATTAGTTCCCATTTGGTGAAAAAACGGGTTAAAGGCATACGGGTTAAACCAAAATATTGATTGACCGTCGTATCGACCCAGCTTTGATGATTACAGGTCATTAAATAGCGACCTTGCATACTTAAATCTAAGTTTTCATCAATGCTGATCTCCCATTTTAAATGCGGTAAAACATGATCGATCAACCAGTTATTGACGCCTAACCAACTGTTGGTAATCTGAATATTGGTTTCGTCGACTTTGCGAGATGGTTTGAATAACTTGGTGAAACCTAGAGCTAAAACAGGTGGGCCATGAAAAAAAGTGCTGCCTGTCATAATTGAGCCAACAGTGAGTCCACGTGTGATTTTTTTTAGTATGGGTTGTTTGTTTGCTTGAGATGACATATAAAAATAATCCTAAGTTAAATGCGTCCATTCTCTCTGTGGAATATAGTTACAAATTCTGAAAATAAAACAAGCGTTGAGTTAAGTAAATGAATCTGCAAGATTGCTTAATCATGTAGAGATTGTGGTCTTTACGCATTTGAAATTGAAAATAATTATTACAAAATGTAACTACAACGGCTATTATTAACAAAAAATCAATGGTCTAAGTTAGTTTTTTCAGCGACCATTTCAGGCAACAACAAAACACACAAATGGAGGCATGTCATGCGTGCACTATTAATTTCATCAGCAGTAGCAGGGGCGTTGGTTCTTTCAGGTTGTCAATCTACTGGCACAGGTATGGAATATGACAAAGCAGCAATTGGTGCAGGTCTCGGTGCATTATTGGGTGCAGGTTTAGCCTATTCAAATGCAGACAAGGACAAAATGGGTCAAGCTGCTGCAATTGGTGCAGTTGTCGGTGGCGGTGCTGGTCTGTTACTTGACAAGAAAGAGAAGCGCTTGCGTGAAGAACTTGCGGGTACAGGTGTAGACGTTGACCGTAATCAAGACGGTTCAATTAACCTTGTGATGCCAAGTGTGACTTTTGCGACCAACTCTTACACCATTCAACCACGTTTCCAAACTGCGTTGAACGATGTAGCGCGTGTGTTACGTGAAGATGGTACTGCGAACAAACTTGCCTTGGTTATTCACGGTCATACCGACAACACTGGTACAGATGCGATTAATAATCCATTGTCACAAAACCGTGCCAACTCTGTAATGAGCTATTTATCTTCTCAAGGTATTTCTAGCTCACGCATGACTGCTCGTGGTTATGGTTCATCATCTCCAATTGCAAGTAATGATACTGCTGCGGGTCGTGAACAAAACCGTCGTGTAGAAATTACAGTATACGAAACAAAATAATTGTTATTTTGTTTGCTTAGAAATCATCGAGTTTCGGAAAAGCCACCTTAAGGTGGCTTTTTTTATGAACAGAGAATCGTCATTTTGGGTTAGGCAATAGCTGGTTTGATGTCTATAATCTAGCTCGGAGAAAAAAGAGGAATCACTATGTCACTGGCAAGTCAGTTAAACGACAAGCAACTTGAAGCCATGAAATATACTCAAGGACCCTTGTTAGTACTTGCAGGGGCGGGTTCGGGTAAAACTTCGGTAATTACCCGTAAAATTGCTTATTTGGTTAAGCATTGTGGTATTCCTGCACATCGTATTACCGCAATGACCTTCACCAATAAAGCGGCACGTGAAATGAAAGAGCGTGTTACGAAATTGCTGTCACGTGAAGAAGCCAAAGGGCTTTCAGTTTCGACCTTCCATACTTTTGGGCTAAATCTATTGCGTATTGAGCTTAAAAATACGCCCTTAAAAGCCAATTTCTCTATTTTGGATGCCGATGACTGTAAACGTATTCTGATGGACTTGATGCATCGCGATAATTTGTCGGGTGCGGAAAGCAAAGAATTAATCGCCAAAGCGATGAGAATGATTTCAGACTGGAAAAATGACTTGATTCCACCTGAACAGGCCCACACGACCTGTGAAACGCCTGAAGATATTCAAATGGCGCATTTATACCAACTCTATGAACGCAATCTACGCGCCTACAATGCCGTAGATTTTGATGATCTGATTGTGATGCCGACGCGCTTGTTACAAGAAAATCAAGAAGTGCGTGATCGTTGGCAAAATCGTATTCGCTATTTATTGGTCGATGAATATCAAGATACCAATACTGCCCAGTATATTTTGGTGAAGCTGCTGGTTGGTGTAATGGGTCAGTTTACGGCCGTGGGTGATGATGACCAGTCGATTTATGCATGGCGTGGAGCAAAGCCAGAAAATATGGCATTGCTAAATGAAGATTTTCGCAATTTAAAAGTCATTAAGCTCGAGCAGAATTACCGTTCTACCAGCCGTATTTTAAAAGCGGCCAATACCGTGATTGGAAATAACCCGCATATTTTTGATAAAAAATTATGGTCAGACAAAGGTCATGGCGAAGTGATTCGCGTGATTACCTGCCGTAATGACGATGATGAAGCAGAACGCGTGGTCAAAGATCTGATTACCCACAAATTGATGAATGGGAAAAACTGGAAAGACTATGCCATTTTATATCGGGGTAACTTTCAGGCACGCATTTTAGAAACTCAACTACGTCAAATGCAGATCCCGTATAAGTTGTCGGGTGGTCAGTCATTCTTTGCGCGCGCTGAAATCAAAGACATTATGAGCTATTTGCGCCTGATCATTAACCCTGAAGATGACAGTGCCTTTCTACGCATTATTAATACACCGAAACGTGCGATTGGCCCTGTGACTCTAGAAAAGCTCGGGTTATTTGCACAGGAAAATCACTTGTCGCTCTTAGCTGCAGCGGGTGATCAGCGTTTGACCATGGCGATTCCGAAAAAGGCCACCACCCAGTTGGCTGAATTTGCTGAGTTTATTAGTAACTTTACCCGTGAGTTGCTGGAAGATGATGAACCTGTGCCGATTATTCGCCAGATGATGCTCGAAGCGGGTTATATCGACTACATCAAAGAGTCTGCTGCTACACCAGCACAGGAAAAAACCAAACTCGACAATATTGAAGTGTTATACACCAGCATTCAAAGTTTGATTAACCGTGCCGAAGATGTGGATGAGCGCAATATTGAAAGTGTAATTCGTAAAATGGTGTTGCTGGATATGTTGGAGCAACAACAGGAAGAAGAAGATACGGACAAGGTGAACTTGTTGACTTTGCATGCATCAAAAGGCTTGGAATTTCCATTTGTTTATTTGATTGGTTTGGAAGAAGAGCTGCTGCCACATAAAAACTCGATTGTGGCGGAAACTGTCGAAGAAGAACGCCGTTTGATGTATGTGGGGATTACTCGTGCGCGTCAAGGGCTGACCATTACCTTGGCAGAACAGCGTAAAGCCGGTGGACAAATGCGTCAAATGACCCCAAGCCGCTTTTTAGATGAATTACCCCAAGATGAACTGGAATGGTTAGGGCGCAAGAAAAAGCTGGCAGGCAATGTCGATCCAAAGCAGCAAGCGCAGCACTATCTTGAAAATTTACGTGCGTTAATTAAACGCTAATCCCAATATTTATTTTGCAACAATAGGAAACATTATGAAGGTTCAAGTTAAAGTTCTAGATGCACGTTTAGGACAAGAGTGGCCTATGCCCACTTATGCAACGCAAGGTTCAGCAGGTTTGGATTTGCGTGCATGTGTAACTGAGCCAACCGTAATTGAACCGGGTCAAACCGTGCTGGTTAAAACTGGTCTCGCTATTTATATTGAAGATACAGGTTTTGCTGGTCTGATTCTGCCACGTTCAGGCTTGGGCCATAAGCACGGTATTGTTTTAGGTAACTTGGTCGGTTTAATTGACTCGGATTACCAAGGGGAATTAATGGTTTCTGTATGGAACCGTGGTCAAACGGCATTTACTTTAGAGCCGGGTGAGCGTTTGGCGCAATATGTCCTTGTTCCGGTTGTACAGGCAGAATTTGAACAAGTGGATGAATTTGTCGCGACTGAACGTGGTGCAGGTGGTTTTGGACACACGGGTAAAAACTGATGTTATGCTGAAAGAACCTTCGGGTTCTTTCATTTTGAAATATAAAAGATTTTATTAAGATTACTTTTAAACCACTTCACGATAACTTAAATAGTATTAACAGTTCGATTCTATTCAGATATAAACTAGAAATATTTTAAAACATTTATGTTGTGTGAATACGGTGAACTGAATTCAGTTTGCTCGATTCTGAAGTTCCTAAGATATGAATATTCAACAACCTTTATTTCCATGGCAGGTATTCCGTGCCTATGATATCCGTGGAAAACTTACACTTTTAAGCCCTGAGTTGATGGAAGCCATTGCGCATGGTTTGGTTTGCCAGTATCAGCAAGCCGGTCAAAACTCAGTGGTAATTGGTTATGATGCTCGTTTGAGTAGTCCTGCTTACGCCCAAATTATACAAACAATCTTTGAAAAAAATGGGTTTCAGGTCACCAATGTCGGCTGTTGTTCCAGCCCAATGCTGTATTACACAGCACGTCAATTTTCAGGCAATGGCATTATGGTCACGGCTAGTCATAATCCAAAAAGCGATAATGGCATTAAATGGATTATGCAAGGCATTCCGCCATGCCCCGATATGATTCAGCAAGTGGCTTATGTGGCGAGTTTACAATTTTCACCCCAGCGTAAAGTTACAGTACCTACAATGCCGCATCAATTTGATGTGAGTTATTGCTTGCAGTATCAGCAAGCGATGTTGCAAGACATTCAACTGCAACGGCCCTTCCATGTGGTGCTTGATGGTTTGCATGGCTCTGCTGGGCGTTGTGCCGTATTGATCTTAGAAAAACTCGGTTGTCAGGTCACAGCACTTCGTTGTGAATCGAATGGTGAATTTCCAGATCATGCGCCTGATCCTTCACAGGCATGCCATTTAACTGCGTTAACCGCAACCGTTCGAGAGCAACAGGCCGATCTGGGTATCGCGCTCGATGGTGATGGAGATCGTTTGGTACTGGTGGATGAGAACGGCACAATTATTAGCGCAGACCGCCTATTGTCCTTATTTGCCCAAATGTGTCTGACTACACATCCTCAGCATGAAGTGGTGTTTGATGTGAAATGCTCAACCATGGTGCGGAATACGATTCGTGAATTGGGCGGGCAGCCGAAAATGATTCGTACCGGCAGCACCTTCCTGAAAAAATACCTACTACAATCTCAGGGTCGTGCGGTATTTGGCGGTGAGTATGCGGGACATTATGTATTTAATGATGGTCGTGGCTTTGGCTATGATGATGGTCTCTATGCCGGATTAAGAGTGTTGGAATTTTTAAGCCAGACCACGGGTTTAACCCTGTCCCAAGCCTTGTCCAAATATCCGGAACGTTGTGGCACTGAAGATACTTATATCAGTACCTACAGCACAGATCCGAAATTATTACTGGCGGATATTGAAGTCAACAGCCACCATCTGGCGGCACAATTAAGTAAAATTGATGGTGTAAGGCTTGATTTTGAAGACGGTTTTGGCATTATTCGAGCATCCAATACGGGTGAATATT
This sequence comes from Acinetobacter sp. GQ146, assembly GCF_059758585.1. Lineage (NCBI taxonomy): Bacteria > Pseudomonadati > Pseudomonadota > Gammaproteobacteria > Moraxellales > Moraxellaceae > Acinetobacter > Acinetobacter sp. GQ146. The sequence continues at coordinate 19,839 of NZ_JCAXDV010000001.1, forward strand.
TCACGGTCCGTTTTGATGCCGATAATCCTGTTCGTTTAAATGATATTCGGCAATCATTTGTTTCCATGTTAAGTGACCGATACCCTAAAATCGCACACGACATTTTAAAAGCTCATTGAGGAGAGAGGCGAATGCCACATCAGCAGACTGGCATCGACAAAGCACAAATTTTGACTGAAGCTTTGCCGTATATTCAACGTTTTTCAGGTAAAACGCTGGTCGTAAAATATGGCGGCAATGCAATGACCGATCCAGAGCTAGAAAGCTCTTTTGCGCGGGATATTGTGCTGTTAAAAACAGTCGGTTTAAACCCGATTGTGGTGCATGGCGGTGGTCCACAAGTTGACTCTTTCTTAAAGCAATTGGGGCGTGAATCTGACCGTATTGATGGCATGCGCGTGACCGATGCGGCGACCATGGAAGTGGTTGAAATGGTCTTGGGCGGTAGTGTGAACAAATCGATCGTGAACTTGATTAACCAGCATGGTGGTCGTGCCATTGGTTTAACTGGTAAAGATGGCAATTTAATTCGCGCGCGTAAACTTTTAATGCAGAAAAACCAAGAAGATGGTTCGGTGCAGCAGATTGATTTAGGTCTAGTCGGTGAAGTGACTGGGGTTAAAACCGATGTGCTAGAAATGTTCACCCAAAGTGATTTCATTCCTGTAATTGCACCTTTAGGCGTCGATGATCAGGGTAATACCTATAACATCAATGCGGATTTGGTGGCGGGTAAAGTCGCTGAAGCTCTAGGTGCAGAAAAGCTGATTCTACTCACCAATATCACCGGTGTATTGGATGAAAACAAAAACTTGCTTACAGGCTTAACCACACAGGAAGTCGATCGACTGATTGAAACAGGTGTGATTTACGGGGGCATGATTCCTAAAGTGGGTTGTGCATTGGATGCCGTGAAAGGTGGTGTGGTCAGTGCGCATATTGTAGATGGTCGTGTTCCACATGCTACCTTGCTTGAAATCTTTACCGATCATGGGGTAGGTACACTGATTACCAACCGTGCTAAGCACTGAGATTCAAGTGAGTTGTAAAATGCCAGCGAAATGCTGGCATTTTTATTGTGGGAGGAGCGACAGGATTTAAGTTTCGCCTCAACTTTGGTCATGCTACTGTCATCTAGTTTTTCTAGTGTAGGGGAAGAATCACTGGAGAGCATGATCCATGTTTGAAAAGCTGAACCTATATCGTCAACAATTAAATTTTCCACATCCTAAAAAAAATACGAGTCAAACCCAATATCGCTTTGAATGGGTAGAAGATTTAAAACAATTACAAGAAGTACAAAAATTTCGAGCGGAACAGTTTTCACAACAATTTGGGATTCAGTTTGAGCAGGGGTTAGATCAGGACCTCTATGATTTTGGTTGTGAGCATGCCGTACTGCGGGATAAATATAGCAATGAAATTGTGGCATATACTCGCTTAAAACGACTGCAAGCTTCGGATTTAGCCCACAGCTACAGTGCCCAAGAATTTAAAATTGTCGATGAGTTGGGACATTTATCGAATATTGTCGAAATTGGTCGAACCTGTGTGCATCATCGTTATCGCTCTGGGCGTGCACTCTCGGTCTTATGGCTTAATCTTGTGCCTAAAGTCCTTTGGGAAATGCGGGCGAAATACCTAATTGGTTGCGTTAGCATTCGTTTACAAGGCAATCAGGCACGTGCTTACTATACGCATCAGTATTTAAAACAGCTCAGTCCAGCGCAGACCTGCGCCATTCAACCGCAAGAAGCTTATGAGCCCACGCATCCTGAATATAGTTTCCCGCAGGATGAAAAAATTCCCAAGTTATTTGATGTGTATTTGAAAATGCACGCTAAATTGTCGCAACAGGCCTTTTATGATCGCGAATTTAATTGTCTTGATTATTTTGTGCTGCTTGAAGTGAACAAAATGGCGAAAAATTTTGTCATGCAAAAACAAAGGCAACGCTAAGCATTAAAATTACTGTCGCTAGCACAGATTCAGATTTACAAGCTTTGCTTTCGTCATGCACAATAAACCCATACTTAATAAATGTGTTTATAGTTGCTTATGTGCCAGTTGCTTGGAATGAATTGTGCGACCCCGACGGATATTACTTTTTCTTTCCGTGGATTTTCGCAGCGCGCTGGCATTACTTCCGACCATTGTGATGGTTTTGGCATCGCATTTTTTGAAGACAAAGCCTGCCGTTTATTTGTCGATAACCAGTCTGCAGTGGAATCACCGATTGCAGAATTAATTCGCAATTATCCGATTAAATCACGCAACGTGATTGCGCATATTCGTAAAGCCACCCAAGGTAAAATTAACCTCGAAAATTCGCATCCTTTTATGCGAGAACTCTGGGGAAGACAATGGATTTTTGCGCATAATGGTGATTTACATGATTTCGATCCACCACTTACGGGGCGTTTTACACCCGTGGGCAACACCGATAGCGAACGTGCATTTTGTTTTTTATTGGATCAATTGGTGGCACGATTTGGTTATGTTGAACCATCACTCAAGCAAATTTTTGAATTATTGTTAGAAATCTCCCCAAAAATTGCAGAGCATGGGACTTTTAATTTTTGTTTGTCCAATGGTCAGGCATTATTTAGCTATGCAATTACCAAATTGCATTGGCTGGTTCGCGAATATCCGTTTAAACCTGCGCAATTGATCGATTTAGATGTCGAGGTCGATTTTAGTCAGGTCACTACACCTGAAGACCGTGTAGCGGTGATTACCACCGAACCTTTGACGCAAAATGAAACTTGGCAAGCATTTCAACCTGGTGAAATGATTTTATTTCAACATGGGAAACCGATTCAGCATGCACTGACCCATGTGCAGCGTTTGATCCGTGAACAAGAAAATCCAGCGTTAAAACGTGTAACCCGTGCCGATCAATATTGAGCAGCATTGGCGGACTAAACGGCTAAAAGTCCGAAGTAGGTTAAAATTAAAGTTTTAATAATTAAAGAAAAAATATTATGTTTGGTTAATAAATATCTTATTCTTTTGATCGGGTATAAATTAATTAATGCATATATATCATGGGCTTAGTTTTACAATATAGCTAAATACTTGAATCCAGAGCAATTTACTTGTTTTTTATTTGTTTTCAATATCGTTACTATCCTTTTCCAGTAATGAATAATGAATGTGAAATGGGGGGCGTATGAAGATGAAATGGGTTCCAGAATATAATACCGGTATCGATGTAATTGATGATCAGCATAAGCGTATTCTCGATTATATTAATGAAATTGATGATGTTGCGCTGGATACTGATCGTGCGCGAATTAAACAGATTCTCGACAATATTATTGACTACACTCAATCCCATTTTACTTTTGAAGAATCCTTACAAGAAGAAGCGGGTTATAAATACCGAGTGCCGCATAAACGCGTACATGATTTATTTATTAAAAAAATTGAATCGTATCGTGACCGTTTTGAAATGGGGCATTCGATTGAAGCTGAATTGCATGAAGTTTTAGCGAAATGGCTGATTAACCATATTCAGCACGATGATGCTGATTATGTCGGTGCGGTCAAAGAAAACATGATGGGTATTATTAAAGAAAAAGAACAGAAAAAGGGTAAAAACTGGTTCGCACGTTTCTTCTCTTAAGTACAGCAAGGGCTGAGATTCAGCATGGACAAGCTGTGCAAAAGAATTAAAAAATTGAAAAAAAGAAAATAAAGTATTGGCGCAGCAAACCATCTGTTCGGTGGTTTGCTTTTCTTTTTGATTTTCACGCATGAGAAAGGCAAAATAGCGATAGATTTTTTTCAGGAATGCATCATGCAGGATAATGCTATGTCACGATGGTTATCGCCGCTGATGGCTTTTTGTTTGTCATTCATCATTATTGCCACATTGGCACCAATTGTTGGGATACAGGCAGAACGTCAGCTCGATTTCTGGTTGCTTTGGTTGGGCACAATGTTGGTTTTAGCCTTGCCGATTTGTTATTTGGAAATCGCATTGGCAAAGCGCTCTAAAAGCACAGCACTGAATGCATTGTCGAGCTTAACCCGTGATGCGGATGCCTCGTCGAAATGGCGTTTAGTGGGTTGGCTTGCGGTGGTGTTTATGCCATTCCTTGCTGGTGCAATGTTATTTCATGTCAGCCAATACAGTGCGCAATGGCTGCTGCAAGGCATTCAAGCTTCCTATATTTTTCTTGGCATCGCGATTGCCGCGATTGCTTTATCACTGTTACCGCGTCAGATTCTTGCTGCCATTACAGCACTCGGGGTGATTGCTGCGTTGATTTTTTCACAATTGAGTGAGGCCGCATTACCAGCATGGCACATGACCGCACTTGAATTTGGTGAGTGGGGCAGTGCTACGGTATTGGCACTGGTGGCGAGTGGTCTTGGTTTAGGGGTGTATTGGCAAACGAGTCTGGTGCAAATTAAACAGCAAGAGGTTGCCACTAAAACGGTATTACCAATTTGGATTGCTCAATTGGTTGCGGTCTTGGCATTTGCTTATTTTGCAGTCGCGGCTCAGCTTCCAGTCATGGCTTTATTGGTGGCAACGGTAGCTGGGGCTGCATTGTTATTGCAGTTGGCACGTGAGCAGTTGGCACAACGTCAAATTATGCTTGCCGTACAATGGGCTGTTCTTGTTGCTGCTGTGCTGGTCTGGGCTATTCCGAGCATCAGCGTGATATTCAATATTGTTCTGGTACTTTGGGGCTTGGTGATTTGCTTGATTTATGCCATTTTTGCAGGCTGGATTATGAAAATTAGCCATTTACGCAAGGCCATGAATTTCAGCAATGAGTTATTTTACAATATCTGGCGTATCGCTGTTCGTATTGTGCTGCCATTATCAATTTTACTTGCGATCGTATCGGTCTTAGGGCAATTGATCTAATGGCTGAGCAGGCAAAGGTATGGGTCGCCTATGCGACACCTGAACAGCAATTTCACTTGGAAGTGCCTTTTCAAACTGGGATGACCGCACTCGATGCGATTGAGCAAAGTGGTCTTCGCCAACAGGTAGAATTACCTGAGGTATTGCAGTTGGGGATTTTTGGGCTTCGTATATCTGAGCCGACTCATTTACTGCAAGCAGGTGATCGGGTTGAGATTTATCGGGCACTCACCATTAACCCTAAAGACATTCGCCGTAAGCGTGCAGCACAAAATCCCGTCGGACGCTTTGCCAAAGGCAATCGCTTTAAACAATTGAAATGATATAAAAAACCCCTCATCGAGGGGTTTCTTTTTATTTTAAAGTGTCTATAGTGGGGGCGCAGTTAAAATTGCTTCTTTCGATCCTGGTAAACCAGGTTGTGATTCTGGAATGGTTTCTAAACCTTCAATTTTGTTCACAATGCCATTTTGATCGAAGTAAATTTTCAAATGTTGACCATGTGCTGCCGGAATCTTGGCTTTTTTAGCATAAGTTCCTGGGATATAATTGTAGATGTAGTCCCATCGATATGGATTTAATGGATCTGCAACGGTTGGACTACCCAGTAAAAAACGCACTTGTTGGTGACTCATGCCGACTTGGATTTTGGACGCTTGGGCTTGGGTTAATGGTGTTCCTTGAGGAATATCTACTTTATAAACGCCCAAGGTCGAACAGCCCGCGAGCAGTGAAGTGACGAATAACGTCAACATGATTTTTTGCATTTTGCTACACTATCCCAAATTAATTTTGATGCATTTGATCCAAGGATAGATCATACTGCATCTTAACTTTGTTGCATATTCCAACTTTAAATTTGTTGAGAGAGACCTTTTTTCATGCCTATTTCAAACCAAGACTTACGCAAAGCTGGACTTAAAGTTACACTTCCACGAATTAAAATATTAGAATTATTAGAAAATTCAAAACAGCATCATTTAAGTGCGGAAGATATTTACAAGACTTTACTCGAACAGGGTGAAGATGTCGGTTTAGCAACTGTGTATCGCGTGTTAACGCAATTCGAAGCTGCTGGCATTATTCAGCGCCATCATTTTGAAAACAATCACTCTGTTTTTGAAATTATGCAAGAAGATCACCACGACCACTTGGTTTGCCAAAACTGTAACAAAGTTGTTGAATTTACTAACGAAGTTATTGAACATGAACAGCATACCGTGGCTGAAAAACATGGTTTTACCTTAACGGGTCACTCACTCAATCTGTATGGCTACTGCAGTGATCAAGAATGTCAGGATGCATTACGTAAAAAGTAATGTAACTTAATGACCTTCTTGAAAGTAAAAAGGCTTCAAAATGAAGCCTTTTTTATTGTGTGTTTAAAGTTGATTGCTCATCAATTGATGTCGCCTGTTTAAGACACAATTTGAATACGGCTTGCACCTGAACCCATTGGCTGAACCTGAATCTGCACTGGAATCCGTTCGTGCATTTCTTGGATATGGGAAATGAGTACCACCTTACGTCCCTGATTTTGTAATTGGTCAAAGGCGTTCATTACCATATGCAGTGACGAGGCATCTAAGGTTCCAAAGCCTTCGTCGATAAATAGCGATTCAATTTTCATGGAGCCTGCAGCCATATTGGCAATCGCCAAAGACAGGGCAAGTGAAGTCAGGAACGATTCTCCCCCCGAAAGCGAAGCCACCGAACGCGTTTCACCATCCATATCATGATCAATAATGGCTAGACTGAGCGAATTGTCCAAGCGCTTTAAAGTATAGCGTTGCGATAGCTGTGCCAGTTGCTGGTTCGCATATTCAATTAAAATATCTAAATGATATTGTTGTGCCAAATCACGGAATTTTTTCCCCGTTGCATCGCCCATCAAGCTGGAAATTTTTGCCCAGCGATGTTCTTGCTGCTGAATTTGCTGAATTTGGGTGGCGAATTGCTGTTGCTTGGCTAAATTTTGCTGATGCAGTTCCAGTTTGAGTTTTAATTGATCGCGTTGTTCAGTCTGTTGCTGTAATTGTTCTACGTTGGCTGAAATTAACTGGAGCAATTGTGCATAAGTGATTTGTGGTTGCTGTTGTAGATGCTGCTGCCATTGGTTTTGTAATGTCGTCAAGGCATAAGCGGCTTCATTTAACAGACGATCCGCTTGTTGTACACTCAGGCGCAACTGTTGTTCTTGTATTGAAGAAATCGCAAGAAGCTCGGTTAATTGGAGTTCTGTAAAATCACTGTGCTGAGTTAACCATGTGTTGATGTCAGTTTGAACCTGATCAAGGGCTTGTTGCTGTTGCTGTTGTTGTGCTTGCAATTGTTCCAGTGCATTTTTCTGCTGTTCAAAATTTTGACGTGCCTGTTCAAAGCTCTGCTTGAGTTGTTGATAGTGTTGCTGTAACTGTTGACGCTGCTGATCATGCTGCTGCAGCCATTCAGTGGCTTTCAGTTCGGTAGCCCCGTTCATTTGTACAATGAGTTGATGCGCGGCTTCGGTATTGTGTTTCCCTTTGGCTTCCACTTCTTGTAGTTGCTGTAGCAACGCATGACGTTGTGACTGAAGGTTGCTGAGATGGGTTTTTAGTACTTGCAGTTGTTGTGCTGAATGCTCCTGTTGTTTGCTTAACGCTTCAACCTGTTCAAGCTGTTGTGCACGTTGCTGCAAATGCTGCAACGTTTTTTGTGCAGCGGTCAGTGGCTGTTCCAGCCACATGGCGTTTTCATGTGCAGATAGGCAATCCATAATCTGCTGAATGTGCTGTTGCCACTGCTGTACAGATTCCAATTGATGGGAAATCTGTTGAACTTTCTGGGTTAAATGCAATTGATCTTTATGGGCCTGATTCAATTGTTCTAAGTCCAACTCATCTTGCTGTTTGTGTTGAGTGGTTTCTACAATCTGCGCTTGAAGTGTCGCTAAGATTTGCTTTTGAGTTTGATCTAAATCTAAACATAGTTCCGATTGCGTTAAATGCTGCTGCAATTCTTTACGCTGAAGTTCAGTTTTTACATGAGCCTGCTGCAAGGACTGTTGCAATTGCGTCTGCTCAGTACTCAGTTGTATAAATTGTTGTTGAGCCGTTTGCCAAAGTTGTAGGCATTGCTGTTCCTGCTGCATGGCTTGCTGTTCTTGTTGCTGTTGCAACTCATACAAAGCCTTCGATACCAGATTTTCATCCTCGCGATAAGGATGCTCTGTACTGCCGCAAACAAGGCAGGCTTCGCCTGATTTTAGTTCAGCGCGTAAATGTTCAATATTATCGGCATGCAGTAAGCGTTGTTGTTGCAAGAAGGTTTGCAATTTTTCACGTTCACTTTGAGCAGATTGGAATTTTAATTCTGCTTGTTGAGCTTGCTGTTCCGCGTGTTGGTGCTGCTGTTGAATGGTGTGTAATTTGCCATTAAGACCGAGTATTTCATGATTTAAAGTAAACCATTGCTGGAGCTTTTGCTGAATGCTATCCAGTTGATTGAGTTGAAGCTGTAGCTGCTCTTTATTTTTCTGACACTGCGCTTGTTGCATTTCAATTTGAGCCGTTGTCCCAAACTGTGCCATTAATTTTTGCAGCTGCAAGGTATCTTGATCACGCTGTTGCTGAGCTTGTTGCAGATTGCCTAGGGTATTTTCGACTTTTTGATAATGCTGAATAAACTGATGCAATTGCTGAAGATGTGCGTTTAAGCTCTTATCTAAGGGTGCAAAGTGATGGCTGTTGTGCAATTGTGCAGCATAGGTCTGTTGCTGGGCATCCAATTGTTGCAGTTGTTGTTCTAACTGCTGTTGCTGTTTGAGTAGCGGCTGTTGCTGAGCGTCTAATTCCTGTAGACGACCTTTGGTTTTCTTATATTCATCAGCGATATAGTCTCGTTCTTGCACGTATTTACGTACTTCAGCCAGTTCTTGTTGATGCTCTACTTCAAAAGTTTGGAACTGAGTAAGTGCGGTGTCAGCTTGCTGAAAGTGATTTTTCTCTTGATCGAACTGGGTCGATAGAGTGGTAAAGTTCTGTTGTTGCTGTTGAATTTTGGGTGTGAGTTGTTGCAGCGTATGCAGTATTTGCTGTTGTTGAAATACCACAGGACGTATGCCAGAGAAGGTTTCAAGTTGGGTCAGACGTTGGCGGTCTGGTGCTAAAGCCGCATGGGCTTGTTGTTGTGTCAGATGCTGTTGTTGTTTAAGTGCAATCTCTTGCTCGAATTTATGCAGTTGCTCAAACCATTGCTGTTGTTGCGTATGTTGAAGTTTTTCTTGTTCGAGGTGTTGAACCGTTTGTTGTGCTACGGTGAATTGGCGACGAAGTTCTGCAAGTTCTTCTTCCGAGAGCAGTTCAAGATGCCCTAAAACATTTTCTAGTTCTTTGCGCTGTGCCGCGATGGTTTTGGTTTTTTCATAAGCCAATTGTCCAATCTTGCCAAAAATACTGGAATTGGTCAGGTATTCCAATAACTCGCCACGCTCATTATCCCGTGCTTTTAAAAAAGCCGTCACTTCAGACTGTGCCAACAACACTGCACGGGTAAATTGTTCAAAACTCAGCTGGGTAATCTGTTGAATAGCACTGTCTACCGCTTTGGTTTTGTCTGCGATCACCACATCATCGCTTAAACATTTTAAATAGCGTTGTACATTTTGCAGTTTGCCTGTGGCACTTTCACGTGCGCGTTTCACTTCCCAACGTGCCAAATAACGCTTTTGGTCTTGGGCGATAAAACACAGCTCGGCAAAACCATGTCCCGAACCACGACGCAATACGGTGAGGGGGGAATTGGTCAGTAACTCCGAACCATCACTGTCGAGCAATTTACCATCGCTTTCTTTTAGGCGCGGAATTTTGTTAAACAGGGCCAAGCACATGGCATCTAGAATGGTCGATTTTCCTGCGCCGGTTTTACCCACAATGGCGATTAAGCCAGCACTGGCTAAAGGTTCCGCATCAAAATCGATCAGGTGTTCGCCAGCCAGAGAGGCTAGATTTTTAATGCGAATAGATAAAATTTTCATGGCAAACCTTTAACTGTTTTGTTCTTCTTCTAATGCTTTTTCCGCATCTTGTACCAAACTCATAAAGTCACTGAACACAGCATCATCTGCGCTATAACCTTGCTTTTCCCAGACTGTTTGGAACAGTTGTGCTGGCGTAGGTGGCTCAAGCTGTATGGTCTGTGCATTTGAAGCATCTTGTTCTGAGGCTAAATATTGGCGGGAAATCCGCACCAGACGATAACGTCCCTCAGGTAAAGCCTGCTCAAACTGCTGACGTAAATTGGGTGGTGGAGGGGTTAGGCTATGGTATTCAATATCGACATATTCTCGTTGGTCAATATTTTCAATTTCACCAGGGGCTAAATTTTTAAGTTGCTGTAAGACGTCATTCATCTCACCGCGAATACGGTGTAAGGCAATACTGCGCGGGATTGGCAATACCTTCAGTTGCAAGCGGGCTGAAGCTTCAAGCTTAGGATCGATCGTGATCTCTAAGACCTGATGCTTGTAATTGACTTCACTAAAGGACAGGGGAATGGGAGAGCCACTATAGCGAATATGTTCTTGCCCCACTTTTTGCGGTTTATGCAAATGTCCTAGAGCCACATAATCAATCACCTCATCAAATAATGCGGTTGAAAGGGCTTCTTCATTGCCTATGATAATCGGGCGTTCTGAATCTGATGTTTCAGCGCCTTGCATGTGGGCATGTGACATTAGAATCAGGGCTTGATCAGGTGTTTTATGGGCTTTGGCTACTGCAATCAGCTGCTGATGTAAATGTGCAATGGCTTCTTGACTGTCACTGCTCTGTTCATTAATACCAGTAATTTCAGCAGGACGTAAAAAGGGCAGACTCAAGCACCAAGCGACAATTTGTTGCTGCTCATCAACAATGGGAATGAGCAGGCGATTGAGGTCTAGTTGACCTTCGGCATTTTTGTGAATGACCCCAACCGCTTTGGCATTGTATTTCGACAGCAGCGGTTCGACTTGTTCAATGCGATAGCCCGAATCATGATTACCGGCAATTATAAGCGTTTGCATGTGCGGAGCCACCGCATGAGCATCGGCTAAAAACTGGTAGAGCTGCTTTTGTGCGCTCGATGCAGGATTAATGACATCAAAAATATCACCTGCAATGAGCAATGCATGCGGTTGCTGAATTTTGATTTGATCGATGAGCCACGCAAGGAATTGTTCATGCTCGTACTGACGGGAATGGTTGTAAAAGAATTGCCCTAAATGCCAGTCAGATGTATGAAAAAAGCGAACAGTCATGTGATTTCAAAGTATAAAAATGCCTCGTATAACTTAGCATATTTTGCAGCACTACATGTGCTGTAGACATTTAAAGCGACAGCTTCAGTCGCAAGAAAATACAATTTTAAACAGCATTTGGATCGAGTTGAACCAAGCCAAAAGTATTATGATCGGGGTCGAGAAAATAGCCTTGCCAGCATTTATTGGGAATGGCAAATTTGGGCATGGCAACTTGTCCACCTAATTCCAAGATTTTTGCAGCAGTTGTATCAAAGTCCTCAACCTGAATGGAACAGGTAAAGGCATTGGTGCCGCAATGGGGCGGCGGAACAGCGACGGGTCGTTTTAATAAGCCGCCATGCAAATTTGCCGTTTCAATTTGATAATATTCAATCGGTAGACCTTCCACTTTTGTGAAGTTCCAGCCAAAAATCGCGTGGTAAAACTGAATATCACGTGCAGGATGAGAGGATTGGATTTCAAAATAAACCATTGCTTGCATGGTCGTGATTCCATTTTTATTCTTCTGAAAAATAAAGACCGACGATTCGAGTGATGATGAAATCGTCGGTCAAGAAACGGTGTATGCTTTCAATTTTTAAGCTGCTGTTTTAAAAATTGAACCATAACGCCAAGCTTGTTGCTTTTGGTAGAAGGTCGCCGAAAATATTGTGGATGCCGGTACAAATTGACGGTTTCGAACCTTGTACCCTTATTAACGCGAACAAGTTTGAATTGGTTGACAAGAAAATTAAAAAAAACTGATTTTTTTTTTATAATGGTTTTTTGCCCCTTTTAGAGCTGAGTTGATGATACCACTCCGTCGATATTTTATTTGGTTTTTTGTCCTGTGCTTTGTGTTTACCTGTATTTGCGGTGTAGTCGCAGCGCTGATGCCGCGAGGCATGGGGGGAATCCTAACCGCTGTACCTTATTTGGTGGCAATGATTTGGGTGTTATTTAAATTCCTGAAACAACAAAAACGTGCTCCGACGCAAAGCGAACGTAAGCGTTTTACGCTCGGCTTTAGCCTGATTTTTTGGGGCTATAATTTGTTAGGCCTACTGGGCGGAATTTATTTCTTTTCACGCAGCAATCCAACCATTTGGCAAGACTTGTTGCTCTATCTGCAACAACCGCAGTTTATGGCCGTGGTCATCATCATGTTCTTGTTGATTGCGATCCCCCTGTATGTGCTGACCTATTGGTTTTATGGAGCACAGGCACAACGGATGGCAACAAAAATGTTTGGTTAACAGAGTATGGCTTGTATTTGTGCGGATTCTATTCTATAGATTAAACATCTGACCATGAGATTGTTTTATGTACAAACCAGTGGTGTTGATTACCGGGGCTTCAGGATTCATAGGCTCAAATCTGGTGCCTTATTTATTGGCACGCGATTATCAAGTGATTGGGGTTTCGCGGAAACCGCAAACGCGCAGCCATCCTGATTTAAGCTGGATCCAGCAATTCGAGGAACTACAAAACCCGTCGATTGATTATGTGATTAATTTGGCGGGTGAAAGCATTGCTCAGGGGCGCTGGACTGAGCAGCGCAAACAGAAGCTGATACAAAGCCGTGTTCAAACCACGCAGAAACTCTATCGCTATTTACACAGTCAGCAAATTTTCCCTAAATGTATTCTTTCGGGTTCAGCCGTGGGCTATTACGGTATTGATGCTACGGAACAATGGCAGCAAGTGTGCACTGAAAGCACGCAGGGGCAATCGATCTTCATGTCCCAGTTGTGCCAGCAATGGGAACAGGCGGCTCTCGCGGATTCGACGCAAAACACCAAAATTATGCGTTTAGGTGTGGTGTTTGGGCGTGGTGGTGGAATTTTGCCGCAAATGTTATTTCCCATTAAGTGGAATTTGGTGGGGAAAATTGGTCATGGTCGGCAACCTGTGGTCTGGGTGCATATGCAAGATGTGCTTCGCGCCATGGAATTTATTCTTACCCAAAACACAGAACAAAAAATATTTAATGTGGTGGCACCCGAAAAAGTTAGGCAGTGCCAATTTGCTCAAACCGCGGCCTTACTGTTAAAGCGGCATCCTATGTTAAGTTTACCGGCTTGGGTATTTAAAAACTTGCTGGGGGAGCAATCGCAACTGATTTTAAATGGTCAGTTTGTACAACCTCAAGCTTTGCAGCAGGCGGGATTCGAGTTTGAATTTCCGACGCTAAAAGAAGCCCTGCAAAATTTGCTTTAAGGGCTTAACACGGTTGCGGCACAACCCTGAAGAATTGAGCAGGAGCATAAGCCTGCGCATTAATGAAGGTCGGCTGTTTCAACATCAGCTGACGTAACAATTGTGCCGATGCTGGCCCCATGCATAAGCCATTTCTAAAATGACCCAGATTCAGCCAGACATTTTTTAGATGTGGTAACTGACCAATATAAGGAATGCCTTCAGATGAACTTGGGCGCAAACCGGCCCATTGTTGTACCACAGGGAACTGGGCTAGCTCTGGCACCATTTCATAAGCAGCCGCTAAAATATTTTGCTGAATCTGCTCGGACGTTTCGGCATTAAAGCCACAATCCTGCATGCTAGAACCACAGACAATATGACCATCTATGCGCGGAATGAGATACATCACCTGATTCATACACATGGTCGGCAACCAGTGTGCAGGGGCTTGAATCAATGCCATTTGACCTTGGATCGGACGAACAGGAAGTTCTAAACCGAGTTGCTCCGACCATAAACCCGACCACGCGCCCGTGGCAAGCACAAATTGATCGGCATAGACTTTTTGTCCAGCTGCGGTTTCTACGTATTGCACTTGGTCATCTTGAACATGAAACTTTTCAATCGGGGTTTGATCGAAAAAATTCACCTTGGGATGCAATTCTAAATAGCGTCGAATCGACTGCAACAGGCGCGGATTTCTGATATTGGCAATTTCAGGAAAATAGATGGCGTGCTGGAATTGCTCGGCGATATGCGGATTGACCTGTTCTAAATGCTCACGCTGCAAATATTCGCAATGCTGCATCGGTTCTTGAAACTGGGTTTTATAATTGAGACCGACTTCAAAATCGGCTTCATCGAAAATCAGCATACCAGTTTCATGGATTTGAAAATCAATGCCGGTAATCGGCTGTAATTTTTCATTCCAAGTTTGATACAGGGCTTTGCCATGTTGGGCCAAGCTATTCACGGCTTGTGGATAACGCCAAGGATACATCGGAGAGAGAATACCACCACCGGCCCAAGAGGCTTGACCGGCATAAGTCTGGTTATAAATGCTGACTTGGCAACCTTGTTCGACCAGTTCCAAAGCAGACAATAAACCGCTGATGCCTGCACCAATGATGACGATATTCATAAGGATTCGATGTGAATTAGTTCATGGCTTTGAGTTTGCGTGCAGCCTCTTCGGCAAAGTAGGTCCAGATGCCATCAGCACCTGCACGGCGGCAGCTCATGAGGGATTCGATAATGACCTGATCGGATAACCAGCCATTTTGAATCGCGCCTGCCAACATGGCATATTCACCACTGACCTGATACACAAAAGTAGGAATACCAAAGGTATCTTTAACTTCACGGACGATGTCTAAATAGGGCATACCTGGTTTGACAATCACCATATCAGCACCTTCTTGAATATCCAGTGCAATTTCATGTAAGGCTTCGGCGCGGTTGCCAATATCCATTTGGTAATTATATTTATTGCCACCTTTCAAGTTGCTGGCAGAACCTACGGCATCGCGGAATGGACCATAAAAACTTGAAGCATATTTGGCTGAATACGCCATGATATTGGTATAAATATGACCGTTGGCTTCAAGTGCTTGGCGGATGGCGCCAATACGGCCGTCCATCATGTCACTCGGTGCGACCACATCGGCACCCGCTTCAGCATGACTGAGCGCTTGTTTAATTAAACATTCTACCGTTTCATCATTGAGCACATAGCCTGTGTCATCAATAATGCCATCCTGACCATGCGTGGTATAAGGATCAAGGGCACCATCGGTAATCAACACCATTTCTGGCAGTTCTTTTTTGAGTAAGCGCACTGTGTTTTGGACTAAACCATCTTCACGCCATGCGGCTTCAGCCGTTAAGCTTTTGTCTTCTTGTGGGGTTACAGGGAACAATGCCAGTTTAGACACACCCAGTTCGAGTAAGGTTTCTGCTTTTTTTAATAAGAGGTCTGCCGAGAGACGTTGGACATTCGGCATGCTCGGAATATCTTGGGTTTGATTTTGTCCTGGCAGTACAAATACGGGATAAATCAAATGATCGGTAGTGAGTTGAGTTTCTCGAACCATGGCACGTAGTTGGTCATTTTTTCGAATACGACGCATACGAGTGGCAGGAAATGCTGGACGATTGAACGTATAAGTCATAACAATCTCACTGATCAGTATTAAACTAGGCAGTATTGTAGACCTATCCCGTAACTTTTGGGGCAAAATGCGGTCGTTTTTTCTAAATTTAAGGTGTTCGAGTAAATTATGAGCGATATGGAAAAGAAATGGACGGGGGGCATTCACTTGGGCGCAAAAGTTGATCTTGATCTGGTATTGGAACAGTTGTGTCATACCTTTAACCATTCTCCTTTTTTCTCTCATAATAGTATGACCATGCGCGTGGTGGATCAGCAGATTGAAGGCTATATTGAAATGCAGCCACACATGATTGGTAATATGGCCTTTCAAATTTTGCATGGCGGTGTTGCAGCAACGCTACTGGATAGCGTCGGGGGGATTGTTGCGATGGGTGAATTGTACAAACGCGCTGAACCTGAGCATTTGCCTGAGACCATTAAAAAAGTGACACGCTTGGCCACCGTAGATATGCGAGTAGATTATTTGTCACCAGGTCGCGGCAAATTCTTTATTGCTCGTGCAGAAACTTTACGTTTAGGTCGTAAAGGCTGCACCATGCGTATGACTTTGGTTAACGATGAAGATAAAGCCATTGCGACAGCCATCGCGTCTTATGCTTTTTAAAGTAATTGAAAAGTAAAATATTTCTTTGCATGTCATGAATAAAAGATGATCGAGAACCCGTCATGATATGGCGGGTTTAATCAATTAATAAACCGATCAGTCTAAAAAATAATTCTCATAATGTGATTTTTTTATTTAATATTCCTAGCCAAATATGAATTAAAGAAATGACTTTCTCATCGACACAATTCCTGCATTTTAAAAATACTGAAAAAAATGTGGTGATTTGTGGATTTTGTGGTGACCAAGTCTGTCTGGTGTAAGGAATAAACGATGACAGAAGCCTCAACAACTCCATCACAATCGACGCATGCCAATATGCAGGCAAAACGCAAAAAAGCCTTCTCGGTGTTTGGGCTGATCCTTGTGATTATTGCGGTGGTATATGCGATTTGGGCACTTCTGTTGAATCACTATGTCAGTACCGAAAATGCTTATGTTGGTGCCGAAACGGCATCGATTACCTCAATGGTCAATGGGCAGGTGCAAAAGGTTTTGGTGAAAGACACTCAACAGGTCAAGCAGGGCGATGTGCTGGTACAAATTGATGATCGAGATGCAACCATTGCGGTGGCGGCTGCACAAGCCGAATTAGCCAAAGCCAAGCGTCAATACAAACAAACCCGTGCCAACAGTAGCGCCTTAAATTCGCAAGTCTTTGTGAGTGATGATGGGATTCATAGTGCCGAAGCGCAAGTGCAAAAAGCACAGGTCGATTTAGGCAAAGCAGAAAAAGAATTGCAGCGTCGTCATCAACTGAGTGCTTCAGGAGCAATTTCCAAAGAGGAATTAAGCACCGCACAGATTGCCGTCGACAATGCCAAAGCGGGGCTTGCGGTAAACAAAGCGGCTTTGGCTCAGGCCATCTCCAATCAAAAGGCAGCACAAAGTACCCTTGCTGCGAATGATGCCTTAATTCAAGACAGCGATGAGAATTCGACTCCAGATGTGTTAATTGCAGAAACCAAATTAAAGCAAGCTTTGCTTGATTTGGAACGTACCCAGATTAAAGCCCCCTTAGATGGCGTGGTCACGCGCCGTAATATTCAGGTGGGACAACGCGTTGCACCAGGCACAGTCATGATGATGGTGGTGCCAGTGTCACAACTGTATGTGGATGCTAACTTTAAAGAAAGCCAGCTAGAGAAAGTTCGAGCAGGGCAAAAAGTGACCTTGTCATCCGATTTATATGGCGATGCGGTGGAATTTCACGGCACTGTACAAGGTTTTTCTGGTGGTACAGGTGCAGCGTTTGCGTTGATTCCTGCCCAAAATGCCACAGGGAACTGGATTAAAGTGGTGCAGCGTTTGCCTGTTCGTATTGCTCTAGATCCGCAAGAGTTGGCAAAATATCCGTTACGTGTCGGCCTGTCGATGGAAGCCAAAATTGATTTACGTTCTGTGAAGTAATTTCTCATGAACCCATATCGTCCTTTTGGTGATTTACAAGGTGGCCGCTTGATGCTGGCTGCCTTTGTATTGGCATTGGCAAATTTTATGGTGGTGCTGGATATGACCATCGCCAATGTCTCGGTCCCGCATATTACAGGCAGTTTGGCAGTTTCCAGCTCACAGGGCACATGGGTGATTACCTCCTATGCTGTGGCCGAAGCGATTTGTGTTCCCTTAACAGGCTGGTTGGCTGGGCGTTTTGGTACGGTCAGGCTTTTTATAATCAGTTTAATTGGCTTTACCACCTTTTCTGTGTTGTGTGGTCTTTCCACCAGTTTGGAAATGCTGGTGTTCTGCCGGATTGGACAGGGACTGTTTGGCGGCCCAATCATGCCACTCAGCCAGACGCTCCTGATGCGGATTTTCCCACCGGAAAAACAATCGCAAGCGATGGGTATGTGGGCAATGACCACTGTGGTTGGACCCATTTTAGGACCAATTTTAGGTGGGTCGATTAGTGACAACTGGTCATGGCACTGGATTTTCTTTATCAATATTCCCGTGGGAATTGTGTGTGCCTTGGCGGCGATTCGACTTTTGAAACCCGCTGAAACCGATAAATTCCGACTTCCGATTGATGCGGTTGGTCTGGGCTTGCTGGTGATTTGGATTGGTGCCTTGCAACTCATGCTTGACCTAGGGCATGAAAATGACTGGTTCAACAGCAGCTTTATTTGCCTGTTGGCGGTCATTACTATTGTCGGTCTGATAGCGTTTATTATTTGGGAACTGACCGAAGAGCACCCCATCGTTAACATTGCGATTTTTCGATATCGGGGCTTTACCATTGCGGTCTTGTCACTGGCATTTGCCTTTGGTGGCTTCTTTAGCAGTATTGTACTGATTCCGCAATGGGTACAGGTCAATCTGGCGTATACCGCGACGTGGGCGGGTTATCTCACTGCGACCATGGGCTTTGGTAGTCTGACCATGTCGCCTGTGGTGGCAAAGCTGTCGACCAAATATGATCAGCGAGCTTTGGCCAGTTTTGGCTTAATGTTGATGGGTGTTGTAACCCTGATGCGGGCTTTCTGGATTACCGATGCTGATTTTATGACCTTGGCGATGCCACAAATCCTACAGGGCTTTGCTGTGCCATTTTTCTTTATTCCCTTGTCGAACATTGCCTTAGGCTCAGTCTTAACTCAAGAGATGGCTTCGGCTGCGGGCTTAATGAACTTTTTAAGAACCATGGCAGGCGCCATCGGGGCATCCATAGCCGTGACCATTTGGGATGATCATGCCAAAGTGGCGCGTAGTGAGATGGTCTCTAACTTACATCCGACAGAAGTACAGGCGACTTTATTGCAAAATGGCATGAGCCATGAAACCAGCTTGGGTGTAATTTCAAATCTGGTGGATAAGGAAGCCATGACCATGTCGGTCGATCATGTCTTCCTAATTCTGACCTTGGTGTTTGTGGTGGCCAGTTTAATCATTTGGCTTGCACCAAAACCGAAAACTAAAGTGACTGGACCTAGCCATTAAGTTTAAAAAAACACCGCCAAAGGGCGGTGTTTTTTTAATTTAGATTTCAGATTTTGCCCGTTTCAGTGCGGTTTTCCATTGTTGTAGGTGTTGCTGGCGCTGATCTTCAGACATTTGCGGTTCAAAAATACGATCCAGTTGCCAAGATTCAGCAATTTCAGAGACATTGGAAAATACGCCCATCTTCAATCCAGCCATGGCCGCTGCACCCCATGCCGTTGATTCCAGCATCTTGGGACGTAATACAGGGACATTCAGCATGTCGGCTTGGAACTGCATCAGCATATCATTCTGACTGGCCCCTCCATCTACCCTTAATTCTTTGAGCGGTTGAGTGATATCTGCTTGCATGGCATTTAAAACATCAGAAACCTGAAAGGCAATGGACTCCAAGGCTGCCCGAGCTATATGGGCTTTGCTGGTACCGCGTGACATACCGCACAGTAAGGCGCGGGCATTGCTGTCCCAATGTGGCGCACCAAGTCCAGTAAAGGCAGGGACAAGCACTACACCATCCGAATCTTGTACTTGGCAAGCCAGTTTTTCCACCTCAGAGCTATGATGAATGATCCCCAAACCATCGCGAAGCCATTGCACAATCGCCCCCGCCATAAATACACTGCCTTCGAGGGCAAAGGTATTGTGTTCTTGGCATTGCCAAGCCAGTGTGGTGAGCAATTGGTTTTGGCTGTATTGAATTTGATTGCCCGTATTAAACAGCATGAAACAGCCTGTGCCATAGGTATTTTTGGCCGTACCCGCCTCAAAACAAGACTGACCAAATAGGGCAGATTGCTGATCTCCTAATATGCCTGCAATCGGGATTTCTGCACCCAATAAGCCTGGAGCGGTATTGGCAATATAGCGGTCAGAGGAAATAATGGTTGGCAGCACAGAGACAGGAATATTAAATAATTCTAATAATTCGTCATCCCACTGTTGTGTGGCCAAATTCATGAGCATGGTACGGGATGCATTACTGGCTTCAATCACATGTTCGGCACCACGGGTCAAGTTCCAGACCAACCAGCTATCAATGGTGCCAAAAGCCACATGACCTTGTTCTGCAAGGGTCCTTAAACCATCGACATTTTCCAATAACCAGACCAGTTTACCCGCACTAAAATAAGGGTCGATTCTTAGCCCTGTTTTTTTATGAATAGTGGCTAACAGGTTCCGTTTGGCCAGTTGTTCACACCAGTCTATGGCACGGCGGTCTTGCCAGACAATGGCAGGTGCTAGAGGAATACCGGTGCGTTTATCCCAGACAACGGTGGTTTCACGTTGATTGGTCACGCCAATGGCTTGAATGTCTTTGGCAAGCAAATGAGCAGAAGCAATGGCTTGTTGCACGACGGCAATCTGCGTGCTCCAAATTTCTTGAGCATCTTGTTCGACCCAACCTGAGTGTGGGGTGCGAATTTGTGTTTCACGTTGAGCTGTTGCGTAAATTTTTCCATGTTCGTCAAAAATTATAGCCCGACTGGAGGTGGTTCCTTGATCAAGTGCAAGTAAATAGCTCATGTTTTTATTTTTTAACTCTTGAAATATGAAAGATTACCGCAATAATGTAATAGAACGCAGTCAGTTCTGTAAATACTGTGAAATTACCTCGTAATTTTCGATATTTATGCTATGATTGTGGCGTACTTTGGGGGTGTTTCTGGCTTCGACGCTGGTGATGAAACTCATAGATGCATGCCGAGAGCGCATTTTCTCTCGTAAATAAAATTTGCATTTTAATAGTCGCAAACGACGAATCATACGCTCTAGCTGCCTAAGGGCAGCTTGTCCGCCTCTCCGAATACTTGTGGTTAGAGAGTCCGACTGAAGCGCACGCACACAAGTCCGTATGAAATCAAGCCTTGGGGTTTCGTACTAAATTAAAAGGATCGCGATTTGTACCCTGTTCGTCGGGTCACAAAGAGTTAAAACAGTAGACGATATCTAAGCATGTAGTATTCTCGAGCGTAGTGCTGGCGGACGCGGGTTCAACTCCCGCCACCTCCACCAAAATTCTTTCCGAAGTAATCCATCGGAATATATAAAAGCCTTTAAACTCAATGTTTAAGGGCTTTTTTATTGGCTGTATTGTCCGATACTGTCCTAAGCGATTTGACCCTATTTTTGCTTTATGTGGGTAAAAATTGGCAAAATTTACCCAATTAGTTTTAGTTTAAATAAGGGTAAATTGTCATGTCTCTTACAGATGCAGAATGTAGAAAAGCTCAACCGAAAGACAAGCAATATCGGCTATCAGATTCTCATGGCTTATCGCTGATTATTACGACTAAAGGTCAAAAATATTGGAATGTCCGCTACACTGTTCATAAGCACCTCGTTAATTAGCCATTTTATCTAACTAAAAGATGTCTACAAAATTAGTGGCTATTCACACATCGGCTAAATCTCAGCATTTATAAAGGTAGAGAAATAGCAATCAGAACATTTAAAAACTGGTTGGGATTCTTGAAAGGTAAGGCTATTAGCTTCATAGGTGGTGTGAAAATTTTGTGATTTTAATCAAAAAGATACAAATTATTATGATTGTAATTCTGACGGTTAGTGCCTAGTATTCTTCTTGAAGTTACTCCATGTAAGCTTCCTTGGTTTCATCCCATACACGTTTCAGTATGGGATTTTTTTTAATCTGAGGGTCGTATGAGCATACATTCAAAAGCGTATATTTTTAGAGAGCAGAAATTACTGGTAGATGAATATTTTCAATTACCGCAGGTAGAACGTCTTCAGCATGATCTGAATCTGTTAGAAAATGGCAAGATCATTGCGCGGGATTTAAAACAGGATGAGCCAGTGCCAGAAGGTTATCAGTTGATTCCGATCCGACAACTGGTACAAGTGTGGAACCAAAACGAATTTGCAGAAGCTAGCCGTGCAGTACAGTTATTAGAATGGCATCGTAATCACCGCTTTTGCAGTCAATGTGGTCATGCAACTTTTCAACATCCTAGTCAGTATGTCATGTGCTGTCCATCTTGTGGTTACAACCAATATCCGCGTGTTAATCCTTGTGTGATTACCATCATCACACGGGGTGAAAATGAAATTCTATTAGCGAAAAATGCACGGAACAAATCTCAGATGTACAGTTTGATTGCAGGTTTTGTTGAAGTAGGAGAAACCTTGGAAGACGCTGTACGTCGTGAAACGTTGGAAGAAGTTGGGCTTCAGATTCGGAATATTCAATATCTTGCAAGTCAGCCATGGCCATTTCCAAGCAATTTGATGATGGCATTCAAAGCAGAATATCACGCAGGGGAGATCCAGATTCAGGAAAATGAACTCAGTGATGCTCAATTTTTCAAGTTTGATAATTTACCCGAGATTCCCTTTAAGGGCAGTATTGCGTATGCCATGATTAATCATGTGATACATGGAACGCCTGTAGCAGATGACACCAAAGAATGGCTTTGAAGCAAAGATAAGCGGAATGCATTTTCTGAAGCATCAATCATTGGATTTCGCCATCGTATTTTCACGTTTAGTTCACAGGTCATTTGTTTATCATCCAAGTATCAGGAAAAGTGCATTCACGAACTGAAGTTCAGCGTTTTTCTAAAGCTTGAAAATATATGTTGTTTACACAAGGAAATGACGAGGTACTGCGACTGGACCTGTCGGTCGAGAGTCTAAAACCGAACCATAGGCGTATTTTCAAATTACGAGGCATTATGCTGATTCCGGCATAAACTGACTCAAAGTATTGTATGCATCTGCGACCCTTTTGCCGAACTGGACCTTCTCTCTACAGTTCGGTTTTTTTTACTTAACATTAAAGTCATACCAGATAAGTTGCCCGCTATGTTCATATTTATCCTCATCCTTTAGATCGGCTAAAGTGAATAAAATATGAGGATATCAGCGAAAGACCATGTTGTATTGCATAGATTTTTGGCAATCAAAGATTAATTTTTTAACCTTTTTTTTCGGCCATTAACCAATCAATAATATTCATGACATCACGATTTTCATTATTTTTTCTGACCATGGCATAAAAATTATAGTCACAATAGATAAAACCAAAAGGAGCAATCACTCTTCCATTTAATATTTCTTTTTCTACTAACATTTCAGGTGCTATGGCAATTCCTAACCCAGATACAGCAGCCTCTATCATTAAATTGAGACGATCAAAATAACGATCATTCGCTTTTGGGGAAAAGTTTATTTTGGACTGATCAAACCATGTATGCCATGCATTTTTATTGGAGTGGGTATGCAGTAATGGATAATTTAAGAGCTCATTTTTTGTATGAAGCGGATTTATTTCCCGATTACAAATAGGCCCCATGTTATCGGGAAATAAAAGATATTTATGCACAAAGTTGGGAAGCGTGTGGTTTTCACTGATGCTATTGATAAATATATCAACCTTCTCTTTTTCCAAAAGTTTTAAGTCATTACATGTCATTAATTTGATATGGATATTGGGATAAATAATTTCGATCTTTTCTAATCGAGGAATTAGCCAATTTGCCATAAAACTATGAGAGGCGCCGATCACAACTTCTACCTCAGATGGTTTATTGGTTAACTCAAAGATGCATTGTTCTAATCGATTAAAAAGATGCGTACAAACTAGAGATAATTCTTCTGCGTCCGTGGTCAGAGAGATGGTAGCGGAATGCCGAATAAATAATTTTTTATCTAACCATTCTTCTAACTGCTTTATTTGGTGGCTAATCGCACTATGGGTGACACACAGTTCTTCCGCAGCTAAGCTGAAACTTTTATTTCTGGCAACTGCTTCAAATGCTTTTAAAGCATTGAGGGGCGGTAATGTTCTACGTTTCATGTTGTAAAATTTTCTAACAGCATAAACTCAAAATATATCAATTATCAGAAAAATGAAAATATTTTAAGATCAAGCAAGTTTTGATACAGCAAGAGATATGAGATGGCGAGCCCTTATACAGGTAATGGTCCTGATGACTTGGGATTTTTTGGTAAATTTGGCGGATGTTACATGCCAGAAAGCTTAATGCCAGCACTTCAAGAATTAGCACACGCCTTTAATACTGTTCGGCATAAACCTGAATTTTGGGCTGAATATCAGCAGATTTTAACGGACTTTGTGGGACGTCCTAGCCCTCTTTTTTATGCAAAAAATCTAACAGCTTATGCAGGTGGCGCTCGAATATATCTCAAGCGGGAAGATTTGAACCATACGGGTGCACATAAGATCAATAATTGTGTTGGGCAAATCTTATTGGCCAAATTTATGGGGAAAACCAGAATTATTGCTGAAACGGGTGCTGGACAACATGGTGTTGCAACAGCCACTGTTTGCGCACTGTTTAAGATGAAATGTACCATTTTTATGGGAGAAACCGACATTCAGCGTCAACAAATGAATGTTGAACGCATGAAATTACTCGGTGCCGAAGTCAGAAGTGTTCAACAAGGCCGTGGGACTTTAAAAGATGCGATGAATGAAGCCTTACGTGACTGGATTCGTCATGTTGATAGTACCTATTACCTGTTGGGTACGGGTGCAGGTCCTCATCCTTATCCCACGATGGTGAGAGAATTTCAGAAAATTATTGGTCTAGAAGCCAGAAACCAAATCCTGCTCAAAGAAAATAAACTGCCCGATGCTTTAGTTGCTTGCGTGGGTGGTGGATCAAATGCATTAGGGCTGATGCATCCTTTTCTAGAAGACCTGAATGTCAAAATGTTTGGCGTTGAGGCAGGTGGAAAAGGAACACATAGTGGTGAACATGCCGCCTCTATTTGCAAAGGTCAAGTTGGTGTACTGCATGGCAATTTAACCTATTTATTACAAGATTTAGATGGGCAGATTTTAGAGGGGCACTCTATATCAGCTGGCTTAGATTATCCTGGTGTTGGTCCTGAACATGGCCATCTGTTTGAAACTGGGCGTGTGACATATACGGCGATCACCGATCAACAAGCGGTAAATGCCTTTCAGCTTTTAAGCCAGCAGGAGGGCATTATTCCCGCGCTTGAGAGTTCGCATGCGATTGCGTATGCGATTCAATTGGCTCAAGAAATGCAGCCAGAACAGATCATTATTGTCAATTTAAGTGGCAGAGGGGACAAAGACTTAAATACGGTCAAAAAATATCTTGCAGGAGCGACAGCATGAACCGTCTAGATCAAAAATTAGAGCAATTGAAATTGGAAAATCGAAGTGGTTTGGTCTGTTACTTTACTGCTGGGGATCCTAATTTTGCAGAAAGTTGTCGTCTGTTAAGCCAATTGGGTCAAGCTGGAGCCGACATTATTGAAGTTGGCATTCCATTTTCAGATCCTGTGGCAGATGGAGAGATCATTCAGGCAGCGCATCTTAGGGCATTAAGTGCAGGTCAAACGGTTAAACAGACCATTGAATTGGTACAAGCAATTAGGCTACATGATGACCAGACACCAATAATTTTCATGACTTATTTAAATCCGATGATGCAATATGGTTTCGATACGTTTGTCGCTGAAACAGAAAATCTTATAGATGGAGTGTTGATTTTAGATGCTCCATATGGATATCGAGAAAAATTTGAAGCGCAATTCAATGAAAAAAATATGCATTTCATTGCAATGACAGCACCGACCACTCCAGTTGAAAGGTTAGAGCAAATTTCAGCGCGTGCGACAGGTTTTTTATATCATGTTGCAGAAAATGGCTTAACCGGAGGAGACTTAAATCTGTCTAATCTTGAGAAAAAAATTGCTGAAATCAAACCTATTTTTAATATTCCTGTTGCAATTGGTTTTGGAATCAAAAATGAAAGCCATGTTAAAGCCTTAGCCAATCAAGTAGATTTGATTGTTATCGGTTCAGCACTTGTCGATACTTTTTTTAAGAAGGGAATGAAGGCGACTTTAGAAAAAGTCACAGTTTTTTCGCAGATACTTAAAGGAAATAAATAATAGCCCGTTTCTTTCATCAGTATGTTTAAAGTGAATTTAATAACCACCAGAGGTTAAAATCCTCTCCCGTAAGGGAGAGGGAACGTTTGATCTGGATTTTTTACTGAAAAGTGATCGCTTTTTAAAAATCACTATTATCATACAGATGCGACATACGTTTTTGCTTGGTTTCTAGATAATTTTTATTGAAAATATTTAAACCAACTTTTAAAGGAATGCGCTCAATAACATTAATTCCTAAATCAGTTAAAGATTTAATTTTAAGCGGGTTGTTCGTAATGAGTTTTACATTTTTTATTTTTAAATAATCTAACATAATGGAACACATGTCATATTTACGAGCATCTGCTGGTAAATTTAATAATAAATTTGCATCAAGAGTATCATGACCTTGGTCTTGAAGGGCGTAGGCACGAATTTTATTGGTTAGTCCTATGCCTCGTCCCTCTTGGCGTAGGTATAAAATGACACCTTGGCCTACATCATTGATCATTTTCATGGTGGCGTGTAATTGTGGACCACAATCACATTTGAGTGAGGCAAAAGCGTCACCTGTTAAGCATTCCGAATGAATTCTAACAAGTACAGGTTGATCAGAAATAGTAGACATGCCTTTTACAAGAGCAATATGTTCTTCACCCGTACTTTGATCCTGAAATGCTATAATTTCAAAATCACCAAAAGCGGTAGGTAACTTTGATTTGGAAACAAATTCTATAGCCACGGAAGAACCCACCTATATGTTGGTATTGGATAAAATATGTTTAAGCAACCTTGAAAGTATTCGTGCACTTTTGAAATTTTAAAGTGCTGACTTTGACTTTTAATTCAAGCATATGTCTTGGATAGTGAATTTTATGTGAAATCTTTTTTGAGAATACATATGTTTTTTATAGATTGATTATATCTATATATGGATGAGCTTATAGCTAGACCAAGAGATGAGAGGATTATCCAACTTTAAAGTGAAGCTATTCGAGAGACAATGTCTGAACCAATTTAATGGTGAAAACTCGGCAGTTGATTGAGAAGTTTGATGTGGGAGGTAGACGTTGATTGCTATAAAAAATCGATGTGACCCTGACCAAAAACATATCGAACATTAGCGCGGTAACCATAAAAGTAGTAAATGGCTCTTTAAGCTGTCTCATGTGGTTCACTATCTAAACTTTATAAGCCTGGTGATTCCTAAATTTGTATGACTTTTTCTCATGGATTCAATAGTTTTTATCATTTTTGTTCCTGTTATAATTATGAGAATCTAAACAAAGTTTTATCCAAGTAATTTAGTATAGATTGCTTGCCTGAAACTTTATGTTAATGGATTAATTTTTGGGACAAATCAGGAGTGTCCATGAAGATCAAGCCACTTCCTCCGATGAATAGTCTCATCGTTTTCGAGGCCGCTGCCCGTCATTTGAGTTTTACCAAAGCTGCTGATGAACTTAATGTTACCCAAGGTGCAATTAGTCGACAAATCAGACAATTGGAAGAATACTTAGGGAAAGAGCTATTTATTCGTGCCAATCGTAATATTTTATTAAGCCCGACAGGAGCACAGTTTTACCAAACAATTTACGCTTCTTTATTGAATATCGCTCAAGCGACAGCCGAAATTAAGAAATGGCAAGGTGATCGCCAAGTTACTGTAGCGACCACAAATGCGATGGCTTCTTTATGGTTATTGCCAAAAGTTGCTGGATTTCAGCAAAGTGAAGAAATAGATTTACGTATTTTGACCACAGAGAATATTCAAGATTTATATAAAATGGATTTTGATATAGCCTTGTTTTATTGCAAAGTTCCTCCTGTGGGTATGCAAGCCACCATGCTTTTTCCTGAAGAGGTATTTCCTGTCTGTAGCCCTAGTTATTTAGAACAATTCAAAGATACCGAGAATCAAATACAGATTTTTGAAAAAACTTTATTATATCTAGATGATTCTCAAAAAGATTGGATTAACTGGAATGAATGGTTTACATCGGTGAACTACCCAATTGTTAAGCCGAAAAATCGGATTAATATTAATAACTACCCGATGTTATTACAGGCAGCAATTAATGGACATGGTCTTGCTTTGGCTTGGGGGTCATTAGTTGATGACTATTTAAAATCGGGATCTTTAGTACGTCCTGTAGATACGGTTTTAAGAACACCAGCGAGCTTTTGTATGTTAGAGCCGCTTGATCGTGGTGTGATACCTTCCAGTGTAAAACATTTTCGTCAATGGTTATTAGAGCAATTGCCTGGACAAGTGGGGCAGAAAGGTTTGACCTAATAAGCTATATAAAAGGCATAAAAATAGGGATCTTAGATCCCTATTTTTATTTGTGATGAGACTTATTTTTCGGAGATGGATTGTCCAATAATTCTGGGACTCTCCTGAGTCTCTGTCGAAACTGGTTTATCACAAAAATCAGGACGAACATGCTCTGGCATCATTGCCCAAGCTTGCGGTTCACGACGTAAAGACTTAAATAAGGTCACACTTAAGATGGCGATGAAAATTGAGATTGGAAAGCCTGCAATAATAGAGGCAGTTTGCATGGCTTTTAATCCACCTGCATAAAGCAGTCCAGCACCAATTACAGCGATCAGCACGCCCCAAACAATTCTAATTTTTATTGGTGTATCTGTTGCTCCTTCGGCATCAAGAAAACAGAGTACATGGGTTCCGCAATCGGCTGAGGTGATGAAATAGGTTGCTAACAATAGACATGCAATGACACTCAAGGCTTGACCTAAGGTACCATGATCAATGTTGTCAAACATGGTGAAAAGTGCTGTGGTATTGTCTGCTTTAGTTGCTTTGACGATAGGACCACCTTCAAATGCTTGAGCAGCAGGTTGTCCAGCTTCAACTAAAGCTGCTGTTTGGGCTTCATATTGATGGCGTGCATCCTGTTCAATTTTTAGTGCTGAGCCACCAATGGTCGACATCCAGATGGCGGTGATTAATGTTGGAACTAATAACACACCAGCAATCAGTTCTCGGATAGTACGACCTTTAGAAATACGGGCGACGAACATACCGACAAAAGGACCCCAAGTCATCCACCAAGGCCAGTAATAGGCAGTCCACCAATTTTGCCAACCAGAATCTTTTTGTGCATCGCTCCAAAGACTCATCCCGATAATATTTTGCGTATAATTCCCTGTTGTTTCGAGTAAAGTATTTAAAATATAACGGGTTGGGCCAATGGCCAGTAAAATGATGATTAACAATACTGACAACAACATATTAAGTTCAGATATACGTTGCATCCCGCGATTGATACCAAATATGACCGAAACGGTTGCAATACTACATAAAATCGCAATGATTGAAAATTGAACACCTAGACTGTTGGATATACCAAAAACTTGATTTAACCCAGAGTTGATTTGGATCACACCCATTCCTAAGGTTTGGGCAATACCAAATGCGGTTATCACCACCGTTAAAATATCAACGGTATGTCCGATTGGGCCGTAAATACGGTCACCAATGATGGGATATAAAATGGAACGTAAACTGAATGGAAGACCTTTTCGATATGAAAAGTAAGCCAGTGCTAAAGCTGTAATACAGAAGATTGACCACGGGTGTAAACCCCAATGGAAGAAGGTCAATTGCATTGCCATACTGGCAGATTCATCGCTAAAACTTGGCGTAAATGGATTGCTCGCATAGTGCCACATAGGTTCGGCTGCAGACCAAAATACAATACCAATTCCCATACCACCTGAAAACAGCATGGAAATCCAAGCTACAAAGCTAAACTCAGGTTTTTCATCATCTTTTCCAAGACGAATCAGACCAAAACGGCTAACCATTAGATACAGTAAAAAAGCCACGACAAACGTCAGGAGTCCAACGTAGAACCACTTAACGTTATTTAATAAAATAGTTGAAACTTGTTCAAATAGTTTACCTGCCTGTTCAGCTTGAAAAGCACAAAACAGTACAAAAACTAAAACCAAAATTTTGGAAATGACGGTGACTGTCGGATTGAGTCCCTTAAAGACCCCAGATGTAGCACGCATAACTCCTCCTTGGATGCGGCACCGCAGTTAACTACCTGTTAACTGATCATGTGAGTCTTAAAAGCTTAGTGATTCACATGGAATTTGCTCAACTGATTTATTCTCATCCATGAGTGAGTTTTAATCATAGATCGCACATACCAAGTATAAGCCAAATTCATCCTCTTTAGATGCATGATAAAAACTCATGTATGCCTAGCTAAAAAGTCGTTTGTCTGTTTGCTCGATGTTTTACAGAATCTTCACTATCAAAGGCACCACGTGCTCATGGTTGAATGGCCTCGCAGGGAGAACTGCGTTTAGGAACGAAATGGAGATTATCGGATGAACAGTCAAGTTAGCCAAAAACTGATTTCAATTGCACAGATCGAGAATATTTTAAGCCCGATTACTGAATCTAGTGGTATGCCGAATGAAGCATATCTTAGTCAAGAATACTTCCAATTTGAACGTGATAATGTTTTTGCAAAAACATGGGCGTGTGTTGGATTTGCTTCAGACTTACCTAAAAATGCCTATGTGAAACCTGTGGATTTTATGGGTATGCCGTTGGTCATGATGCGTAACCGTGAAGGTGAAGTTCAAGTATTCCATAACGTATGTAGCCACCGTGGCATGCAGTTAGTACATGAAGAGGGTAGCATTGAAGGCGTGATTCGCTGTCCATACCACTCTTGGAGCTATGACTTAAACGGTAATTTAAAAGGTACACCACATATTGGTGGGATCGGTCAGCATAAAGATGAACGTTTTAAATGTGAAAAACATGGCTTAAAAGCGCTGCGTTCAGCTATCTGGATGGACTTAGTCTTTATTAATATTTCGGGTGATGCACCTGCTTTTGAAGAGCACATCGCACCATTAGCAAAGCGTTGGGAAGCTTTTTTAGGCACTAATGATCTTGATTTAATTCGTGTGGCAAAAACAGGTTCAGTATTTGAACTTCCTGTTGAGAGTAACTGGAAACTGACTGTTGAAAACTTCTGTGAAGCCTATCACTTGCCATGGGTACACCCTGCATTAAACACCTACTCAAAACTTGAGGATCACTACAACATTATGTTTGAAGATCGTTTCTCGGGTCAGGGGAGTTATAAATACAACCTATCTGCAACAGCTGGTACGCATTTACCAAAATTCCCAAGCTGGCCAGAAGATCAACTACGTCATGCTGAATATGTGGCGGTATTTCCGAATGTCTTGTTAGGTATTCAAGCGGACCACGCGTTTGCCATGATGATTGATCCTATAGCACCTGAAAAAACAATTGAAAAATTACGCTTGTATTACGTGGGTGATGAAGCACTTAGCCCGGAATATGACGCATGTCGTGAAGCGACTTTGCAATCTTGGAAAGTTGTATTTGCGGAAGATGTATTTGCGGTAGAGAACATGCAAAAAGGGCGTCATTCTCCAGGTTTTACTGGTGGTGTTTTCTCGCCTGAAATGGATTTACCAACATATTTCTTCCAACAATGGTTGGCTAATCAAACTAAAGCGGCTTTAGAGGGTAGATAATGAAACATTACCTCAACTATGTTGATGGTCAATGGCGGGATTCTTCTCGCCAATTGGTGATCATGAACCCTGGTACTGCAGCGCCTTATGCAACGATTGCACAAGCAACAACTGATGATGCTGATTTGGCAATGGCTGCTGCTCGTCGTTGTGTCGAAAGTGGGGCACTAACAGATGTACGTCCTGCACAGCGTACGACGTGGATGCTGAAAGCAGCAGAAGCAATTCGTGAAATTACTGACGAAGCAGCAATGGTGCTTTGTTTAGAAAATGGTAAAAATTTTGAAACTGCGCGTGAAGAGTTTGTAGAAGCTGCACGTTATTTCGAATACTACGCAGGTATGGCAGACAAAATCGAAGGAATCTCTGTGCCGCTTGGTAAAGACTATGTCGATTTTACGCAATACGTACCAATGGGTGTTTCTGTTCAGATCGTACCTTGGAACTTCCCAGTATCGATCTGTGCACGTTCACTTGCTCCAGCATTAGCTGCAGGTAATGCAGTAGTAATCAAGTCTCCTGAAATTTCACCTCTTGCGATGACCTTGTTAATTGCGGCAATTGAAAAAGCAGGCTTCCCACAAGGTGCGGTGAACTTACTTTGCGGTAAAGGTTCTGAAGTTGGTAATCATTTGGTTGAACACAACGATACGAATCAAATCGTATTCACGGGTTCAGTTCCGACGGGTCAACGCATTTTAAAAGCTGCTTCACAACGTGCAACACCATCTGTCATGGAGCTTGGTGGTAAGTCTGCCGCAATTGCTTTGGCTGATGTGGATTTAGAAAATCTGATCCGTAGCGTTAAAGTCGGTATTTTCTATAACGCAGGTCAAGTGTGTTCTGCAATGTCGCGCTTATTGGTGCATCGCAGTCGTTTTGAAGAAGTGAAACAAGCTGTCGTAACCATGGCGCAAAGCTTAAACATTGGTTCAGGTGAAACGCATGCCGAATTAACACCTGTTGTTTCTCTCGATCAGCAGCAACGTATTCTGGCTATGGTGGAACAGGCTCGTCAAGAAGGCGCAACGGTATTAACTGGTGGTAAAGCACCAGAACTCGCAGGTTACTTTGTAGAGCCGACTATTATTGAAGCAACGCCATCTATGAGTATTGCTCAGGAAGAAGTTTTTGGTCCTGTACTGGTCATGATCCCATTTGATGATGAAGACCAAGCGATTGAAATTGCAAATGGTACTGACTTTGGTTTGGTTGCGGGCGTATTTGGTGCTGGCATCAATCAAACATTGCGTATCGCGAATCGCTTACGTGCTGGGCAAGTCTTCATTAATGAATGGTTTGCTGGTGGTATTGAAACACCATTTGGTGGTGTCGGGCTTTCTGGCTTTGGTCGTGAAAAAGGTCAGGAAGCGATCTACAGTTATGTGCAAACACGAAACATCGCAATTCGTTTGTCACATCACGCGTAGTCATCAGGGAAGGAATGAGACAAGATGAAAAAGTGGTTATGTATTGTCTGTGGATGGATCTACGACGAAGCAAAAGGCTGGCCTGCTGATGGTATTGCTCCAGGCACAAAGTGGGAAGATGTGCCTGAAGACTGGTTATGCCCAGA
The DNA here is from genome assembly GCF_059758585.1 of Acinetobacter sp. GQ146. Classification (NCBI taxonomy): domain Bacteria; kingdom Pseudomonadati; phylum Pseudomonadota; class Gammaproteobacteria; order Moraxellales; family Moraxellaceae; genus Acinetobacter; species Acinetobacter sp. GQ146. The sequence continues at coordinate 52,934 of NZ_JCAXDV010000001.1, forward strand.
CTGTTTGGTTACTAAAGCTGACTTTGAAATGATTGAAATCACAGATGAGGTGATAGAAGCACCTCAAGTTCAAGAAACAATTGAACCTGTGGTGATTATTGGTAGTGGCCATGCGGGTTATCAACTTGCTTCGGCATTACGTGCTCAGTCTGCAGATCTGCAAATCACTTTATTCACTCTTGATGATGGCGCGATTTACAGTAAACCCGCCTTATCTAATGCTTTGGCATTAGGTAAGGACGGTCACTCGCTTGTACGAGAGACCGCATTAAGCTGGGAAAAGCGTTTAAACATCCGTGTATATGCCCATACTCGTGTTGAACGTATTGACCGTGCAAACAAGAAATTAATTACTTCAATTGGTGAATATCCATTTGGTCGATTGGTTCTTGCGACGGGTGCTTCTCCGATTGTGATCCCTATGCGAGGCGATACAAATGCAGTCGTGAGTGTAAACGACTTGGCAGATTATCGTCGCTTCCGTTCTATGTTGGAAGGCAAGCAGCATGTCACGCTATTGGGTGATGGCTTAATTGGTTGTGAGTTTGCCAATGATCTAGCAACGCATGGAATTAAAGTGACGGTTGTTGGATTAGGGCAATGGCCAATGGGACGTTTGATTCCACAAGCATTGGGTCGAGCATTACAAAATGCATTAACCAAGCTCGGTGTAGATTGGGAACTTGAAAACAGTATCAGTTCTATTCAGGCACAAGGCGATCGTTATCAAGTGACACTGCAAAATGGTCAAGTCTTAGAAACTGACTTGGTATTAAGCGCAGTAGGCTTGAAACCAAATGTTTCGTTAGCTCAAGACGCTGGTTTAGAAGTTGGTCGTGGTATTCGCACTGGTTTAGATCACCGTAGTAGTGATGCCGCTATTTTTGCTTTAGGTGACTGTGTAGAAGTAGAAGGTCAGTGGGCGCCATACATCAATCCAATTAACCAAGCTATTCCAGCATTGGTGAACAGCTTATTAGGTAAATCTACCGACGCAACATTAAAGAATACACCTGTATTAGTGAAAACTCCTGTTCTTCCGCTATCGATCTTATCTCCTGTAGGCCAAGGTCAATGGTCTGTGGAACAACATGGGGATGAGTGGGCTGCAAGTTATCATGATGATGCTGGCGTATTAAAAGGCTTTGCTCTCCTCGGGAGTCAATTACAGCAGCAGCGTAGTGAATGGCTTGAAAAGCTGAATAAGAGCAGTGCGGCAGCATAAGGATATAGAACATGATTGCTTTACCCCATGATGATAAAAGTTGCGGTTGGTATGCTGCATTACCTGCTGCACAACCAGCAATAGGCTTAACAGGTGTTCAAACTGCGGACTACGCTATTATTGGTGCTGGTTTTGCAGGATTGGCGGCAGCGCGTAGACTTGCTGAACTCAAACCGAATGCCCGTATTATTTTGGTCGATGCACAGCGTGTAGCAGAAGGTGCATCAGGTCGAAATTCTGGTTTTGTTATTGATCTACCGCATAAATTCTCACTAGAACATCCAGATCCTGAATTAAAGCAAAAGTTACTCAAGCTTAACCGTGCTGCAATTGCACAGTTAGAGGGATTGGTTAAAAAGCACAGCATTGATTGCCAATGGTCACTAGCTGGTAAATATCAAGGTGCAGTCGGTGAGCGTGGTGAAGCGCATCTGGCTCACTTCGCAAAATTGATGACAGATCTTGGCGAACCATTCCGTTATGTAGAAAAAGATGAGTTATCGAAGGTTTTAGGTACGAATTATTACAGTCGTGCAATTTTCACAGGTGGATCATATCTGATGCAACCTGCAGCTCTTGTACGTGGTATGGGGGATCATCTTCCTGAAAATGTAGAGCTATTGGAAGAATCTCCAATTCGTCGTTTGGAAAAGGTCGGTGATCAATGGGTTTTGCATGGTGATAACGGTTCAATAAAAGCACCTAAGTTACTTTTGGGAACCAGTATCTTCACGCAAGAATTTGGTTATTTAAGAAACCGCCTATTACCTGTAATGACTTTTGCAAGTTGGACGCGCCCATTAACTGATGAAGAAATGAAGCGCTACCACGGTGAATTGGATTGGGGCTTAACCCCAGCAGACCACGCAGGTACAACACTTCGTATGACTGCTGACCGTCGTATCTTGATTCGTAACACGTACAAGCACGTGCCTAAATACGGTTCAAGTGTGAACGAAGAGCAGCGTAAAAAAATCCGTGCAGACCACCGCAAAGCTTTTGTTGATCGTTATCCAGATCTTGCAGATGTTCCATTTACTGAAACATGGGGTGGTGTCTACGCCATTTCACGTAACTTCACTAACTTCTTTGGTGAGTTGGATGATGGCGTGTATGCCAGTGCGTGTGACAACGGTGTAGGCGCTGCATGGGGCACTATTTCGGGAACTTTACTTGCTGAATTGGCTGTCGGAGTTGATTCCGAACAACTTAAAGATATTCAGTATGTCACAGGTATGCCGAGTTTGAATCCGCCAGAACCATTTTTAGGGATGGGGGTGAAATTCCGTATTGCTTTGGCGAAATGGCAAAGCCGTAGCGAATTGTAAGAGAGGGAGTGGAAGATGAGTGAAGTCCGTTTAGTTGACAGTCAGTCACTGAATTTTAATGTCCGTGGTGACACGCCTGGTATGGCTTATGTTGCACGCGCGTTAGGCGCTGATGTATCTCCAAATATGGGTATTGGTTTTGCTCGTTGGGAAGGTGCAGAGGTCGCATGGAAGGTACTGTATGACGAAGTCATTTTCGTCATTGAGGGTTGTTTTGAGTTGACTGCAAATGGTCAGAAATATGAAGTCCGTCCTGGGCAAATGCTGTGGATTCCAGAGGGTACTGAACTGGTCTATGGCGGACATGCTCTGTTTGGCTATGTGGTACATCCGGGGAATTGGAAAGAAATACACGGGATTGCTTAAGGCTGAATCATAGCATTCAACATGCCTATATTGCGTAAACGTTTAGCCTCACGAAGACGCTAAACGTGGTTATGCATGAACGCTAAAAAATTGATGTGAACATATATCTATACATCAAGGTAATACAAAAATATGGATATGTTGTTTTAATTTCATTACACAAAGGATATGTCAGTAAATGAATCATTTATATCGTAAAGCAACTGTTGGGTTATTTGCGTTAGGTGTAACACTTCCTACTTTTGCAGGTGTCACATTTGGTGATGCGAAGAGTGAACTCGGAGCCTTAACGGTGTCAGGAGCAGTCCGTGCTAATTATCAAGACAAGCATTATGGGGGGCCTGCATCGGATCAGAAAGTTCAGTTTGATGCTGGAATTTTAAAACTTGACTATCAATCTTCCAAGTTGTTTGGACAAGTGCAATATCGTTGTTATCAATACGAACGTTTATGTGATTTCTCAACTTTAGTCGATGGTTATATGGGGTATAAAATTAACCCGACCGATCGTATTACTTTAGGTGTGCAACCGATTCCATTTGGCCCAGGTCAATATTGGGACAGTAGTTTTTATGCCAGTATTAACAACACGATTGGTCTACAGGATGCACATAACTTAGGTGTGAATTACCATTTTGAATTGGATTCTGCAACACAGTTTGATCTCGCTTACTTTGTAACCGATGGTGGTAATTATCATGGTACAAGCCGAGATGCAGCCAGATATACCGCCAATTTAGTTAAATCGTCCGATCCCAATAAAACAGAGCTGCAAGAAAAAAATATGTGGATGGCCCGAGTGAAACAAGAGTTTAACCCGCAAAGTCTACCTGATCTTAAAATGTCAGTAGGTGGAAGCTACTGGTATTCGGATATTGAGAATAACCGCACTTCAGCTCAGGGTTCACGAGATGCTTGGGCACTCTTTAATACTTTGAGCTATAAAAATTTTGCGCTTTCCATTACCGGTGGTGAGATGTCACTCGACAATAAGGATGGTATGAATCCAAATCAGTCGACATTCGGTTCGTTTGATACGGAATATGATATTGCTAATGATGGTTATTTCTATACCGTGGATATGAACTATACCTTTGCGAATGTGGGGGATATGCTCAATATCACACCTTATTTTGTCTATAGCGGTTTTAATAAGAAACAGCATGGTTTTGCTGATTCTGAACGACATATTGCAGGTGTTGCATGGAATCACAAAAATGTTTCTTTATATACAGAATATGTGATGAGTAAAAATGACCCATTTGTTGGTGGCACCTCAAGTTCATTGGCGCAAGGGGATGATGGTAAAATGAATAAACTTTTAAACCTCATGTTTATTTATAGTTTCTAAGTATATGCGCTTTATTTTTCGCTCTTACCATAGAGTATAGATCACATTAAGCTCCTGTATTAGGAGCTTTTTGCGTGTTGAATTACAAATAATGGATAATCCAAGATGCTGTCCACATATATTAATTCGTTTGCATTATTTTTTTCCCTATTGAATCCATTTCTAATGAGTATTTATATGATTGGGTTGATTCGGCACACTGAAACGAATGTGTTTAATAAAGGTTTAATTCAAGGTGCATTAATCGCCTATGTGGTTTTTTTATTATTTGCTTGGGGTGGGGAAGCGATATTTAGTAAGTATTTAAATGTCAGATTTGAATCGTTTCAAATTTTTGGAGGATTAATTTTTCTTGTTATTGGATACCGCTATGTATTTCAAGGTGCGGATACTATTGGCGAAATGCGTGGTGCACCAGAGCATTTAGCAGGCACCATTGCAATGCCGTTCATGATTGGACCAGGCACGATCAGTGCTGCGGTGGTTACAGGCATGAGCATGTCTATAGGTGAAGCAGCTTTAGTGATTGGGCTAACTTTATTTTTAAGTTGCAGTATATTGATTTTGATGAAATTTTCTCATGATCATTTACGTTATAAACATGCCAAATATATTGATCGCTATTTTGATATAGTTGGGCGTTTATCAGCTTTGCTAATTGGGACAATTGCAGTGGATATGATTGTTACAGGCGTGATGCGTCTAGTTGATAAAATGTAAGACTTCAAAATATCCTTTAGATTAAAACATGTAACTCATTTGTTATTACGGAAGATCTGTCGTGTGAGATTTAGCGCTGAATTTTTTGTCAAATTCAGCTTTTTTGTACATTTCATAGGATGCTTTACTAATAATTACAGCGGGTTCTCGTCCACGACGAGTAATTTCAACAGGTTGACCTGCGAGTGCTTGATCCATTAACGTAGAAAGTTGTGCGCGTGCATTTGAATAATTCCAACTTTTCATCAGGCTATCCTAGATTAAATTTGACTAAATATAAGTTGTCTCTTATGGGACGTTCAAACGATTTATTCTCAACGCAGGATGATAATTTGGAATGGATAAACACTTGTTATAAATTTTAATTTCTTAGATTTTTTTTAAATAATATTTCAAAAACTGTGTGTAGAAAAAATATATTCCAAAGATGATCTGCTAGGGGGTAAATCCATCTAGCAAAGCATTAGTAATGAGTTGGGCTGAATAGCTACCAAAAATTTAAAAATACTGTTCATTTCTATCTATAAAGTAACTACAAAATCGATAGCTATTCACACAGATACAGTGTCTAAGAACGCATAGCCTAAAACAAAACAGCACCCTCTATTCGATTCCATGGTTTTTCATTATGGATTGCTCAGAATGAAAACCAATATTAGCTTGCCCAAGATTTTCATGCTTTATTGAGCCTGAATCAAATATAACTAATGGGCTTGAAACAGAGGAGGCGTAGAGCCATAAGTTGAGTTATTTTACAAGCTTACACCCGAGTCCTGCTGTTCCTTGCATCATAGAGCTTATAACCAAGTCTGCCGTATCCTTGAGATTTCTTTTTTAAATCTAAATTCATCATACTTTGCAAATCAGCTCTATGTACTTTTCCAATCTACCCATCGATAACCGATCAGGCTCTACTGTTTTTAGTTTCAAAAATTATTGACGTGGAATGCGTACTGTTAGGGCGACCCATAAAGCTGCAATCAGTTGCAACCCACCGATCACCAAAAAGCCAATACTAAAGTTCCCAGTTAACTGACTAAACTTGCCAATCAAAACTGGAGCAAAAAAACCGCCCAGATTTCCAATTGATGCAATCACGCCAATGCCTATAGCTGCTGCCACAGGCGTTAACATTCGAGTCGGGATGGTCCAACTTAATGGTGCGCCAGCTAAAATCCCGATGTGGGCAATACTAAAGCCAATCACTAAGCCGACGACACTGCCTAACTGACTCACAATGACGAGATATCCGATAGCAATCAATGTAAAGCAAGCCGTTAAATGCCAGCGACGCTCCTGAGTTCGATCCGAATGTCGACAGATTAGAAGCATGGCAATTACGCCTAGTAAATTGGGTATAGCGACTAATAAGCCAATTTTAGCATTGGATTCTATTCCAGCTTGGCTAAATAGGGTGGGCATCCAAAACGATATACCATAGCCTCCACAGACCAATAAAAAATAGATCCAGGCACTGCTCCAAGTCCAGAAGTTTAACAGCGCAGCTCTCATTGAGGCTTTCGGGCGTTGTTGATTCCCTAAACTGGCTTTAAGCACCTGTTTTTCGCGTGAACTGAGCCAATTCGCATCCTCAGGTCTATCGGTCAGTAAAAAATAAATACCAGCAGCAATAATTAAGCATGGTAATCCCGTGGTAATCATCAACCATTGCCAGCCCGCTAGACCCGCATAACCATCCAAATACTCGATAATTGCTCCACAAATTGGCCCTCCAATCACACCAGAAACAGCCAGTCCAGCCATAAATAGCGCCATAATTCGGCCACGATGCGAGGCTGGAAACCAATACGTCATGAATAGCACCACGCCTGGAAAAAAGCCTGCTTCTGCAAAACCAATAAAGAATCGAATTACATAAAACTCTTGTGGTGTTGTAACCCAGGCTAAGCTTAAGGTGGCACCTCCCCAGGCAAGCATGATCATCGGCACCCAACGCCGAGCCCCCATGCGTTCCAAAATCATGTTGCTGGGAACTTCGAAAAAGAAGTAGCCAATGAAAAACATCCCTGCACCGATACCGTATGCCACATCATTGAGCCCCAGCGCCTGACTCATCTGTAGCTTGGCAAAAGAAATATTGATTCGATCGATGAAGTTAATCAGATAAGCTAAAAATAGGATAGGGATCAGCCGCCAAGCGACTTTCCGTACAATGTCATCAATTTCCTCAGATAGAATGTCGGGGACGCTTGTGCCACTGAGCGGTTTAGTGGTAACTATTTCATTCATTTTATTGTTCTCTTGAGTATTACTGCTTGGAACTCAATATGCCAAATTCAGTAATTTTTCCTTGTAGATACACGGACCTCGGAGTTTCTGAACCCCAAGGTCTGTATGCCACTTACTCTTATGTTGTATTTTGAAATTAGCTTTTGTAACTCGGATCTAATCGATCCAGTTTACGTAGTAATGCCGGCCAAGCAATTTCGGCACCCATACCACTGGTCGCGGCCTTAAAGACTTGATCTAGACCTTGTCGTATCGTAGGGTTAACCTCAATCAATGCGCCACCAGCTTGCGCATCAATTTGAATCCGACAGGTATTTTCGAAGGTATACATTTTCAAGAAAGCATCGGCGACACTTCGTCCGACGACTAACAGGCCATGATTACGAAGCATAAGATAATCTGCAGTGCCCAAATCGGCTTGCAAGCGAAGTTTTTCATCTTCACGAATCGCAACGCCTTCATAATCGTGGTAAGCCAACGAATCGAGAACAAAAATAGACTGTTGGCTAATCGGTAGAACTCCACATTTTTGCGCACTCACGGCCACACCGCTGCGGGTGTGGGTGTGCAAGACGCAAGCTGCATCTTCTCGGGCAGCATGAATGGCACTATGAATTGTGAAACCAGCTGGGGTGACAGGAAATGGAGAGTCACTTAACTTGTTGCATTCGGCATCCACTCTAATCAAATTAGAAGCGGTAATCTCTTCGAATAACAAACCATAAGGATTAAGTAAGAACTGTTCGGGTTCACCTTTCGCGGTAGGCAACCGCACACTGATGTGAGTAAACACCAAGTCCGTCCAGCCATACAATGCCGTGAGTCGATAGAGTGCAGCAAGTTCTACCCGCAGCTTCCACTCAGCATCGCTGACTTTGCCTTGCAATGATTCGATTTGCATAATTTTCTCAGCCTATACTTTGTCAGCTTGTGTCATATCCATATGCTCTAAGGCAGCTTTATACAAAGTGTTTTTAGGTTTAGAGAAAACCTTACGCAGCATCGGTTCAAAAAACTCCAGCGGAAGGATTTCACCCTGAGGGTCGAATGCAGGATTGTCGTATAAATCGACAAATTCACGCGTGCGTTCATAGTACTGATGCTCTGCGAACATATCGCGCATATTGCGATCCATACCAATAAAATGGAAAAAGTTATTGCCCTGAAAAACGCCATGATTTTGAATCATCCAATGATTCGCTTCACTGACAAAAGGCTTAAGAATTGCCGCTGCAACTTCAGGGTGATTGAACGAACCCAAGGTATCACCAATATCATGTAGCAAAGCGCAGACCACATATTCCTCATCACGGCCATCGCGATAAGCGAAAGTTGCAGTCTGTAAACAATGGCTCATTCGATCAATAGGGAAACCCGCATAATCCCCCTTTAATAGCTGAAGATGCGCCATAATACGGTCAGGCAATTCTTTGCTAAAAGGGCGGAATTCAGCCGCAATAATATCCCAGTCAGCTTGGGTTCCTTGATCCATCCGTGTGAAGCTAGCATGTTTGCTCATTATTCGTTTTCCTTACTCAAATATTTTTTTTCATCCAACAGCGAGGCAAGAAAATTGCTCCTTAGCAACCAGAACCTGATCGTTTCTCCCTGTTGACAACACGCTATCAGTCTCATAAATTCATGTCTAATGCATTATTTACAGGGATCTTATGCATTGAAAGCATCAATCAACCTGAAACAATTGCAACATTTAGCCTTGCTGGCTGAAGAGTTAAATTTTTCGAGAGCTGCCGAACGCGCCAATCTTTCGCAAACGGCTTTTAGCCGAAGTATCCAAGCCCTTGAAACGGAATTTGGCTTACGCTTATTCGATAGAGACACTAGATCTGTGCGCCCAACCCCGGCAGGTCGATATTTAATTGCCAGAGCGGTGAGCCTGTTGGGCAGGGCACGCGATTTAGCCGATGATATTTATTACTTATCTCAGGCTGAACGGGGAGAGTTAAATTTTGGGATTAGCTTACTCGCAATCGATGGGCCACTGCGCCGTGCTTTGATTGATCTGAAGCAACAATGCCCGCACTTGAAACTCCACATAGAAGCCAGTCAAACACCGAACCTGCAAACCCATTTAGAGCAGGAGCGGATCGAGTTTTTTGTTGCCTACCCAGGCGAACTGCAAGAGGATGATCGCTTTGAACTCACGTGGCTTCCTGCTGAACCCGTGTCCATGTATTGTCGACCTGAACACCCCTTATTACAGCAAAATACGCCTCCTGCACCCACACAAATTCCGTCTTATCCGTGGTCGGCTGTTACGATTGATAAATCGCTCTCACCCCGTCTACGTTCCATACTCGGGATGAAGCCCAATCAAGCCCTGCCGATTGGACTGACCTGTGATAATTTGCAAATCCTGCACGACCTGACTCTGAATAGCGACAACATTCTGTTTACTTGGAAATCATGGATAGAGAGCGATAGTAAACTTGTTGATCTGGCTACTGTATTGCAACCCGAGTTACCGACACAGTCGATGCATATTGAATATGCTATTGTGCAATTGGCGGAGCGTTCACTTTCACCGCCCGCACAGCGTTTGGTGAACTTGATTTTGCAGCATGCAGAGATAGCGTGAAACCCCCACGGATTGTTGAAGAGTCCGTTTTATTGAGCTCATGTTTTGCTGTAAAAAATCACGACATACTGCCTAAAATGAGAGAAACAGCAGTTTGCTGCCTGCTTGGTAAAGCAGCGGCAAGGCTTAAACCGAAGCGGTTAAGCCTTGCTCTCGCCTGCATAACGCATCTGTTGCCGCGGCTTGTTGTGTCTGGTGGTATATCTTTATTTATCGCGTATTTTTACTCATCCGAGCCAGTAAAATGACAGGGATGATGCCAACCAATACAATTAATAACGCTGCGATTGCGCCATCTTCATAGGTACCTCGTGAGGCTTCTGCATAGAGCTGTGTGGCTAAGGTTTCCATATTTAACGGTCTTAGTAGCAGGGTGGCAGGCAGTTCTTTCATACAGTCGACAAAAATCAATAATGCAGCCGAGATGATTGCAGGGCGTAATAGGGGTAAATGAACGCGCCATAAAATCCCCAGTTTATTCTGTCCTAGGTTTCGTGCAGCATCATCGAGCACACCATGGATTCGGTTATAGCCAGACTCAATACCACCAATCGAAATCGCTAAAAAGCGCACAGCATAGGCATAGATTAAAGTGAAACTGGTACCTAAAAACAGTAACCCAGTCGAAATTCCAAGTCTGAATTCTAGAAAATCTGCGACGGCATGATCAATGACACCGAGGGAAAGCATCAGCCCGATTGCAAGGACCGTACCCGGAACGGCATAGCCTAAACTTGAAATTCGGCTAAACCAAGTATTGCCACTAAATCGTGCTGAGCTGACAATAAAGAACCCGATCAGAATGGTCACGAATGTCGCAATACTGGCTAAGATCAGGGTATTGATTGAAGATTCTAATAAATAGTCGGACAAACCTGCGTATTGAAAACGTTTATAAGACTCCAGCAACAAATGGCTGAAGGGAATCAGGAATCCGATACAGACGGGAATGAGCCCCAGTCCGAATAAAGTCAGGGCTTTGCTTCCCGTTACAACCTGAGCCGGCATCAGTCTACTGCGTTGAGCCGAGTTCATATAACGCTGCTTACGCCGTCCCAATCGTTCAATGAAGACCAAAAAGCTAATAATCATCAGCATAAAAATGGCAATCTGTGCGGCGCCAGCCAGATCGGATTGGTTCATCCAAGTGGAATAAATGGATAAGGTCAGCGTTTTAATGCCAAGGAACTCGGTTGCCCCGATGTCATTAATGGTTTCCATTAAGACCAGACTGGTGCCGACCGCAATGGCTGGTCGAGCAAGCGGGATGGCAACTCTTAAAAAGACTTGATTGGGTTTCAGGCCCAAGCTACGCGCGACTTCAATCAGACTTGCTGATTGCATTAAAAACATGGCGCGGGTGCTTAAATAGATATAAGGATAAAGCACGAAACTCAATAGAAAAATTCCGCCCCAGACCGACCGGATATTTGGAAACCATAGCTGTTGCATGTCCAAGCCTAGCTGGTCTCGCAACAGACTTTGCACCGGACCTATGGGATGCAGAATATCAATATAACTATAGGCAATAATGTATGTGGGAACGGCAAGCGGTAACAGCAGGGCCCAGTCCAGAAAAGCTCGACCACGAAACTGATAGGCGGTCACAATCCATGCACTGCCCGTACCAATCAGGATGGTCAATACACCCACCCCGACAAGCAGTAGGCCCGTTTCGACTAGCGTAGGGGGAATGACATATTGAATCAGATGCTGCCAAATCTCACTATTACCTTGCAGCGCAGTCCACACTAAAGCAAGGACAGGTAAACAGGCGAGTAGCGTCAATAGTCCACTGAGTGAAAATAAAGAACGATATGCAAATTTCTTGTTGGGCATTGAAGGTAAAAGTCTAATGAGAGATGGAAATAAATCTGATCGTATAGGGAGCAAGATCACTCCCTATACGACAAGCGAGACTTAATGATTGAACTGTACCTTATCAACCAAACGATTGGCTGCTTTGCGGTGTTGGGCAATGTCACTTAAGCGGATCGTATCGACTTTCAGCTTGCCAAAGCTGGCAATAATCGGATCAATTTTAACTCCCGGTTTCACAGGATATTCAAAATCACTTTTCGCATACATGGCTTGAGCATGATCGGATGCTAAGAATTCGAGCAGCTGGACGGCTTCTTTACGGTTCGGTGCATATTTAGAGACCACAGCACCTGAAACATTGACGTGCGTGCCGCCATTTTTAAATTGCGGTAAAACGACATTAATGGCATTGCCCCAACGCTTTTGCTCTGCATCCCCTGTGCGCATGGTGCCAACATAATAGGTGTTTGCTACCCCAATATCACAAATCTTACCGAGAATATCTCGTGCCACGTCGCGATCACCACCACTCGCTGGACGGGCTAAATTCGCTTTCACACCCCGTAACCATTTTTCCGTTTCTTTTTCGCCATGATGGGCAATATAAGCAGCAATTAAACCAGTGTTGTATGGATGACTGCCTGAGCGGATACAGATTTTGCCTTTCCATTTAGGATTTGCCAGATCTTCATAGGAAATCGCCGTCAGCGGGACACGATCTTTGGACACATAAACTGCACGAGCACGCATGGAGAGGGCATACCAGTGTCCATTTGCAGCACGTAAGTTGGCGGGAATAGAACGGTTTAAAACTTTTGAGTCGACGCGTTGGGTCAAACCACTTTCGACCAGATCCACCAAGTTTCCGAAATCTACTGTGAGCATTACATCGGCTGGGGAGCGTGAACCTTCAACTTTCACGCGTTCAAGCAAACCGTCTTTGATAAAGACAGTATTCACTTTCACCCCTGTTTTCTGACTAAAATCTTTTAACAGAGGCTGAATTAAAGCCGGTTCCCGAGTGGTATACAGGTTGACTTCAGCTGCATGTACCCAGCTTCCACTGAAGGCGGCCAGACCAGTTAAAAGAAGATGAATTTTCGATAGTGATTTCATTTCTTATTTCCTACAGAGTTTAAATCTGAACGTCGTGTTCAAGTTGAGAGGTATGAGTTACGCCAGAATGCTCATCGGGCGCAAAGAAAAAACATGCGGCTAAATCTACGGACACATAGACAATTTCATGTTCAGAATATTGCTGTAGGTGATCCACTTGAGCCAATAAGCTAATAGGTTCAGAAACCAGTTGCAGATCTAATTGAGAGGCATGTCCCATAAAGCTGGAGGACATGACTTTGCAGGCAACTGCGCCTGCCACGGGTTCTCGACTCACCCGAACCTGATGCGGGCGGAAATAGCAGGAAATCGACGGTTCAGCCTCAGTCAGGTTGGCTGGAGCTGCGGTCTGACCGAAAAGGGTGGTGATTTGATCGCCCATGCGCTGAGCCGGTATTTCATTCAATGCTGAAAAATAACGTGCGGCAAACAGGGTGGCGGGCTGAAAATACAGTTGCTTTGGTGTGCCAATCTGAAGAATTTGTCCTTGATGCATGAGGATAATTTGATCTGCAATCTGTAAGGCTTCTTCAGGATCATGCGTGACAATCACAGCGGTAGACGCTGTCTGTTTTAAAAGTTCGATGGTGCTTTTACGGATCTGATCACGTAGGCGATGATCTAAATTAGAAAAAGGTTCATCCATCAGCAACACATGAGGATTAGGGGCTAATGCACGCGCTAAGGCAATCCGCTGTTGTTCTCCCCCCGATAAAGTATAAGGATAACTCAGGCGATGATGATGCATAGAGACCAGTTTTAAGGCTTGATCGACAATTTCTTGTTGTTGATTTTTATTGAATTTTTTTAGACCAAACTTCACATTTTCAAGCACGTTGAGGTGCGGGAACAAAGCATAGTCCTGAAAAACCAGACCAATATGACGAGCTTCGGCAGGGAGATGCTGTTCTTCATTCCAGAGAATGGTTTGTTCTAGTTGAATAGCACCGCTCGTAGGCGTTTCCAGACCAGCAATCAAACGTAGCATGGTTGTTTTACCACAACCTGAATGACCCAGTAAGCAAGTGATTTGGCCACGTGTTGCTGACCATGTCGCTTCATGAACAGCAAAACGTGAGCCGAATTTTTTGCTTAGCTGATTGATGATTAAGGCTTTGGCTGAATGTTCTGCGTTGGCATTCATATCGAATTCACGGAGCGATGGGTTGCGTCAAATAATAACTGATAATCTTTCTTATGTAGAGTGTTTTTATCATTTGGAGCATGGGTGGGACGAGTAAATTTCTGACAAGTTGCTAGCGCATAGCATACGGTGCTGTTGTCTAAAAAAAGATTAGACCATCGTTATTTCTACGCGAGATAGAAGTCCATCAGGATCAAGCATTTAAAATAAAAAAATTGTTGTTTTTATTTCGTTCATCTCAAGCAGTGTCATCACAAATCGGGAGGGTTTCGCTATACACTGCAAGAAAAGAACGTCATTTGCATCACTGGGTTTGATATCGCTTCAATCTATGCCTAGTATGCAGCTGCACATCTTTGGGTTTGAACTCAAGTTTTTCAGTGCTTTGAAATTTCAATTCGGCATGCTCGCGCTATTGATCATGACCTTATTTTGAATGATTGGGGGATGATGATGGATATGCCTAAGTAGGGGAAGACATGGAATTAAAGCAGCTCAAGTATTTAGTGACCATTGTTGAATCTGGCAGTTTGGGGAAGGCTGCTCAAAAGCTAGATGTCGGCACCTCGGCTTTAAGCCAGCAAATTGCTAAACTTGAAGATGAACTGTGTACACGTTTATTAAGCCGCTCCTCTACTGGTGTGGTGCCCACGCCGTCAGGATTAGCATTTTTCAAACAGGCGCAACTGGTGCTCAGGCATACACAATATGCCATTGAAGCCGCACATTCTTCTCGTTTAACAGGTCATGTGTGCGTCGGATTTTCTCCAAGTATTGCTTCGGTCTTGGGCGTGCCTTTAATGAAATTAATGTCAAAACGTTATCCTGAGATTAAGGTGCATCTGGTTGAAAGTCTGTCTGGGAATCTGGCAGCCATGGTCAATTCGCGCCAACTGGATATTGCCATTATTTTTACCCAAGATGTTGATCCACACTGGTCTGTCCAGCCTTTGCTGAAAGAACCGATGTTTCTGATGGCACATGCCGACCTACTGCAGCAGCATGGTTTTGCAGACTGTATTCACAACAAACAGATTGAATTTGAAAAAGTGAATCAGCTGCCTTTGGCTTTACCCAGCCAACATCATGGCTTACGCAAGTTTTTAGAGCAAAAAGTTGAACTTTTAAATGTTGAGTTTGAAATAGATGGTCTGCATTTGCTGATGAACTGCGTGCGTCAACTGAAAATGGCAACCATTCAGCCGGGCAGTGCCTATTTTGAGTACTTAAGATCAGATCTGTGCTTCCTCAAAATCATCTCTCCAGAGCTGAATCGAATGAATTATTTGATCAGTATTGCAGAGGAAGAGCTATCACCAGCCAGCCTTGCCACCAAAGTGGCCATCAAGACTTGTATTAAAGACTTAATAAATAAAGATTTATGGCCTAGTGTTGAGCTCTTAGACTTTTAGCCTATTTAGTTTTAGTAAAGACCCATTTAAATCCTCAGCATCACGATGACTGCCTCTTTTGAGTTTTAATTGCTCTAAATTCGAGAGGGAGAAATCGAATGCATGATGTAATAGTGATTGGCGGTGGGAATGCTGCATTGTGTGCAGCGATCACTGCTCGCGAGGCAGGGGCGTCCGTATTACTCGTCGAAGCAGCGCCAAAAGAATGGCGCGGGGGAAATTCACAGCACACACGTAACTTGCGCTGTATGCACGATGCTCCGCAAGATGTGTTGGTGGATGCATATTCAGAAGAAGAATATTGGCAAGACTTACTCAAAGTCACTGCGGGTAAAACCAATGAACATTTAGCGCGTCTGGTGATTCGAACTACAGCGAATTGCCGTGACTGGATGCGTCAGCACGGAGTGAACTTTCAGCCGCCTTTATCGGGTGCTCTCCATGTTGCGCGAACCAATGCTTTCTTCATGGGCGGAGGCAAGGCGCTGGTCAATGCCTATTTCAGAAGCGCGAAAAATCTTGGGGTTGAAATCCGTTATAACACCAAGATTACCGAATTGATGATTGAAGATGGCAAATTCATTGCCGCCATTGCCGCAGATGGCACTCGTTTTGAAGGTGCATCTTGTGTTCTCGCCGCAGGCGGCTTTGAATCTAATCGTGAATGGTTAAAACAAGCTTGGGGTCAAAACGCAAATGGTGAATGGCCCGCGGATAACTTCATTATTCGTGGCACTCGTTTTAATCAGGGCAACTTGCTGAAATTCATGATGGATAAAGGGGCCGATATTATTGGTGATCCGTCGCAGTCACATTGTGTGGCAGTGGATGCCCGTGCTCCTTTGTATGATGGCGGTATTTGTACCCGAATTGACTGCGTGTCTTTAGGTATTGTGGTCAATAAAAATGCCGAGCGCTTTTATGATGAGGGTGAGGATTTCTGGCCCAAACGTTATGCCATTTGGGGACGCCTGGTCGCGCAGCAGCCAAATCAAATTGCTTATTCAATTATCGATTCAAAATCGGTGGGTAAATTTATGCCACCGGTTTTTGAGGGGACGCAAGCCAACAGCATTGAAGAACTCGCCCAAAAGTTAAATTTAGATGTGGCGACCTTATCCAAAACGGTAAGGGACTATAACCATGCTTGTGTAGCAGGCGAGTTTAACCACACGGTACTGGACAATTGTCATACCGAAAATTTAAGCCCTGCCAAAACACATTGGGCCGTTCCACTCGATCAACCCCCTTATTATGCCTATGCCTTAAGACCCGGAATTACTTTTACCTATTTAGGTCTGAAAGTTGAAGATGATGCGGCCGTCCGTTTTAACGATGTCGCAAGTCCAAATTTATATGTGGCAGGTGAAATGATGGCAGGAAATGTACTCGGTCAGGGTTATACCGCGGGTGTGGGGATGTCGATAGGCACTACCTTTGGACGTATTGCCGGTAAGAATGCTGCAGCAGCGGCATTGAAGCAGGGAGCTTTAACATGAACTCCAATGTCAAAAATTTAATTCCTGTCGTGCAACTGACTGAAAATGAGCAGCAAGTGAAGCAAGCCTTACAGATTTGTAATGCCTGCCGGTACTGTGAAACTTTCTGTGCGGTGTTTCCAGCCATGACCAAGCGCTTGGAATTTACGCAGGCCGACATTCACTATATGGCCAACTTATGCCACAACTGCGGGGCATGTTTACATGCCTGCCAATATGCACCGCCACATGAATTTGGCGTGAATATTCCACAAGCGATGGCTCAAGTGCGCTTGGAAACCTATCAGCAGTTTGCTGTGCCAGCCTCTTTTGGCGCGATTTATAAAAAAACTGGTATTGCTTTGGTCTCGGGCATGACGCTGAGCTTCTTCCTGCTCATGTTGGCTGGGGTATGGCTCAATGGCACTAACCTCTTTGCTGAATACCAAGGTGATTTTTATGCGATTTTCCCGCATAACTTTTTAGCAGTGCTCTTTGGTTCAGTCTTTATCACGGCGATTGTGCTGCTAGGTTTGGGAGTAGCCAAGTTTTGGAAGCAAACCTCAACCATTATTCCAGAAGGTGTGGCACAGCCAGACATTTTGCAAGCCTCTAAAAATGTATTGACCCTTAAATATCTCGATGGAGGACACGGTAAAGGCTGTAATGAAGAAGATGACCGTTATACCCAAATTCGTCGCATGTTTCACCATTGCACCATGTACGGATTCTTATTGTGTTTTTTGGCCACAACTGTCGCGACCTTCTATCACTACTTCCTTGCTTTAGAAGCACCGTATGCCTATACCAGTTTGCCTGTCATTTTAGGCACTTTAGGGGGGATTGGCTTGGTTGTTGGACCATTAGGTCTGCTCTACCTGAATATCAAACGCCATCCACTACATGGCGATGCCGAACAAAAGCCAATGGATCGCGGTTTTATCTTCTTATTGCTGTTAATCAGTGTTACGGGGCTCGCACTACTGGCATTCCGTGACAGTTCTGCAATGGCACTCTTACTGATCATACATTTGGCGACGGTCATGACCTTCTTCTTGACCATCCCTTTTGGCAAGTTTGCCCATGGTTTTTACCGCAGTGCAGCATTACTGAAGTTTGCAGTGGAAGAGCGGATGGCAAAGCATAAGCGCAAAGCAAAATAAGATTTTTAACCCGGATCGCACCATGGAGGGCGATGAGGGTTAAGGGTAAAAAACTCGAAAGAGATGAATAGAGTAAAGGCGTTATAAGGATGTATTTGAAATGAAAAATTTAAAATTACTCGCATTAGCATGTGTTGGATTGAGCATGGTGGGCTGTGGTTCAGGCAATGCTTCTAAAGCGGCTGGTGAGCCTAAACGTCCAGAGTGTATCGCCCCAGCCAAGCCTGGTGGTGGTTTTGACATGACTTGTAAACTGATCCAGTCTGGTTTTAAACAAACAGAACAGCTCAAAGACCCGATTCGTGTCACCTATATGCCTGGAGGGGTGGGGGCTGTTGCCTATAATAAGATTGTAAACAATGATCCTGCGAACAATGATGCCGTGGTTGCATTTTCGACGGGTTCACTCTTGAACTTGGCACAAGGAAAATTTGGGCACTTCAGTGAAAAAGATGTGAAATGGTTGTCTGGGGTCGCCGTGGATTATGGTTTGGTTTCGGTACATAAAGACTCACCACTGAAAAACCTTGATGACCTCATGAAAGCCCTCCGAGAAAATCCGAAAGCGATTAGTTTTGGTGGTGCAGGAAGTGTCGGTGGTCAAGACTGGATGCAAACTGCAATGTTGGCAAAAAAAGCTGGCATTAGTCCTACCGACTTGAGATTTGTTGCACTTGAAGGTGGAGGTGAGGTTCTGACTTCATTGCTGGGGCAGCATATTCAAGTTGGTGTCGGCAATGTCAGTGAGGTCGGCTCACACTTAGAATCTGGTGATATTCGTGTTTTGGCCGTATTTGCAGACAAGCGCTTAGATGGGAAGTTCTCACAGCTACGTACTGCCAAAGAGCAGGGCTATGACATTGAATGGCCAGTCATTCGTGGTTTCTATATGGGGCCAAAAGTTAGTGATGAAGCCTATGGCTGGTGGAAAAACGCCTTCGATAAAATGATGGCTGACCAGAAATATGAAGCAATACGTAACAACCAAGATCTGCTCCCATTTCAGATGACAGGTGAAGAACTGACTGCCTATGTATATAAGCAGACTGAAGAAATGCGCAAATTGTCGCAAGAATATAAATTATCAAAATAGCAAATAGACTGAGTTGAGAAATTATTGCTCAACTCAGTTTTTGTTTTGAGGATAGATGATGAAATCTGAACGGATTCTTACCGCCATTATTGCAGTGTGTGGATTATTTTTGCTGATCTATGCAAGCAATTTTGAAGCGCCAATTTCCTACGATCCAGTGGGACCTAAAGCCTTTCCGATTCTATTAATGGGCTTAATTACAGCGAGTGCCGTATATCTGACAGTACGCCCAGCCATTATGTTTGAACCAGTGGAGTTGCATTGGACTAAACATCTGCTTGGTAAGTTAGTGTTGTGTACGGTCGCTTTAACTCTGTACGCATTAATTTTTGAATGGCTAGGCTTTATTGTTGCCACGCTGTTGATGACGGTTGCAGTGGGCAAACTTTTCCATGGCAAAACCGTACCAGTTTTGGTTACAGGCTTGGTGCTGAGCATTAGTACCTATTATATGTTTGACCGTTTCTTGGATGTGCCATTACCACTTGGATTTTTTGGTTAAGGATGACCTGATATGGACGTATTAAGTTTTTTAATGACAGGTTTCGAGGTTGCCTTACAACCGCAGAATCTCCTAATTGCCTTTGTCGGTGCATTTATTGGAACGATTGTTGGTTTATTGCCAGGTTTAGGTCCTATTAATGGTGTGGCAATTTTATTGCCGTTTGCCTATGCCCTAGGTCTACCAGTCGATAGTGCATTAATTTTATTGGCAGCAGTCTATTTGGGTTGTGAATATGGAGGACGTATTTCAGCGATTCTCTTAAACGTACCTGGGGATGCTGGGGCCATTATGACCACCTTAGACGGTTATCCATTGGCACAGCAAGGCAAGGCAGGTATTGCACTGTCTTTATCTTCGGTCAGCTCTTTTATTGGCAGTACGATCGCTTTTATTGGCATTGTCTTGTTTGCTCCAATCTTGGCGAAATGGGCAATCGCGTTTGGTCCAGCTGAATATTTTGCCTTAATGGTGTTTGCAATTGTATGTTTAACCGGTTTGGTCAGTACGCAGCCCTTTAAAACTCTGATTATGGCTTTAATGGGCTTGGCTCTTTCGACAGTGGGGATGGATGCCATTACTGGTGTTTATCGTTTTACCTTTAACAGTGTGGGCTTAAGTGATGGAATTGCCTTTACCACTTTGGTGATCGGATTATTCAGTGTAAGTGAAATCTTATTACTGCTTGAACGAACCACGATTGGTAAAGTCGCGATGGAGCAGGGCAAACGTTCACTATTCAATCTAAAAGAATTGCTCAGTTCATTAGCGACCATTATCCGTGGTGCATTGATTGGTTTCTTCTCAGGAATTTTACCTGGTGCAGGTGCAACCGTTGCAAGTGCCATGGCTTATACCACTGAACGGAAGATGGCAAGCGACAATAGCAAGTTCGGTAAAGGTGATCTGCGTGGTCTTGCTGCACCTGAAAGTGCCAATAACGCAGCAGCGTGTGGTTCATTTGTCCCGATGTTGACTTTGGGGGTGCCGGGTTCAGGTACAACTGCGGTCATGATGGGCGCTTTGCTCATGTACAACATTACTCCAGGTCCTCAATTATTTGCTCAGGAACCCGTATTGGTGTGGTCACTGATTGCATCGTTGATGGTCGGTAACATTATTCTGCTGGTATTGAACTTGCCATTGGTAGGCTTCTTTGCCCGCATGCTAAGTATTCCTAATTATATTCTGATTCCGATTATTGCCAGTGTCAGCTTTGTTGGGGTGTACGCCATTCACACCAATATCTTTGACTTGCTGCTCTGCATGGGCTTGGGCGTGTTTGGATATATTCTAAGAAAATTTGATTTCCCATTGGCACCGTTAATTCTTGGCTTCGTTCTTGGACAGTTGATGGAATCTAATTTACGTCGTGCCTTGTCTATTTCTCAAGGCGAACTCAACATTTTGTGGAGCAGTAACATCAGTATGGGCCTCTGGATCATGTCGGGATTGTTACTGATCTTGCCAATCGTGCGTAAATACTTGTACATCAAAAAACAAACAGCTTAACAGGATGGCAATAATGGTCGGCATCTGTTGACGATTATTGCTGAAAATTATGAACACAATCAGCTCAAATCTCAAAGGATTGGTCATCGCCCTGCTGGGAGCCATATTCGCCCATTATGTGCATATGCCTTTACCATGGCTGCTGGGGCCGTTATTGACGGCCTTATTACTTGGTAGTGTTGGGCATCCACTGGCTTGTGATCCGCGCTGGCGACGTGTAGGACAGATCATTATTGGTATGGCCTTAGGGCTTTACTTTACCCCCGCACTGGTACAAGCCGTAGCTGCGTATTGGGGCTTTATCCTGCTTGGCATGGCATGGTCACTTTTACTGGGGACTATGCTCGCGGTTTTGCAATATCGAATCAATGCTCTGGATTGGGCGACCGCATGGTTCTCTTCAGCCATTGGCAGTGCCAGTGAGATGGTGAATATTGCAGAACGGCACCACGCACAGGTCGATAAAGTCGTTGCTGCACATAGTTTGAGAATTGTGATTCTGGTGGTGTTGGTGCCAGTGTTTATGCATTTTTATTTTCAAGTCGAATGGTCTGGTTTGCCTCTGCACGATAGCGAGCGATTTGGTCTTTTTCAGGTGCTGCTGCTGTTTGGACTTGCTGTGTTTTTTGGGAAGGTATTTGAATTTTTTAATCTGCTGAATGCTTGGATTCTAGGCCCACTGACCATTATTGGACTGTTGTCATTTTGCGAGATACTTCAGTTGAGATTTCCAGAATGGTTAATTGCCTTGGGACAAGTCTGTATAGGTTGGTCATTGGGTAGCAAATTCCCGTTTAGTTTTTTAAAGAACAACAAAAAATTTATAGGGGTGACTTTGCTCTTCAATCTGTTGGCCTTGCTGTTATCAATCAGCTTTGCCTTGTTACTGGTGAATTTAAGCCATACCGAAAAGCAAATCTTGATTTTAGGTCTTTCTCCAGGCGGGATCGCAGAAATGTCGCTTATGGCCAAAGCTTTAGGACTCACAGTGCCGATTGTTGTGGCCTTTCAGCTCTCCAGATTAATTTTTGTCATTCTCACCACGCACTTTTTTTATCAACGCAGTCTTCAACTGTTTTTCAGATCAGAAAACAAGACCTTTTAAGCAACTGAAGCAGCTCATTCAGGGGGAACGTGTACCTACAATTTGTGTAAATGGACGAATAACACGGTTTTTTTAAATAAAATACATGGAATGCAAAATGAAATTTAATTCACCTAAGATGGTTCTCATCGCAAGCTTGACCACAATCAGTGCTTTTACCCATGCCAATCAGCCCAGTGAAATTGAACAGTTACGTGCGGAAGTGAATGAACTTCGACAACTGCTTCAGGCGCAGCAAGCGAAATCAGTTCCGAACCTGACCGCCACACCAGTCGCAGCAAGCAGTGTTGTCCAGCCCGTCGAAAAAAATATGCTTGCTCAAGCAAAAAGGCAAACACCATCGGGTAGCGAGGTAAGTTTGTATGGATTTGTTCGGGCCGATGTTGCATACCAGATTGAAGGTGCCAAAGGTATGTTTAACCGGATTAATAGTGTGGTGCTAGAAGGCGATCCCGGGAAAAAAGCCACGGAAGATCGCTTGGATACCACCGTCAATGCCACACGCATTGGTCTAGATTTTACTACCCCTTTAGCTGAGCATGCATTAAAAGGAAAAATTGAAATAGATTTTCGGGGTGGAGAAAATAAGGATACGGCACGTCTTCGTCATGTTTATTTAAATTATGACCGCTGGTTGGTAGGTCAGACCACCTCTAGTTTTCTTTCCACTGAAACTGCACCCGAAATGCTCGATTCAAATACTGCACTAGGGGGCGGTACCACGCGTAATCCAATGGTGCGCTATTCCCAACCCGTTAATGCCCTCACCACGTATTTTTTAAGTTTAGAAAAAGGCAATGACGATAACCGTCTGCCATTACTGGCGGGTAAATTGAAGCATGAATTTGCCGCAGGTAAAGGGGTAATGA
The DNA here is from genome assembly GCF_059758585.1 of Acinetobacter sp. GQ146. NCBI lineage: Bacteria > Pseudomonadati > Pseudomonadota > Gammaproteobacteria > Moraxellales > Moraxellaceae > Acinetobacter > Acinetobacter sp. GQ146. Next base: position 75,988 of record NZ_JCAXDV010000001.1, read on the forward strand.
CGGCACGTGGTTTAATTCAAGAAGTCCGCCTACGCAGTGAAAATGATGCAACAGAACTGGGGTGGGGCGCTGCGCTAGGACTGCGTTATAAAATCACGCCATCTTTATTATTCAATAGCAACTATTCACATGTGGCTGGAGACAACAAATTATTACTGGCAAGTTCCGATAATCGACGCTATATCCAGAATGGAGATGATCTTGAATTAATTGATTTTGATGCCTTTCAAATGGGTCTTACCTATCAATTTAATCCAAAGCTGAGAAGCACGCTTGGCTATGGTGCATTGATCTATGCGGATAAAGACTATATTACGAAAGATGCCAATGAGAAGTTACAGCAGGGCTGGGTCAATATGATGTTCAAACCCAATAAGCCGCTCACTTTCGGACTGGAATATGTCTATGGGGAGCGTCATACCGTGAATGATCGATTAGGGAAAGATAATCGTATAGAAATGATGGCGAAATATGAATTCTAGATCAGGCGATAAGGTATAGCAGATATTCACTTTCCCGATTTCCTGTGTGCTCAATTCAATCTAACTATCAGCTCAAGTCCTGTTTTACCTTTAGCATGGCTTGAGCTTTTTAGGCTTAGATCTCTATCTATCCGTACACGGCGCAAGTGCCAAAGGCGATCCCGACAAAACATTTCATGCTTGAAATATCTGAGCCAATCTAGAGTGATTGATGGCTCTACAGCGCAATTTGTCTCGACTTTTATGCTGTGACGAGAAATGAACGCGTAAAAAAAGACAACATCCTGTGCAGATGTTGTCTTATACCGTCATTTTACTGTGGGATTTGTTCTAGCCCCTGATCCTCAATAATCTGTGTCGCTTGCGGAGATTTTACAAACTGAATTAATGCGTTGGCCGTCTTTTCGTGTTCCGAGTCTTTGCCAATTCCCGCAGAAAAAATCGTGACTTTTTGATAAGGCGCTGGAATTGCACCCACCAACTCAACTTGTCCATATTTGCCTGTAAAAGGCTTAATTTCGCTGATTTGCTGGAATCCAATATCAAATTGTCCTTCGGCTATACGCTTGGCAACGCGATCACCGACCACTTTTTCTGCCTTGCTAGAAATAATTTTATATTCAACAGCAGGAAAGCTTGGGAAGACATTTTTTTCGAGGTGGGTGCCGCTTGCACTGGCTGAGTAACCAATATGTTTTGCATTTAACAAAACTTTTTCGAATTTCTCTGCAGAGCTAATATCCGGCTTTTTAGCCCCTTTGGGAATTGCCATCCCAATACTAGATTTTACTAAATCGCGTTGTGACGCTGGTTCTACATAGCCCTTTTCGGCCAGCTTACTCAGTTCTGGAGCCGCAAGCACCACAACATCAAAACGCTCTCCACGATCCAGTCTATTTGGTATAGCGGTAGGTGATGCGCCCATAGACGAACCAGACGAGAGATGAATGGTATGACCTGTTTGTTGTTCAAAGATTGGAATGAGTTTTTCCATGGATGAATAAAACCCGCCAGAGCTAATCACTTCGAGTGTGTCTGCATGGCTCAATGTCGCGATTATACTCGCGCTGGTGAAAATAACCGATTTTAAAATAGAGAATTTTTTCATGTAGTGCCTCATTTTTGCGTGCAAGAGAGCACAGCACGGACATTCAAGATTGTCCGTACTGTCTATTAAAACTAAAGATGGAGTACTAGGAGATTAAGCGTTCAGTTTTGCGGGTTCAGTCACGGTATCTGACTTGTTTTGTTGAGAACCACGACAGAGATATAAGCTTGAGATTAGGCTACATACCGCGGCTAACATCAGCCAGAAAGCAGGGGTGCTGGCATTTCCTGTATTTTCCACAAGGAAAGTACACGCCATCGGTGTCATTCCGCCAAAAATAGCGGCTGCAAGGCTGAAAGCTAAAGAGAAACCAACGGTACGTACACGTTTGGGCATAACTTCGGCCAGTGTGGCCACCATGGTGCCGTTGTACATGCCAAAGAAGAAGGAGAAGTAAGCAAGCGTTATCAACAGGTTGGTGAAACTAATGTCATGCACTAACCAGTTTAAAACAGGATATGTGGTAAAGATGGCAAGTGTCGTGATCCCCACTAAAACTGGACGACGACCAATTTTGTCTGAAAGCAAACCACCCATAGGTAACCAGAAGAAATTGGAGAGACCGACAAACACCGTTGCTAAAAGGCTATCGGTCACGGACATTTCGAGTGTCCGTTTTGCATACACCGTGGTGTAAACCGTAATAAAATAGAATGTGGTGGTGGTCATGGCACTCATCATCATGCCTGCAAGCACGATACGCCAGTTACTGACCAGTGTATTGAAAATCTCTTTTGATGTCGGATGTGTTTTTTGCGCTTTGAAATCCTCTGTTTCTTCCAAGGTTCGACGGAATAAAAAGATTAATGGAATAATTAAACAACCAATCAGAAATGGAATACGCCAACCCCATTCACCGACTTGGGCATTGGTTAATACCGTATTTAGCCAGTAACCCAGTGATGCCGCAAATACAACCGCAATTTGTTGGCTGCCAGATTGCCAACTGGTAATAAATCCACGGTTCTTATCGGTTGAAATTTCCGCGAGATAAATAGAAACCCCGCCAGATTCAACACCGGCTGAAAAGCCTTGTAATAAACGTCCGATCACCACCAAAATTGGAGCAAGAATTCCTATGGTTTCATACCCTGGTACAAAGGTAATTAAGATGGTTCCAATCGCCATCAAGCTCAGGGTTACAATTAAACCTTTGCGGCGACCGACTTTATCGACATAGGCACCTAGAAAAATCGCGCCTAAAGGGCGCATCAGAAAGCCAGCAGCAAATACGGTAAATGTCATCATTAAAGAGACATATTCATTTTCGGAGTGAAAAAATTTTGCTGCAATATAAGTGGCATAGAAACCAAAAAGAAAAAAATCGTACTGCTCTAAAAAGTTGCCACTGGTTACATTTAATATTTTTTTAAAAGTGGCCGTACGATTATTCACGACATCCATTGGAGACCTCCTTGGCCTGACAAAACGGAAACATTCACATAAGTGCATCGCAAGGTCTTCGGCTTGAATGACGCAGACCCTAAAATCGCGAGTGGGGATAGACGGGACGCAATGATGTCCTTCATATCCCCTGTGAAGCCTTGTTTCCTATTCAAACTACATATCTATATTGCAATAAGCAGAAACCTGCTTAACCTGCATCGACAATGTAATCTTAAAAAGTCGGCATAGGAGAGAGGTAAAAGTTAATTGGGTATTTAATAAAATTAATGGTTGGTTATAAAATATTTTCCGCGCAAGGCCAGCTCTGATTTTGAATCAGCTCTCTCACACACGCCCGTATGGCCGATTTCGCGGCTAATGCAGCAGGAGATAATTCTTCTTCCGCGAGACTCACCAGATAATTTATACGCTCGATTTCTGGATCAACGACCTTTAGTAATTCTAATTTAGGCTGGTATTCTGGTAGGCAGGCACTGCCCGGTCGAACACTTGCCAGGTCGAGATGAACAAGACTATCCATGAGTAAATGTAGACCATCAATTTCATAGACCACATTTAGCTGTCCAATCTTGTTTTCTAAGAGTTTTCTTAAACTATGTCGCTGACGGGGCAATACTAAAGGAATATCCCCGATTTGTTTCGACTGGATGATGCCACTCTTAATGCACTCGGCAAGACCATATTGTTGCAGCACTTCTTTTCGAGCCATCAAATACATTTGCTCACGTACTAGCGGCTGTATTGACCACTGTTTATCAATTTCATTGGTAAAAATAATCGCAAGATCAAGCTGACGTGAATTAATGGCCTGAATTAGATTACCCGACAGCGTTTCCACAATTTCAAGCCGAATGTCGGGATAACGATCAGACATTAATTTCATGAAGGGTATTCCGAGCAACGCCATAATCGTTGGTGGAAAGCCGAGGCTGACGTGGCCTGAGAGTCGTGCAGAATGAGCTGCATCAACTGCAAAATTGATTTGTCTTAGAATTAACTGCGAGTGTTTTAAAAAGGCCAGACCCGCTGGAGTGGGGGTTACCCCAAAGGCATTCCGCTGTAATAAGCGAATAGACAGTTCCTGCTCGAGTTTACTAATTTGCTGGCTAATGGCTGAAGCACCAACATCCAGCTTTTGCGCGGCCTTTCCAATACTGCCAGCTTCTACCACCGTCAAAAAATATTTTATTTGCTTGATTTCCATAATGAATATATTCGCTAATCATCCTTGATTTATAGAGTTATGAAGGATTGGAAAATCGCTCATGAGGATTAATTTTAACAGCAATACAGAAAAGTATTGGGTAAAAGAATGCGTAGAAAATGGCTTTTTTGAATAAAAAATAAACTTTGAGATGCAGTTTTTCTCATATCCATAGACCAGCCTCTAAGAACCATCAAATAACGGTGCAAAGGGCATCTTTATCTTCTCTGTGGTTTGCATAGGATGATCAATAACCGCGAACGTAAATATTGTGGAAACTCAACGCAACTATCAAGTAAGAGCTTTCCTTCAGATATTTGTGCTGAACTGAGGTTATTCGACTTTATTTAAAATAAAAAACCGCCATGCATGGCGGTTTTTTAATAATGATATTTTAAGCATCAGCAATGACACTGGAGATGTTATATCGTCAGGCGACACATTGTTTGTCATTCAGGGGTATTAATTACAATGACTTAGAAATCATTACGACACATGATGACAAAAGTTAGCGACACAACCTATATCATTTTTTTGATAAAACGACACAACCTGTGTCAATTTTTAAATTTCATGTTGAATAAAAAATGAATTCTTTCTCTATCTCTTTTTTCTAAAGTACTTTAAAGGTATGCGTCTTTTTCTTGCCACTACAGCCTTTTGGTTTCAACCAAACTTTGGCAATGATAGCCTGACCAGTTTTTCCATATCGTTTTGTCTTGAATCATATAATTTATTATTGATATTAAAAAAGGCTGCGAATGGCAGCCTTTTCATTAAGTCGTCTATGACAACTTATGTGTCGCGTGACGGTGATATAATTACCAGCTTAACGCACCACCTGTTTGGTAATCAGTTACGCGAGTTTCAAAGAAGTTCTTCTCTTTACGTAAATCCATCATTTCTGACATCCACTGGAATGGATTATTCACACCAGCAAATTGTTCAGGTAAGCCCAACTGGCTTAAACGACGGTTACAGATAAATTTCAAGTATTCTTCCATCATACCTGCATTCATACCCAATACACCGCGTGGCATCGTGTCACGTGCATATTCGATTTCGAGCATCGTACCTTCAAGAATCATCTGGATGATTTCTTCTTGGAATTCAGCCGTCCAAAGATGCGGGTTCTCAATCTTGATTTGGTTAATCATATCGATACCAAAGTTCAAGTGCATAGATTCATCACGCAAGATGTATTGGAATTGCTCGGCAACACCATTCATCTTGTTACGACGACCCATCGACAAGATTTGACTGAAACCACAGTAGAAGAAGATCCCTTCAAGTACACAGTAGAATGCGATCAAGTTGCGAAGCAAAATTTGGTCGTTTTCAGGTGTACCTGTTTGGAAGGTTGGGTCACTCAATGATTGCGTATACTTTAAGCCCCAAGCCGCTTTACGCGCGACTGATGGAACTTCACGGTACATGTTGAAGACTTCGCCTTCATCCATACCTAAAGATTCAATACAGTATTGGTAAGCGTGGGTGTGAATCGCTTCTTCAAAGGCTTGACGCAAAATGTACTGACGGCATTCAGGGTTGGTAATGTGGCGGTAAATCGCCAAGACCAAGTTGTTTGCAACCAATGAGTCTGCAGTCGAGAAGAAACCTAAAGAACGCATTACAATGGTACGCTCATCTTCAGTTAAGCCATTTTCAGACTTCCAAAGTGCGATGTCATGGTTCATGTTCACTTCTTGCGGCATCCAGTGGTTGGCACAACCATCTAGATACTTCTGCCAAGCCCATTCGTATTTGAACGGTACCAGTTGGTTCAAGTCCGCACGACAGTTAATCATAGCTTTGTCGTCAACTTGTACACGTTGAGCACCCATCTCAAGCTCTTCAAGACCAGGCGCAACGTCCAAGGTTTCTAGAGCGTTAGATGCTCTTGCCAACGGATCGGCTGGATCTGTTGATCGCACTGAACGGGTTCCAGCGGATTGTGGAGCTGCCACATTCTTCTGTGGTTGCTCTGCATTAGATACCAACGGCGCAGCAGGCGCTTTTTGCGGTTCGACGGGCGCAGACTTGTGCTCAGGTGCAGCCGGTTTTTGCGAATCATCTTCTAAATCGTCCCAACTTAGGATAGACATATCAATTCTCTCTTCGTTGCTTTATATCTTTTATGAAGACATCTCAACCAAGAAGATGTCCTACTATACGCTCAATTTGTGTAAGCAAAATTAAGTTTTGTCGATAAATGCTCTAATTTTGTTCGGTAGAGCAAGTGTCCCCACTACTTATTTTGCTTACGCTGCTGATGGCGAATGGCTACAAATGCGTAGACCATTGGCACGTAAAAGAAAACAAAGGAAAAGACCAAAACCGCGAGTCCTAACATGTAGTTATGAGTCATATGGAGCATGGTCTTTTCCTTTTAAATTTCTTTTAAAATTTTTTAATCTCCCTAAATCCCTCTTTAAAAAGAGGGACTTTCACACCTCAATAAATCTGGTGTGATCCCCCTCCTTTAAGGAGGGGTTAGGGGAGGTTATTACTGACAAGCCTCACAATCTGGATTGTCAATTGAACATGCCATTGGCACTGGTGCCGCTTGTTCAAAACCTTCATCTTCGACCACAGGTGCTGCAACTGGTTTTTCTTCCGCTACTGCTGCAACAGGCGCTGCGACTGTAGTGGCCTTAACCGCATTCAATGCACCCGTGTTAATGGTCGATTTCTCAGCCGACGTTGCACCTAATGCACGGAGGTAATAAGTAGTTTTTAAACCACGTAACCATGCCATCTTATACGTGATGTCAAGTTTCTTACCATTTGCGCCAGCAATGTAAAGGTTTAGCGATTGCGCTTGGTCAATCCATTTTTGACGACGTGAAGCCGCATCTACAATCCAGCGTGGCTCAACTTCAAATGCAGTCGCAAAAATTGCTTTAAGCTCTTCTGGAATGCGTGAAATCTTCTGTACAGAACCTTCGAAGTGTTTCAAGTCATTCACCATGACTGAATCCCAAAGACCACGTTCTTTTAACGCACGTACCAAGTACGGGTTAATTACAGTGAATTCACCAGAAAGGTTAGATTTCACATACAAGTTTTGGAAAGTTGGCTCAATCGATTGAGATACGCCACAAATATTCGAGATAGTTGCTGTTGGAGCAATCGCCATCACGTTTGAGTTACGCATACCATCTTTTTGTACTTTCGCACGTAAAGAATCCCAATCTAAACGTTGTGTACGATCAACTTCGAACATACGCTCAGGACGTGATTGTGCAACTTTGTTTAAAGAGTCGATTGGAAGAATACCTTGATCCCACAATGAACCCTTGAAGGTCGAGTAAGCACCACGTTCAACCGCTAAGTCGCTAGACGTTTGGATTGCATAGTAGCTAATCACTTCCATTGATTCATCAGCAAAGTCTACCGCTGCATCTGAACCATACGCCATGCCCATTTCATATAAAGCATCTTGGAAGCCCATGATACCCATACCCACAGGGCGGTGTTTCAAGTTCGAGTTTTTCGCTTGTGGCACTGCATAGTAGTTAATGTCGATCACGTTATCGAGCATACGTACGGCTGTTTTAATGGTGCGAGCCAATTTCTCACGATCCAATACACCGCCTTGCACGTGTTGAACAAGGTTGATTGAACCCAAGTTACATACTGCAATTTCGTCTTTATTGGTGTTCAGCGTAATTTCAGTACATAAGTTCGACGAGTGCACTACACCTACGTGTTGCTGTGGTGAACGTAAGTTACATACGTCTTTGAATGTGATCCACGGGTGACCTGTTTCAAACAACATTGACAGCATTTTGCGCCATAAGTCTTTAGCACGTACTTTTTTGTGTAGCATGTTATTTTCTTTTGCTACAGCTTCGTAGTGTGCATAACGCTCTGCAAACTCTACACCCATCAAGTCGTGTAGGTCAGGAGTTTCAGATGGCGTGAATAGTGTCCATTCAGCATCTTCAAATACACGTTGCATGAACAAATCTGGAACCCAGTTCGCTGTGTTCATGTCATGCGTACGACGACGGTCATCACCTGTGTTTTTACGCAGCTCTAGGAATTCTTCAATGTCCAAGTGCCAAGTTTCAAGGTAGGCACATACTGCACCTTTACGCTTACCACCTTGGTTAACTGCAACAGCGGTATCGTTGGCCACTTTCAGGAACGGGACAACACCTTGTGATTTACCGTTGGTGCCTTTGATGTATGAGTTCAAAGCACGTACTGGTGTCCAGTCATTACCTAAACCACCCGCCCATTTAGACAACATCGCGTTATCACGCATCGCGCCATAAATGTCGAACAGGTCATCATCAATGGTGGTTAAATAACAGCTTGATAATTGTGGGCGTAAAGTCCCTGAGTTAAACAACGTCGGAGTAGACGCCATGTAATCGAAGCTCGACAATAAGTTGTAGAATTCGATTGCACGTTCTTCACGGTTTTCTTCGTTCAGTGCTAGACCCATCGAAACACGCATGAAGAACAATTGTGGAAGTTCGAAGCGAATACCATTTGAATGGATAAAGTAACGGTCAAATAAAGTTTGTAGACCTAAGTAAGTAAACTGGTTTGAACGTTCTGGTTGAATCGCAGCAGCTAACTTGGCTAAATCAAAGTCAAGCAAGTCAGCAGAAAGCAATTCTAACTCAACACCTTTTTTCAAGAATGCTTCAAGAGCATCGCTTTCTAAAGTGTCCGTAGAAAGACCTAAGAATTCTAAACCAGTCGCAACCAAGTCATCACGCAATAAACGTGCAGTCACATAAGTATAGTTAGGTTCTTGTTCAATACGGGTACGCGTCGCCATCATCATGGTGGTTGAGATGTCTGACTCTTTTACACCGTTATAAAGGTTTTTCACAGTTTCATCGATAATCGCTTGCGCATCGATGCCTTCTAAACCTTCAGCGGCTTTTGTTACTTTCGCTTGGAGCGCGCTTAAGTCTAGTGGCTTTAATTGACCGTCTTGTGCAGTAATTTGTAATGTCGGGTGATGGTGTGCACCTGTTTGCTGACGAGCAGACGCACGCTGTTCACGATAGATCACATAGGCACGCGCAACTTTCTGTTCACCAGTACGCATGAGTGCCAATTCCACTTGGTCTTGGATTTCTTCAATATGAATGGTGCCGCCTGAAGGTAAACGACGGTTAAAGGTGTTCATGACCATTTCAGTTAGTTGTGAAATGCGATCATGAATACGGCTAGAGTCAGCACTTTGCTGTCCTTCTACCGCTAAAAATGCTTTACCAATTGCGACAGAAATTTTTTCGGCATCAAAAGCAGCAACATCACCAGTTCGTTTAATCACCTGAAGTTGACCAGGGGTGGATGTGATTACGCTCATGTCAGCATAGCTCCATTGTCATCTATTGTTATGTTTATGGACCATTTGAACTGGGCAAAAAGTGTGCCACAGTGTTTGAGGAATAAACACAAGACTTAGTGGTTTAAGATTGAATTGAACACAAGATACGGGAAAATTGAGGGTAGATCAATATTGACATTTTACTAAAAATTTTTCTGATTCATGTCAAAAAAAGATTGCTCAAAATTCCTTGTTTTTGTCTTTCTAGTTTAAGCCTTATTAGACAAGGGCATAGCATAGCAAAGCTAGATTTATCTGCTTATAGATAAACTTGTGGATAAGTAAAAAAGAATGCAATTGATCAGTCAGAATCTGATCAATGGTCTGATTTGCTTAATAAAACATCGTTTTGTAACAGCAAGTCGGCGAGTGGGTTGTAAAAATTACAATCTTAAAAAGCCAATTAATTCAATGATTAAAAAATATTACAAAAAGCTACGTAGATGTATCAGTTTGGTGAATGGCATCTTGTTTACAATGTAAACGTGTGTATATTGCAAAATTATATTACGTCGTATCTGTCGGATTTTTAAAAGATACGCTTCATGCTATTGAAGGGGCAATTTATGAGCCAAGAAGAAAAGTTACCGAAAATTTTAATTGTAGAAGATGATGAGCGTTTAGCGCGTTTAACCCAGGAATATTTAATCCGTAATGGATTGGAAGTGGGTGTAGAGCCAGATGGTAATCGTGCGATTCGTCGTATTATTGCAGAGCAACCTGACTTGGTGGTGTTGGATGTAATGTTACCGGGTGCTGATGGTTTAACCATTTGTCGTGAAGTACGTCCTCATTATCATCAACCAATTTTAATGTTAACGGCTCGTACCGAAGATATGGATCAAGTGCTTGGCTTGGAAATGGGGGCAGATGACTATGTGGCGAAACCTGTTCAGCCACGTGTTTTATTAGCACGTATCCGTGCTTTATTGCGTCGCACCGACAAAGCGCCTGAAGATGAAGTGGCTCAACGTATCGAGTTTGATGATCTCGTCATCGATAATGGTGGCCGTTCTGTAACACTAAATGGCGAATTGGTGGACTTCACCAGTGCAGAATATGATTTGCTCTGGTTGTTAGCGTCAAATGCAGGTCGTATTTTATCGCGTGAAGATATTTTTGAACGTTTGCGTGGCATTGAATATGACGGTCAAGACCGTTCGATTGACGTGCGTATTTCGCGTATTCGTCCAAAAATTGGCGATGATCCTGAGAATCCTAAGCGTATTAAGACTGTGCGTAGTAAAGGTTATCTTTTTGTCAAAGAAACCAATGGAATGTAATTCCCTTTTGAATGATTAACACAGGACATTTTCGTGTTTAAACACAGTATATTCTTGCGGATCTATGCAGGTCTGGTTGTGCTGGTCGCAATCGTGGCGCTGTTTGGTTATCTCTTGGTGCAAATCATTAACTATCAGCGTGCGCAAGAATATCGTGAGTCACTCACGGATGGGCTGTCTTTTATCATTAGTGAAGGCATCGCTCGTCAGCAAACGGTGCAGCAAAAAGTCGACTGGATTTCGGATGCTTCGGATTTACTGGAACTGCCCATTTACTATGTCGATGCCAATAAGGTTGATTTGTCTCGCGCAGAGGAAAAACGAATTAGCCAGCGTAAAGCAGCAGTACGTTATGATGCGCAAAACTCAATTGCCTATATCATTATTGGTCTAAAAAACGACACCAACCATTATCTTTATGTCAAAGTCGATAAGATTGGTGAGCGTCAAATGAAAGCTTTGCCGATCTTTATTCTGGACTATCTGGTGTATTACCCAGGTCAGGAAAAAGAATATTTGGCAAAAATTCAGAAGCATTTCTCTTATCCAATCGAAATTGAAAAAGTACAAAACCTGCCGTTAGATTCTGAACAAATCGGACGTTTAAGGTTAGATCATAGCATTATCTTGTATCGAGACAGCGCGACAGTACGCGGCACGACGATTTCTATTGTTTCCCCGATACCAAGTTCACCAACAGAAGTGCTGGTTTTAGGTCCAGTGCCTTTATTTAACTGGATGCCATTTCAGTTGGCGGCTGGAATTACCTTGCTCAGTCTGTTTGTGTTGAGTTTGGGAGTCTATGGCCTGATTTTGCCGATGCAGCGTAAGATTCGCGAAGTGAATTATGCTTTAAACCGTATGAAGTCAGGGGACTTGAGTCTGCGTTTGCCGGTCGATGGTACGGATGAGATGGCGAGTCTGGCATCTAGCTACAACAGTATGTCGGATCATATTCAACGCCTTATTGAAGCGCAGCGAGAACTGATGCGGGCGGTTTCGCATGAACTGCGCACACCGGTCGCACGGATACGCTTTGGCATGGAAATGTTGGCGGAAGAAGATGATTATGATTACCGCCTGCAACAGGTCGAGATGATTGATAAAGATATTGAGGCCTTGAATACCTTGATTGATGAAATCATGACCTATGCCAAGTTGGAGCAGGGCACACCTTCACTGGATTTTGAGAAAATTGTTTTAGCAGAAGTATTAGAGCAAGTCGCCACCGAGACCGAAGCACTAAAAACGCAAAAAGAGATTATTGTGCAAGCTCCATTACCCAATCTTGTGGTGGATGCGGAACGACGTTACTTGCATCGTGTGGTGCAGAATCTGGTCGGAAATGCGGTGCGCTATTGCGATCATAAAGTCGTTATTAGTGGCGGAATCAATCAGGCTGGCATGGCTTATGTCTGTGTTGAAGATGATGGTCCAGGAATACCAGAAGAAGATCGCAAGCGTATTTTTGAAGCCTTTGCTCGTTTAGATGATAGTCGTACCCGTGCCTCAGGTGGTTATGGTTTGGGACTTTCAATTGTCAGTCGTATCGCTTATTGGTTTGGTGGTCGTATTGAGGTGGATGCCAGTCCAAATTTGAAGGGGGCGCGCTTTACCATGAGCTGGCCTGCTAAGCGCTTTGCTAAAGCAGGAAAGAAGAAGGCTGGGGTCAAAGAAAGTTTAGACAGCTAGGTCAAATCAATTTAAATGTGTTGTAAAGATAAGCCCAAATTTATTCTGTGGAGTGAATAAGTTGGGCTTTTATCTTGTTGGGGTGTTAGTAATTTAATCAATAATACTGGCATCGGGTTCAATAATTTGTTTGCCGCTTTTTAAGCTTTCGAGTGCTTCTTGATTAAAGTCGACCAATAACGAATTATTGAGTGTATCTATGGCATGACGGGTAATGAGCTTCTGATCACCATTGAGGGTTTCTACTTTATAGTCATCTACTATGTCAAAAATACCATCTAAATTGGTGGTGGTTGAAGCTCGATCTTGTCTAAATAATTCATAGATATCACGCAGATCAAATATTGCATTGTTTGCATCGGGATGTTTGGCAATATAGTTCTCAATATGGCGAATGAGCAGTTGTGCAAACAAGTAATAATTGGGTTTGTGAGTGAATTCTAGATTCATATAATTGCTCCTTATTATTTGTTTTACATGATGATATAGGAATACCATAATCGTGATCATCAGGTAATTTTGTCGTGTAGCAGTGTTGTAAATAAGATTACATTTTTTCTAGATTTTCCTCTTCGGATTTGAGTGCTTTTTATCCCATTTTATGTTTTTTTCACGATACTGTGTTGGATTGTTCGCAAGGGATTTGTTATTCGATAATTCGGATGCTTATAAGATAAATAAAGGATTTCAGCTGAAATTTGAAGTGCAGAAAAGCATATAAAATGGAAGCAATGTTGAAAAAAATGATGGAAAATTATTTTTTTATTCAATAAAGCGATAGTGACGTGTGTTTCAGTGTTTTATGCGTGGAAATACTGAAAAAAGCTCAAAAAATCATCCGAAAGACTAAGAGCTATAAACTAGCAAGTGAAATCATAAATCAGGTACAATTGGCGGGATTAATTTTGTGTTTGGTGTATTTGAAGGCCAATACATACATTCTTTGTTAATAAATAGGCCTGCCAGGAGTTATCCCCGCATGAGTGCCATTACTCCATACGAATGGGCAATTATTGCCTTCGTGATCGGCGTTACATTTCTTTGTGCTTTTATGCTCACAGTTCCATTACTCCTTGGGGGTAAGTCATGGGGCCGTGCTAAGCAGGAGCAGTTTGAGTCAGGCGTAGTGGGTGCAGGTGGTGCACGTATTCGCTTGTCTGCTAAGTTCTATTTGGTTGCTATTTTCTTCGTAGTTTTTGACTTAGAAGCGCTTTATCTTTATGCATGGTCTACCTCTGTACGAGAAGTAGGCTGGTTAGGTTTTACAACTGTTGTAATTTTTGTGGTCGATTTATTGATTGCATTGGTTTATGCAGTGTCAGTTGGTGCGTTAAATTGGGCACCTACAGATCGTCGTAAAGCTGCTGGTAAAGCGATTAAAGTTGGCTCTCCTAATATGAACATTGCTGACATTACACGTTTTAACTCTATTGAAGAATTGGTAACAGACCCTACGGGTCATATCCCAGCTCAATCATCTGGTCGTGTGAAAGCAAAATCATCGACTATCTCATCTGATAAGGAGTAACTCGGGATGAAATATACCTTAACCCGTGCGAATCCGAATGCTGATCAATATCCACTTCAGGAGCGTCAGGTTGTTGCTGATCCGCTTGAAGAAGAAGTGAATAAGAATGTGTTCATGACTCGTTTAGAGGACGTGTTACACACAGCAGTAAACTGGGGACGTAAGAACTCAGTTTGGCCGTTTAACTTTGGTACGTCGTGCTGTTACGTAGAGTATGCAACCACCTTAACAGGTGTGCATGACTTATCACGTTTTGGTGCTGAGGTTATTCGTGCTTCACCGCGTCAGGCCGACTTGATGATTGTAGCAGGTACGTGCTTTGTTAAAATGGCACCTGTTATTCAGCGTTTGTATGAGCAAATGTTAGAACCTAAATGGGTGATTTCAATGGGTGCTTGTGCAAACTCAGGTGGTATGTATGACATCTACTCGGTTGTACAAGGTGTCGATAAAATCATTCCTGTCGATGTGTACATCCCAGGTTGCCCACCACGTCCAGAAGCATTGATTCAAGCACTGATGTTGTTGCAGGATCAAATTCAATTAGAGCGTCGTCCGCTATCTGCTGTGATTGGTGATGATCTTAAGCCAGTGTATAAGCCAAAGATGATGCCAGAACGCGATCGTAAGAATGCACAGCGTATTGCGGTGAAAAACCTACGCTCTATGGATGAAATTAAATAATTTTAACGATGAATGTTTGATGCACCCGAGATGGGTGTAATTGTCGTTAAGGTTGACTGAATTTGTATTAAATAGGAAGCCAAGCCAATGGCTGAAACTGACATTGCTATGCCAGAATCAACAGCAGTTGATTCACGCCCAGCATTTGCAATTATAGAAGAGCTCAAAACCAAATTTGGTGAGAACTTCTATGTGCAAACGACTCGTGAAGATTTTCCGACGGTCTGGGTTGAGCGCGCACGTGTACAAGAAGTTTTAATGTTCTTGCGTACAGTGTCACGTCCTTACGTGATGCTGTTTGACTTGTCTGCGGTAGACGAGCGTTTACGTACTCACCGTGACGGTTTGCCTGCATCTGACTTTACAGTGTTCTATCACTTATTGTCATTAGAGCGCAATACAGATATTCGTATTAAAGTTGCTTTGAATGAGAGCGATCTCAATATTCCTACAGCAACCAATATCTGGCCAAATGCAAACTGGTACGAGCGTGAAGCTTACGATATGTTCGGGATCAATTTCGAAGGGCATCCAATGCTCCGTCGTATTTTGTTGCCGACTTATTGGGAAGGTCACCCTCTGCGTAAGGAATACTCTGCACGTGCTACGGAATATACACCGTACATGCAGAACCAAGCGAAACAAGACTTCGAGCAAGAGCACTTACGTTTTGTCCCAGAAGATTGGGGTCTAAAACGTGGTAATGCTGACGAAGACTTCATGTTCTTGAACTTGGGTCCTAACCACCCATCTGCGCACGGTGCGTTCCGTGTAATCTTGCAGTTGGATGGTGAAGAAGTGAAAGACTGTGTGCCTGATATCGGTTATCACCACCGTGGTGTGGAAAAGATGGCTGAACGTCAAACTTGGCATTCATTTATTCCTTATACCGACCGTGTTGACTACTTAGGTGGTTGTGCGCAAAACATGCCATACGTGATGGGTGTTGAGCAGCTTGCTGGTATTCAAGTACCTGAGCGTGCGCAATGTATCCGTGTCATGATGTCTGAATTGTTCCGTATCAATAACCACTTGTTATATATCGGGACTGCAATTCAGGATGCGGGTGGTATGACCCCTGTATTCTACATGTTCGCTGACCGTCAAAAAATCTATGACGCGATTGAAGCGATCACGGGTTACCGTATGCACCCAGCATGGTTCCGTATCGGTGGTACAGCGCATGACCTTCCAAACAACTGGCAGCACCTGATTCGTGAAATTCTCGAATGGATGCCAAAACGTTTGAAGGAATACCACACTGCAGCGCTTAAAAACTCTGTATTTGAAGGTCGTACCCGTAATGTTGCGCAATACGATGCAAAATCTGCATTGGCTTGGGGTGTAACAGGTACTGGTCTTCGTGCAACAGGTATTGATTTCGACGTTCGTAAATACCGTCCATACAGTGGTTATGAAAACTATGACTTCGAAGTTCCAGTCGAGTACGAAGGCGATGCTTATGCGCGTGTCATCGTTCACTACCGTGAAATCGAACAATCATTAAAAATCATCAAACAGTGCTTGGATAACATGCCTTCTGGTCCATATAAAGCGGATCACCCATTGGCTGTTCCACCACCAAAAGACAAGACTTTACAAGATATTGAAACCTTGATTACGCACTTCTTAAGCGTATCTTGGGGTCCTGTAATGCCTGCTGGTGAAGCATCTGTGATGGCTGAAGTTGTGAAAGGTGCATCGAACTACTACTTGACTTCTGACAAGTCAACCATGAGTTATCGTACCCGTATTCGTACACCTACTTTCACGCATTTACAGCAAATGCCTTCGGTGATTAACGGCAGTTTGGTATCTGACTTGATCATTTATTTAGCGACAATTGACGTCGTAATGGCTGACGTGGATCGCTAAGGGGTAACGCATTATGATGATTTTGACTGATAAAAAGCCACGTGTGAATGTTGAAGGAATTTTGACTGCGGAAGAAATTCACGATATCGAACATCACATGGATCACTATCCGTACCCGCGTGCAGCCTGTCTTGATGCGCTGAAGTGTGTACAACGCCGTAATGGTTGGGTAGATGATGCACAAATGAATGCCATTGCGCAAATGTTAAGCATGAGCGTCGCTGATCTTGAAGGTGTTGCAACATTCTATAACCGTATCTACCGTCAACCTGTAGGTCGTCACGTAATTCTTTTATGTGACTCGATTGCGTGCTTCTTGATGGGTGCGGAAACTTTAGCAGAAGCATTCCAGCGTGAATTAGGTATTCAGTTTGGTCAAACGACTGCAGATGGTCGTTTTACTTTGCTACCAATTTGCTGCCTAGGTAACTGTGACAAAGGTCCTACCTTAATGATTGATGAAGACACTCACGGTCTGGTTGAAGTGACCTCAGTGAAACAGTTGTTGGAGAAGTATGTATGAATACCGAACCAAAACCAATTTATGGCGACGGTAACCCAGAAACTCATCCATTAACTTGGCGTTTGAGTAAACAAGAGTTTGTTCGTAGTGCAGATGACTACGAAGCGCTTGAGGGTTATGCAGGCTTTAAAAAAGCAATCACTATGCCACCGAAAGACGTGCTTGAAGTCATTAAGGCTGCAACCGTTAAAGGTCGTGGTGGTGCAGGTTTTCCAGCAGGGATCAAATGGTCTTTGATGGCGCCAAATGACAATTCAGGTCCACGTTACCTGATTTGTAATGCCGATGAAATGGAACCAGGTACCTTTAAAGACCGTTTGTTGATGGAAAAACTTCCGCATCAATTGATCGAAGGTATGTTGATTGCAGGTTATACCCTTGAAGCAACGCATGGTTATATCTTCATCCGTGGTGAATACATCGAAGCGGCTCAATACTTAAATGAAGCATTAGAGCAAATCCGTGCCAAAGGTTACTTGGGTGAAAACATCCTCGGAACTGGCTGGAACTTTGAAATGCACGTACATACGGGTGCGGGTCGTTATATCTGTGGTGAAGAAACTGCATTGATTAACTCGCTTGAAGGTCGCCGTGCAAACCCACGTACTAAACCACCATTCCCGCAAGTTGCAGGTGCTTGGGGTCGTCCTACAATTGTAAACAACGTAGAGACCTACAATAACTTACCAGCAATCATGTTGCGTGGTCCTGAATGGTACATCAATCTTTCTGCAGGCAAATCGAAAGATCCAGGCACAAAGATTTATGGCGCATCAGGTAAGGTGAAATTCCCTGGCTTATGGGAATTGCCATTTGGTACAACCGCACGTGAAGTAATTGAAGAACATGCGGGTGGTATGCGTGATGGTCTTAAGCTAAAAGCTTGGTTACCAGGCGGTGCATCGACTGACTTCTTGGCCGCTGAACACATTGACCTGCCTATGGATGCGGAAAGCATCATGAAAGCAGGTTCACGTTTAGGTACGTGTTTGTTGATGGTGGTTGATGAAACCCAGTGTATGGTTTCTGCTACACGTAACTTAGAAGAATTCTTTGCGCGTGAGTCATGTGGTTTCTGTACGCCTTGTCGTGATGGTTTACCTTGGGCGGTTAAAGCTCTGAAAGCATTGGAAGATGGCACAGGTAAGAAAGAAGATATCGATCACTTACAAGAATTAACGCGTAAGTTATGGATTGGTAAAACTTTCTGTGCACATGCTCCTGGTGCAATGGAACCGTTAATGGGCGCACTTAAATATTTCCGTAGCGAGTTTGAAGCCAAGGTAGTAGATGCTGCCGCTCGAACTAGCAACGTAGAACAAGCTTAAGGAATTCGACTATGGCTACAATTCATGTCGATGGAAAATCGTATGAAGTCAACGGCTCAGAAAACTTGCTACAAGCATGTTTAAGCCTTGGCATCGACATCCCATATTTTTGTTGGCATCCATCCTTAGGTTCTGTCGGTTCATGCCGTCAATGTGCTGTGACTCAATACGCGAATCCAGAAGATACGCGTGGTCGTTTGGTCATGTCATGTATGACGCCTGCGTCTGACAATACCTACATCTCGATTGAAGACAAAGAAGCGAAGGATTTCCGTGCGTCTATTGTTGAATTCTTGATGACGAACCACCCACACGACTGTCCAGTCTGTGAAGAAGGTGGTCACTGTCATTTACAGGATATGACTGTAATGACGCAACACGACCGTCGTCGTTACCGTTTCACGAAGCGTACGCATTACAACCAAGAATTAGGTTCGTTTATTGCGCACGAAATGAACCGTTGTATCGCTTGCTACCGTTGTGTTCGTTACTACAAAGACTACGCAGGTGGTACAGACTTTGGTGTTTATGCCAATGCATCGCGTGTTTACTTTGGTCGTCCAGAATCAGGGACTTTAGAGTCTGAATTCTCGGGTAACTTGACTGAAGTGTGTCCAACAGGTGTATTCACCGATAAAACTCACTCTGAACGTTACAACCGTAAATGGGACATGCAGTATGCGCCAAGCGTATGCCAAGGCTGTTCTTCAGGTTGTAACATCTCTCCAGGTGAGCGTTATGGTGAACTCCGTCGCGTAGAAAACCGTTTTAACGGTGAAGTAAACCAATACTTCTTGTGTGACAAAGGCCGTTTCGGTACAGGTTATGTGAACCGTGCAGATCGTCCGCGTCAACCACAACTCCGTGATGGTGCTGATGCGACTGTAGTGTCTGTCGATCAAGTATTAGATACCGTGATTGCTAATATCCAAGGTAAAAAAGTTTTGGGTATCGGTTCGCCACGTGCATCTCTTGAGTCGAACTACGCACTGCGTGAGTTAGTGGGTCAAGAAAACTATTCAACAGGTATGTCTCAAAAAGAGCAAAACTTGGTTGAATTGGCGGCTTCAATCATGCAAACCGAAGGTGTTTACAACCCAGGTATGCGTGAAATTGAAAGCTATGATGCTGTGTTGATTTTGGGTGAAGATTTAACTCAAACTGCACCACGTATGGCCTTGTCTGTTCGCCAAGCAGCGAAAAACAAAGCCAAAGAAATGGCAGCTGAGCGTCGTACTCAAGAATGGTTGGCTGAGCCTGTGCAACGTATTGCACAAGATGCAAAATCACCAATTTACATCTTGGCTGCAACACAAACGCGTTTATCTGACGTAGCGACTGGTGAAGTGGTTGCTTCTCCAAACGATATAGCACGTTTAGGTTTTGCGGTTGCTGCTGCAGTGAAGGGTGAAGTGCTTTCTGGTTTGGCTGAAGATGCGAAAGCATTTGCTCAAACAATTGCGGACACTTTAAAAGCTGCGAAAAAGCCATTAATTATTTCGGGTACCAGCTTACAAGATCCTGCAATCATGGAAGCTGCAGCACAAGTTGCGCAAAACCTTGGTAATGCTGGCTTGACTTTGACTGTTCCTGAAGTGAACTCAATGGGCTTGGCAATTCTTGGTGGTCAAAGCTTAGAGCAAGCATTTGCTCAAGACTATGACACCGTGATTGTGGTTGAAAACGATCTTTATCGTCGTTTACCTGCTGCGCAAGTGAATGCTGCACTTTCAGGCAAAGAAGTGATCGTACTTGATCATTCTGAAACTGAAACTGTGAAGAAAGCTTCAATTGTTCTTTCTGCGGCATCTTTTGCTGAAGGTGATGGTACTGTAGTTTCTCAAGAAGGCCGTGCACAACGTTTCTACCAAGTGTATGACCCAAGCTACTACAAACCTGAATATGCGATTAAAGAATCTTGGCGCTGGTTACATGCCATTGAAACTGGCTTGAAAGGTAAAGCCATTTCTTGGACATTGCTTGATGATGTAATTGAAACAGTTGCGAAGAATGTTCCTGCATTACAAGCGATTGAAGATGTTGCTCCAGATGCGGGCTTCCGTGTACATGGTTTAAAAATTGCGCGTGAACCACGTCGTTACTCTGGTCGTACTGCTATTCGTGCGCCTTTATCTGTTCACGAACCAAAACAACCAACGGATATTGACTCAGCATTAACATTCTCTATGGAAGGTTATGTGGGTACGCAAACTCCATCTGCACTTGTGCCATTTGCTTGGTCTGCAGGTTGGAACTCGCCACAAGCTTGGAACAAATTCCAAGATAACGTGGGTGGTCACTTAAAAGGTGGTGATTCTGGCGTACGTTTATTCGACCGTTTACCAAAACGTCCAGCACGTAGCTTCGTTGCTCCGTCAGCTGTAGTGGTAAATCCAGAAAGCTTCCGCTTAGTACCGATGCACCACATTTTTGCTTCTGGTGAATTCACGATAAAAACACCTGCAATGGAATCACGTATTCCTGAAGCGATGTTTGCTGTAGGTGAACAAGATGCAGCGCGTTTGAATGTTCAAGACGGGCAGCAAATGACGGTGAAAGCAGGTGAAACGAGCATTAGCTTGCCTGTTCAAGTCATCGAATATTTACCAGCAGGCTACATCGGTTATCCAATTGGTCTTGCACCGACTGTTTCTTTAGCTGAACCAGTTTCAGTCGCGGTAGGAGTGTAATTCATGAATCAAGAAATTATACGTCAAACACCGCTCTGGGCTGAGAACTGGCCGATTGCGTACTCTGTGATTCAAGCCGTTATCATCTTATTGGTGGTGGTATTGATTGCAGCCTTAATGTCATTTGTCGAGCGTCGTTTGCTCGGCTTATGGCAAGACCGTTACGGTCCAAACCGTGTTGGTCCTGGGGGTATGTTCCAGATTGTTGCCGACATGCTGAAAATCATGTTCAAAGAAGACTGGACACCAAAATTTGCGGACAAATTAACGTTCCGTTTAGCACCGGCAGTTGCAATGGCAACTGCGGTACTGTCGTTCATGGTGATTCCTGTTAGCCCATATTTGGGTGTGGCAGACATGAGCATCGGCTTATTGTTCTTTATGGCAATGGCAGGTATTGCAGTATATGCCGTGTTATTTGGTGGTTGGGCTTCAAACAACAAATATGCATTACTCGGTGGTTTACGTTCTGCTGCGCAAACAATTTCATACGAAGTGTTTTTGGGTATTTCGCTCATGGGTGTGGTTGCGATTGCAGGCTCATTCAACATGCGTGAAATTGTTGAAGCACAACGTGATGTTTGGTTTGTTATTCCTCAATTCTTAGGCTTCATGATCTTTGTGGTTGCGGGTGTTGCGGTAACTCACCGTCATCCATTTGACCAACCAGAAGCTGAACAAGAATTGGCTGAAGGTTACCATGTAGAATATGGCGGTATGAAATGGGGGATGTTCTTCGTTGCGGAATACGTCAACGTGGTCTTGATCTCTGCATTGATCGTGACTTTATTCTTCGGTGGTTGGTTAGCGCCATTCAACCTTGAGATTTCGTTCATTCCACCAGCATTCTGGTTCATTATCAAAACAGCATTCTTTGTAATGATGTTTGTATTGGCGCGTGGTTCTTTAATGCGTCCACGTTATGACCAAGTAATGAACTTTGGTTGGAAAATTTGCTTGCCATTGGCATTGGTCAACTTACTCGTGACTGGTGCTGTGATTCTGATGAATCAGGCCTAAGACAGCAGGGAGAACAAAATGTTTAAATTTCTAGCTGGAGTTGGGTCAATTGTACGATCATTGTGGATGGTATTCAGCCACGTGACGCGTAAACGTGACACGATTTTATATCCAGAAGTACCAGCTGAAGAAATCGTACCACCGCGTTTCCGTGGTCGTATCGTATTAACGCGCGACCCAGATGGTGAAGAGCGTTGTGTAGCATGTAACTTATGTGCTGTTGCGTGTCCAGTGGGC
The DNA here is from genome assembly GCF_059758585.1 of Acinetobacter sp. GQ146. Classification (NCBI taxonomy): domain Bacteria; kingdom Pseudomonadati; phylum Pseudomonadota; class Gammaproteobacteria; order Moraxellales; family Moraxellaceae; genus Acinetobacter; species Acinetobacter sp. GQ146. The sequence continues at coordinate 98,408 of NZ_JCAXDV010000001.1, forward strand.
TGTATTTCACTCCAAAAAGCGGAAAAAGAAGATGGTCGTTGGTACCCAGAATTTTTCCGTATTAACTTCTCGCGTTGTATTTTCTGCGGGATGTGTGAAGAAGCGTGTCCTACCACTGCAATTCAGATGACACCTGATTTCGAATTAGGTGAGTACGTTCGTCAAGACCTTGTCTATGAGAAAGAAAACTTGCTCATTTCAGGTCCTGGTAAATATCCAGACTACAACTTCTACCGCGTTACAGGTATGGCTGTAACAGGAAAAGAAAAAGGTCAGGCGCAACGTGAAAGCGCACCTGTTGATGTACGGAGTCTATTACCATGATGTGGCCGTTTTATTTGATGGCACTCGTGGCCATCGTTTCTACGGTTCGTGTTGTTACTAACGCGAACCCTGTACATGCGTTACTTAGCTTGATCGTATCTTTGCTTGCAGTTGCAGGGATGTTCATGATTGTCGGTGCACCATTTGCAGGTGCACTGGAAATTATCGTTTACGCTGGCGCGATCATGGTGTTATTCGTGTTCGTGGTGATGATGCTGAATCTTGGTCAACATACTGTTGATCAGGAGCGTCAGTGGTTAACATCATCTGCTTGGGCATACCCAGCGTTAATGAGTTTCCTGATGGGCTTGGTTTTGGTTTGGATGTTAAGTTCAGACTACACCACGGCAGGCAATCTTATGGGCACTGAAATTGTAGGTCCGAAAGCTGTTGGTCAAGCGCTCTTTACTCACTACTTATTATTGGTAGAAGTTGCCGCGATGTTATTGCTTGCAGCATTGGTTGCAGCATTCCACTTAGGTAAACGTGAGCCAAGTGCAGAAGAGGATAAAGAATAATGGGCAACATCCCTTTAGAACATGGTTTGATCGTTGCAACCATTCTTTTTGCACTGGGTTTTTACGGTGTAATGGTGCGACGCAACCTATTATTTATGTTAATGAGCCTTGAAGTTATGATGAATGCCGCTGCATTGGCATTCGTTTTGGCGGGTAGTGCTTGGGTACAACCAGATGGACAAATCATGTTCATTCTGATTTTGACCCTTGCTGCAGCAGAGGCTTGTATCGGTCTTGCGATCGTCCTCCAGTTTTATCATCGCTTCCATCATCTGGATGTGGATGCTGCTAGTGAGATGCGCGGATGAGTTATTTATATTTAACAGTTTTGTTTCCGCTAATCGGCTTTGTCTTATTAGCGGCGGGGCGCCAGAATTTACCTGAGAAAGTTGCAGCGATTATTGGCGTTGGGGCTGTCGGTTTATCTGCTTTATTTGCCCTAATTGCGGGGATGGATTTCGTTAACAATGGTTCTGTCGCCCAAGTCCAACACTTGTGGACGTGGTTCCAAGTTGGTGATTTCGCACCAGGCATTAGCTTGCACCTTGATGGCTTATCATTATTGATGATGGGTATGGTTACAGGTGTTGGTTTCCTGATTCATATCTTTGCATCATGGTATATGCGTGGTGAAGAAGACTTTGCACGTTTCTTCTCTTACTTCAACCTGTTCGTTGCAAGCATGTTGTTGCTGGTTCTTGGCGATAACTTGGCATTGTTATTCTTGGGTTGGGAAGGCGTAGGTCTGTGCTCATACTTGCTGATTGGTTACTACTACCAAAATCCAGACAACGGTTTTGCTGCCATTAAAGCATTTACCGTAACGCGTGTCGGTGATGTGTTCTTACTGATTGCATTGTTCTTAATCTACCAACAGTTCGGTACATTAAACATTGCAGAAGTGGTTGCTGCGGCACCGACAGTATTAACTCAAGGTTCATCTATGGCCATCTGGACAGCATTGATGTTGTTCTTAGGGGCTGCAGGTAAATCTGCACAGATTCCACTACAAACATGGTTAGCAGATGCGATGGCTGGTCCTACACCAGTATCTGCATTAATCCACGCAGCGACAATGGTTACTGCGGGCGTTTATCTCTGCTGCCGTATGTTCACCGTATTTGAAATGGCACCTCAAGTGATGATGTTCATTTCGATTACTGGTGCGGTAACGCTGTTGGTTGCTGGTTTTGCTGCATTGGTTCAAACCGACATCAAACGTATCTTGGCTTACTCAACTATGAGTCAGTTAGGTTATATGTTTATGGCTGTTGGTGCGGAAGCATACCAAGCGGGTCTGTTCCACATGCTGACTCACGCATTCTTTAAGGCATTATTATTCTTGTCTTCTGGTGCGGTGATCTTGGCTTACCACCACGAACAAAACATTTTCAAAATGGGTGGTTTGTTCTACAAGAATAAATTCCTATTTGCTTGCTTCGCGATTGGTGGCGGTGCATTGGCTGCTATTCCATTCATCACCGTCGGCTTCTTCTCGAAAGATGCGATCTTAGGTGCGGTTTGGGTACAAGGCGAATCAATCGCAGTGTATAACACCTTGTATTGGGTGGGTGTAGCAGGTGCATTCTTAACTTCGATTTACACATTCCGTCTGATCTGGGTTGTGTTCTTCGGAAAAGAAAATACGCCATATCATGAAATCAAAGGCGTGACTTATTGGGGTCCTTTGGCAATTTTAGCGCTTCTTTCAACTTTCGTTGGTGCAGCACTTAAAGCGCCAGTAGAAAGCATCTTGAATGCTGCTCAAATTCCAGCATTTGTGATTCCAGAAGCTCTAGAGCATGGTATGCACAGCGCAGAATATACTGCGGTTGGTATTGCCCTCGCTGGTCTTGTGATTGGTGTCATCTTATTTGCTTTTGCTTACGGTGCAGTGAAAGGTTTTGCGAAAACTTCATTGGGTGCAGGTTTGGCGAATATTTGCCGTAATGCACTAGGTTTCGACACCTTGTATGACCTGATCTTCGTAAAACCATATTTACTGATTGCTAAGATTTGTGGTCGTGATCCAATTGATGGTTTATGGCTCGTATTACCTGCAATTGTCAAAGCTGGTAACGGCTTTACAAGCTCTCGTCAAACAGGTTCATTGCGTGAATACGCTTCGAGCATGTCACTGGGCATTGTGGTTCTACTGATGATCTTAGTCGTGATTCAGGTAGTGGGGAAATAAGATGGAAATCACAAACAATATGGTTTTGCCCGCGCTGATCCTCGTACCGTTCATTGCAGGTTTTTTATGTTGGTTGGTCGATAAGCTCGACCAACAACTACCACGCTATATTGCGCTTGTCGGTATGCTCGTGACTTTGGGCTTAACCGTTGCATTATGGCAGACGGGTACATACAGCTATGAATTGGGTGCAAAAGTCCCAACATGGTCTGCAGAGTTTTTCTTGCCGTGGATTCAAACTCTCGGCATCAATATCCACTTAGCGATTGATGGCTTATCCTTATTGATGGTGGGCTTAACTGCGCTGTTGGGTATTTTGGCAGTTGGTTGTTCTTGGGGTGAGATTCAAAAGAACGTCGGCTTCTTCCATTTGAACCTATTATGGTCATTGGGCGGGGTTATCGGTGTATTCATTTCGATTGATATGTTCTTGTTCTTCTTCTTCTGGGAGATGATGCTCGTTCCAATCTACTTCTTGATTGCACTTTGGGGACACCGCGGTGCGGATGGTAAATCACGTGTTTACGCTGCCACCAAGTTCTTCATTTATACCCAAGTTGCGGGTTTAATCATGTTGATCGGTATTCTAGGCCTTGTGGTTTATGGATACATGATGACGGGTATGATTGGCTTCGACTATAACTACTTGTTAGGTGTAGCGAATACGCTTGATGCTCAGCTTCCAGCGGTTGCTTATGCATTCATGCTGTGCTTGTTTGTGGGCTTTGCAGTAAAACTTCCTGTATTCCCATTACATGGCTGGTTACCAGATGCCCATGCGCAAGCACCTACAGCAGGTTCTGTAGACTTAGCGGGTATCTTGATTAAGACTGCGGCATACGGTTTACTTCGTTTTGTTATTCCGTTCTTCCCAGCGGCATCTGCACAGTTTGCAGATATCGCAATCATCATGGGTTTAATTGGTATTTTCTACGGCGCTTGGTGTGCTTTCCAGCAAACCGACATGAAGCGTCTGTTGGCTTATACGTCAATTTCTCACATGGGCTTCATTTTACTTGCATTGTATGCAGGTAACATTTTGACCTTCCAAGGTCTTATGATCATGATGTTGGCGCATGGTTTATCTTCTGCTGCACTGTTCATTATGTGTGGTCAGGTTTATGAGCGCTTACATACACGTGACATGCGTTTAATGGGCGGTATTCGTGGTCAATTCCAATACCTTTCATTCTTCCTCATGTTCTTCGTGGCAGCATTAGTCGGTATTCCTGGTTTAGGTAACTTCATTGGTGAGTTCCTGATCTTGATGGGTTCTTATGCGAAGTTCCCAGTATTCACTATTTTGGCTGCAATCAGCTTAGTATTCGCTGGTCTTTATGGTCTGATTTTGATTCACAAAGCTTTATTTGGTACGCCAAATGAAGAGCAAAAACAACATTACGCAAGTCCACTGAAAGATTTGAATGCGCGTGAAGTTGGTATCTTGTTAGTTTGTGCATTCGGTCTGCTTTGGCTTGGTCTTTACCCACAAACCTTCCTTGATATTTCAAATTCAAGTATGGCGTGGTTAGCAAATAGCTACATTCCAGTTCAAGAAGTCGTTGACGTTGTGCATCAAGCATCTGTTCAACTCGAAAATGTGGAGATGCAATAAGCCATGAACTTCACAATGTCTTTTTCTGAGCTTATGCCATTAGCTCCTGTAATGATCGTGGCGTTGACTGCGGTCGTTGTGATGGTTCTCACTGCGATTAAACGTAATCATAATTTAATCGCAACAGCGTCTGTGGTCGGCTTAAACCTTGCTGCGGCATATATTCTGCTCGACATGTTTGGTGGGCATTTTGCCCCAGCAAACGTAATGGGTATGTTCATGGTGGATCCGTTCACCATGCTGTACCAATTGTTAATTTTGGTTGCATCATTGGCATGCTGTACTTTGTCTCATGCCTATATTGAAAGCTATAAAGATAACCGTGAAGAACTGTATATCTTAATGTTGTGCTCTGTAGCAGGGGCAATGTTAATGGTTGCAAGCTCGCACTATGCATCTTTCTTCATCAGCTTAGAGTTGATGTCGATTCCTGTATACGGTTTATTGGCTTATACGCACCAACGTTCAAACTCATTAGAAGCTGGGATTAAATATCTTGTGCTTTCAGCAACAGCTTCGGCAATGTTGCTGATGGGGATGGCGTACATTTATGCTTATACAGGTTCATTGTCTTTCTATGAATCTTTCCAAGCATTAATGCAAAACATCCGTCAGCCGATGGTACTCCTAGGTTTGGCACTGATTATTTTTGCAGTTGGCTTTAAGCTTTCATTGGCGCCATTCCACAAATGGACGCCAGACGTGTATGCCGGTGCACCAGCTCCAATCGCTACCTTCCTTGCAACCGCTGCGAAAGTTGCGACGATTGGTCTGTTTGTACGTTACTTACTGACTTCAGGCGCAATCTTGGTTGAGTCTTTGGTGACCATCATCACCATCATCGCTGTGCTTTCAATCTTGGTGGGTAACTTCTTGGCAGTACGCCAAGTGAACTTGAAGCGTATTCTCGGTTATTCATCGATTGCACACTTCGGTTACTTGTTGATTGGTTTAATCAGCATGACTTATGCAAGCTTAGGCAACGTATCGGTTTATGTGATCACTTATGTGTTAACAACGATTGGTGCATTTGGTGCGGTTGCATTGATGTCTAGCCCATACAACAACGTTGATGAAGCAGAAAGTTTGGCTGATTACCGCGGTTTATTCTGGCGTCGTCCAGTCTTAACGGCGACATTAACTGTGATGATGTTGTCTTTAGCAGGTATTCCGTTAACAGCAGGCTTTATTGGTAAGTTCTTGGTGGTAATGGCTGCGGTAACAACGCAACACTGGTTCTTGGCAGCCATGATTGTTGTAGGTTCTGGTATTGGTTTGTACTACTACCTCCGTGTGATGGTAGTCATGTATATGACTCCACCAGATACGCCACGTATCGATGCGGTAGATCACTGGGGTCAAAAAGTGGGTGGTATTATGGTATTGCTCGCAGCGCTTGCAGTACTGGTAATTGGTATCTATCCAGACCCAATTATTAAAATGGCGCTTCAAGCTGAGATTTTATCTCCATTACACTTCATGCTAACCCGTCAATAATTGAAAAAATTATTGTGTTAATCAAAAAGCTCCCGCTCAGCGGGGGCTTTTTTTCTTATAAGATTTATAAAAAACAATTATAATAATAGAAATATTATTTTGATCTTTTTAGGTGTACTCCCGTGGCTATTCATGAAATTCGTCATCCCTTGATTCGACATAAACTCGGTTTATTGCGTCGTGCTGATATCAGCACCAAGAATTTCCGTGAATTGGCACAGGAAGTGACCATGTTGCTGACTTATGAAGCAACCAAAGATTTACCTGTGGTAGATCATGAAGTAGATGGTTGGGCGGGTAAAGTCACCACTCAGCGTATTGCAGGTAAAAAAATCACGGTAGTACCAATTTTACGTGCGGGTATTGGTATGTTGGATGGTTTTTTAAATCTGATACCAAGTGCTAAAGTCTCTGTATTGGGTTTAGAGCGTGATGAAGAAACCCTAGAAGCACGGACTTACTATAAAAAGTTAGTGCCTGATGTGCAAAACCGTATCGCCATGATTATTGATCCAATGTTAGCAACTGGTTCTTCGCTAGTAGCAGCAATTGATGTGTTAAAAGCCAGTGGTTGTAAAGATATTCGCGTGATGGTTCTTGTCGCTGCACCAGAAGGGATTAAGAAAGTTGAAGCTGCGCATCCTGATGTTACAATCTTTACCGCATCGGTAGATGAAGGCTTAAATGAACAAGGTTATATCGTGCCAGGTCTAGGTGATGCTGGTGATAAAATTTTTGGCTCAGTACAAAAAGATTAATTCTCACTATGCTAAAAGGGGCAGTCATCGCCTCTTTTTTATAGACTCTAGCTCGCATGTTTCCAGAAAAGGGGAAAATGAATGAAACCTGAGTTTCAACAAGGAAAAATTAGACAATATAACGCGGATAAAGGCTACGGTTTTATTGCGACGTCTGAAGAAGATATTTTCTTTCATATCTCAGATTTTCCGCTTGCGGATGGTGAGCCGAAACGCAATGAGCGTGTAAAATTTTTAGTCGTTGAAAATGGCAATAAGTTGAAAGCGATTAAAATTGAACGGGTTGAAGATACTTCTGCAAAAGCCAAGAAAGCTAAAGTCTCGGCACACAATAAATCGATTACATCGGCTTTATTGACAAACTTTAGACGTTAATCACAAAGCATTCGATTTATTTCATTTAGAATTTAAGAAAGGGACTTTAGAGTCTCTTTTTTATTGATTAGAATAAAAAAAATAAGAAAAGATTAGAGTGTATTATGTTTCTAGAGGGGAAAATTAAACACTACAATTCCGAACGTGGTTTTGGCTTTATTGTGGTGGATGAATCATCGGATGATATTTTTTTCCATATTAAGGATTTTCCTAGTTGGCATATTAAGCCCAATACAGGAGAAACCTTGAAGTTTCGTATTGTGGAAGAACAAGGCAAATTTAAGGCAGCGGATATCGTTCGTTTGGAATTAAAACCGGATGATTCTGATCTTTTAGCACAAGTGAGCTCAACAGAAAAAACCGTGGTATTACCCAAGCAAAGTGCTAAAGCTAAAACAACACGATGGACGTTCTTAACTTTGTTCAGTTTGGTCATTATTGCCGTGCTTGGTTTTTACAGCTATGAAAAAGTGCAGGATTACCGTGCGGCCAAACAGTTAAAAGCTGAACAATTAATGCAGGAACAAAAAAAGATTGTGCAACAACAGCGCGAGGCTTTAGGGCATCTTCCTGAGCAAATACTTTCTACTCAGGGGCGTCAAAATTTGAGCACGGTTGGTTATGAAGTGAATTCGAAAGCAGCAGAACCTGTGTCAGAGATAAAAGCTCATGCTGCCTATGCTGCAAGCCCGTAAAATACTGAATCAGTGATCCAGTATAAATGTGACGGTCGGATGCATTGCAGTCAAATGCACTCTTATGAGGAAGCCGTGTTTTTCTTGAAAAATTGCCCAAGCACGGAGATGGAGTTCCTTGTGAGCGGCAATTTAAGCGTTAAAAAAATTACATATAAAAAATGCTCCAGATGAGGAGCATTTTTGATTTAGCCAAGAGCATTAACCTTCACAGAACTTCATAAAGGCTTTTAAACCCGGTCCTTGATACTTTTGGCGATGTACCAACATAAATAATGGACGAGAAAGCTGCCAGAATGGGGTTTTCAGAACTACCAATTGTCCTTTTTCTTGCAAAGGTTCAATCGCCAGTTTTGAAATACATGACATGCCCAAACCACCCGCCACAATTTTTAAAATGGCTTCATTATGGCCCAGTGTTAAGCGAATATTGGCATCAGGGAGGTCTTGCAAAATGGCATTGTCGAAGACTTCTCGTGTACCAGAACCTTCTTCACGTAAAATCCATTCAACATGGTCAAAATCAGCTGGGCTGAGTTCGCGGTTTATGCGCGCAAGCGGGTGATCTGGTGCGCAGCAGACGGCCAGCTCATCGTCACGCCAATGAATACACTGGAGTTGCGGTAAGTGGCATGAGCCTTCAATCAGGGCCAGATCCAGCTGGAACTGGTTCACAGCTTCAATCATTTGACGAGTGTTACCAACTTGAAGCTGTAAGTGGGCTTGGGGCTGAATCTGTAAAAAATTAGCCATCAAATCTGGCATCAGGTAATCGCTGATGGTTAAGGTCGCGCCTAATCGTAAATCGATACTTTGTAATTCACCTTTGGCCGCTTGTTCAAACGCTTCACAACGTCCGAGAATTTCCAGAGCCTGAGGTAATAGAAAACGACCTAAATCATTCAGTTGCAGACGTTTGCCTAAACGGTCGAATAAAGGCGCACCGAGTCCATCTTCCAGATCTGCCAGTGCCATACTCGCAGCACTTTGGGTGAGCTTGACCGCGTCGCTGGCTTTGGTCACGGTGCCTTCCTGAGCGACTGCTACAAAAACAGCCAATTGGCGTAAAGTCATGCGCATGAATGTAGCCTTAACATTTAAAAAATATTAATAAATTATGCTGTCATGCTAACATGAGCACAGTCTTTGATGCCACGTCGAAATCATGTCAATTGAAAAATTTAGCGTAGAAACGGTTTTATCTGTACAACGTTGGACCAATACTTTATTTAGTTTTACCATGACACGCCCTGCACATTTTAAATTCACAGCAGGTCAATTTGCCCGTATTGGTTTAAAAGTTGGCGATGAGCTAGTGGTTCGTGCGTATTCAATTGTCTCTTCACCTTTTGACGAAACCTTAGAATTTTTCTCGATTGTGGTGCCTGATGGTGCATTTACCTCTAACCTGCAACATCTACAGGTGGGGGATACGCTGTATTTGGAAAAAATTCCTTATGGATTTCTGACCTTAGCGCGTTATCAATTGCCTTTACCACAAGATTTATGGTTATTGGCTACGGGCACTGGTTTGGCACCATTTGTATCGATGCTGCAAGACTTCGAAACATGGAGCAAATATCAGCAGATTCACTTGGTCTATAGTGTTCGTACTGAGGCTGAATTGGCTTATGTGGAACGCATTCAAGAGATTGCACAAAGCTTTGGTGAAGGGCATACCGGCTTTAAATTTGTTCCAATTATTACGCGTGATCCACACGCTGCTTTACATGATCGTTTACCGATATTGATCGAGAATGGTGCATTAGAGCAGTCCGTTGGCTGTCAGCTTAATCCTGCAAGCAGCCATGTGATGTTATGTGGTAATCCACAGATGGTGGAAGATACCAAAGAAGCCTTAAAAGCCCGTGGTTTAACCATGAATCGTCGTGGCGAAGGCAATATAGCGGTGGAAAACTACTGGTAAAGGATGGGTTTGATACAGGTATTCTGTGCATTCGATATAAAAAATCCTCCAAATTTAGGAGGATTTTTTATATGTCTTTAGTGAACAAACATATCCATGAAATCACGAATTTCATAAATGGCGCTGTCTAAGTCCGTATTGAGCCAAGTAGGTTCAAAAAGGCCAGCATAATATTCAAGACGATCATGCGGAACCACCAAACGGACAGGGCAATCTTCTTCCACTAAACGCCAAGGCAGAATAGGGACTTCATTGTCTAGAAAGGCCGCCACATTACGAATATCCACAATCATGGCATTCACACATTCAGGAAATGGCATGAGTGAAAATTCTTCGGTACGACGACGGAAATATTCCAAATCTCCCCATTTCAGTACATAACTCGGCTTGGTAAATTCAATAATACCAATGAGATGCTGATCACGTGTGAGGTGTAATGCACATTGATGAGTGACGTCGGTGTCAATATCAAGTGTGACACTTTGTTGACTATACGCCATAAAATTTAGGAGCATTTAAAATGAGGTGGATGATTATACTCCAATTTCAGTTTGATGCAGCAGAATGGTTACATATTCTTTGCCTTGGTTGTAGTCACTGAAATCATTGCGATGAGCTTCATTCAGTCAGCGAAATGACGATGCCGAATAAGACGCTGTTTTTCAGTAAAAATCTCTAATTTTTTGACCTAAAAGTAAAACTTGGTACAGCTTATGCATTGATCTAGGCAATCACTCAAAGGCGAGGTGCTTATGTCAAATGTAAAAACTGTGATTGTGGATGCTGATCAAACTGCCGAGGCCGATTATTTTGCGCAACGTAAACTCAAACAAGGTGCGGTCGGCTGGTTACTGTTGATAGGACTTGGCGTTGCCTACGTGATTTCGGGTGATTTTGCGGGTTGGAACTTTGGTTTAGCACAAGGTGGTTGGGGCGGTATGTTTATTGCGACCATCATTGTTGCGATGATGTATTTATGTATGTGCTTGGCGATGTCGGAAATGTCGACCATGCTGCCAACTGCAGGAGGCGGGTATAGCTTTGCTCGAACCGCCTTTGGCCCTTTGGGGGGATACTTAACTGGTACTGCGATTCTGATTGAATATGCGATTGCACCTGCTGCGATTGCGGTATTTATTGGCGCATATTGCGAGTCTTTGTTTGGAATTGGCGGCTGGGTGGTTTATTTATTGTGTTATCTCTTTTTTATGGGGATTCATTTAAAAGGGGCAGGTGAAGCATTAAAAATTATTTTCGGGATTACTGCTGTTGCTGCCATCGCATTGTTGGTTTTTATGGTGGCGATGTTGCCGCATTTTAATAGTGAGAATTTATTCAATATTCCAGTCAATCCCGAAGCTGCAGGCGCAAGCACGTTCTTACCGATGGGCTATTTGGGAATTTGGGCCGCAGTACCTTATGCCATCTGGTTTTTTCTGGCGGTCGAAGGCGTGCCATTGGCTGCCGAAGAAGCCAAAGATCCACACAGATCTTTACCGCGTGGTTTGATCGGTTCGATGTTGATTTTGGCGGTGTTTGCATTAGCGATTTTATTTTTAGGTGCAGGGGCTGCTGGGGCAGATGCTCTGAAACAGTCGGGTGCTCCGTTGGTTGATGCATTAAAGCTGGTTTATGGAGAAAACACGGGGCTGGCCAGTTTTGTTAATTTTGTCGGATTGGCTGGTTTAGTTGCGAGTTTCTTCTCAATTATTTATGCCTATTCGCGCCAGATTTTTGCCTTATCCCGTGCGGGCTATTTGCCGAAGAAACTTTCATTAACAAATAAAAACCATGCACCCCATCTGGCGATTATTATTCCAGGAATAATAGGGTTTATGCTGTCTTTATCTGGTGAAGGTGATTTACTGATCTTGATGGCAGTGTTTGGTGCGACCATCTCCTATGTATTAATGATGATGGCGTATATCAAACTGAAAATTGCCAAACCCAATATGCCACGTCCCTATAAAGCCCCTGGAGGTGTCGTGACCGCATCGATTGCGTTGTTATTGGCAGCCATTGCGACAGTGGCGGGGTTTGTGGTCGACCCTAAAGTCTGGTTTATGGCAGCAGGGATTTATGCGGTATTGATTGCCTACTTTTTATTGTATAGCCGTTATCACTTGGTGGCAGGAACCCCAGAAGAAGAGTTTGCCAATATACAAGCTGCAGAACAAGAACTTAATTCATAAGGAGTTGGACGGTGATTTATCGGATTCATGTTGCCAATCAACACTATGTTTTTTCAGATTTAAAAACCCTCATGGCCAAGGCGACCCCTGAGCGTTCGGGCGATCAGCTTGCAGGCATTGCTGCATACGATGCTACAGAGCGGGTCGCTGCACAAATGTGCTTGGCCGATGTACCATTAAAGCAGTTTTTAAACGAAGCCCTGATTCCTTATGAACACGATGAAGTAACCCGACTAATCTTGGATGGGCATAATACAGCAGCCTTTTATCCTATCTCGCATTTTACAGTGGGGGATTTACGGAATTGGTTACTAAGTGCCGATGCCACCACAGAAAAATTGACGGTGCTGCAGGCGGGCTTAACCCCCGAAATGGTCGCAGCGGTCAGTAAAATCATGCGTAATCAAGACTTGATATTGGTGGCAAAGAAATGCCGTGTGGTTACCCAATTTCGCAATACCATCGGTTTAGAAGGGCATTTATCAACCCGTTTACAGCCCAATCATCCTACCGATGATGTGTTGGGGATTTCCGCCAGTATTTTAGATGGACTGATGTATGGCAATGGCGATGCCGTGATTGGCATTAATCCAGCCACGGATAACTTGCAGAACCTGTCTGAACTTTTAAAACTGTTGGATTACATCATCCACGAATACGATATTCCAACCCAATCGTGTGTATTGACTCATGTCAGCTCGGGTATTCAATTGGCCAATCAAAATGTCCCGATTGATTTGATGTTTCAGTCGATTGCCGGTACGGAACAAGCCAATCATGCTTTCGGGATTAATTTGGCCTTACTGCAAGAAGGCTATGAGGCTGCCCTGAGCCTGAAGCGTGGTACGGTGGGGCAGAATGTCATGTATTTTGAAACAGGTCAGGGCAGTGCGCTGTCGAGTCAAACCCATCATGGGGTAGATCAGCAAACCATCGAAGCCAGAGCCTATGCCGTGGCTCGACAGTATCAACCGTTCTTAGTCAATACCGTGGTCGGTTTTATTGGTCCCGAATATTTATATAACGGCAAACAGATTATACGCGCAGGTTTGGAAGATCACTTCTGTGGCAAGTTGCTGGGTGTGCCGATGGGCTGTGATATCTGTTATACCAATCATGCCGATGCTGATCAGGATGATATGGATGTGCTTTTGACCTTACTCGCCAATGCCGGGATTAACTTTATTATGGGGATTCCTGGCTCGGATGATGTGATGTTGAATTATCAAACCACGTCATTTCATGATGCCTTATACATTCGACAATTATTGGGTCTGTCCCCAGCCCCTGAATTTGCTGACTGGCTAGAGCAACAGGGCATCTTAAAACAACACAGTTCAAGATTGGAATGGCCACAGCAGATGCCGACAAAATTTTCACGTTTGTTAATGTCTTAGTTGGGGGGGAAGCACATGAAACTACAGCATGATATTCAATATCCTCAGCATTTTGAACAAAATAGTTGGGATAAGCTGAAGCAATTTACCGATGCTCGTATTGCCTTGGGACGAACCGGAGGCAGTTTGCCTACGCGTCCTTTACTGGAATTCCAATTGGCACATGCCCAAGCTAAGGATGCTGTTTTAAAACCTTTAGATGTAGACATTTTGAGTCAGCAGTTGCACCAGCAGCAGCTCTCTTTTGTGCAGGTCAGCAGTTGTGCAGTCGATAAAGATACTTATCTGAAACGCCCAGATTTAGGACGAGAGCTTTCAGAACCATCGCGTCAGACCTTAAAAGATTTGGCTGTGCTAAAGCAGCACTATGATGTCTTGATTGTCGCGGGGGATGGTTTGTCTGCCCGTGCGATAGAAGATAATGCGGCAAGTTTTGTTGAAAAACTCCTTGCGGCGTGCAAGGAACAAGGCTGGACAGTGGCTCCAATTGTGGTGGCTACAGGCAGCCGTGTGGCTTTGGGGGATGAAATTGCACAAATTTTACAAGCGCAAATGCTGGTCATGCTGATTGGGGAACGCCCAGGCTTAAGCTCACCCGACAGTATGGGGATTTATTACACTTGGCAAGCACAAAAGGGCTGTCATGATGCCATGCGCAACTGTATTTCCAATGTGCGCCCAGCAGGTTTAGATGAGATAACCGCAGTACAACGCCTGATGGCACTGATGCGTAAATCAAAACAGGTGCAATTTTCAGGTGTGAATTTAAAGGATGAGCATGCAATGGTGATTGAACAGGGGCAGCCGAAGTTACAGCATGGGATTTTCTAGCACGAACAAAAATGCAGAAAAGCACAGGCTAAGCTGCTCTTTTACAGATGATTTACAAGTGTTCACGATCTCATAATGCTTCTTCACACAACGTTGTAGTTTTTGTTGCTAGTATAAAAATTCAACAAGGAACAAATTTAGTGAGGGGAACATGGTACATGATTTCAATAAACCGCCTCATGTCACGAGTGCTGAAGAAATAAGACAAAAAAAACGCTTACCCGTATACATGCTTATCTTAGTCGGTATATTTTTTGTAGCGCTAGTGGTGTACATGCTCTCAAGTGGAACACCAAGCTAATCACGTGCAAAGGGGATTGTCTTCGAAATAACTTAATAGAGGACGAGTTTCGATGCAGTAGTTAAAAGGGATATTCGCTTGAGTTGAAACTTATTGTATAAGTTAATGAATTTTAAAATATAAAAGACTCTAACTTTTTTGAAGTTAGGGTCTTTTTGCTATTGGAATGTACCCTTTTGTTGTAATTCTGCATATCGGTATTGCTTAAAAAAAGTACAAATTTTATGGTGAATGAGTACCTCCGCATTTTCATCAATACAACAATCAAGCTCTTTAAGAGCAATGCATTTTGCAGAAATAAGAAGAGGGAAAAAACATGAATGACTTTTTTGACGGTGGGATGCGCAATCCTGAAATGAATGGCATGTATTTTTGGGATCAGTTTTATCCGATATTAGCGGCCGTTGCAATTTTGCTCATCGGTTGGGTCATTGCCTTGGTTATCGCGGCAGCGGTGAAGAAGGTGTTATCCAAACTAGGTACCAATCAAAAACTTTCAGGCGCAACTGGGCATCGTTCCAATATAGAAAATATTGTTTCTAGAATCGTGTTTTGGATTGTCCTGTTAATTGCTGTGATAGGTGCTCTCAATGCGTTGAACCTGACCAGTGTCAGTGGTCCGTTCAGTAGTATGATTCAACAATTTTTATTGTTTATTCCTCAGCTGTTGGCTGCTACTGCGATTGCATTTATCGGTTGGATTTTTGCGAATCTGGTCAAAGTTGGATTGAAAAAATTACTGGATCGGACTCGGCTAGATGAAAAACTCAGCGAAGATGTCGGTGTCAGTTCTATCAGCCAAAACATCAGTGAAATCGTGTATTGGCTGATCCTGTTATTATTTTTACCAATTGTCCTGTCAATTTTGGGACTCAACGGGTTGTTGTTCCCAATCCAAAATATGCTGAATGAAGCTATTTCATATTTACCTAATCTGTTTATTGCCATCGTGATTGTATTTGTTGGTTATATACTGGCAAAACTCGTTCGAGGCATTATCGAGGGCTTGGTACGCAGTTTAGATTTGCAGGCTCAAGCCCAAAAAATAGGGCTATTTAAAAACTCGAATTTGGCGCAAGTGTTAGGCTCATTTGTGTTTGCGATCATCATTATTACCGCCTTGATTATCGCCTTTGAAGCATTGGGAATCGATTCAATTTCGCAACCTGCAACAGCAATGTTGTATGACATCATGAATGCAATTCCGCAGATTATTGCGGCGGGTTTAATCCTGATTATTGCCTATGTGGTATCCCGTTTTGTGGCCAATCTAGTGGTCGATGTGGTGGCTGGAACTGGGGTAGATGATCTACCCGCCAAATTAGATATTCAGCGCTTTTTAGGTCATACCAAAATTTCATGCCTAGTGGGCTATTTAATAGTCTTTTTTACCATGCTATTTGCGGTCTCAGAAGCCGCAAACCGATTGGGCTTGGAACAAGTCAGCCTGTTGATTTCGATGTTTATCCAATTTGGTGCCAATATCTTGCTGGGTGCTGTGATTCTGGTGATTGGTTTCTGGCTTGCCAATTTGGTTGCCAATATTGTGCAACGCGGTGAATATCAAAGTTCAGTGTGGCTGGCGAACTTGGTGCGTGTGCTCATTATGGGCTTGGTGATTGCGATGGGCTTGAAAGCCATGGGCATCGCCGATTCCATTGTAAATTTGGCCTTTGGTTTGACCTTGGGTGCAGTGGCTGTGGCCTTTGCCTTGGCCTTTGGTTTGGGTGGACGTCAGCCTGCGGAACGCGTACTGACCGATTTAATCGACTGTGCAAAAAAACAGGCCAAACAGCCCAATTCTCAATCGCATATTAAAATAGAACCGATGATGACAAGTTCGATGCCCTCCGAAGCTCATTCGAAGTCTTCAAATGAGCAAGTGGTGCCAGATGAACTCGTAGTCGATCCGAAAGATAAGCCTTTAAATAACCCCTATGGTTCTACTGGCGAAGCTGAGCAAGATGTGGATATTCAACCAAAAGATGACCCGAAATAACGTGTTCAAGTGGATTAAGATCGATCATGCTCAGGCTGATCGATCTTTTTTTAATAATGAATTTAATCATTCCTAAGCCAAGCCCCGCATCAGTGCTTCGCACTGATTATCATTGCTGGGATCAGTATTGGTTTTATGGCCAGTGCTTATACGTTTATTTTTCACTCCACCCATATTGCAGAGCCAGCAACGATCCCGTCAGATGATTCAGTGCCATAATTCTTCTTATACTTTTAGCTGAGAGCATCGCTTTTTAAAAAGGGTTATGTTATCTATATAAAATATTCAGCATAAATCAGTATTTAGTTTAATACGGCTGCAATATTTATAAACGATACTTGGACGTATAAAGACAAAAATGACGGAGAATGACATGTTAAAATTATTATTGACGCATTTAAATCAAAGCCGCGAAGACCTGCTGAATATTGAGCAGCAACAGTTAATCAAAATGCAAAAAACCATTGAGCGTATGCACCGAAATTCACGAATTAATTTATTGCGTACCGATTATTTGGAATAAGATTGGGGGCGTATTTAAGCTCATTTAGAGCATCAAGATATTAAAAAGTGGTGTTTCATAAACACCACTTTTTTATTTTTAAACGTATTGTGCCGCGGCATGGGCAGATGACCATGCCCATTGAAAGTTATAACCCCCTAAATGCCCTGTGACATCCAGAACTTCACCAACAAAATACAAGCCTTTCTGTTTTTTACTTTCCATCGTTTTCGAGGAAACTTCAGTGGTATCCACCCCACCTAAAGTGACTTCTGCCGTGCGGTAGCCTTCAGTTCCGGAGGGTTTGACTTCAAAGCCCTGTAAGCGTTCTGCAATGTGTTGCAGTTTTTCATCACTTAAATTACCGATTGCGGTATCGGCATGTTCCAGCCAAATTAAATTCTGCAATTCAATCACGACACTTTTCGGTAAATGTTCGGTGAATAGGGTACGAAGTAAAACTTTCGGTTGTTGCGCTTTCTTTTGCTTTAAATATTCAGGCATATCCAGATAAGGTAAAAAATTGATCTGGAAGCTTTGTCCAACATCCCAATAATTAGAGAGTTGCAGCGAGCTTGGTCCGCTCAGACCACGATGAGTAAACAAAAGAGCTTCGGTAAAACTGTTCAAGTCATTGGATAAAGTCACATCAACTGCATTTCCACTCAGTTTAGTGGTGACTTCCTTAAAATGATCGGAGAAGGTAAATGGCACTAAACCTGCACGGGTTGGATAGACATGATGCCCAAATTGCTTGGCAATTTCATAGCCAATGCCAGACCCGCCTAAAGTAGGAATCGACAAGCCACCTGAAGCGACGACTACGGACTCAGCAGTAAAGTAGCCGATGTTGGTGGCAACCTGAAAACCTTGTCCCTCAACCGCTTGGACGGCTTTGACTTCACAACTGGTTTTTATCTCGACCAAGCCAGTTTTTTCACATTCCGCCAGCAACATGGACAGAATTTCTTTGGCACCTTTCAGGGTAAACAATTGTCCGTGTTTACGCTCTTCATATTCAATGCCATAGCTACACACCAGTCCAATAAAGTCCCAGTTGGTATAGCGGGTGAGCGCAGAAATCACGAAATGCGGATTGTGGGAAATATAGTGGCTCGGTTCGACATCCAAGTTGGTGAAGTTGCATTTACCACCACCCGACATCAGAATTTTTTTGCCGACTTTGTTGGCTTTTTCCACCACGAGTACTTTACGTCCACGCTGAGCTGCCATATATGCCAGCATCAAACCAGAGGCACCTGCACCTAAAACAAGGACATCATAATGAGGGGTAGACATGACAAACTCACGGGAGATAAAAGCAGGGCATTATAGAGTATTTTCTTGGCGCATTTTAGTCGGAGCCGATTTTTTCTGATCGACCTTGTAAGCCCCCTGTATGAATCAGCAAAATACGGCTATTCGCAGGGAAATAGCCTTGTTGTAGCAGGCTAAACACTCCCATCAGCATTTTGCCAGTGTACACCTGTTCAAGAGGAATCTGGTATTGCTGCTCAAAGTCAGCAATAAATTGCAGTAGTTCAGGCGTGGTTTTGGCATAACCACCCGCACAAAACTGATCAGTAATTTTCCAGTTGGTTTTTGGGGTGAGTTGTTGGACTTCATGGCTTAAAAAATTGCCTTTTAAGGCGGAAAACCCGAGGACTTGTTGATGAGGATGACTGGCTTCAATCAGCCCCGTGATGGTGCCACCAGTACCCACGGCACAACAGATGACATCGTAATTTTCACGATCATCGGCAGTTAATATTTCTTGGCAACCTTGAATTGCCAGCGCATTGGTACCGCCTTCGGGTATTACATAATACTTAGGATAATCTTGTTGCAGTTGCGACAGATAATTCGGGCTGTGCTTGTGTCGATAGGATTCACGTGAAACAAATTGCAGCTGCATCCCCATGTGCTGTGCATGCAAAAGGGTTGGATTCAGCGGTCTGCTCGCGAGTTCTTCACCGCGAATAATTCCCAGACTGTCAAAGCCAAAGCACTGTGCAGCATAGGCTGTGGCAGCAATATGATTGGAATAGGCTCCGCCAAAAGTCAGCAGCTTTTTATAGCCTTGCTGCTGTGCCTGCAACAGATTGTACTTGAGTTTAAAAAACTTGTTGCCTGAAATCTGCGGATGAACCTGATCTAAACGCTTGATGCAAAGTTGATAGCCATAGACGGAAATGTGCTGATACGGAATGGCTTGAGCAATCTGGTCAAACATGGTGGCTTCATCTAACAGGTTTAGCATAAATTATACGTGAATTGAGCTATCACAGCGCTGCAATTAGCGCTGTGTTGAACGGGTGTCAACCGAACTAATGACCGACATCCCCGGTCTTAAGTTTTCCATGCCAGACTGATTGGGGTCGATCGAAATTCGTACCGCAATCCGTTGTACGACCTTGGTGAAATTACCCGTGGCATTATCGGCTTTTAGCACACTGAACTCAGAACCTGCAGCAGGGGAAATCTGTTCCACATGACCTGTAAATTTTTGATGATTCAGTGCATCTACCGTGAACCAAGCTTTTTGCCCGATTTTCATGTTGGCTATCTGGGTTTCTTTAAAGTTCGCAGTGACCCAAGTTTGCTGTGGAATTAAATAGAGCAATTGCGTGCCCGCAGCCACATATTGCCCAACGCGAGGATTCACTTCGCCCAGCTGTCCATCCATTGGTGCGGTAATGGTGCTGTAGTCTTTGGTGGTTTTGGCTTGATCTAGTTGGGCGGTCGCATTGGTGACTTGAGCTTTTAAGCCAGTTTCTGCCACCTGTGCGGTTTTCAATGCTTCTTGAGCAACCTGCACATTAGCCTGAGCTTGTTGCAATAAGGCTAAATTATTTTGCGTATCCGCGATGACTTTATCTTGTTCTGATTTGGAGGCTGCGCCAGAGTTACCCAATTGCTGATAGCGTTTTTGTTGGGTCAAGGACAAGGCATAAGCTGCACGTGCTTGTTCGACTTTGGCTTCTGCCGCCACAATATCAGCTTTGCGCTGTGCAATACTTTGGGTTTGGTTAGAGAGATTATTCTGCGCCTGATCCACGCCCGCTTCTGCCTGTGTAACCTTTTGATCATAGGTGGTGGCATCAATATGCATCAGCACTTGGCCTTGTTTGACATGATCAAAATCACTGACCAAAACATCTTTCACATAGCCATTAATCTGCGAAGACAGCACCGTAGTTTTGCCTTTGATATAACTGTTGTCGGTCGATTCAATGGCACTGTCAAACGGTCCGATTTTCCAAGCCCATAAAATAATGGTAATGCCTACCAACAACACCAGAAACATCAGCATGAGCGTGCGCTTCGCCGTTGGAATCAGTTTGCTTGGTGGCGGTGCGGCTGGTGCTTGCGGCACAGTCGCTGACTGCCCTGAACTCGGGGTTGCGGAAGCGGTTGTGTTTTTTTGATCTTCAGACATAACAATTACTCTATAAATTTGGTCAGACTGGCTTAAGCGTTGAGCGTTTTATTCTGCTGTCGTAACTGATATTGATTACGGGCAATCAGGATGATGCCCCATAACAGCAGCAGTAAGGCCACGATGCCGTTTAAGCGAATCACATCGCTATAGGCACGCACCTGTGCCTCACGAGTGACCACTTGATTCAAATTCTTTAATGCTTGTTGCTGTTCCAAACTTTGGTCCAGTGTGTAACTGCGTGAACTTTGCTGATAGGCCAAAATGCGCTGGGCAATCAGTGGGTCGGTTTCAGGCAATTGACGAATCATTTCTGCTCGATAGTCTTGCGTCCGCATTTGCTGATAGGTCGAATAGAAGGAGGAGCCGACCAAGCCACCAAAGGTTTGTGTGGCAGAGAACAAAACCACAAAGGTGACAATATGAGCAGGACCCTTTTGCATAGCATTTAAAATACCGGTGACCAGCAGTGGTCCTATAAATACCCCACTGGCAAAGCCAACCAGAAATTGGCTTAAATAAAAATTGGCAGGACGTATGTCACTGGTCAGATGAAAATCTAAGCCACAGGCAATTAACACCAGAACTTCTGCAAACAGCAAATGCCAGATGATGCGTTCACGTGCAAAAGTGATGGCACTAAACAGGGTACCCGCCACAATGCCGAAAAAAATAATGCTATACAGTGGAACAAACTGGTCAGGTCCCATGCCCATGGTTTTTAAGAAATTCACCGCGGCATAGCTTTGCTCGGACATTAAAAAGCGAATCGCAAATGCACCAATAATGAAGCGAAGGGTGCTGGCCGTCCCCAACCAACGGGTCATAATCAGAGGATTGACCCGATAATGTTCGTACACTAATCCGATCACAATTAAGCTGAAACCTACAATCAGCAGGTAAGCCAGCCATTTCACTTCAAACCACCACAGAATTGGACCTTGAGTCAGGACAATACAGAGCAGGGCAAAGCCCGGTGCCAGCAGGGCAAAGGTCAAGAAATCCTGTTTTTCAAACACGGCGACGCGTAAACTGCGCGGCAGTTTGAGCGATACCACCATTGCAAGGCAGCACAATGCCAAGCCAATTTCAAAGGTGTACAGCACATTCCAGTTGTTCACATCAATCAGGTAAGGTGAAATGATCCAAGCCAAAGGAAGCCCTAACTGTTGGAATCCCAAAGCCAGATAAATACTGCGCCCAAAATCTTCTCGTTTAAAGGCCTGCATAATGTAATACATGCCTAATGAACTGAGTGGCGCGGCGACCATGCCACTGATAAAGCGTACAAAGATGGCCATTTCAAAGGTATGTACAAATAAATGCAAAACCAGCACCGCAATAAAAACCAGCAGTCCAATTTCTGAAAATAACCGTAAGCCATACTGCTGACGTGCTTTAAATAAAATCAGATTGGCACTGACATTTGCCATGACATAAGCGGCAGGAATCCATGCCACCTCAGACGGTGTTAAGGCATACTCCCCTTGAATCAAAGGTAAATTGGCGGTAATAAAGCCATTACTTAAACTGGCTGAAAGCGCGACAAATAAGCCAATAAAGAAATAGACCAGACGTTTAGGTGTGGAATGCGCAATGACGGCTGGAGAGCCTGGCAGAGTCGGTTTTTCCTCTGGCGTCCAGTCGGGTGCAGGTTCGAGTAAGCGAGGAGGCTGAGTCATCACGATTCATCCTTTAGGCTCGAATACCATGCAGTAGCAGTTCAATGGCCCGTTGTGCCAATAACTGCTGTTCGGTATCGGTTAAACCTTGAAAAGAAGTACGCAAAATAGCGGTAATCATGGCGTAGTCTTTGGTGGTCAAATCTGTACGACAGACGCCATGCTGAATGGCACGATCAATTAAGGGCTGCAAAATCGCATCACGACGTGCATAAATGTCGACCATGATCGGATCATTCCGCTCAATCACCCGCCAATATTCCATCAGTGCTGTTAAATACGGCAAGTTATAGACATGGTTTTGAATCAGGCGAATAAACCCATCATCATATCGAGAAAATTCTTCCGCCTTAATAGCAAGCCGTTCAAGTGCTTGTTCCATTAACGCAATTACCAAAGCGCGACGATCGGCAAAATTACGATAAAAAGTGGCACGTCCTACTTTGGCTTCATCAATCACCATCTGTAAGGGCGCATTGATGCCATGCGTACGAAAGACCTGAATGGCTGCGGCAAGCAATTCTTCACGGTTTTGTACGGCACGTTGTTGACGAATGCTCATGAGCGTGGCTTTGGGAGGAGAGGAGATCATTATATTTAACGGACATTTTTGTCCGTTGTAAATATTACAGTCTGTAAGTTTTTGTAATACGGACCTAAGCACTTTATTTTTATATTTTTTATGTACAGTCTTTTCGCGTAGAAAAACACCATCTTCTATTTTACTGCGATTGAATTATGCTTGCTTACTTCGCGATAAGAGTTGTAACAAAGTTAGTGGGATCGCAAAATGAAAAGTGCTATGCTGAATAAACAATAAGAAAGAAAAGTGAGGATGTGATGAAAAATATATCCTTCGTACTGATGTGCATTTTGGCAGGATGCCTTACCGCGTGCGATGTAAAGGACGATTTGAATAAGCCGAAAACGGCATTAAGAACTGTAATTATTGGGGGAGTACCTGTGGCAGAGCATGATTATCAAATTACTGCGCGAGAGCAAACACGGCATTCTGCTGTACAGCAACCTTAAGCTGTGGCAAGCAACTTTATCTTACTGCAATATAACAAAGAGCATCTCAAGGATGCTCTTTGTTTCGCTGCAAAGTTTAATGAAATACAGCTTCTAATGCTTTCAGTCCCACTTTCGGGTCAAGTAAGCCATTGTAGATTTCAGGAATGTCCCGATCGACTGCAAAAAACGCATAAATGGCCAGCATGGCAGCACGAACCGAGTATTCCACGGTAAAGACCACATCATCTTCCAGTTCAACAAATTGTCCTAAGAACCCAAAGTTTTGCGCACCACGTGGAATCACCAAGGGACGATCCCCCGGTTTGCGGCAGGCAAATAAAGCCGAAGCATACGGCATCATCACTGTTGTTACGTCGGTATTGGCCAAAACATGATCCAAAATATCCGCAAAGCCGAATTGATGTATCAGTTCAGTCAGAATTTCTTTACCTGTACAGGCACTCATGGGCTTTGCAACATAATCACCTTGATGATCAATTTGGAAACCATAGCCCCATAAGGTAAAAGTACCTTCGGGTAAATTGGCAAAGTGTGGCTGAGCCGGAACCACGACCGACAAATGCCAACCCGATTCAAACCAAGTCATGAGTGCCCCTGTACCAGGTTGATTGCCGGTATAGTCAATAATGCGATTGAGCAATACATCATCTTTCATGGTCAGGGTAAAGGACTCCCATTTATGTTCATCGACATTGCCATAAAAGCTCATCGGACGCCCAAAGTCCGGTGCTTTTTTGGATAGGGTTTCCCATAGACTCCAGCCATGATCTCGTCGATCACGAATTAACTCAGGCACATCATCATTACCGCCATAACGCGAGTCTGCAGTTATAGAACCTAAGGTAAACAGCGCAAGATCATGTGTTTTTAATTCAATCTGCTCAGTCCCTTCAGGTAAAGTGACATACAGCCGAGTAGCGCGTCGCTGCTGAGTAAGGGCGTCAGTACTGAAATCTGCATCTGTGACATAGTGACCAAAGCGGACATCGACACCTTGTTCGAGCAACCAGCGTTGTAAGGGATAAATCATGGAATCATATTGATTATATTTGGTCCGTTTAACCCCAGCTAAGGTATGAATACGCGGCAATTCTTGAATAAAACGCAAGAAATAGCGTCTTAATTCGGCAGCACTGTGCCATTTTTGAAAGGCAAAAGTGGTTCGCCACATACGCCAGAAATTACTGTCAAAAAAGCTGTCATCAAAAAACTCATCAATGCGTCGACTGCCAATCCGTTCTTCTTTAGAAGCCAACAGGCGGAGCATTTGAGCCCGATGCAAATTATTCAGCCCCAGTTTTTCTGCATTTAAAATATGATGTTCAGCATCAATTAAACGTGCGCGGGCATGGGTCTTCACCTGAGCATTGAATTCACGACATTCTTCACGCACTGAAATTTCTGGATGTTCTAAAGATGGAATACTGGAAAATAAGTCCCATAAACACAAATAGGTTTCATCGGTCAGCA
The DNA here is from genome assembly GCF_059758585.1 of Acinetobacter sp. GQ146. Taxonomy (NCBI): domain Bacteria; kingdom Pseudomonadati; phylum Pseudomonadota; class Gammaproteobacteria; order Moraxellales; family Moraxellaceae; genus Acinetobacter; species Acinetobacter sp. GQ146. The sequence goes on from NZ_JCAXDV010000001.1 coordinate 123,159, forward strand.
TACGCCCGCCACGCGTGACCCAAGCATGCGCAGCTTCAGGGGAGTGCCCGCCATCCATTGAACCACCCGTAATATTTAATTCTTCTAAAATGTGAATATTTTTTGCAGGGACTTGAGCATCACGAATGGCAAAGGCCGCAGCAGCCATTCCGGCAATGCCTCCGCCAATAATCCATAGATGTGTGTGTTGAGCCTCGAATGTCTTGTTATTCGGCATGGATGAACCCTCATTTGTCGTTTTATATCAGAAAGTAAAATAAAGCCATATTTTTAGTATGTGATTATGTATAGAAAAAATCTATAAATTAAGTATGAAAAATTGATGTTAAATATTGATCGAAATACGGGTTTTATGGAGAAAATATATGCTGTAATTTCTTTTGCAGATCTTGTGTTATTATTTTAAACAATTGAAATTAATAAATAATTTAGTTTTTACTCTACTATTGTAAATTCTAGTGCAGAACGTGAAATACTTTACAAGTGTATTTTAATAATAGTTTAAAACGATTAAATTAAAAATACGAACAGTGAACAACTTGAAATGAATAAAAAATAGCGCAATCTTTTGGTAGGTTTTGGTGCATTTTTGGACTAAAATAGTGCACCTTTTTTCCTGTACCAATCTATCGAGGTGCTTTTTGGAATCACTCATTATTTTAGGTTCAATTACCTTAGCATTAATGTTGGGTGCAATTAGCCCAGGACCGACGTTCATTTATGTCGCGAAAAACTCGATTGCAATTTCACGTAAACATGGCCTGTTTACCGCACTCGGCACAGGAACAGGTGCTGCTTTATTTGGCTTACTGGCGGTCATGGGTTTGCAGGCAATTTTATTGGCCGTGCCTTCGGCATATCTGGCTTTAAAAATCTGTGGCGGTTTATACTTGCTTTGGCTGGCATTTAAAATTATTAAACATGCCAAAGAGCCGATGGACAGTCCTCAGGGTGGAACTGAACCGATGAGTTATAAACAAGCTTATCGTTTAGGCTTAATTACCCAAATGAGTAACCCGAAAATTGCGATTGTATTGGCCAGTATTTTTACTGCGTTATTGCCGAAAGATATTCCAACCTATTTTTATGTGGTGTTACCAATGCTGTGCTTCTTTATTGATGCAGGATGGTATTCCTTGGTTGCAGTGGCATTATCCGCTGAAGGTCCGCGTAAGGTGTATTTAAAATCGAAAGCTATTTTTGACCGTGTTGCAGGTGGGGTGATGACACTGCTTGGACTTAAATTGATTTTTGGTATGAAATAAAAAGTGAAGGGATAAAAAGCGACCAGAGGGGTCGCTTTTTTTATGCTTGATGCAAGCGAGATTGCTTAGTCCTTAAAATGCACAGGAATCCATTGATAACTTTTGCCATCGGCTGAATAAATATGCCCAATGCCGGGGAATGGGAGGTGGGGTGCTGCAATGGTTTGTCCGCCTTTTGCATATTCCGCAAATTGTTTTAAGCGTGTGGCCACGGCTTTATTCGGGTCAATGTCGTATTCAATGGCGGTTTCAGGATGATCAAATTGCACCGTATGTGAATGGACAATGTCGCCAATAAAAACGATGCTTTCATCTTTGGTTTTTAGTTCATAGCTAAAATGCCCGGGGGTATGTCCCGCAGTATTAATCACTTTAAAGCCCTGAACTTGATCGCCCAGTTTATACGTTTTGAAGCGTTGTTGAGCTTGGTATGGTGCTAGGGCTTGTTTAATTTTTTCGACAGTCCCCAAGTAGCCAGCTTGTTTTTCTTTAGGGAGTTGTTCAACCTGTTTTGGATTTAGCCAGAAATTGGCTTCATCATTAGAAACATAGACCGTGGCATTTGGAAAGTTTGCTTTACCCTCTTTACTGATACCACAGACATGATCTGGATGTAGATGGGTCAGTAAAATAGCATCGACTTGTTCGGGTTTATAGCCAGAGGCTTTTAAGTTACTGACTACCGAACCTAAATGAGCCCCGAAACAGCTGGCTGCACCGCTATCCACCAACACCAGTGAATGTCCTGTATTTACCAAGAAGGCATTTATTGAGGTTTGTACGCCTTTCTCTTGATCTGCATAGTATTTCTTTAAAATCTCGTGAACTTGTTGTTCAGAAAGCCCTTTAAATAGAGTTGGTGACATGAAATTTGTGCCATCAAGTAGTGCCGTAATTTGGGTATGTCCTGATTGATATTGGTAATAGCCTGAAACCTGTTTTTGTTGTTGGATTGGGGCAGGTGGGGAAGTGGCAAAGGCAGAACAACTAATAAGACAAGAGCTAATTAAGGCGGAATTAAGTAATTTATTCATTTATAAAGTTTCGCGAAAGTTGTTGAATTGTCTATTTTTTAGCATGTAAACTATTTTTTTTCATCTGTTTTTGAAAGGCTTATTTAAACTATTTACAGATGAGCTTTAAAAAAATTATGTTATTTTTTATAAAACTTTATGATTAGGTTCTTTATATAATGACACAAGAAAATTGGATTTCAGCTCCAAATAAGCATATCGAAGAGTATTTAGATTATTATTTTGATGGCAAAAAGAAGTTCGAATATGCAGTTCTGTTGAATGGAGCTTGGGGGAGTGGAAAGACTTGGTTTGTAAAACAATATCTGGAAAAAAAGGAAGACGATAAAAGGAAGATCTGTTATGTAAGCTTAAATGGGATCTCAAAAACTTCGGATATTGATGAATTAATTTTTAAAAACATACATCCAATTCTTAGTAGTAAAGGAGCAAAATTAATCGGGCAATTAGGTAAGGGCTTATTGAAAGCGACTTTAAAAGTTGATTTAGATGGTGATTCCAGACCCGATGTATCGGTAAATGCTAAACTACCAAGTTTAAATCTTCCAGACTACCTAAAAATTGATGAAAATTTTATTCTTGTTTTTGATGACTTAGAGCGTTGTGAATTAAAAAAAGAAGAAGTTCTTGGTTACATTAATTACTTTGTAGAGCAGGAAAATATTAAGACACTTATAGTCTCAAATGAAGAAGAAATTAATAAAGATAATAGTGAATACGTTAGAAAAAAAGAAAAGTTAATTGGTGCAACATTTACATATATAGAAGATCAAGATTTAGCAATTAAAAGTATTATTGAAGAAGTTGAAAATGAAGAGTTAAGAAAACTTTTAAATAAAAATGTTGATTTTATTAAACAAGTATTTAATCAAGTTGGATATAAAAATTTAAGATCCTTTAAACAAACAATTTTTGATTTTGAGCGTTTTTATAAAAAAGAATATTTTCAATGGAAAGAGGTTTTTGATTTTGAGATTTTTGCAAAAATTTTAAAGGCATTTTTGATTCTTTCACTAGAAAACAAGAAAGGAATATTTCATAAAGAAATATTAAATTTTAGACCTGATTTAGAGGGAGAAATCTCTAAAAAGCCTGAGGATAAAATTGCAGAAGCAATATCAGGTTTTAAAGGTAATGATGCACAAAAATTTAAACGTAAATATCAAATGAGTCTCAATGAATATATTTTTTCAAAAGAACTGTGGGAACAAATTCTTAATAAAAATATTATTACTGATGAGTTGATTAAGACTAATTTATTTGATGCACACTTTAGGTTTAAAGAAGATAAGCCAATATGGTGGAAACTATGGCATTATCTAGATTTAAATGATGAAGATTTTCAAAAATTAGTAAGTACAGCAAAAGAAAGTATCGAAAAATTAGAATTAACAGACATTACTGCTATTCTTCATACTTTAAGTATGTTGGTGTATTTAAGTGAACAGAAATTAATATATTTTTCCATAGATCCATTAGTCGGTAAAGCTATAGATAGATTTAAAAAAATAGTCGAAATTGATGATCGACATAAAAGTATAAGTTATTTCGATCTTAGTGAACAATCAGGAGGATATGGATTGTATGCTAGAGATTCGGAAACTTTCAAAATTTTTTTAGAAAAAATTGCAGATGCATATAAAGAAAAATACTTAGAAAAAAATTCTGAAAGATATAGTGAACTGCTCAAATTAATGCAGACAGATACTTATTCATTTTATGAAAAACTTACAAATCAATATTATGATTATCCAATATTAAAATCTTTCAAAGTTGAAGAATTTTTAGATCAACTCTGTAAAATTAACTTTAAAAATTCAATGAGCGTATTAGATACACTTAATTATAGATATAAAATTATTTCGCAGTCTAAAATATATTTACAAGAACAAGATTGGTTTGAGAAATTGATAGTTTTAACTAATGAAAAATTAGTAAAAGCAAAAGGAATTGAAAAACACAAAATAGAAGAAAAATTTATACCTAAATTGTATCAGATAAAAGAGGAGGCTTATAAAGGTTGAAATCACGATTCTTTCCTAAGCATCTCTTTTAATATTATAAAAATTGAAAAAAAGCCCCTACAATGTAGAGGCTTTTTTACTTAAGAATTAAGTCTTAAGACACTTTATCACCTGGTTTAGCGCCAGATTCAGGTGAAATCACCCAAACACCGTCGCCATTACCTGCTGCAAGTACCATACCGTTAGAAATACCAAAACGCATCTTACGTGGCGCAAGGTTCGCCACCATCACCACCAATTTGCCTTTTAAATCTTCTGGTTGATAGAACTCACGAATACCACTAAATACATTACGTGGTTCAGCTTCACCGACATTTAAAGTCAGTTGAAGCAATTTATCAGAACCTTCAACCGTTGCAGCTTCAAGAACTTCCGCTACACGTAGGTCAACTTTCATAAAGTCTTCAATGCCAATTACATTGTTTTCAGAAACAGCTTCACCGACTTTAGGCTCAGGTTTTTTCTCAGCTTTCTTTTCTTTTTTCTTTTCAACTTTAGGCGCTTCTGCCGCAGCTGCTAAAGAATCTTTAGATGCATCGACCATCGCAGCTACTGCTTTCGGGTCTACACGTTGCATTAACGGTTGGAACAATGCAATTTCATGATCGACCAATGCCGTTTGAGCTGAAGCAAAGTCAAAACGTTCTAATTTCAAGAAGTCCTGAACTTGCGCGGCTAAAGTTGGCAATACTGGAGCTAAGTAAACCGCCAATTGACGGAACAGGTTAATCCCAACCGAACAGACGTCATGGACTTGTTGTTCTTCGCCTTCAATTTTGGCTAAAGCCCACGGCTTTTTCTCATCAATGTACTGGTTGGCTTTATCTGCCAGCGCCATGATTTCACGAATTGCAGTCGAGAATTCACGTGCTTCATAGGCTTTGGCAATTGAATCGCCTGCATCAATAAAGCTTTGCACCAATTCAGGCTCTGCACAGGTTGCAGAGAGTTTATTATCAAACTTGGTGTTGATGAATTTGGCACAACGGCTGGCAATGTTGACCACTTTACCCACGAGGTCAGAATTCACTTTCTGTACAAAGTCATCCAGATTCAAGTCAGAATCTTCAACTTTATCCGACAGTTTAGATGCAAAGTAGTAACGCAAATATTCAGGGTTTAAGTGCTGTAAATAGGTTTCAGCTTTAATGAAGGTACCGCGAGATTTTGACATCTTCTGACCATTCACGGTTAAGAAACCATTCACAAATAAACCTGATGGCGTACGGAAGTTAGCGCCTTCAAGCATCGCTGGCCAGAACAGGGCGTGGAAGTAAACGATGTCTTTACCAATGAAATGATAGACTTCATTTTTAGAGTCTTTTTTCCAGAAGTCATCAAAGCTTAATTCTGGACGCTTGGTTTTAATGTAGTTTTCAAAACTCGACATATAACCAATTGGAGCATCCACCCAAACGTAGAAATATTTGTTGGGTGCATCTGGAATTTCAAAACCGAAATAAGGTGCATCACGCGAAATATCCCAATCGGCTAAACCAGCTTCAAACCATTCATCTAACTTGTTGGCAATCGAAACAGGTAAACGACCTTCATCACGCGTCCACTTCTGTAAATATTCACCAAAGTTTGGCAATTTGAAGAAGTAGTGGTCTGAAGATTTCTCGACTGGTGTTGCACCGCTTAGGGTTGATTTCGGATTGAGAAGTTCAGTGGCGTTATAAGTTGTACCACACACTTCACATGAGTCGCCGTATTGATCTTCTGCTTTACATTTCGGGCATGTCCCTTTAATGAAACGATCAGACAAGAACATGCCTTTTTCAGGGTCAAACAGTTGTGATACAGGACGTACGGCAATATTGCCAGCTTCACGGTTTTTTACATAAATTTCAGAAGCGCGGGCACGGTTGGTGTCGCTATGGGTTGAATCATAGTGATCGAAGTGCACACCAAAACCATCAAAATCACGCATGTGTTCTTTTTGCACATTGGCAATTTGTTGTTCTGGGCTAATGCCGTTTGCTTCGGCGCGCAGCATGATTGCAGTACCATGAGCATCATCCGCACAGACATAAGTCACATCATGGCCCATTGCACGCATGGCGCGAACCCAGATATCGGCTTGGATATAACCGAGCAGGTGACCCATATGGATGGGGCCATTGGCGTATGGAAGGGCGTTAGTGACTAAAATATTGCGCACGGATATAACTCTCTCATTCGTAGTCAATGCAAGGGCATTGATTTTACCTTAGTTACTGCAAAGTTGCATAAGGGATTCAGTGAATTCTTTTTAAATCCAGCCCGACTTTAGAAGTGAAGTCTCAAAAAATCGAGTGCAGCCCTGTTTATTTGTCAGATCAATCTGCTTTTGAGGCTGAAATCGGTCTATATTATCTAGGTGACTGGTCAAATAAATCAGGTTAAATAAACTAGGTTAAATAAGCCATGCTGAACTTAAAGTTTGATGCCTTCTCCAAACCCGAGCGACGATCAAAACAAGACCAGTCTTAACTTAGAGAGGCATAGCGCAACATTCTGTAGCGTCTTTGTTTCAATATGCTGTTTTGTATTTTATTCAATCCAGATCGCGGTATAACTAGAAGTAGATGCCATAACAGAAAAAGGTGTAAAAATGACTGTTGAAAATAAAATTGATGAGCTAAAAAATAAAGCCACTGAGTTGGGTGATGATTTAAAACATGCTGCCAAAGAAGCACAACTCGAAGGTGAAAAAGCTGTCGATGATTTAAAACACGCGGCTGCCGATGCCAAACTTGAAGCCGAGCAAAAGCTGGATCAAGTGAAAGAAAAATTGGATGAGCAGCAAGCGGAAAATGAAGATGCGGGTTTTGACAGTACCATTGAAGATGCCAAAGCCAAATGGTCAGATGTGCAGCATCAAGCTCAAGAAAAATTCGAGCATTTAAAAGTCGAAGCCAGTCATAAGTTCGATGAAGCCAAAGTCAAAGCCACCGAACTGAAGCAGGAAGCCTCAGTTAAATTTGATGAATTGAAAGTTCAAGCCACAGAAAAATTTGATGAGCTTAAAAAAGCTGCGACCGATGCTATAAGCAAATTTAAGAAAGATGATCACGATCAATCTTAATTCTAACAATCTCTGCCTGATTCAGTCGGCAGGTTAAATGTATTTAGGGATTCAGGCTCTCCCATTCGATGTTGGTCACCCGATTGTCAATCACCGTAATCGTATATCGCTTTCCGTCAAGTTCATACACATAGTACAAAGCGGTATACGATTGCTGATTTTTAGTCACAATTTCGCTGCGCATCGCATTCGGGGATTGCCCCATACGAGCCTGTAGGGTTTGATAACTGTCACCGACATGCAGCAGAGTGCCTGTCGAGGTTTTTAAACTGGAAGCTGGATAGGTTTGCGCATAGACCCAAGGTGCACAAGCCAGACCCGCACATAACACCCATATCGATTTCATGAAGCACACCTCGCGGTTCAATCAATAAAATGATTTTTTTATTGCGCTGTAATTAATTTAGTCTGCAATGTTCAGTGGCATCAGCAGTAAAATTGTTAATCCTGTAGGCTGCTAAACATGGCAAAAGCCCACGCTGTGCTAACTTGGCGTCTAGAAAATCATTTTTAGCTCATAATCTGACAAAATTACTTGGTTTTTTTACTTGTGATCAATCCTTCAACCCGTACAACGCTTAACCTGATTGCAAATAACCGTTAAACTAGGGCATTCAGCTGTATATCCAAACTTGGAGTAAATGTATGTCGTGGCTTTCTTCACTTAAATCCGTTTTTTCACCAGCACAAGAGGTGAAAGAAGAAGAAATCCAGCAGGTTTTACAGCACTATCTTTTGCCGAATTCCAATCAGGCATTAAAAGATCGTATTTCTCAAGTCAATGTTCAAGGTCGTGTATTACAAATCACCATGAATACCTATCCTGAAGAAGCAGATCATTTACAAAAAATTCATGATGATTTGGCCGATGCCTTAGAGAAATGTGGCATCCAAGAATTGAATATGCATGTGATTCAACAAAAGACAGGGCAGAAATCGGGTGGTTGTGGGCATGATCATGCGCAAGGTGAAAGCTGCTCAACACCTAGTCAGAGTGCGAAAAGCACGTTACCGCCTGTGATGGATGCCTCAGCAACTCCGTCGGCTGAACCTGATCCAAACAATCCTCCAATTGCCAAAGCTGCACCGCAACAGCGTGATGTGCCGAAGCACCCTCGTATTCAAAATGTGATTTTGGTGTCCTCGGGTAAAGGCGGTGTGGGTAAATCTACCACCACAGTCAATTTGGCCTTAGCTTTACAGCAATTGGGTTTGAGCGTAGGTGTCTTGGATGCGGACATTTACGGTCCTAGCATTCCAACCATGTTGGGCAATGCGGGCAAAACCCCAATGATCGAGGCAGAAAATTTTGTCCCATTAGATGCTTATGGACTTGCAGTATTATCGATTGGTCATTTGACTGGCGACCACAATACGCCTGTGGCGTGGCGTGGGCCAAAAGCTACCGGTGCATTAATGCAGTTGTTTAATCAGACCTTATGGCCTGATTTGGATGTATTGGTCATTGATATGCCACCAGGCACAGGGGATATTCAACTGACGTTGGCACAACGTATTCCAGTGACAGGTGCGGTCATTGTCACCACCCCACAAAATGTCGCGTTAATGGATGCCACTAAAGGTATTGAATTATTTAACCGCGTCCACATTCCAGTGATGGGTGTAATTGAAAATATGTCGACGCACATTTGTTCTAACTGTGGTTTTGAAGAGCAAATATTTGGAACCGGGGGCGGAGATAAATTGGCGGAGCAATACCACATTCCATTGCTGGGTCGTTTGCCTTTAGATGCAAAAATTCGTGAAAATGCAGATGCAGGACAACCGTCAGTGATTGCAGGCGATGTGGCGGCGGAAAGTTATTTGGCGATTGCGCAAAAAATTGCAGATAAATTACCGAAAGCAGAAAAAGATAAGACGCGTATTTTTTAAGCTGCGGGCGGATAGGGTATCTTCATCAAGATATCCTATCTAGTAGCCCTGCAATTTGCTTACAGCATTAGCTTAAGAGTCTTTGTGGTTTAAGCGGTTGATCTGAAGGGCGGCTTTTAGTGCTTCATGCTGACTCAGACGTTTATGCCATTTACGCAGCACAGTCCAACGCCAAATTACGCGGGTACAAATATAAAATAAACAGGCTGCCAACAGTGCCTCAAGTACCAGTCCCGTCAATAAAATTTTCGCCAGATGCATGTCAATATGCCCATGCCCGAAGTTTTTGATCCAGTTAATAATTTGGTGTAATACCCCCAAAATCATATCTTGATCAATCATATTGACTTGAAAGATTTTACTCCCCAGCCAAAAGCCCAAATATAAAATCGGCACCACTGTGAGCGGGTTAGAGAGCCAAGCCAGAGTTAAGCTGAGCGGTAGATTCACTTCAATTAACAGCACAGTAAGTACAATAAAAACACTGTGGAAGGGAACAGGTAAAATACCCCAAAAAGTTCCAATAAAGACTGCTTGAGAAATCGATTTTCGATTGACGTACCAAAGCACAGGATTTAAGGTGCGTTGACCAAAAATCCGCATAAATTTCAATTGATTGACTTTTTCAGGAGAGGGAAGCCAAGATTGGAAAAATTTCTTTGCCATATGAAACTAGCTTTTCAGGACAGGGTATTGTGCATGATTTGGGAGTGAAACGGTAGTTTAATTCCCTGTGTAGCTGTAAGGAAATATGCTGAAGTTTCGCGCTTAAAACTGAAAATAAACTTAAAAATATAAGTGAATTGATGTCTGCACCTTATATTTAATGCGACTTTAAACACAAAATTCAAGCTAAAGGTGAAATAAATACTTACAGAATGACCGTGAGGTTTTATCTCAAATTTTATAGTTAATAGTCTGATTTTAAATGCTTTAATGTATTTTTACTCGAAGGGTTAGCGCTTTCCTTTACAATAATTTTTTTGCTATATTGAAATAATTAAACTACATTTCTTTCACTCAAGTGTGAGGTGAGAGTATGGTTTCGTTCTTCTTTATAGGACTCGTGGTTTCATTGCTGTTAACCCCAGGTCCAACCAATACTCTACTTGCATCATCTGGGATACAAGTGGGTATTCGTAAGTCTTTTCGCCTCATTCCTGCCGAGGCATTCGGATATCTGATTTCCATTACCTTATGGGGTGTCATTATTGGCACGGTATCACGTCACTATCCTTTAATTCCGACGCTGTTAAAGCTGTTCAGTGCAGCATATATCTTGTTCTTAGCCATTAAATTATGGAAAACTGCGGATGTGGTTGAAAGCTATACCCAACCATCGATTCGAGCGTATGAGCTTTTTATTGCAACATTATTAAACCCCAAAGCATTGTTGTTTGCTTCTGCAATTTTTCCGGCCATAGTGTGGAAAAATATGGATGCCTATGTCGCACATATGCTGGTGTTTTTGATTGTCCTTGTTCCAATTGCTTTTTTATGGACCTTTATTGGCTCAATTCTGGCCTCAAATCGGATTCGTTGGTTAACCCAGTCTAATCTACAAAAAACGGCATCCATTGTTTTGGTGAGTTTTTCTATTCCCCTCAGTTATTCCGCATTACTCAGTCTATAAATGATTTAATGCGATCTCGGATGGTTTGCTATTTTGAAAGATCGCATCATGCGAGGTGTTCGTATTTCCATTAAGGCTGAATTCGGTTAAAGTACAGCGCAAGAATTGCTTGAAGTTTTTGGAAATAAAAGAATGGCTATTAAGTCTGATCGTTGGATTCGCGAAATGAGCGAAAAGCACGGCATGATTGAACCCTATGCTGAAAATCAGGTGCGTTTTGATGAAAATGGCGAAAAGCTGATTTCTTATGGCGTATCGAGTTATGGCTATGATGTTCGTTGTGCGCGTGAATTTAAAGTGTTCACCAATGTTCACTCGGCTATTGTTGATCCAAAACATTTTGATGAAAAAAGTTTTATCGATATCGAGTCCGATGTTTGTATTATTCCACCCAACTCATTTGCGCTAGCCCGTACTGTGGAGTATTTCCGTATTCCGCGTAATGTATTGACTGTATGTTTGGGCAAATCAACTTATGCACGTTGCGGTATTATTGTAAACGTAACGCCGTTGGAGCCAGAGTGGGAAGGTCATGTCACACTCGAATTTTCGAATACCACCAACTTACCTGCACGTATTTATGCGGGTGAAGGTGTTGCACAAATGCTATTTTTTGAAAGTGATGAAGTGTGCGAAACCTCTTACAAAGACCGTGGTGGTAAGTACCAAGGACAAACTGGAGTGACCTTACCGAAAGCTTAGTGCTTCTTGATGAGTCCTCTTGAAAAACCTATTTGTGGAAACAAATAGGTTTTTTTTTGTGCATCAAAACCAGCATCAAACGCATTTTTAAATATGGATAGTTCGACTTCATTCATCGGAAAAAGCCTGCATTTTCCGAGTTTTTTTTGCAATCGGGTCAATATTCAGCATAATGAGGATGAAAAATGACTTGGTGAAATGAGCCGTATACGGCGGCATTTGACAGTAAAACAAAGCATAACCAAGTCCAGGATGAACAGAATAATGATGCGGAGCATCTCATAACAAGGAAGGTCGCGATGACGGATCGGCACACGACAATTTTACGTAAAACTTTACTGGCGAGTGTAATCGGACTGTGTTGCTCGTCTAGCTTTGCCTTAGAAGCACTTTCCGATCAGGTCTTGAGCAATGCTACAGGAGAAGGAATTGCGATCTTGCCTGAAAATTTCAAAATGGTCTTTCAGGCGGCTGAGGATGGACTGACCGCAGCACAAAACCAAAGCCGTTTAGCCAACCGTAATTATGATACGGGCTTTATTCGTTTTATTCCTGTAGGACCACTTTCAGAGACTGCTAAAACAGCAGGTGCTAAAAAGGCAGATGTATTTCTGTATGGTTTAGCTTTATCCGCATCCGATAGCAATCTTAACTCTCGTTTTAGTAACCTTGGCTTTAACTGGGGACAGGAAACCAATCCCTGGGTATTTAGTGTGAAATCAATCAGTACCACAGCCAATCGGGTGGTCTATGACTTTGCTGGTGAAGCACAAGATTTCAGTTATTTATCCTTAGAAGCACCTTATGTATTGGATGGTGCAGCCAATACCGCAGCGGACAATAATATTAAATTGGGTTTATGGGGAGATTTCTTTGCACGAAACCCTTTGGTTGCCGCACCAGTCGATGCCAAAAATGGTGCACCTGCCAATTTAAATGGTTTAGATCAACGCTTACGTTTACAACTGGTTGCCAATGGGTTGTCCTTAAATGGTTCCAACTTGAAGCTGTTCCAAACTTTGGGAGGGGCGGCAAGTTCATCTTTGCCGACTTCGTATAACAATACCCTAGGTCTGGCGGCCTTAATCCGTTTAAATACCAATGATAATCCAACATTAGCCACCACTGAAGATCCATCCAAAGCCTTAAGAATTAGCACCGCAGAGACATTAGCCACCGATATTAGCAATGATTTAACTACCCCTGCCATTTCAAAAACGCTAGCACCGACATTTAACGCCAATGATGGGGTATTTTTATATAGTCCGAATATCAACTTGGTTTTGGGGAGTGTATATCAACCGCTGATTGTGGATACCGCAGCAGACGGTCAGAACTTTGTAATTGAATTGACCCGGATTCCAAACAAAGCCAATGTTTACCAGCAGATTTATACAGATTATAGCGCGTTGGCAAGTGGCGCAACTTCGGTCTATAAGGGATCTACATGTAATGTGCAATATTGTGGCGACCCTATCAGCATGGGGCAGACCTATCAGGGCAACACTGCCACGCACAGCAGTATATCGATTGGTACGGTTGGCTTTAGCAATAACAATAAATTCTTAAAAGCCGATACCAGCAATAATGCGGTGGGCATTAGTTTTGTCACACCAACAGGAACCAAGACCAATTTAGGTTCTGCAGCGATTGATGGCATGCTCATCCAGCATTTAAAAATAACCACAACAGGGCTGTGAGGACAAAACAATGAAGCGATATCTCCTTAGCATATTGTTGCTGGGCTCTCAATTGGCTCGTGCAGATTTAGCGGTTTTAGATCCGATTGAGCTGGCGAATATACGTGGGCAAGGTGGAGCCGATTTAAGTTGGTCTTTTTCTTTGAATCATAATTTACCGAGTAATATCAACGAAGTTCCCTATGAATATAGCTGTAATGGGGCAAGTAACGAGTTTTGCCGTTTGGCTTTTAATGTGAGTAATCGTAAAGATGCCAGCGGTAATTTGTATTGGCTGGTGTTTAAAAAAATCCAAGGGACTGTCGCAATCGATAAATTTCAGCTAGATGGCACAACGGTCACCACCAGCGCGGGCTATAAAACAGCGATGAAACTCACCTTTTTGGACGGCTATCCCATTCAGATTCGTAACTTTGGCTTTGAGGCACTGGCGATTGAAAAAGATAGTGGCAGTTCAGATGCACAAAAAGGCTATTTAAAGCAGACCACCTATAGTACCAGTCATGAGTCGGTCTTTGACCGTGGTTTAGAAACAGGTTTTACAGGCTTAAATATGCACGGCAACTTAGCCATGTCAGGCACAATCAAATTTTTTAGTTGCAATTCTTCAGCAGCATCACGTTGTTAATTCAATCACACAAGGAACGGTGAATGAGTACAAATAAAATCATAAAGCTCAGTGTGTTGGCTTCAAGTGTTTTACTGGCTCAACAAGTTTTTGCCTTACAAGAATTATCGGATCAAAATTTACGGACTGTTTCAGGACAAGATGGGATCACGCTAACCTATGAAACAGATCGAGTTACGATTGACCAATTCAACTGGAAAGACAATACCAATTTCTCCAATGGCACATCAGGGAATTTAAACCTGTCGCTCAATAATATTGAAGTGACGAAAGTCGATAATCACAAGATTGGCGGCAAGGTTAAGCTCGATGTTGGGACGAATGCGAATAAAACGGGGATCCGCTTGGAAGCAGTGGTTAATCCTGCCAATATCCATATGGCTAAAGTTGCGGTGTGTGGCGATGCAGCACGTGGCGCTGATTGTGCTAGTCAGAATACCTTAGGGGCTTTAACACTCCAAAATCGAGCACCCATGAATTTTGTGTTGGAAACCCGCAGTGGGTTATTTAATTCTAAAGATAAAGCCTACTTAGAGTTTGGACTGCAAAATGCCAATATTTTCCATACGCTAAAAAATGGAAGTGAATATAACCAATTTATTTTAAAAGATTTTAATTTTAACTTTAAAGGGACTGGCTATTTATATCTTGATGCCGATAAGGGAATGGTACTATCCACGACCTCCCCAAATGCTACCGATAGTAGCGTGAATGAAGTCGTGTTAGAGCGTGTCCCTGATCTGGATAATCCAGGTAAAACTCGCCCTGGTTTTAATCTTGATGTTCGCTATAAAACCAATGTGGGTAATGATGCTAAAAATTATACGGCCAACGATAATACCGACCAACTCAACTCAATTATTCGCTTAGGGGCATCAGGGCGTTTACGTGATGCTGAAATTTCAGTCAATGCCGACCGCACCAATTTAGGTGGAGCCGAAGGTACAAGTATTTCTAGTAATCCAATGACAGGTTCAACAGGTCTACATGTGAATGTGAAAACCAGTTTTACCCGTGATGAAAAGAATGCTTCTGGTGCGATTGTGGCTGAAGGAACTCGTTTTGAACTGGGACATACGGGCAAGAACTCCTATTCCATTGAATTTGGAAATTTAACCCCGTTACAGATTCGGACTCAGAGCGGTTCCAGTCTTGTAGCAAACAACAGTTTAGCCTATATCAACTTCGGCGACATTTATATCAATGCCGTGCAAACTAAATCATTAGAATTTGAAATTGGACAGAATATTGCCAAATTATTGGGTAAGCAAGCGGGTATTGATCGTTATAACTTAAGTAATACTGCCCAAAATGCAGTAGCAATTGCTGTTCGGGGGATGGATTTTCAGGCGATTGCGAGAAATGCCAAATTTATCGCCAATAACAGTAATGATGCGAGTCATCAAATTAGTTCACAAAGCGCTACTTGGGGCTTGGGCATTCCGATTTATAACTTAAATGCCAATTTAGGCTTATATGGCACAACTTATGGTGCCAATAATGCCGAGGCAATAGGCTTTGGTTTAACCATGTCCACCCAAGGTCGAGATGCTTCTGGTTCCAAAACGACTTCAATTATTCTGATTGATGGGGCACCCAATAGCTATAACACCACGGAAGAAGTGAACTATTACACAGGCTTGCGTAATATTGATTTGTTTATGGATGCTCAAGGGGTCTTAGCACTACAACAATCAGGAATTAAACTTGATTTGCCGCGTTTAGTAATTGCCATGGGTGCTGAGATTGCACTAGGGCAATTACCAGGCAGTCGATATGAGACGTCTGCTTGTGCAAATGCAGCAACCAGTAATTTGAGTTGTTTTGTTCCAGCCAATAGTTTTACCAATACAGATGATGTGCTATTTGGTTTGGCACTACGCTTAGACTCTTCTGCACAATTAAATATTTTACCAGGCACAGCAGCGGATAATCACTTAGCGATTCAAGGCAATATCAAACTGAATGCTTCCGATGCCAGCAACAATAGAAACTATTTGCATTTTAGCAATGTCCAAGATAATGCGACCATTGGTTTTGACCGTATACAGGGAGAGCTCGATTTAAATGCCAAAATCGTGCTCGAAAAAGATCAGGTCAAATTTAACAATAGCATTCGTTTAAATCCGTCCAATCAAGCTGCAGGCGTATTAAAGGCCGATGTGAATTTATACCCGACTGTAGATCGGGCGCAGAATTTGGGCACGATGGTGATGACGGGCGGGAATATTCGCAGTAGTTTTGGCATTACTCCAAGATAAAAAGAATGAAAGGAATAAAGTAGTCATGAAGACGAAGTTATTATTGAGTATTGTATTGGCATCAACCAGCATTCCAGTCATGGCAAAGAATTTACAAAGTCTTTCCGATCAGGAGCTATCTGATGTATCTGGTCAGGCATTGTTAACTTTGCAATATTTGCAAGGGATATCACAAACGGATTCAACAGGCACAACCTATAACCAGTCAAATATGGGTTTTTACAAGTTAGGACTCGAAGCGGTTATGGAGCTGAATGCCAATATTAATAAGCTGCAATTGGGTTGTGGTGGGGTTAATAACAGTGTTCGTGCAAACAGTTGCGATATTGATATCGATAATATTTCGCTCAGTGGATTGCCTGCAAATGCCAACTATACCTCGGATGAGCGCGCAGCGACGTCGGCAAAAATTACCAATCCATTTTTACAATTTGCGATTAAAAATCCGAATTCGGCTGCAACGCGTGAAGTGGTTGGATTTCGAGTCAGTGCAGAAAAAATTTCAGGGTTGATGACTTTGGGGACTGAGAATACGGCAACTCCCAATGGGATTAACTCCTTTAGTGGTTATATGAAAACCAAAACAGCATCAGGTACCGCTGTGACGCAGGCACGTACCATGACTTATGCTGATACCAATATGACGATCGATGGAGTGGTTGAAGGTGGATTGGGCGTAGGGGATTGTGGTCCTTGGTATAATCTATGTATTCCAGTGTCTTACTCATCTAAAAATTATAATTTAAACCTATCTTCAACTTCTGCTCCTTTTACCATTAACTCCACTGTTGTATCAGGGACACGTTTAAAAGATGTGGTATTAAAAGGCAGTGGTACGGTTGGACAAATTGACTTTAGTGGGCAATTAACAGCAACAGTTGCTGGTTTACTTAACTTAGATAAGCAAGTAACAGGCAATATTACGGGGCTGACTACCGATATTACGGTCAATCAAAACTTAGGTTTAATTCATGCCCTATATCTAAATAACCCAGCTTCATTATCGTTACAGTCCCAAAAAATATTGTGGCCTGGGGCGGCAGTAGCTGCCAATCAAGGCTGGTGGTTGTCTATGGAAGATGAAGTGGAACTCGGCAGTTTAAGCCCAACTACGCAAATAGCAATTACGAACCAAGTGTTACAGCAAACCATTGCAGGCATTAGTCAGGACTTAACTGATAATCCGCGAAAATGCGGTAATTTGTTGACTGGTTGTGTAGGCGGTTCCGCTCTAGCCGTTGGAAATATTCCACTGAACTCCACGACTTTAGATTTTCCACTGACCAATTTAACCTTACAAGGACAAAATTTCCGTTCTAACTGCTTTGGTGGAATGAAATTTTGTTAATGTCATTGCAATAAAAAATCCCGCAAAGTGCGGGATTTTTTATTCTAAGTAAAAATTACTTGGCAATTTTTGCTAATAATTCTTCTTTAGAAATGTTCACAGATTCAGCATCGGTACGACCTTTATATTCAAAAGTGCCTGCATCCAAGCCTTTCTCACCAATGACGATACGATGTGGAATCCCCGTTAATTCAAGATCCGAGAATTTTACGCCTGGACGTTCATTACGATCATCCAGTAATACATCATAACCCGCAGCTGTTAACTCAGCATATAAAGCTTCAGCCGCCTCTACAGTGCGTGGTGATTTGTGTGCATTCATTGGCACAATCGCAACTTCAAACGGAGCAATTGCTGCTGGCCAAATAATGCCTTTTTCATCGAAGTTTTGTTCAATAGCAGAAGCAACGACACGTGTTACCCCGATACCATAACAGCCCATAGTCACAGTAAATGGTTTGCCATCTTCACCCAATACTTTACAGCCTAATGCTTCTGAGTACTTTTGACCCAATTGGAAGATATGACCCACTTCAATACCGCGTTTAATTTGCAGGGTGCCTTTACCATCTGGAGATGGATCACCTTCAACCACATTACGAAGGTCATAAACTTCAGTAAACTGCGCATCACGCTCCCAGTTGACACCAGTGGCATGTTTATCTGCTTCGTTTGCACCCGCAACAAAGTCAGATAATACCGATGCAGCGCGGTCAACAATCACTGTAACGCCTTTTTCCACTAAGCCTTGTGGTCCAATATAACCAGCAGTCAGGCCAAGGCTCTGCATTTGAGCGTCAGTTGCAAAGGTTAATGGTGATGCAATTAACGGATGTTTCTCCGCTTTAATTTCATTTAGCTCATGATCACCGCGTAAGAATAAAGCGATAACAGGTATCTGACCATTTTCATCTGCCACACCTTGCACCAGCAATGCTTTCACAGATTGCGCAGGGTCTGACTTCAGGAACGCAGACACATCTGCAATGGTTTTTTGATTTGGTGTATCGACAATTTCCAAAGCTTGGGTTGGAGCAGCACGTTCGCCCACCAAGATCGCTTCAGCCATTTCAATGTTGGCTGCATAATCCGATTCGGTTGAGAAGGCGATATCATCTTCACCACTTGAAGCCAATACGTGGAATTCATGTGAACCTGAACCGCCGATTGAACCTGTATCCGCTTGAACTGGACGGAAATCTAAACCTAAACGCGTGAAAATGTTGCAATAGGTTTGATACATCAGATCATAAGTCTCTTGCAGAGAAGCTTGATCAGCATGGAAAGAATAAGCATCTTTCATAATGAATTCACGCGAACGCATCACGCCAAAACGAGGGCGGATTTCGTCACGGAATTTGGTTTGAATTTGGTAGAAGTTAATCGGCAATTGCTTATAACTTTTTAGTTCATTACGTGCTAAGTCGGTAATCACTTCTTCGTGAGTTGGTCCCAACACAAATGGATTATCGTGACGATCTTTGAAGCGCAATAATTCAGGACCGTATTGCACATAGCGCCCAGACTCCTCCCACAGGCTTGCAGGTTGCGCCACAGGCATAAATACTTCGAGTGCGCCTGAACGGTTCATTTCTTCACGTACAATCGCTTCAACTTTATTTAGCACACGTACGCCCATCGGCAGCCAAGTATATAAACCTGAAGCCAATTTACGAATCATGCCCGCACGGAGCATTAGTTGATGTGAAATAACTTCAGCATCGTTTGGGGTTTCTCTTAACGTTGCAAATAAAAAGCGACTCGCGCGCATGAAAACTGTCCTAATATTAATCGTGAGGATAATCCAATCATAAATGAAACGGACATAAGGTAATGACCGCTTATTTAACTTGCTCCGAATTATGCCATGATTTTGTCTTTGACACGAAGTAGAAAATTCTTAAAGTCATCCAAGTAGGTAAAGATCACAGGAACGACCACCAAGGTGAGTAAGGTTGAGGTTATGACCCCGCCAATCACGGCATGTGCCATTGGTGCGCTTTGTTCGCCACCTTCACCTAATCCAAGAGCCAAAGGGATCATCCCCATAACCATCGCGCTGGTGGTCATCAAAATGGGGCGTAAACGGGTTTTGCCTGCCTGAAGAATCGCATCGTAACGATTGCTGCCAGATTCCATGGCTTTTTTAATAAAGTCAATCAGGAGGATGGCATTTTTAGTGACTAAGCCCATCAGCATAATAATGCCAATGATCGAAAAAAGGTTCATGGTCGAGTTAAACAGGAATAAGGCCAAAAACACGCCAATTAAGGACAGAGGGAGCGAGGCCATAATCGCGGCAGGATGAATGAAACTATTAAACTGCGAGCCGAGTACAATATAAATAAACACAATCGACAGGGTGATGGCGGTCAGGGCATATCCAGCAGATTCTGCCATATCAGCATTTGCCCCTTGTGTATCAAAACTATAGCCCGCTGGCAGTTTAAAGTTATTTTGAATTTTTTGAATATCTGCACCAATATCACCCGCAGGACGACCTGTTGTATTGGCTTCGACTAAGACTTCTCTGGCTAGATCACGCCGATTAATTTGTGACGCGCCTAAACGCTGCTCTAGACTGGCAATACTGCCTAAAGGAACCAGAATATTGTGTCCAGCCTGATCCTGCTTGCTTGAGTTGATATATAAGCCAGCTAAATCACTCGGCAGGCTGCGTTGGCTTTCTGCTAGACGAACATTGACATCATAGCTTTCGCCACGTGCATCTTGCCACGTTGTTACGTTGTCCCCAGCAATTAAAGGCCGTATCACATTGGCAATCTGGCTAACGGATAATCCCAAATCATTGGCCAAAACCCGATTGATCTGTACATTCAGGGTCGCTTTAGGTTCTTTGAGTGAACTTTCCAGATCGACCACACCAGGCACTTGGGCAACTTGTGTCATGAATTGATCTGAGATGTGTTGCAGTTCATCTAAATCGGGACCTTTAATGGAAATCATGATCGGCTTTTGACCGCCTGAAACATTTTCATCCGCAGATGCAACTGAGGTAATGCTGATGCCTGCAATGCTTTGTAAGCGATGTCGGAATTCATTGTTTAATTGCACCAGTGTTTGAGTACGTTGCTGGCGTGGAGAGACCGTTACCCTTAAGCTGACATGGTTCTTACCACGATCTGTCGCGCCGTTAATTACCCCATAGGTATTGAGTACCTCAGGATGCTGTCGCAAGACCTTTTCAACCTGTAATAATTTGGCTTGTGAATACTCCAGCGAGGCATTCACAGGCGTTTCAAATTTAATGCGAATTTGTGCTTTATCGGGCACAGGTACGAATTCGGTGCCAATCATTTTCGATAAGGCTAATGCACCAAATAATGAGGCAATCGCAATCAATAGGGTGATCAATCGGAAACGTAAGGCCAGTTTTAACAAATATTCGTAAAGGATGGTTATACGGTCAAGCTGATGAGCGAGGGCATTAAAGAATCTTTTTAATACGCTCGGTTTAGCATTTTGTCGAGGTTTGGCGGTCCAATGTGCCGAAAGCATGGGGTCAAGCGTGAAACTGACAAACATGGAAATCAGTACCGCTGTGCTGACAGTTACTCCAAATTGATAAAAAAAGCGGCCAATAATGCCCCCCATAAAAGCAACGGGTAAAAATACCGCCACAATCGTTAAGGTGGTGGCCAATACCGCCAGACCAATTTCTTTGGTGCCGTCCAATGCAGCAGTCACATGGTCTTTGCCCATATCAGCATGTCGGACAATATTTTCACGCACCACAATCGCATCATCAATCAATAGACCAATGCTGAGCGAGAGGGCCAATAGGGTCATCATGTTAATACTAAAGCCAAATGCCCAAATCATGGCTAAAGTACCAAGTAAGGATATCGGCAATGTCATCCCTGTAATTGCTGTTGAGCGGAATGAACCGAGGAACAGCAACACAATCAGTACTGCAAGCATCGCGCCTTCTAATATGGTGCGCGCGACATCTTTAATGCTGCCGCGAATCCCTTTGGAGCTATCCACCACCACTTTGGCACTCATGCCTTGAGGCAATTGCATTTCAATTTTGGCTAAGGCTTTGTAGGTTCCATCTACAACCTGAATAATATTTGAATCGGAGTTACGTAATACATCTACCGCGACAGCAGGATTACCATTTAAAAAGGCACTGGATTCCAGTTCTGCCTGACTATCCTCGACGCTGGCGACCTGTTTTAAAAAAATAGGCGTAGCATTTTTGGTAGCCACAATTAAATCGCCAAAGGCATAAGGATGTATCACCTTGGAGTTGATCTCGACCACGAGTTCAGAATGTGCCTGTTTTAAGGTTCCGCCCGGGATTTCAATATTTTCACTTTTTAGCGTATTGATCACTTGATCAATTCCAATGCCATAGCTTTGTAGCTTGAACGGATCAATCACAATCCGTATCTGACGCTGACTATCACCCAGTAAATTAACCGCACCCACCCCAGAAACAGTTTGTAATTCTGGCAGGATCCGTTGGTCGACATAACTACTGAGTTCGCTGAGTGATTGTCGATCGGACTCAAAAACAATCGACATCACCGCGCTGGCCGTAGGGTCATAGCGCTCCACAATCGGGTCTTGAATTTCGTCGCGGAATTCTGCTGTGACGGGTGCAATTTTGTCGCGAATATCTTGGGCAGCGACAGCAGAGGGGACATCTAAATTAAATTCCACAATAATGGTGGAAAGGCCTTCACTGGATTGAGAGATGACTTGCTTCAGTCCAGCAATAGTATTGATCTGATCTTCCATTTTTTTGGTAATTTCAGATTCAATGGTTTCAGGAGAAGCCCCAGCATAAGTGGTATGTATGACGACGAAGGGAAAATCGACATCAGGAAACTCTTCCACGCTCATACGCTGCCATGAGGCTAACCCAAGCACCATTAAACAGAGCATCATCATAATGGTAAAAACAGGGTATTTCACACTGATTCGGGTTAACCACATGTTAAGATCCTGAACTTATTTATTTTTTTGAATGGTAACGGTCTTATGTAAGTCGTTATCGTTAAACTTTATGCGGCTGACTTGATCACCAGTTTGGAGTCCATCTATCACCGCGATATTTTCACTATAACGTTGCTCCAAAATTTGAATCGGAACACGCTCAATTTTTTGTTGTCGTATGACCCAAACATAAGGGTGATGGTCTATATCTCGAATGGTATCTAAAGGAATTAACTGTCCAGAAACTGAAGAAGTTTCCAGGATATGTCCTTCAACAAATGCCCCAATACTGAGCGGGTTTAGTGGTGAATTCGGGGTTGCAAAGAACTCTATTTGACGGCTATTTAAATCGGCAAGTGGGGAAATACGGCTCAGGGTTGCTTGAAGTTGCTGACGTTCACCTTGTAAATGGTACTCGATTTTTTGCCCAACTTTGAGAGCCTTGCGTTGATCACTCGCTAAACGTGCCTGAATTTCTAAACCAGAAGGATCGATTATTTCAAAAAGGGTCTGCCCAGCTGCAACGGTCTGTCCTGGTTCAACATGGCGTGTGGTAATAATCCCTGTAATGGGGCTGCGAAGCGAACCATCTTGTTGTGCTTTTAAGGCAATCTCCACACTGGCTTGTTGTGCATTCACATTTTCTAATTGAGCCTGATAATCCACTTGGCTTTGTTCGTACTCTACTTTTGAAATAAAACCCTGATCCAATAAGCGTTTTTTTCGTTGCATCATGTTTTGAGCAAGACGGGCTTGTGCTTGGGTTGCGGCTAAATTAGCTTTGGCTTGTGCTAAACGGGCTTCATTGTCCTGATTATTGAGTTGAACCAGAAGTTGTCCTTGTTGAACGGCATCACCGATCTCCGCTTTAACTAGAGTGGCTGTTGCGCTAATTTGCGATTGCAGACTACTTTGTTTAATGGCGCGAATGGTACCTGTAAATGGAGTTTTATCGATAGCTTGACCATAATTGAGCGTGACGAGGTCTTGTTGAATCAGTTCAATGCTTACCTCGGTTGTTGATGGGGGCGGAGTAGGCTGTTGATGACATGCACTGACTAAGATACAGCTGCTGATGCTTAATGCGAGAATACGAGACTGAAATAATCGTGGGACAAGCTGCATCTAAACATCCTTATCTGAGGTCAAATTGCAGGATTAATTTTCCATGGCTTTTAAACGCGCAATAATATTGGCGTATTCAGCTTGAGTATTACGATAGTTGCTTTGTAATGACTGAATCTGCTGCTTCTTATTGTTAATATTGCTGGCATTGTTGTTCAAATTGCTTTTGAGCATGGCAGGAACAGGGTCGCCTTTGCGTAGATATTCCATTTCTTGGCGTTTAAGGATGATTCGGTCATTTTGTAACTGTTTTAACTGATCTTGCTGAAAGTTAATTTGATTTTTAATATTGACTAAAGCTTCATTGCGTTTATTCGTGGCGACTGTACTATTTGTATAGGCACGTTTGATGCGTAAATCAGCTTCACGTTGCTTAGCCTGTGCTGCACGTTGCGGTGCTTTCTTTTCTTCGGTAACAGCATTATATGCTCGATTACGTTGAATAACCTGCATATTTTGGTCTAAAGCTTCATAGCCATAGCGAATATGGTTGGGGGTTACATTGGTACTAATATTTGCAACACCTTTGCTATCATAGTAACGATACCAGACCGCTTTAGGCGGTTCGGCAAAGCTTGGGGTAGATTGAAGGAACATAAGGCTTAAAAATAACAATTTGAAAGCTATTTCCTTTTTTGCAATGAAAGCGAGTTTGCAACTAAACTGACTTTTCATTGAGTCCCCCAGCAAAGTTAAAGTTGACTAAATTACTTATTTTTAAGTAATAATAAAGTTATATTAGAACTAATCTGTTTAAGAAAAAACATCTATTCATCAAAAAAAAAATTGGGATGTGTTAAAGTGTGAGTTTGTACAAAAAAAAAGATAAAAGTGTCGATTAAGTTCAAAACTGTTCATTGAAAATACAAGTAAATATATGTTAAAAATGTTGGCAACTTGTAATAAAACTTTTATACCAAATGTTTGTACATACTAAAAATGGGACGGGTCATTAAATGGACGATAAATTTCAAAATCTAAAAGTCATGGTAATTGATGATTCAAAAACCATTCGCCGTACCGCAGAAACATTATTACAACGTGAAGGTTGTGAGGTGGTGACCGCAGTAGATGGTTTCGAAGCGCTCTCAAAAATTGCTGAAGCGAATCCAGATATTGTTTTTGTCGATATCATGATGCCACGTTTAGATGGTTATCAAACCTGTGCACTCATTAAAAATTCACAAAATTATCAAAACATTCCGGTCGTTATGCTATCGAGTAAAGATGGTTTATTTGATCAGGCTAAAGGTCGTGTTGTCGGTTCAGATGAATATTTAACTAAACCGTTCAGTAAAGATGAACTATTAAACGCAATTCGTAATCACGTAACAGCATAAGTTTTTTGCATTGGGGAAGAGCATGGCTCGTATATTGGTTGTAGATGATTCACCTACAGAAACATTTCGTTTTAGAGAAATTTTAGGCAAGCATGGCTTTGAAGTGATTGAAGCTTCCAATGGTGCTGATGGGGTCACCATGGCACAAGCTGAATTACCAGACCTTGTGCTTATGGATGTTGTGATGCCTGGCGTTAATGGCTTCCAAGCAACTCGCCAAATCTCGCGTGGGGAAACTACAAAGCACATTCCAATTGTGATTGTAAGTACCAAAGATCAGGCAACTGACCGTGTTTGGGGTAAACGTCAGGGTGCGATTGATTATTTAACCAAGCCAATCGATGAGCAACAATTAATCGATACCATCAAGCAGCACCTCAACGCAGGATAAACTATGGCAGCGAATGGATTTATCGAATTACTTCGCTTGGCAAAACGTGGCAATAAAAACTACGTTTCGACCGAAAATGAAGTAAACCGATGGTCAGGGATTGCATTTGAAATGATGGGGCAATATTTCGTTGCCCCATTAGGTGAGGTTTCGGAAGTTATTTATCCACCTAAATATACGCCAGTACCAAATACTCAGTCTTGGGTAATCGGGCTGGCCAATATTCGTGGAAGACTACTTTCTGTTGCAGATTTGGCACATTATATTTCTGGACACCGAAGCCAATATTCACCGACTCAAAAAGTCTTATGTATCAGTCATCATGATCATTATGTCGGTTTGGTGGTCGATCAGGTTTTGGGCATTCAACACTTTAATAAGAAAAGTTTCTTTTCTAAACACAAAGATTTAGATAGTAACTTGCAAGAATATTGCCAAGGGTATTTTCATCAACATAACCAACAATGGCATGTTTTCTTATTTAGTCGTTTATTGCAAAATCCAAAATACATGAACGCATCTATAAAACTTATAAATTAAATACTCACGCACATTAAGTAAGAATGAAGGCGAAATTCGGGGGAGAAGCTGCATGGGCTTTAAACTAAAAAAGAAAAATGCAGGTGAAAGTACCAACCGTTCGGGTGGTAATGCTTTAGTAGCAAAAATTCAATCACAGACGGAACAGTTTTCACGTGTATTCGGTGACAGTGAAAAGTCCAGGCCATTAATTTTGGGTGCAGCGTTTTGTATCATCTTGGCAATTTTCCTTCTGTTGTACTTATTCTATAGCGTACCGAGAAATAACGAATATACGCGTAGTTTGGGTGAGTTACGTCTTTTATCGCAAACAATTTCACGTCAAGCGACTGAAGCAACTGCGTCAGGTACACCAGAATCGATTAAAAAATTAACCGAATCGCAAAAGGCATTTGCTGAAAATCTTGAAACAGTCAATGATATTCACGCGAGTACTGAGGCATTACGTGAAGTTGATGCACAATGGAAAAAAGTTTCTGAAAACATTGACTTAATTGCATCGCAACAAAAAATCATTAATCAGTTATATGACACGAATATTGCGATTAGTGAAAGTATTCCTGGGATTCAGGCTGAATATAACCTGATGGTTGACCAAATGGCACGTCAAAACATGCCAAGTAGTCAGGTGGTGATTGCGAAGAACCAGGTATTCATTGCAGAACGTATTTTACGTTCGATTAACTCGGTTCTAACGGGGACGACCAACTCCAGTGCCTCAGCGGATGACTTTAGTGCTGATACTGAAACCTTTGGTTCATACTTAAATGCACAAATTAATGGTAGCGCAGAACTGGGTGTACAACAGATTTCAGAGCCAGCTTTACGTGAGTCTTTAGATGGTATTAAAGCTGAATATGATGAAGTATTAAAATCAGCAGCGGCAACCGTATTAAAGAACTCGGCTCAAATCGTAAAAGTACGTCAAGCATCTTCTTCAATTTTTGAACAATCAGATGCGCTGCTAAGCAATTTGAACAAATTGTCTGGTGGTACAGGTTGGGCGATTGCAATTCCTGCATTGGGCTTAATTCTGGCTTTATTGGGCTTCTTGTTCTGCGTATTTAAATTACTTGTACTTCGTGGTGAAGCCGATAAAGTCCGTGTATCGCGTCTACAAGAAGAATATGACCGTAACCAGAATGCGATTTTACGTTTACTTGATGAAATTGCCGACTTGGCAGATGGTGACTTACGTTCTTATGCAACGGTATCTGAAGACTTTACTGGTGCAATTGCCGACTCGATTAACTTTGCGATCGACCAATTACGTGAGTTAGTTTCTCGAATCACTGAAACTTCTGCCGAAGTGGCGCACTATACGCAAAATACCCAGATCATTACCAACCAGTTAGCGGAAGCTTCTGAGCATCAGGCGCAAGAAATTGCTGGTGCATCTGCCGCAATTAACGAAATGGCGATGTCGATTGACCAAGTATCTGCGAACGCATCTGAATCTGCTACGGTAGCAGAACGTTCGGTACATATTGCATCGAATGGTGCGGAAGTTGTAAACCGTTCCATTGAAGGTATGGATATCATTCGTGAACAGATTCAAGAAACCTCAAAACGTATTAAACGTTTGGGTGAATCTTCTCAGGAAATTGGTAACATCGTAGCCCTGATTAACGATATTGCCGACCAAACGAACATTCTGGCATTAAACGCTGCGATTCAAGCATCGATGGCGGGTGAAGCCGGTCGTGGTTTCGCGGTCGTAGCGGATGAGGTTCAGCGTCTTGCGGAACGTTCTGCATCGGCAACCAAGCAGATTGAAACCTTAGTAAAAACCATTCAGACAGATACCAACGAAGCCGTAATTTCGATGGAGCAAACCACCTCTGAGGTTGTACGTGGTGCAAACTTATCGAAGGATGCGGGTGTAGCACTGGATGAAATTCAAAACGTATCGGGTAACTTGGCGAAATTGATTGCAAGCATTTCTGATGCAGCAAAACTGCAATCCGCTTCTGCAGGCCATATTGCAACGACGATGAATGTTGTACAAGAGATTACCTCTCAAACCACAACGGCAACCTTCGATACAGCGCGTTCGGTTTCTGAACTTGCCAACATGGCAGAGTCATTACGTGAATCTGTAACGGACTTCAAACTACCTGAATAATTTGCGCAAGCAAATGATCTACCGATCTGGCATAGAGCGGTAGATCAATCTAGTTTAAAGCATCGACCCGCTGGACTATAGAAATTAGTCCAGCGTGATGATTACACTCAGGTTTGAGCGCCTTTTATGGTGGCAAAACGTAAGAAGCCAAAGCTATGAAAGAAATATTAAAAAACTTAGTCAATACGACAACGCTTCCAGAAGATAGTTATCTTGATCAAGATGCTGAGATTTTAGAGATTTTTGTAGAAGAAATTGAAGAAATCTTTGCCGAGTTAGACAGCATTTTTACCCAATGGTTTGCCCATCCCGCAGATCAAGACACGCTAATGACTATTCGTCGGCACTTTCATACGCTGAAAGGTTCTGGTCGTATGGTTGGGGCTAAGTCGGCAGGGGAGCTGGCTTGGGCTGTTGAAGATACATTAAATCGTGTGATTGCGGGAGCAATTGCCTTGGATCACACGATTCAAAAATTTGCACAAACCGTTTATCGCATTTTTCAGTACAAGCTTTACCCACAATTCAAACAGGTCAAGCCAATTGAAATTGATTTACGTCCTTTAGTGCTATTGGGGCAACAGTTACAACAAGGTCAATCGCCAGAACCTGCATTAGAAGAATTGTTGCTTTTAGCGGATCAGCTCCAATCAGAGCAGGATACGATAGGACTCGAATTTGCAACTGAGCAAGAAGATGTTACGTTAGCCGAAGAAACATTATTGCAAGAATCTAAAGATCTGCAAGATGTTACTATTGCAATCTTTATTGAAGAAGCCGAAGAGCATTTAGCAACCATTGACGGTTTCTTAAAACAAGAGGCTGAAGATGGCCAAGACTACAATGCCTTAATACGTGCATTACATACGCTGCGTGGCAGCTCGTCCATGGCGCATATCCAGCAAATTTTTGATGCCAGCTCAAAAGTCGAAAATTTATTTAAAACCTTATTGCAAGAAGAAATTGTTTCCTCTTCAAATGAAACGGCATTGCTGATTCAATATGCTGAATTTGTCCGTGATTATTTACATATTCTACGTCAAGGCAAGTTAGAGAATCTGAACCAAATTGATCAAACCTTCAATCAGGCTTGGGAAGATTATGGTTTTAGTCACCAAGATATGGAGACAACTGCAAACCCACAAGGGTTAGTGTCTCAACTGATTGAACTAGATATTGATTTACTGTTAGATGCGGAACTAGAATTTGAGAAACGGGCGAAAACAGAGTTCCCAGCTTACGTTCAGCAATTAAGCATTAAGGCAGAATTATTAGCCCAGCATACAGACAATCGCGCCTCGGCAGGTATTCATTCATTTATTCAAACTTTAGATGCATGTTATCAGGCACTGTTAGCTAAGCCAGCACTATTAAATATTGATTATGCCTATGAGCTGTTTAGTCAGGCCCATCAAGAGTTTATCTATTTATTTGATACTTTGGCCGCGGGTCAACGTATCAGTCTGAGCGCGCATGCAGATCAAGTACTGCAAAATCTGATTGCTTTTGTTCAGCAGGATTTAGAAATCTTTGAGGACGTAGAACAAGCAACTGATGCTACTGCTCTTCAAGTGGAAGCCGATGTAACGTCTGAAGAAAGTCAAAAAATTATTGCTGTTGACTTTGCAACATTGTCAAAACGCTTACAAGTTGACCACAACTTGCAAGATGCTGAAGACTCAAATCGTCAGTTTGATGATGATCTCCTCGATATTTTCCTTGAGGAAGCTGATGAATTGCTTGTGGGGATTGATCAGGATGTACATACATGGAGTAGTGATCAGTCCAATACTGCCGCTTTAAATAATTTGATGCGCTATTTGCACACCTTGAAAGGCGGTGCAAACATGATTCAGGCGACGCATATTGGTTTAATCGCACATGAACTCGAAACGATTTATGAGCGGATTATCAATCAACAAATTCAAGTGTCACCTGCACTCATTCAGATTGTTCGATTGGTACAAGACAATATCGCCGATCGTATTCAAACTATTCGTGAACAACGTGTCGATTATCCAGCACCAGAAGCGATTGATATTTTAACGAATATTCAGGCCTTGGTGGCTGGTGCTGTTGCTCCGATGAGTGTTGAAGTCACGCCTGAACAAACTTTGGCTGCGATAGAAAAAGTTGCTGCATATGCTACGACTTCTGTGGATAAACCAGTAGCGCAACCAGCGCACATTACGGGTGCTTTTGAAGATGAAGCGCCTGAGATTGACTGGGATGAACCGGCTCCTTTAGCCATACAGGCACAGATCACAGATTCGGACGAGAGTGTACGTTCTATCGTCGAAGAAACCTTCTTCGAAGAAGCGGCAGAAATCTTCGAAACTATGGACAAGTTGTTGAAACAATGGTTTGAACAACGTAGTGACCGTAGCTTATTGCTTCAATTACAACGTGCTGCGCATAGTCTAAAAGGCGGTGCGCGTATGGCTGAAATTGAAGCGGTGGGTGCAATTGCCTATCGAATTGAAAGTACATTTGAACAGTTTGCGGTTCATCATTTCAATTCCAATGTCTATGATGCCTTGTTACAGACCACGCTTGCATGGTTAAAACAAGCGATTTTCGAACATGATTACAGCAACTTTGACAGCTTAAAAGCCAGCCTTGAAGCGATTGAGTATGTCGATGTTACGGTTCAATTGCCGACACGTAAGAGTCCAGAGCTTGCTGCAATTACAACGCCAAGTTTTGAATTTATTCAGGGCGATGGTACTGAACCTCCTGCAATGATGGGTGAATGGGAAAGTTCTGGTCAAAGCGATCAATCCAATGAAATGATTCGAATTTCAGCTGATTTGATCGAGAAAATGATCGATTTGTCGGGTGAAAACTCGATTAACCGTTCCCGTATTGAGATGGATTTGGGGCAATTGGGGAATACGCTGAATGAAATGGAATTGGCCATTAAGCGTTTGGCAGACCAATTACGTCGAATGGAAGGTGAATTAGAGTCGCAAATTATTGCGAAGCATGGTAGTGAAGTCGGACGCTATGCGGATTTCGATCCACTAGAAATGGACCAATATTCTTCATTGAATCAGTTGTCTAAATCGTTGGCGGAATCGGCATCGGATTTAATTGACTTTAAGAGTACCTTGGCTGAAAAGATTCGTGATACTGAAGGTTTGTTATTACAGCAATCGCGGATTCAGGCTGAAATTCAAGAAGGCTTAATGCGGACGCGTTTGGTTCCTTTCTCGCGCTTATTACCACGTTTGCAACGGATTGTGCGCCAGACTGCATCAACGCTGAATCGTCCTGCTGAACTGATTGTAAACAATACCGAAGGTGAATTAGATCGTACCATCTTGGAGCGGTTGACGACACCACTAGAGCATATGCTGCGAAATGCAGTTGACCACGGGATTGAAGATCCTGAGCAACGTCAGTTAGCAAACAAACCAGCAGTTGGACGAATTGAACTGAATATTACCCGTCAAGGTACTGATGTTATTGTTGAGTTCCATGATGATGGTAAAGGCATTGATGTCAGCAAAATTAAAGAAAAAGCTATTTCTTTAGGCTTGATGAAAGCCGATCAAATGCTTGAACAGCAGGAGATCTTACAGTTTATTTTCCATCCTGGTTTTAGTACGGCACAGCACATTACCCAGATTTCGGGACGTGGGGTCGGACTGGATGTGGTTCAAAGCTCGATTAAAGCCTTAGGGGGGCATGTTGCTGTAGATTCCACCTTAGGACGTGGCACCAGCTTTAGTATTCGTGTACCAACGACGGTTGCGGTAAGTGATGCCTTGATGGTGAAATCGGGTGATCAGCAGTTTGCGATTCCATTGGCACAAATTGAACGTATTGTCCGAATTGCACCTACGGCACTTGAAAGCTACTTCAACAGTAAAGATGATTACTTCCAGATTGATAATGAAAGTTATAAATTACGTTATCTGTCTGAGTTTGTATCGAATCAACCATTACCTCGTCTAGGTAGTATTGCGCATTCTTTACCTGTCTTGCTCATCAAAGAAAATAGTGGTCAAACGATTGCGTTATTGGTTGATCAGTTAATTGGTTCACGTGCACAAATTGTTGTAAAACCAATTGGACAGCAGTTCGCAGCGATTGGGGCAATTGCAGGCGCGACAATTCTCGGGGATGGACAAGTCTGCTTGATTTTAGATGGGCAAAATATTGCACGTCAAATCCAGACCACACAGCGTGTGAAACATGTCCATGATCAGCGTGATTCATATCGTTATAGCGATACCCGTCGTTTAATTATGATTGTGGATGACTCGGTAACAGTACGTAAGGTAACGTCGCGTTTACTTGAGCGACAAGGTTATGATGTTGTGACTGCAAAAGATGGTGTCGATGCCATTGAGCAGTTGGAAAATGTCCGACCAGACCTAATGTTGTTGGATATTGAAATGCCGCGCATGGATGGATTTGAGGTGACCAATTTAGTTCGTCATCATGAAATCCACAAGCAATTGCCGATTATTATGATTACATCACGTACGGGTGAAAAACATCGTGAACGTGCCTTCAGTCTTGGGGTAACACACTATATGGGTAAACCTTTCCAAGAAGCTGAACTGTTAAATAATATTGAAAGCTTATTGATGGCGAAACAGGGTGAATAAGATGAGTGAGAATACTGCGAATAAGTCGGTCTTAGACCAGATTAGTCAACAGGAGTTACACCATCTCATTACTGTTTCTACAGGATTTATTGATGCGTACATTATTCAGTGTTATGGCAAAGTGGCGATGCTACTGCCGCAGAATATTGTACTTTCCGCACTGGATAGTCCAACCCATGTGAATTCGGTAGAATGGCATGATGTCAAACTTCCAGTATTTGCGGTCAATGATCCTGCTCAAGACGCTGGTGTTGCTTTAGTGATTGAAGGGGATGAGGTCAATCAACGGTTTGCCTTAATGTGTAATGAAATGCCGAAATCGGTGCGTGTGCGTATCTCTGAAGTGGTTGATGAGGAAATGACCGTGACGGATCCGATGGTGTTTCAATATGTGCGGATGGGGGAACAAACTTTCCAAGTTCCGAATATGGCACAGATACAGGCCAGTTTAGGTCTTCTTTAACTGTTCAGACTGATAAAAAAACCCATGTGTCAACATGGGTTTTTTTGTTTGGCTAAATTAACAAATTAAGTTAATAAGCCTTCCAGAATTTGTTCATAAATCTCAGCAAGTGGCTCAAGATCAGCTACATTCACATGCTCATCAATTTGATGGATGCTGGCATTTAATACGCCCAACTCAAGTACCTGTGCACCCGTTGGCGCAATGAAACGACCGTCAGACGTACCACCGCTGGTTGATAATTCAGTTTCACGACCTGTGACATTGCGAATTGCATTTTGTGCAGCATTCACCAATTCACCAACAGGAGTTAAGAATGGTAGACCTGAATGTGTCCATTTAATCTCATAGTTAAGACCATGACGATCTAAAATTTCTAGGACACGGACTTTTAATTCTTCAGCGGTCACTTCAGTTGAATAACGGAAGTTAAAGGTCACCGTCATTGTGCCTGGTACAACATTGGTTGCGCCAGTACCAGCCTGAATATTTGAAACTTGGAACGAGGTAGCAGGGAAGTACTCATTGCCCTGATCCCAAACCGTATCACACAGTTCAGCAACCGCCTTAGAGGCCATATGAATTGGGTTAATCGCTAGGTGTGGATAAGCGACATGCCCTTGTTTCCCTTTAACCGTTAAGACCGCATTTAATGAACCACGACGACCATTTTTCACGATATCGCCTAAATGATTGGTACTAGACGGTTCACCCACCAAACACCACGTCATTTTTTCCTGACGTGCCTCTAGTGTTTCAATCACTTTCACCGTGCCATTGATCGCTGGACCTTCTTCATCCGAAGTAATCAGAAAGGCAATTGACCCCTTATGGTTTGGATGTTTGGCAACGAAGCGCTCTGATGCTACCACCATTGCAGCCAGTGCTGTTTTCATATCGGCACTGCCACGACCATAAAGCTTGCCATCACGAATTTCAGGAATGAATGGTGCAGAATGCCAAGCATCTAGATTTCCAGTTGGGACAACATCGGTATGTCCTGCAAAACAAAAAACAGGAGATTCGGTTCCTTTACGTGCCCAAAGGTTATCCACGTCATCAAAACGCATAGGTTCAATATGAAAACCAATTTTTTCTAGACGTTCAGCCATAATATTTTGGCAATTATGGTCTACAGGAGTAACAGAAGGTTGGCGAAGTAACTGTAAACTAAGTTCGAGAGTTTCGGAGTGGTTCATACGGCAAAGCAAGTGAAAAATATGCAACTATGATAGGCGAATCGCATCAAGAAAGGGAGTTTTGAAATAAAAAAACCTTATCGTTTTGATAAGGTCTGAAGAGATGAGAGAAAAATTATAATTTGTCTGCCGTCTTCTCAGCGCTGTTGGTGACGACATCGCCGACTTTAGAAACGTCTTTGCCGACACCTGCAACCGTATTACAACCAGTTAAAATAACGCTCAGTAATAAAGAGACCGCGATTGCTTTTTTCATGACATACTCCCAAATTTTTTTAAGTTCCAACTTTTAAGAAGTTAAAAAATAATCGCAAATAAAAGTACGTCAATTTGATCGTAGAAAAGTAAATGATTGTATAACCCTGTTTAATCTGAGTTATTTTGAGCAGAAGGGTACTGTAATAGCGGTGGATTGCGATACATATAAAAATTCTTTTCGGTTCCTTGCTGATACGCATACAGTCCATCGGTCCAAAAGTGTGGAGTCTGACTGGTTGCACACAAGTTCGGACAGAGCCATTCGTGACGTTGCAGACGATAAGTAAAATACTCGCTTGGGATAAAGTCATACCCCCATAAGCCTAAGCGACGCTGGCGACAGACCCAGTCAGGAATTTGCGCTAATGAAGTATTTAAAGGCAGATAAAGTTGACCTTTGAGCATGACGAAGCGCTGTTGGATGGGATAATCGAGTGCTTGATTAAATTGAAATTGTTTTTGAGTAAAGTGATTTAATTTACGTTTTAAGGTATCCGTTCTATTTAGTCCATACCAGTGGGGCAAGGAAAAATCACATTCAGCCAGATAATATTTCAGCGCAACTTCCCAATGTTCGACTTGATTGCTTTCAGTATTCTGTAGCAGAAAATCAATTTCCCCCAAGGTTCTAGGGCCAGAAATTTGCTGAATACTGTGTCCAAGTAAATGGTAAGGATGATATTGATGTTCACGCAGCCAAAACCATACGAACATTTCAAATCTTAAACCTAAGCGGGTGCTTTTTAATTGGTTGAGAAAGTTTTCTAATTCATTCGGATGCTGATCTAGAAAATTTAATCGTGGCTGATATAAGTCAAAGTATTCTTGCCATAGGTTGTGGGCATGTAGTTGAAACGGTTGCTGAATCACAAACTGTTCGGGATAAGCTGAAAGAATATTTGGACTGGCGACCGTAAAAGCGAGTTGACGCACCAACGGATTTTTATAATGCAACCAAGGTTCAAACAGAGAATCCTGTTGTAATGTGTCAAACATAAGCAAAACCAAAAGGAACTGAACAAAGTACAGAATTTAAAAAGGATAAAGTGTAAAAACATTTTATACTAGCGCAATTCTAGAAGTAGGGCTTGAAGATGAAGGGATTGTTTTGGCGAAGTTTGGTGGTGCTCTTTGTCATTTTAGGCTTTATTGGAGCAGTCTTGCCAGGTATGCCAACAACAGTCTTCTTGATTTTAGCCGCTTGGGCAGCATCTAAAGGCTGGCCACAGATGGACGATTGGTTATTGAATCATCCTAAATACGGTACAACGCTACGTGCATGGCGTGAAAATGGCACAGTGCCACGGAAGGCGAAATGGATCGCTTCGCTGATGATGGCCCTCAGTGGCATAATGATGCTATTCACCACGGCGCCTTTTGCGGTAAAAGTCTTTACCGATTTAACCATGCTGATTGTAGCGATTTGGTTATGGTTACGCCCCGAAGCAACATCAAAATAATAGGCATCGTTTATGCTAGCGGTAGCCGCTATTTTATTTAGGTCAGTCCAATGCAATATTCATTACAACAAGCAGATATTTTAATCGATTTAGCTGAACAAACCTTACAGTTGCCCAAATACAATAAATTTTATGTTATTTCCTCTGGTAAAAATGGTATTGGCGAGCAAGAAAATAGTGGAAAAACGCCCCGAGGATGGCATCAAGTCGCGTTAAAATTTGGTGAATATGCCCCAGCCAATGCGGTATTTATTGCCCGTAAAGAAACGGGTGAGGTCTATGATCAAGAACTGGCTGATGCATTTCCGGAACGAGACTGGATTCTATCCCGTATTTTATGGCTTTCAGGCTTAGAACCTTGTTTTAACCAAGGGGAGGGCTGTGATACGTTTAACCGCTATATTTATATTCATGGCACACCTGACAGCGAGCCTATGGGGATTCCTATGTCACATGGTTGTATTCGCATGCGGAATGAAGACGTGATTGAATTATTTGAACTCATTCCGGAAAAGGCGCTGGTATACATTTCAGAACATGCTTTAAATTTGGTTTAATCTGCAAAATTTAAGTTTTAACAGAGCAGTTTGGTGTAAAACTGAAAATCATCAGGCCTTTTTTTACTAAAAATGAGTTGAGCGTAAAAATAATCTAGCGCTGTGAATTAAAAAAAGTAGCACTATTTTATAAATAACATACAGAATTTGTTTGTTTTTATAGCAATCCACCTATTTTTTAATCACTCAAACATAAAATGATGAAAACTGTGAGAAAAGCGTTTGACACTCGGTAAAGATTCTCTATAATGCACCTCACAAACGATGAAGACGTTAAGGGCGCTTAGCTCAGTTGGTAGAGCGTCTGCCTTACAAGCAGAATGTCGGCGGTTCGATCCCGTCAGCGCCCACCAAGCCTTTACGTTAAACTCTCAGTGCAGCGGTAGTTCAGTTGGTTAGAATACCGGCCTGTCACGCCGGGGGTCGCGGGTTCGAGCCCCGTCCGCTGCGCCACTTGATGAGTTTAATAAATTGTTTGTACCACATTAGTGACTTTGTGTAAGTGCAGCGGTAGTTCAGTTGGTTAGAATACCGGCCTGTCACGCCGGGGGTCGCGGGTTCGAGCCCCGTCCGCTGCGCCATTTATACAGATCATTTAATGCGGGCGCTTAGCTCAGTTGGTAGAGCGTCTGCCTTACAAGCAGAATGTCGGCGGTTCGATCCCGTCAGCGCCCACCAGATTTCTTTGCGATGCAGCGGTAGTTCAGTTGGTTAGAATACCGGCCTGTCACGCCGGGGGTCGCGGGTTCGAGCCCCGTCCGCTGCGCCATTCCAAAGTAATCGATGCAACCTGACAAGTTGTTTAAAGATAATCCTTAGTGTTTATCTTGCATCCTAAAAATAGTGATGCTATTTTTAATGCCCTAGGGCGCTTAGCTCAGTTGGTAGAGCGTCTGCCTTACAAGCAGAATGTCGGCGGTTCGATCCCGTCAGCGCCCACCATAATTTTGACAGATTATGGATTTTGGTTTTAAAGATTCCGTGTTGCAGCGGTAGTTCAGTTGGTTAGAATACCGGCCTGTCACGCCGGGGGTCGCGGGTTCGAGCCCCGTCCGCTGCGCCATTTATCTTAAGTTCCTGAGACTTAAGCTATTAAATACCAAGATAAAATCTTATTATCTTGCGTCATAAAAACAACACTGTTGTTTTTCTCTCAGGGCGCTTAGCTCAGTTGGTAGAGCGTCTGCCTTACAAGCAGAATGTCGGCGGTTCGATCCCGTCAGCGCCCACCATATCTCTCGTTCATCTTGTCTACATGTCCATTGTTATATAGAATTTATTCTATAATAATTTCAATATAATGATATGCATGAGAAATCCTTATCAGCGTAAAGCAGCATCTAAAACCTCTAGTTCTAGTGATAATGTCAAAGAACTTTATAAGCAGTTCATTGAGAATATGGTTGCACAAGGTTCAATCATCGCGTTGTATCAGGACGGTTGGGCAATATGTACAACGCCATCTGGACAGCGTGGATTTCCAATTTGGCAAAATAAAAATTTAGCAAAATTGATGATTAAAGACACTTGGGCAAATTACCAAGTTCAGGAAATTCCACTTAAAAATTTAATTGAGCAGCTTATTCCGTATTTACGTCAGCAAAACACCACCATTTCAATGGATCTTACACCCGATGGACATAATCTGATGGTGTTGCCTGAAAAGCTTTTATTAGACTTAAAAAATTATCTCTATCAAATCTATTTACAAAAGCCTGAGTTATTCCAGAGCTTGAAATTGCCTTTGCCGCGTCATATTCGGTTAAATTAGTCCTTAATATTCATTGAGTAGCCATCCGCTGAGGTAGGCAAAATATTCTCTCAGCCATGAATTATAACGGTTAACCAGCGGTGTTGGTGCGGCAACCGCGATAATTTGGCTGTAACCTTGTTTCTTGGCAATTGCTGCGGCTCTTAAGGTGTGAAAGTCGCTGGTGACCATCGCGATCGGGGCAGTGAGAGGAATATTGTGTTGTGTTAAGATGGCTTGGCTGTTTTTAAGGTTTAAATCGGTACTGGTACTTTTATCTTCAAGCCAAATACGTGTGGCTGGAATGGCAAATTTGCGTTGTAGATACGCAGACATGACTTCCGCTTCAGTATATTGTTCACGAAAATCTAATCCGCCCGTCATAATGAGCGGTACAGTGGGTTGCTGGGCTGCAACTTCCGCAGCGCGATCTAAACGCTGAGCCAAAGTTGCAGATGGTTGACCGTTTTCTATACCGCTGCCTAAGACAATAATCGCTTTCACAGGAACTTGCTGAACATTATTTTGGGTTGCAAGATGCAAATAGAGAAAGAAGCAGAATACGCTCGCACTCCAAAGCAGAAAACCTGCCCAGCCGAAGCGCCAGAGATGGGTTCTTAATGAATTTTTCTGCACAAAGATTTGTATTTTATGATAAAAAAGTGCAAAAAATAGCAGTGCAATGCCGATCAGTAAGGGAAGGACCGTCCCTAAGTGAATTTTATTGAGGCCAATTAAATAGATGCCATCTAAGAATAAAATAGTTCCAATAAAAGCTGAAAAAAGCCGTTTAAATTGAGTAGTTGGCATTATTGTAGATGAGAATTTGAAAGACTTGGGTACAATTGTAGCTGAGTTTAGACCTTACAGATGTTGATATTCTTTTCAAATATAAAACCGAGCTCACTAGAGCTCGGTTTTAACGGTTTAATAGGGCTAGGGATTAGTACACATCACGACGATAACGGCCATCTAGGCGAAGTTGTTCAACGGTATTTTCACCCAGAATATCCATTAGAGCTTGATCTACATCACGGGCCATCCCTTGGATGCTGCCGCAAACATAAATTACTGCACCACGATTAATCCACGCTACCAGTTCGGCAGCTTGATTGCGAAGTACATGATGCACATAGACCTTTTCGGCTTGATCGCGTGAGAAAGCTAAATCTAGACGCTCTAGCATGCCAGTTATTTGCCATGCTTCGATGGTACTTTGATAGAAATAGTCATGCTCACGTTGACGTTCACCGAAAATCAGCCAGTTTTGAGTATAATCGGCACGCACGCGGGCATGTAAAAGGCTCATGAGCCCAGCAATACCAGTACCATTACCAATACAAATGATTGGGCGATTGTCATCAATTAAATGGAAAGACTCGTTGTTACGAATACGTAGTGCAATTTCCTGACCAATTTTTGCATGTGCCGTTAACCAACCTGAGCCTAAACCGAGTTCACCTTGGGCATCTTGCTGTTGGCGAATTACCAAACGGATTTTTTGCTGGCTAGGGATGCTGGCAATTGAATATTCTCGTGCAGGAAGTGTTTCGAGTTGCTCGAGTAGGTGTTCCATATTGGCAAAAGGTTCAACTGCAGTATTCAGCTGTTTATTCCAAAGTGCTTGTTCAATTGGAATCGCTAACGATTCAACTTGCGTTTGTGCTGCAATATGGTGTTTTTCCATAAAAGCTTGAATGCGGGCAGGGCTGTTGCCTGGCTGCACTTCGGCAATATCACCCGCTTGCCAGTGGGCTTCATGCTTGGCCTGTAACTCAAGATTAAAGGCAGGCGCACCCAGACTATTTGGATTTAACAATTCACGTTGGATCAAAGTCCAACTGTCAAAGGTTTTATCAATCTGCATGGCTTGCAGTTCTAGCTTGCTCACTTTTGCCAATGCAGCATTCCAACGCTGAATATCATGCGGATTGGCATTATCCACTTCAATCGTGTCAAACATGGCCTGTGCATGATTGTGTTTGAGCCAAGCTGCAATGGCGTGTCCAAAGCTACAATAGCTTTCTAGATATTCTTTTGAGCCTAGGGCTAAGACCGCAAATTGCAACTGACTCAGGTCAAGTGTGCTCTTTAGCATTGTTTTGGCAAAACTTGTCGCCAAATCTGGTGCATCGCCAGTGCCATAGGTACTCGCCACAAACAGGACTTGTTGAGCCGTTTTTAACTCTTCTGATGTAAGTTGCTGTATCGTTTTAACACTTACAGGTTGACGCGCTTCTTGTAAGCTGGTGGCTGTACGCCAAGCCAATTGTTCTGCAACACCCGTTTGTGATGCATAGACAATTAACCAAGGTTTCGCATGTGGATCGATGGTTACACTATTTAAGCTAGCACGTGCAGCTTGGGTGAGTTTCTTCTGTTTACGACGTTTGAGATACAGCATCCAACCCGTCACAAAGAATAATGGCATGGCCAAAGCGGCAAGCATGGCGAAAAACTGATAGATTGGTCCAAAGAAGCTGCCGCGGTGTACAGGCAACATGCTGCTCATGATTTTTTCATTGAGCTTTTTATCTTGATACAACTCAACATCTTGTACTTTTGCTGCTTGATAGTCATAGATGGCTTTGTTTCGTGCACGTTCATGTTGAGGGATTGGGTCCACAAAGCTGAGTTCAACTTTGCCATCTGCTTTTTTCGGAAGATTTAAAGTCAGTGTTGAATAGTCATGTCCGAGTTTGGCTTGAACTCCTGTCCATGTCTGTGTCAGCACAGTTTGCATCTGTTCAGGACTAAAGTTCGCAGCTTTTTGCTGAACACCACGACTTTCACCATCCGCAGATCCACGTCGACCTGATTCACTTTTGCTAGCAGCCCATGCTTGACGAGTCTCTGCATGACCTGTATTCGCTTCAAATTGACCGCGTCCTTGACCAGTTCGAGCATCTTCAGCGGGTCGCCCTTGAGGAGCATGCTCAGCACGGTATTCGCCCGATGCTGGGCGTGAACCTTGTCCTTCAGGCTTGCCACCTTGCATTTCTGGTTGAGGACGTTCAACCCCCATGATTTTAAACATACCATTACGCCACCAGTCATACGACCAATAGAGTCCGGTGCAAGCCATCAGTAGATAAAACACGACCACCCAAGTACCCACTACAGCATGTAAATCCCAGAGGAAATTACGTCCTTTCAGTTGTGGTTTAAGCATGAACCATTGCTTAAACGAATGCCTTTTAGGCCAGCGCAAATATAGACCACTCAAGACAAAGAAAATTAGCATGAGGGTACAAGCACCAGTAATCTGTTTCCCCACAGGACCAACGGTTAGATTACGGTGCAGTTGCTGTACAAATTGGAAGAAGCCTTGTCCTTTAATTTCTGGTAGGACTTCGGCAGAGTAGGGGTTGACCATCATGTTATACCCCTTACGCGCACCTTCTTTGACAATATTAATTGTGCTTGAGGCCGTCGGGTCTTTCGCAATGGTAATGCTGTTAATCTGAATATTTGGGTCGACCTGTTGAAAATGGGTATATAGCTCGGCAGGGCTAAGTTTATCTCGACTTTCGGCCTGGACGACATAACTGTCCGTGTTGATCCATTTTAGAATTTGTTGTTCGTAGGAATAAATTGCGCCAGTCACCCCCATTATGGACAGTATTAATCCAGCGGTAATCCCCATAAACCAGTGAATTTGGAAAAATGTTTTTTTCAACATGATGGTCAAGTATTGGATGTGTGAATAAATTGGCGAAATTATAACTGAAGATTTAGCAGATAATGTGGATTTTGCAGATAATATTTATTCTCATTATCGTTTTTAATTAGTTTCGTAAAAAAGCCTTCATATTTCAGAAGGCTTTTGTGTATCGGGGAAGAAGCTTAAATTTGCTTTGCTTCACCAACAGTTTCTTTCAAGTGCTTACGAATGGTCTCGAAAGAAAAATTACGAGAATCCATACGCTTAGGCAGAATGTAAGCACCTTGCTGATCTTTTACTTTGAAGTTCAATAGCATAAATTCAGGGGTGTTGTACCATTCATAAATGTCTTTCCAACCAATGGCACCCACGCCTTCCTGCATGCCCATTTGTTGGCGCATCACAATACCATGCGGTTGCACACCCAGTTTCACGCCTTTAATTTCCTGTATAGGAAACTCATTCATTTTGCGTTTAACATACCATTCTAAGCCATAGATACGAATGGCAAGGTATAAAGCCACCCCGACAATTGCCACCCAGCAGAAAATCGTGGAGTAATTTTTCAATAAGATGATGCCTAAAACAGCAAGTGCTACGATTGCACCCATAATCATCCATGCTTTGGTGCTAATTTTATTGGTGCTACGCCAAATTACCATCTGAGCATGACGCTGCTCAGCTTCAGAAATTTCGTAGTTCACAGGTTGTAGCGTATACGCGTATAAATTTTTTGCGGTCATAGTGAAAAGAGCAAATTTAGAACTAAAGAAAGTTTAGCATTAAATCGGCAGACTTGGCACTTTATAAATGCATTGGATTGAAGGTATCTGCATGCTTTTTTTATGCAAAATCACGTCTGAGCCCAACAATGCACAAGGTTAATCTCTCCATAACTTAAACTACAAAGAGGCAAACTCAGTCGCTTGATCATCACGCGCATTACTCAGACTCTGCTTGAGATGGCTAAGTTGCTGTAAAATACTGAACATTAAAGATAATTGCTGTAAAATAATTAAAGACAATTGATCTTCTTTTTTGTCTTGCGTTAGCCGCTGCCGAATGGTCTGCAACATATTCTGCGCAGTGAGGTCTGGCATTTCATCTTTTAATAACGCGCCTTGAATGTCATCTAAGGCTTGATCGAGTAAATTTAGAATTTCAGGATCAGTGATTTGTGCACGATGCGCGCCAAGCGCGGCAATATAACTTAAAAAAGTATGATTGAGACAGAGGAATTCAAAAGCCTGTGCTTTCTGCGTCGGGTCAAAATCAGGTTCAGTCGCAAGGGTTGAAATCAAAGAAGCGACATCAGCATCGCTGTTATTTGCAGCCCGACGCACCACACGATAATTCAAGCTATTGTTGCGCCCTTGTTTATATTGCTGAATTACTTCATTTAGATAGGTACATTGTGCCTGCAAGCTACGTTGAATACTGCGTGGAAGTCGGCGGAACTTCCAGTCGGGGAAAATAAAACTGACGCCTAACCATGCCAGCCCACAGCCAATTAAAGTGTCAATCATACGTGGTAGGGCCGCAGAAAAGCCCAAACCATCCAAGTTAAAATTAATTAAAGCCAAAATGGTGATAAAAGCAGTGGCTTGTGCATACTGTTTACTGCGTAGTTCAAAGAACAATACCCCACTTAAAATCAGCAGGAGCAATTGCCCTTCGACTGAAGGAATAAAGTACAAGACAGCTTCACCAATAATAATCCCGATCAGCGTACCGACCACCCGTAGGCGCAGTCGACGTTTGGTGGCATTAAAGTTGGGTTGGCAGACAAACAGGGCCGTCAGGATAATCCAGTAGCCGTATTGGATTTGTGTGACCTGAACAAAAATATAGCTGACCAGTAACACAATTGACAGCCGTATCGCATGGCGGAACAGAACTGACTCAGGGCTAAGATGCTGTTTGAATCGAATGACAATATCATCCCAACCTTTTAGATCATCATCTTTAAGCTGATTTTCAATATGTTTGCTTTTATCCAAGATAATATTTTGTTCAGTTTCTAGATTGCGTAATTGCGCATCGATCGACTTTAAGTTCTGATACAACGAAAATAGTGCATTGACCCAAATCGGGTCATAGTGACTGTCATCACGTAATTTTTCTAAAGACACTTTCAGGTTTTGAAATGCATGTTTAAAGCGTTTGTTATGTCGATAGTTTTTACGCAATAAAATACTTTCACTCAAATCCTTACAGGCCTTGCCTTGAATCGAGAGAATGCGCTGAAAACGGAACAAAATATCACTATGTTCAAAGACTTTGGTCAGAATCTGATAGTCGATATGTGCCGAGTCGGCGCGTTCATGAATATCCTGTGCTACAAAATAATATTGCAAGCTACGTCGTGTATCTCGTTGACCGCGGTCACCTTTTAAACGGGTCAGCAAAGCGGTTTTCATTTCATTGAAAATGCCGACCAACTTGCCATTTTCTAAGGACAAATCAATCATACTTTGCTGATAACTTTGCGGGGTCATATCCACATCAAATAAATTTGATTTTGCAAACAGGAAGTTACCGAGTGATGAATAACATTCTGACAGTTTGTCTTGCACTTGGCGCACAGGAAAAAGTAAAAAACTGATGGTGGAAATCAAGCCATACCAAGCGGCGCCTGCCACCAATAGCATGGGTTGCATATACCATTGTTCAAACAGATGCACACCCAGCATGGAATAAACTGAGATCACCAAACAACCATAAGAAATGGTGGCATAGCGACGTCCCAGTGAACCCAATAAAATGAAACCAATACACGAAATGATCAGACCGATGGCAAACAGGATGGGGTAGGGAAACAGGAAATACACTGAGGTTGCAGTGACAAAGAAACCAATATAGGTATAGACCAAATTTAGAAGGCGAACGGAAAATCGGTCATCAATATCGCT
Source organism: Acinetobacter sp. GQ146 (assembly GCF_059758585.1). Classification (NCBI taxonomy): domain Bacteria; kingdom Pseudomonadati; phylum Pseudomonadota; class Gammaproteobacteria; order Moraxellales; family Moraxellaceae; genus Acinetobacter; species Acinetobacter sp. GQ146. The sequence continues at coordinate 168,085 of NZ_JCAXDV010000001.1, forward strand.
GAGTCCTGCGGCAACGACCCCCAAGGTGAGTGGAATCGTGGCAAGTTGCTGTCCTAACAAGTAAGGAACAAAGGCGGTACCCGTGAACGCAATAATCATGCGGACGTTATACATAAATGAAGTGTTATATGTGGTTTGCTTCAGACGAGTAAGCCAAGTGTTCAAGTGTTTTCCTTCAAAATTTGTCGGTCAAATCAAGCTGCGAATCAGAATTGGGACAGGATTTAATTTCACTTTTTTAGTGGATAAATCATACTATGGAGAGTGTAAGCTTGTCTTGTTTCTTAGTCGTTAAAAATTAAATATGAATATCTCCCAAAACGCTGTAACCAAACCCTATTCCAGCACGTGGATCATGCTTTTGGCGTTATTAACCGCCCTTGGTCCACTGTCAATTGATATGTATTTGCCTGCCTTGCCGCAGATGGCACAAGATTTTGGGGTCAGCACCCAAATGGTGGCCAATACATTGCCGGCTTATTTTTTAGGCTTAGCCATCGGGCAGTTGATTTATGGGCCACTGAGTGACCGAATAGGACGTAAGAAACCGCTGTACTTGGGGTTAAGCCTCTATGTGGTGGCAAGTTTGTTATGTGTTCTGGCAAGTAATGAATGGGCATTAATTGCAGCGCGAGTTTTACAAGCACTTGGCGGCTGTGTGGGGGTGGTGATTGCTCGTGCGGCCATTCGTGATCGTTTAGATATGAATGCATCCGCCCAAGCCTTTGCCAGTATGATGATTGTGATGGGGGTTGCCCCAATTCTTGCTCCAACGCTAGGTGCTCTGGTCCTGAGCTACTTTAACTGGCATGCTATTTTCGTGTTTTTGATGCTTATTGGTGTAGTGTGCTTTGGCTGTATTCATTTCTTCTTTCAGGAAACATTGCCCGCAGAGCGTCGCTTACGGTTAAATTTGTCGCAAGTGTTCCAGCTTTATGCGGCTATTTTTCAAGACCGTAGTTTTCGTATTCCGATGTTGGCTGGGTGCTTTTCGGGTGGCGTATTATTCTGTTATATCAGTTCGTCGGCTTCGGTTTTGATGAATAGTTATGGTTTAAATCAACAGCATTTTGCGATTGCCTTTGGATCAAATGCCTTTGGGATAATGTTGCTTTCCACCCTGAATAAACAATTAGGCAAGCATTTGTCGGTCTTAACCCGCTTAAAGATCGGGGGCTTTATTCAGTTGCTGGGTGCTTTAATTTTAGTAGGTGCGGGTTTGTTAGCTCATGCCCCGCTTGAACTGGTTTTTGCGGGCATGTTCTTGGCGGTGTCTGGCATTGGTTTTACGGGACCAAATGCAATGGCTTTGGCGATGTCAGAACAGGGTGCACGTGCAGGAACAGCCAGTGCGGTGATGGGCAGTATGCAATTTGCCTGTGGTTTACTGGGCGGGGTAATTTTAAACTTTTTAGCTTGGACCGATTTACTGAATATGGCGACCTTGATGTTCTGTTTTATCAGTATTGCCATGCTGGCCATTTTTAACTTGTCTGCTGCACAAGTTGCACAGCAGCCTTAAGCTCCTTCAGGGCAGTCATTCATTGCAGGGAGATCAATGGCATGACTGTCCCAAGTGGCCTGTACTACTTGTGTAGGAACTGTTTAAAGTTACGCAAAATGCGGAAGCTGACATAAAGTGCAATCAGCGCAAATATCGCGATGCCAAAAACAGTATATTTCAACTGCTGTACATCTTGTTCAAAGAATGCTTGGAGTTCGGCATCACTATAGTCAAAATTGCTGACTTTTTGAGTTTGACTGTCATGAAATTGAATGCGCTGAATGTAGTGTTGCGCCCCGATTTGTTTTAACAGCAGATGGTCAATTTGACGACGGTGACTTTGGTTGTCGGCATCCGTACACAGCTCTTGCGCATAGTGTTCACAGTTGATTTTGCTAATAAAGCCTTGATTGGCCACTAAAATAAAGAGTGCTTCATCTGGTTTCTGATTATTGCTGACCAGCACCAATGGTTTTTCTGCTGTGGAACGCAGTTCAAATGTTTTCGCTTGCGCCATCTCTTGCGTAGCGTTGCGAATTTCTATGGTTTTAACTACACATGTCCAGAGCAATGCTAAAGTAATTAGAAAAATACAGGCGGCCAAGCACAAGCGAAAAATAGTTTTAATGGTCTGGTGCATCATTGAGCCAAAATCCTTAGGTTTAAATATAGATGTGTAGTCACGATAAATTGTAATGAAGTCTGAAGGGATTGCCCAATCCTGTAGGAAAATTATGTTAAAAAAATTAACCAAATAAAGTGAGGGGATGAAAAAAACGCTACACTGCAAAATGTAAAAAAGTATTTAAGCCGTTACTGAATTCGAAAAGCCTTGAGTTCATGCGCTTGATATGACTCCATTGTTAGCATCGGAACTCGCATGGGTAATTTCTTATTCCTTCAAATCTTTACTGTTGTTTTTGCGCTATCGATTGCAACCACGATTTTTAACAAGCGAATTTTAGGCTTCCCGCAAGCGATAGGTGTGCCGATTGTTTCTGCAATTTTCGTGTTTATTTTGCAATGGGGGGCCAGCCTGCTCAGTGGTAATCAGTTCATTACTATTAATATCCACAATATTGAAAATGCGGTCAGACATATCGATTTTTATGACTTCCTCATCAATGGGGTCATTTGTTTCATTTTGACTTCTTCCGCGCTGAAATTTAAGGTCTCCGATTTACGCAGCTACTGGAAACCAATCAGTATCTTAGCCAGTATTGCATTAGTACTCTGCGCAGTTTTCTTCGGTGTGGCGCTATATGGCTATCAATTTTTGGTGGGACAGCATGTCGATTTATTGGTGTTACTGCTTTTAGGGGCTGCCTTGGGGGCAACCGATCCGATTGGGATTAAAGGCGTGTTAAGTTCAGTTCGCGCACCGCATCATTTAATGGTGAAATTGGAAGGAGAGTCTTTATTTAATGATGCTATGTGTATTGCCTTGTTCATGACCTTACTCAATGTACTACAAGGCGAGCACTTCACTTTAATTGGAACATTACAAACCTTACTTTACGAAATTGTCGTGGCCATCATTATTGGCTGGGGCTTTGGTTTGGCCATTCTACGTTTGCTGCGTGGCAAGCATGAAATGGAGTCTCTGATTTTAACCACGGCTTTACTGGCATGTGGCTCTTACTTGGTGGCTTTATTTGCCCATGCTTCTGCACCAATTGCTTGTGTAATTGGTGGCTTGATTGTGGGTAATAAATGGAAAGAAATCCTGCAAGAACGTGAAATTAGAGAAGTGAACCATTTTTGGCACACCGTGGAAGGGATTATCAATTCATTTTTATTTACCCTGATTGGGCTTGAACTGTTTATTCTTGATTTAAGTGTAAGCCTGATTTTAGGTGGAATCATTGCCTTTATTATCTTGCATGCATCGCGCTTTGCGGCCAATTATCTGGCATTTGCGTTTTTCCCGAGCTTCCGCCACAAAAGCTATAACGGTAGTTTAGCAATTCTGTCTTGGGGCGGAGTACGTGGGGGAATTTCTTTGGCTTTAATCCTTGCTGTCGCCAATATCCCTCAACTTAGTGAGTACAGCAGTATCTTAATTGGCTATACCTTTATTAGTGTGTTGTTGTCGGGTTTGGTGTGTGGTTTAGGACTGCCAGCGGTGATGAATGCTTTCTATTACAATCCGCACGAAGAAACGCAAGGTTTTAAAGGCTGGTATCAGCGCTTATGTCATAAAATGAATCGTAAGGGCTTTCAGTATATCGTCGGTGAAGATTCCAATGGCAATGAAACCATTACCATTTACAACCCCGATGCCTATGTTGATGTAAAAGCTGAAGATGGTGTGGCGTTGCTGCATAATCCTGAAAAAGTCCAAGAAGTGAAGCGGTTAGAAAGCCCTGAAAACTTCTAAGTATTTATAAGAAATAGGGTATTTTGATGATGTCAGTTGCCAAAACATCGTCCCAAGAGCTGAGTGTGCTGATACTGCAAGTGGTTGCCTTGATTCCATATGGCAAAGTAGCGACTTATGGGCAAATTGCCAAAATGGCAGGGTTGCCGAAACATGCCCGTATGGTTGGTCGCGTATTGCAGCAGGTGGAAGACGATTTGCCGTGGCATCGCGTGATCAATTCGCAAGGCAAAATTAGCCTAAGTAAGCTCGATGCGCAGGGTGATAATCTTCAAATTGTGAAATTACAAGCGGAGAATATTGCAGTTGTCGCAGGGAAGGTAAATTTAAAACTGTATCAGTGGACGGGTGAGATTCGCTAGCCGATTAAAAAGGTCTTACATCCAATGCTGAGTTTTGAATGTAAGACCAAGTCGATAGATTAATTTATTGACGAACCACCAAAACAGGTACGCCTGTATCACCCAAAATATTTTGTGCAACGCTGCCCAAGAATAATTTTTTCAACCCTGTACGACCATGTGAACCAATCACAATTAAATCTGCATTGGTGTCTTTCGCGGCATTAATAATTTCTTGATGGATGACTTGTCCTTCTAGCAGACGAGTTTCAACGTCAAGACCTTCAGCACTGAATTTTGCTTTTGCTTCTTCAAGTGTACTTAAAATAGATGTACGAGCACGCTCAATCAGATCATTGGTTTGTGCTGCAGTAATGTATTCAGCAGCAATGTATGGGTCTAAAGCAAGGACTTGAACCACAGTAATTTTACTGCCAAAAACTTTGGCAAGTTCTGCTGCTTGCTTCACCGCTGCAAAAGAGGTTTCTGAACCGTCCACTGGAACCAAAATGTTTTGATAAGCCATCTGTATTACTCCTTGTTGTCATTACAATCATTCTAGAAGTTGTATATTTGAGAGTTGCGACTCAAAATTATTGTTTATGCTTTTATACTAACGCTAATTTTGACTTTATAAAACCTAGTATTTTCATAAGGATAAGGTTGTATAAACCGTCGATTTCATTACCTAACTTAGCACGTTTTTTGCTGAAAAAGTATGCGTTGTTGTACTAAAGTCGGGTAAAAATTGTGAGAAAAATGAAACAGCTAAGTTAAGGCATTTTTATGTGGAAAAGTGCTTAAATGGATGAAGCTTGGTCACATTTATGAGGCATAGTATGATATTGCGAACTTATTAATAACAAACAATACATGACTGATCAAACTCAATTAAATTGGAATAGAACGAATTTAGATAATATTGAAGTTGCTTGGGAAGGTGATCTTTGGGATCGTCAGCGTTTAGGTATTCAATTGACTAACTATGTTGATCGTCTGAATTGTGGAGCCGTGCTTGCTTTAGATGCGCGTTGGGGAGAAGGGAAAACGTGGTTTGTAAGGCACTGGCAAAAGCATCTGGAAGATGAAAAGCATAACGTGATTTATCTAGACGCTTTTGCAAATGATTACTTGGACGATCCATTTTTAGTTGTGACTTCAGAAATTACAAATACTTTAAGTAAAGATAAAAAGACCAAAAATAAGGTTAAAAAATTAATAGATCTATCCGCATCTGTAGGAACTGCATTGTTACCATCTTTACCGAAAATTGCATTAACGCTTGGGCTTCATTTAGTTGGGGCTGGTTTTTTAGGTGGAATCTTGCAGCAAGGTTATGAAAATGCGCAGGATGAAATAGATAAATTATCAGATGAGACGAGTGATCGAATTAAAGAAAGTATTCAGGAGAAAATAGCAGGTCATGAAGCTGAAAAGAAAACTTTAGAAGCATTCAAGAAACATCTAGCTGAAACAGTTGAAAAGTTAGACAAACCATTAGTTTTTATTATTGATGAATTAGATCGTTGTCGTCCTGATTTTGCAATTCGTTTGATTGAGCGGATCAAACACTTTTTTGATATTCCTAAAATTGTTTTTGTTTTAGTCATGGATAAAGCCCAACTCTCTAAAGCTCTCTGTCATAACTTTGGCTATGATGAAAAGTTAGGAGAAGAATATTTGGATAAGTTTGTTGATTTTAGTATTAATTTACCTAAAGTTAAAAACTATGAAATGGATGAAGCACATAAATATGTAGGAAACATTTTTTTTAGTTTAGGGTTGGATAACTCCGATTTGTATAATGGTGCTATAGGACTGACGACTTTACTTTATCTGAGATCAAAAATTACAAAAAGGAAGCTATTAAAAATTATTAACGAATTCTCGTTGTTCGCTACATTCAATACATCTGATTTAAATGAATTTTTGATTTATATTCTATTTAATAAAGAATTAATAAGTAACTATAAAGATGATCAAGAGGGCTTTTTTAATTATATAGTGAAAGACTTATCAGAAATTGTTGAAAACTATTTGTGGCATTATAAGTATGATGTGTATGAGCATATAGCACGGGAAGAAGGTCTGGAATTAAATGAAAGAGAGCAAAATGAGTGGTGCTTTTCACAGTATAAGTCACAGCTCTTAAAAGAAATGAACTATATAAATGAAGTAGATAAACAGAATCCCTTTGATCATGTAATTATGAGAAGTTATAAATATAATTTGGATGCTGGCGATTCAGTGATTGGTTTACTTGAAAGTTGGGAAAATTATTTAAATTTGTAATGATAAAAATGAATGTAATTTATCTACATCATCCGTCTGCAACTGTTCCCGCATCTTTAAAAACAGCTTTTCATCTAAATCATAAAGTTTGAGGGCAAGCAGTTTTTGAATATCTTCTTCAGGAAAGCGATATTTTATAATTTTTGCTGGTACACCGCCCACGACCGCGTAGGGTGGGACATCTTTAGTAACTACAGCACCCGTCGCCACTACAGCCCCTTCGCCCAGAGTTACTCCTTGCATAATCATGGCACGACTGCCAATCCAGCAACCATCACCTATGATGGTATCTCCCGCAGGGACAAAACTACGCGTATCAAAGGGAAAAGCAGAAATCCAGTCAGTGCGATGTAGTTGGTTACCGCCCATCATAATCACGCATTCTGCTCCAAAGCAGACAAAGTTGCCAATATGAAGTTGGTCAATTGGTTTTTCAGGCGTTGAAGGCTTGTCGTGTAAATAACGCACCACACAACGTTCAAAACCCTGATCCCAATACGCTGAATAATATGAATAATTCCCTTTGATGTGAATATTCGGATTCTTTACGGTTTTCGCGATGAATTCAAATTCACACCAGTGTTTGACAGGGGAGTTAATCAAAGGTTCAGACATGACGAGCATCATAAGCAATGGATCTGAGAATTATAGCGGATTGCGTCAAGATTCCCTATTCGATAACACATCTCGTGCACTAGATTAAAGTTATGGATGGTTAAGCTGGGTTAGTGAAACAGATTCCAAAATAACTTGAACCTGTGTTGAATCGAATTGGGAAAAACAAAACCGAGCAGAGAGCAAAGTGTTGTTGTCATGAGGATAATCAGCACAGAGCTAGTACTACTGTTGATATAAAGTGACCATGTAATTGCTACGATAATTCCTAAAAACAATCCAGCAATGGCAAAGTAGCCAGCTTGAATGATTCTGTTGTCCATGATTTGAGTCGTTGTTTTGAATAGGTTTTTAACCCCATTCTATACAAAAAAACCCCTCAATTGAGGGGTTCTTACAGCTGTAAATATCAGAAGATTAGATATATTCAACTTTTACAATTTCGTATTCTACTTCACCATTTGGTGTTTGAATTTTTGCTTCGTCGCCTTCGTTTTTACCGAGTAGGCCACGTGCAATTGGAGAGTTCACAGAAATCTTGTTAATTTTGAAATCTGCTTCATCATCACCCACTATTTTATAGGTTTTTTGTTCTTCAGTATCCAAGTTTTCAATGGTAACTGTTACACCAAAAACAACGCGACCATTTTGCTCAAGTTCTTTTACATCAATCACTTGGCAGGCACCTAATTTGCCTTCAATATCCTGAATGCGACCTTCACAGAAACCTTGTTGTTCACGTGCTGCATGGTATTCAGCATTTTCTTTCAAATCGCCATGCTCACGCGCTTCAGCAATTGCTTGTGTAATGCGTGGACGTTCAACAGATTTAAGTTGCTGTAACTCTTTCTCTAAGGCGATTTTGCCTTCAGGAGTCATAGGATAACGTTGCATTGTTGTCCCTCGTGTTGGTATTAAAAAATACTGGTCAATAAAATAAAAAAAAGCCCGCCACCGATAAGGTGACGGGACTTATCGGAAACGAATTAACCTACTGTTTGTAAATCTTGCAAACGGTATACATCCATTGGTAATTGGATTCCAAATGCTTGGCAAACTGCTTCAGCACCGTTAATGGTGGTTGTGTAATACACTTTACCTTGTAACGCAGCACGACGGATCATTGCTGAGTCATACTGAGCACGTTTGCCCTCAGTGGTATTGACAATAAGGTGTATTTCACCATTTTTCAAGCGGTCTACAATGTGTGGACGGCCTTCGGTAACTTTATTTACACGTTCACACGCTAAACCTGCTTGGCTGAGTACGTCATGCGTACCACCAGTAGCCACAAGTTTGAAACCGTAAGAAACAAATTTTTTCGCAATATCAACGATGTGTTTTTTGTCAGATTCACGTACAGACAAGAATGCATGTTTTACTTCGCCTTCTGTCGGTAAACCTGGTAAGCGTTCATTTGAACCTAGCACTGCTTTGTAGAATGCTTCACCAAATGTTTTACCTACGCCCATCACTTCACCTGTAGATTTCATCTCAGGGCCAAGCATTGGATCAACGCCAGGGAATTTCGCGAACGGGAAGACAGCTTCTTTTACAGCAAAGTGAGTCGGGATAATCTCTTTCGTAAAACCTTGAGATTCTAATGACTGACCCGCCATACAACGTGCAGCAACTTTCGCTAAAGATTCGCCAATACATTTCGAAACGAAAGGAACGGTACGTGATGCACGTGGGTTCACTTCGAGTACATAAATGTCGTTGCCTTTCACTGCAAACTGAACGTTCATCAAACCAATTACGCCAAGCTCTTTGGCCATAGCCACAGTTTGGCGACGCATTTCGTCTTGAACTTCTTGTGAAAGCGAGTAAGGAGGAATCGAACATGCAGAGTCACCAGAGTGAATACCTGCTTGTTCAATGTGCTGCATGATCCCGCCAATCACCACATTTTTACCGTCAGATACGCAGTCAACATCGACTTCAGTGGCATCATCAAGGAAGTGGTCAAGCAATACAGGCGCTTCATTAGATGCTTGAACTGCTTCGCGAAGGTAGCGTTTAAGCTCATCTTCGTTGTAAACGATTTCCATCGCACGACCACCCAATACATAAGATGGACGAACAACCAGTGGGTAGCCCACTTTTGCCGCTTCAGAAATACCTTCTTCAGCAGACTTCACGATGCTGTTGTTTGGTTGACGTAATTGCAGACGTTGAATCATTTGTTGGAAACGTTCACGGTCTTCTGCACGGTCAATCGCATCTGGAGATGTACCGATAATTGGTGCACCAGCTTCTTCTAAAGCACGCGCCAATTTCAACGGAGTTTGACCGCCGTACTGAACGATAATGCCTTTAGGCTTTTCAGTACGAACGATTTCGAGTACATCTTCAAGCGTAATCGGTTCGAAGTACAAACGATCAGAAGTATCGTAGTCAGTTGACACTGTTTCAGGGTTACAGTTCACCATAATGGTTTCGTAACCGTCTTCACGCATAGCAAGAGCCGCGTGTACACAGCAATAGTCAAACTCGATCCCTTGACCAATACGGTTAGGACCACCACCAATCACCATGATCTTGTCTTTAGTTGAAGGGTTAGATTCACACTCTTCATCATAAGTTGAGTACATATAGGCTGTGTCAGATTCGAACTCAGCAGCACATGTATCTACACGTTTGTAAACTGGGGTTACACCCAAGTTCCAGCGGTGCTTACGGAATTGCTTTTGTGAAATACCCATCAAGTCCGCAATGCGAAGGTCAGATAAACCTTTGCGTTTGAACGAACGGATGTTTTCAGCTGTTAAATCACCAAAACCTAAAGTTTTGATTTCATTTTCAGTTTTGACGATGTCCTGAATTTGAATCAAGAACCATTTGTCGATTTTGGTCGCTTCAAACACTTCATCTAAAGTGAAGCCGTGACGGAACGCATCCGCAACGTACCAAATACGCTCAGGACCTGGAACGTTAAGTTCTTTTAAGATCTTATCTTTCGCGCCTTCAGCACCCAATTCGATTTTCTCATCGAATCCAGAAACGCCAACTTCAAGACCGCGAAGTGCTTTGTTTACAGATTCTTGGAAGTTACGGCCGATCGCCATCACTTCGCCCACAGATTTCATCTGAGTTGTTAATACTGGCTCAGCTTGTGGGAATTTTTCGAAGTTGAAACGTGGAATCTTAGTCACAACATAGTCAATCGAAGGTTCGAATGACGCAGGAGTTGTACCGCCAGTGATGTCATTTTTCAATTCATCAAGGGTATAACCTACAGCAAGTTTCGCTGCAATTTTTGCAATTGGGAAACCAGTTGCTTTAGAGGCTAAGGCAGACGAACGAGATACACGTGGGTTCATCTCGATGATGACCATACGTCCATCTTTCGGGTTAATACCGAATTGAACGTTAGAACCACCCGTTTCAACACCAATTTCACGCAATACTGCTAAAGAGGCATTACGCATCAATTGGTATTCTTTGTCTGTCAATGTTTGCGCAGGAGCAACGGTGATTGAGTCACCAGTGTGTACGCCCATTGGGTCAAAGTTTTCAATCGCACAGACGATGATACAGTTGTCGTTTTTGTCACGAACAACTTCCATCTCATATTCTTTCCAACCAATTAGAGATTCATCAATCAATAATTGTTTAGTTGGAGAAAGATCGAAACCACGTTCACAGATTTCGATAAATTCTTCTTTGTTATATGCAATACCGCCACCTGAACCACCCATGGTGAATGAAGGACGGATAATCACAGGGAAGCCAAAGCGTGCTTGAATTTCTAAAGCTTGTTCCATTGACTCTGCAATGTCAGCTTTTGGACATTCAAGACCAATTTTACGCATCGCGATATCGAAAAGTTTACGGTCTTCCGCTTTTTCGATAGCTTCTTTGGTTGCACCAATCAATTCAACATTGAATTTTTCTAAAATGCCATGCTCATCAAGTGCAAGGGCACAGTTCAATGCAGTTTGACCACCCATTGTCGGAAGAACTGCATCTGGGCGTTCCTTCTCAATAATGGCAGCAACAGTTTGCCAAGTAATTGGCTCAATATACGTTGCATCCGCCATTGATGGGTCGGTCATAATGGTTGCTGGGTTAGAGTTCACCAAAATAACACGGTAGCCTTCTTCGCGAAGGGCTTTACATGCTTGCGCACCTGAATAGTCAAACTCACAGGCTTGACCAATCACAATCGGACCAGCACCGATAATTAAGATGCTTTTAATATCCGTACGTTTAGGCATTATTTCGCTCCTTAATTACTTCTTAGATGCTTCAATAAGTTCGATGAAATGATCGAACAATGGGGCACAGTCATGTGGACCTGGGCTTGCTTCAGGGTGACCTTGGAAGCTGAACGCTGGCTTGTCTGTACGGTGAATCCCTTGTAGGGTACCGTCAAACAATGATTTATGCGTTGCTTTCATGTTTGCAGGTAAAGTTTCTGCTTCTACAGCAAAGCCATGGTTCTGAGAAGTAATCATCACAGTCCCATCTTCAATGTTTTGCACAGGGTGGTTTGCACCGTGATGGCCATGAGGCATTTTCACAGTTTTTGCACCTGAAGCAAGAGCAAGAATTTGGTGACCTAAACAGATACCAAATACTGGTAAATCAGTGGTATCTACGATTGTTTTTACAGCTTCAATGGCATAGTCACACGCAGCAGGGTCACCAGGACCATTCGATAAGAACACGCCATCTGGATTCAGCGCGAGTACTTTTTCTGCTGGAGTTTGTGCAGGGACCACCGTCAATTTACAACCGCGGTCTGCGAGCATACGTAAGATGTTGGTTTTGACACCGTAGTCGTACGCTACAACATGGAATTTGTGTTCAGGTTGAGTAAAGCCTTGACCAAGAACCCATGAGCCTTCAGTCCATTCAAATCCTTCAGGATCACAACATTCTTTTGCAAGGTCTAAACCATTCAAGCCGCCGAATGCACGAGCTTTTGCTAAAGCCTCTTCTTCAGTAATATTTTCGCCAGCGAGAATACAACCATTTTGCGCACCTTTGGCACGTAAAATGCGGGTTAATTTACGGGTATCGATATCTGCAATCGCAACAACATTGTGCTCTACAAGGTATTCACCTAAAGATTGTTCTGCACGGAAGTTGCTATGCAATAAAGGAAGGTCACGGATAATTAAACCGTTGGCCCACACTTTATGAATACGGCCAGACTCTGCATCTTCAGAGTTACAACCGGTATTACCAATATGCGGATAAGTTAATGTCACAAGTTGTTGTGCATAACTTGGGTCGGTCAAAATTTCTTGATAGCCAGTCATGGCTGTGTTGAAAACGACTTCACCTGTCGTACTTCCCGTTGCACCGATAGACGTACCTTTAAAGATTGTACCGTCGGCAAGGGCTAAAATGGCGGGGATGCTCAAACCAAAGCTCCTGAACTAAAACCACAAAAATAGGGCTGTAAAAAAGCGAGTAGACGAAAAAAAAGGAAGGCTATAAAAAAACCTACCCTCCCTTGTGTCTGCTCGCTTGTAACTTAACAGCGCATTATACGCATCAACACCTGAAAAGTCCACGCCAAAACTCAACAATAAAATTATAAAAGGCTTGCTTTTTTCTGAAAGTTGTTTTGTTGAGCAAATTGTAAAATGTAAGTAATTAAGAATTGTCTGACAAATCAACGTCTAAAATTTATCCATCCAAGCTAAGCTGTAACCCTTCTTAGACATAACAATAGGTAGCCCATCATGACAGTAGAAAAAAAACCAACCGAAGCCGCTGATACCTTGAAAGAAGTTGTCACGGAAAGTTCAGAAAAGCTTGAAAAAGTTGCCAAGCAAGCGAAAAAGCAGGTAGCAGAAGCTGTTACAGAAGCTGAAGAAAAGGTCGCTGAAGAAGCGAAGCAGCTGAATGCGACCGTGCAAGATCAAATTCGTCAGCTTAAAGAAGATGTAGTACAACGCATTGAAAGCCTTAAATCACAGTTAAATTTTTCACAAAAAGACATAACAGAACTTAAAGATTTTGTGAAAACAGAAGTCAATGCAGTGATTGAAGATCTAACAAAATTCGGTAAGGAGCTGAAAGATGATGTCAGTCAAATTTCAGTGAAACATAAAGACCAGTTAACCGAAACGTTTAAACGCTCTAAAGAACATACCCTTGAAGCATGGAACAAAGTTGCCAGTAAAGAAGCATCTTCAAACTAACCTATAAGATAAGTCGTCAGCAAAAAATACGTCACCGTGCTGTGCTAAACGGTGACGTATTTTTTTAGAACTGGTGTAACCAGTCGCGCTTATTGTGGAAATCTGCCTGAGGGCTGCTATGTTGCATGGCATAAAACTGTTCGCCTTGGGAGGTTTTCAAGACAGCAGTTAAACCAACAAACAAGTCAGACCATTTTAATTTATGCTGTAGCATAAATTCAGTGAAATCGAGACTAATATTCAAGCCATAATGTGTGCGTTTCAGCTGATTCAGCTCAATATCGTACGCTGCAAGTGGCGGCATATCTTCAGGGTAGCGATACTCTTCAAATTGATAGGCTTGCCAAGCTTGCGACGGTGACAGGTTAATTTCACGATAAAAGTCTTCGTGTTTAACCCCAACAAAAATTTCAAAACAGGTATCTTCCCAGAGAAAATCCTGACGCGGGTGAGCTGCAACCAAGTTCGGCCATTCAATCCATTGATTTGGATCTCGAATCCAAAAACCAACATTTAAGTTAAATGGGCTGACTTGTTCAATCGCACCCACCACAGAAATTGCCTGAAAGCGTCGGTCAAAAGCGCTCAGTTCGTAGCTAGCCATAAAGAAAGATTACTTCGATAAATGCGCGTGACGAACAAGATTAGAAAGTTTCGGGTTCTGTTGTTTGGCTTTTTTGTACAGCAATGCAATTTTACCAATGGTCTGTACAACTTCAGCACCAGTGACTTCTGCAATTTCTGCAATCACTGCAACGCGGGCTTCACGGTCTTCACCAGCGATTTTAATTTTAATCAGCTCGTGGTCGTGTAATGCACGGTTAGTTTCCTCAACGACATTTTCAGTTAAACCTTGACCACCAATCATCACAACTGGATTAAGTGCATGACCAATTTGACGTAAACGCTTGCGTTCCTGAATAGATAAAGCCGCCATGAAAGATAACCTAATTTTAAAAACGACCTAGTATAGCAAAGTTGAGTAGAAGCGGTTGAAATAATCGATCTAGTTAATTGAAAAAATCAGGCGGAATGAGTCGAATTAGATACAGATGTATACTGCAAGCACTTGGTTTTTCACGTACAATAAAAAATTAGAAGTTTTTATATACACAGAGAGTTATGGCAACACGCATTACCAATCAAAAATTATCCAAAAGTAGTCGTGCGTGGATGAGAGAACATCTAGATGATCCTTTTGTGAAAAAAGCACAGAAAGAAGGTTATCGAGCGCGTGCTGCTTACAAGTTATTGGAAATTCAAGAAAAATATAAAATTATTAAGCCCGGTATGACCGTGGTCGATTTGGGTGCTGCTCCAGGGAGCTGGTCGCAAATCGCAGGAAAGCTGGTCGGTGACAAAGGTTTAGTTATCGCATCAGATATTTTAGAAATGGATGCATTGCCTGATGTGACTTTTTTACAAGGTGACTTTCGTGAGGAAGAAGTCTTCGAAAAATTGTTAAATATTTTAAATGGTCGGGTTGTAGATGTTGTAATTTCAGATATGGCCCCCAATACATCAGGTAATAAAGCTGTAGATCAACCTCGCCAAATCTACCTTTGTGAACTTGCACTCGACTTTGCCAATAAGGTTTTAGGACCGAATGGGCAGTTTGTGGTGAAGGTTTTCCAAGGCACAGGATTTGATGAATTCCGTAAACAAGTGGTCGATAGTTTTGATGTGTTGAAGACGGCAAAGCCCGCTGCATCTCGTGCACGTTCAAAAGAGGTTTTTTTGATCGGGCAGGGCCGTAAGAAAGCTTTAAAGTAAAGTTTACTTGCCAACGCGTTAAAAATTGTGCATTTTGTACTTTTTTACATTATTGAACAGCTGGGTTTACAGCTTACATTATTAAGGTCACCCATCCTTGGGCATGATCAAATTAGATTGATATGGGAATAAAGCTTTGAGCGATCTCTTCAAGAATGCCGTGTTGTGGCTCATTATACTGGGTGTGCTGATTCTGATTTTCAGCAACATCAGTGACCGAGATAAGCCGACTGCAATGAACTATTCAGAGTTCGTTACTGCGGTGAATGCTGGTCAAATTAAGCAAGTCACAATTGATGGTGAAAGAATTAGTGGCACTAAATCAAATGGATCTGAGTTCGAAAGTATCCGTCCTGCGGTGCAAGATCC
Source organism: Acinetobacter sp. GQ146 (assembly GCF_059758585.1). Classification (NCBI taxonomy): domain Bacteria; kingdom Pseudomonadati; phylum Pseudomonadota; class Gammaproteobacteria; order Moraxellales; family Moraxellaceae; genus Acinetobacter; species Acinetobacter sp. GQ146. The sequence continues at coordinate 183,520 of NZ_JCAXDV010000001.1, forward strand.
TGAATTGATGCCGAGCCTGATTAAAAACAATGTTGTCGTTGAAGGTACTGCACCACAACGTCAAGGATTGTTGATGCAACTTCTCATTGCAAGCTTCCCTGTACTTTTAATCATTTTGTTATTCATGTTCTTTATGCGCAACATGGGTGGCGGAGCAGGTGGTAAAAACGGTCCAATGAGTTTTGGTAAGTCAAAGGCGAAAATGCTTTCTGAAGACCAAATTAAAGTTACATTTACCGATGTTGCGGGCTGTGATGAAGCGAAACAAGAAGTCGTTGAAATTGTGGACTTCTTGAAAGACCCTGCGAAGTTTAAACGTCTTGGTGCAACGATTCCGAAAGGCGTCTTGATGGTCGGACCTCCAGGTACAGGTAAAACTTTACTTGCGAAAGCCATTGCAGGTGAAGCCAAGGTTCCTTTCTTCAGTATTTCAGGTTCTGATTTCGTAGAAATGTTTGTTGGTGTCGGTGCATCTCGTGTGCGTGATATGTTCGAACAAGCCAAACGCCATGCACCATGTATCATTTTCATTGATGAGATTGATGCAGTTGGTCGTCACCGTGGTTCAGGTACTGGTGGCGGTCATGATGAGCGCGAACAGACCTTGAACCAAATGTTGGTTGAAATGGACGGTTTTGAGGGTAATGAAGGCATTATCGTTATTGCTGCAACTAACCGTGCCGATGTACTGGATAAAGCCTTGCTTCGTCCGGGACGTTTTGACCGTCAAGTTATGGTAGGTCTGCCAGACATTAAAGGTCGTGAGCAAATCCTTAATGTGCATTTGAAGAAATTGCCTTCAGTAACAGGTGTGGATCTGAAAGTCCTTGCTCGTGGTACGCCTGGTTTCTCGGGTGCTCAATTAGCAAACTTAGTCAATGAGGCTGCACTTTTTGCAGCACGCCGTAACAAGAATACGGTGGATATGCATGACTTTGAAGATGCGAAAGATAAAATCTACATGGGACCAGAACGTAAATCGATGGTGCTTCGTGAAGAAGAACGTCGTGCTACGGCTTACCATGAAGCAGGTCATGCGATTGTTGCGGAAATTCTACCGGGTACCGATCCTGTGCATAAAGTTACAATTATGCCGCGTGGTTGGGCATTGGGTGTGACTTGGCAGTTGCCTGAACAAGACCAGATTAGTCACTATAAAGACAAGATGTTGAATGAACTTTCAATCTTGTTTGGTGGTCGTATCGCTGAAGAGATCTTTATTAATCAACAATCCACAGGTGCTTCGAACGACTTCGAGCGTGCAACTAAAATGGCACGTGCGATGGTCACCAAATATGGTATGTCGGACAAAATGGGCGTGATGGTTTATGAAGATGAAAACCAAAATGGTTTCTTTGGTAATGTCGGTAGCCGTACTATTTCTGAAGCAACACAACAAAAAGTTGATGAAGAAGTCCGTCGTATTCTAGATGAGCAGTACCGTGTTGCACGTGAGGTCTTGGAAAATAATAAAGACATCGCTCATGCCATGGTAAAAGCCTTGATGGAATGGGAAACCATTGATCGTGATCAGATTCGTGACATTATGGAAGGGCGTGAACCACAACCACCAAAAGTGTATGTGGCTGAAAATCCTGTGATTGATGTAACGCCAACTAATGGTCCATCAACACCACCTCCATTACCTGCAAGTTAAGCTGAATTTAAAGAGAGCCTCAATATGAGGCTCTTTTTTTTGTTTAAGGGATTGGAAAAATCAAATGAACTGAAAAGTTTTCAGCCCGCTTTTACCTTGAGTTGCTACACTAGCGAGGATTGTTTCAGGAGTACTTTTATGCAGCTCATGCCTTTACCACAGCGGATTCTAACCTGTGGTCGTTACAGTTTAGATTTATCCAAACCGCATGTGATGGGGATTTTAAATGTGACTCCGGACTCATTTAGTGATGGTGGTTTGCATAATTCAAAAGAAGCTGCTGTTACGCGTGCTTTACAGATGATCGCTGAGGGAGCGACGGTGATTGATGTAGGTGGTGAGTCTACACGTCCCGGGGCATCTGCCGTTGAGATTGAAGAAGAAATCCGTCGCGTGATTCCTGTGGTTGAAGCCTTGTCGCAATATGATGTCATTATTTCCATCGACACGTCACAGCCGGAAGTGATTCGGGCTGCGGTACAAGCTGGGGCGCATATTTGGAATGATGTTCGTGCACTAACCCGTCCGCATGCACTGACAACGGCTGCTGAATTGAATATTCCAATTATTATTATGCATATGCGTGGCGAACCCACCACGATGAATAATCTGGACCAATATCATAATGTGACGCATGATGTGATGGCTGAATTGCAACTGAGAGTGAATGATGCGCTTGCTGCAGGTGTTCGGGCCGAAAATATTATGATTGATCCTGGCTTTGGTTTCGCAAAGAATGCCAAGCAGAATTTAAAGCTATTGAATGAGTTTTGGAAACTGAGTGCTTTGGGCTATCCGATTCTATCGGCTTTATCTCGTAAGCGTTTTATTGGTGAAGCATTAGGGGGGGCAGAAGCAGCCCAGCGTGCAGTCGGTTCAGTTGCTGCGCATTTACTGAGTATTCAGCAAGGGGCAAGTCTGGTACGTGTCCATGATGTAAAAGCCATGTCTGATGCCATTAAAGTCTGGCAGGCTATGCAAGCGCCTGAGACCTTTTGAAACTTGCATAAGTCTGCACTGGCGAGGTGAGGCAATTTAGCACTAGCTATTCAGGGATGAAGCGATTGCATAAGTTATGCTGCAAGGGGACTCAAAATTAGAAAGCATCTTGAAAACTAGGATAAAGCATGAAGTTAATAATAAAACATACTGTTCCGACATTGGCTTCTCTGCTGTTGGCTGCATGTGGACAAGTTCCACCTCAGCAAATGGCAATGAGCCGAACTGCAATCGTCGGTCTGGCAATGCCTGCCCCCGCATCGATGTCAGCGGCTTATGAAAATAGAACACAGCTGATTGAAAATACAGAAAACTATCAGAAAATTGACACCAATCCTGTGCACAGTGTCACGGAACAGCCTATTTCTACCTTTAGTATTGATGTTGATACCGGTAGTTATAGCAATGTCAGGCGTTTTCTGACCCAAGCGAGCCAACTGCCGCCAGTAGATGCGGTAAGGGTTGAAGAAATGCTGAATTACTTTAGCTATCACTATTCTAATCCAACAGGGCAGCATCCATTTTCGGTGAATACTGAAGTGGTGAATTCACCGTGGCAGCCGAATGCGAAAATTATCAGAATTGGGATGAAAGCCAAAGACTTAGAACTAAAACAGTTGCCGCCGGCAAATTTGGTCTTTTTGGTCGATGTTTCGGGCAGTATGGATGCTGAAAATAAACTCCCTTTGGTCAAGAAAACTTTGACCTTGTTGACCGAGCAGTTGCGTTCACAAGATAAAGTAACCATCGTGACTTATGCCAGTGGTGAAGACTTGGCTTTGGCAGCCACTGGTGGTGCAGAAAAAGATAAAATCTTAAGCGTGATACATCGCTTGAAGGCTGGTGGTGCAACCTCAGGGGAGCGCGCGATTCAATTGGCTTATGAGCAAGCACAAAAGTCCTATATTCAAGGTGGCATCAACCGTATTCTGATTGCAACCGATGGAGATTTTAATGTTGGCATCACTGACTTTGAAACATTAAAAGGTATGATCGCAGAAAAGCGAAAATCGGGGATCTCTTTTTCCACCTTCGGCTTTGGCACAGGAAATTATGATGAGCAGTTGATGGAACAATTGGCGGATGCAGGAGATGGTAACTATAGTTATATCGACAATGAACGTGAAGCCAAAAAGGTATTACAGCGACAATTGAGTTCGACATTGGCAACGGTTGCACAAGATGTCAAAATTCAAGTTGAATTTAATCCTGCGACAGTCAAAGAATATCGGTTATTGGGCTATGAAAATCGTGTGTTGAATAATGAAGATTTTAACAATGATCGCGTAGATGCCGGGGATATTGGTGCAGGGCATAGCGTTACTGCCTTATATGAAATTATTCCTGTCGGGCAAAAAGGTTGGCTCAATGATTCACGTTATCAGCCTAAACCTGTAGGCGCATTGAATCATCAGCAAGAATATGCCTATGTGAATGTTCGCTATAAGCAACCGCAGCACAGTCAAAGTCTATTGCTGAGTCAAGCTGTGCCAGCACAAAGCCTATCACTCGCTCAGGCATCTACAGATACGCGTTTCGCGATAGCGGTTGCAGCTTATGCCCAGCAATTACGCGGTGGACAATATAATGCCCAAATGCAATGGGATGACATCTTGAAATTAGCACAAAGTGCGGCCCAACCAGATGAATTTGGTTTACGTGCAGAATTTGTTGATTTGGTCAAAACAGCGAAAAGTCTGAGTGCTAAGCCAGTTCAACCATAATTGAGGCTATGTAGAATATGCTTAGATTTAAATGGGTTATTGCTGCATAGCCCATTTTAGATTTGGTATTTTAAAATCTTTATGCTATACAGGCTCGCGTTTATTAGTAGTTTTGAGTTGCTGTATGTTTGCAGATTTACTTCTCCCCATGTTTGATGATGACTATTACCCAGATGTATTGGTGGCTGAAGTCCAGCAATACATTGTGCAATTTGCGAAAAAGGTGGCAAAACTCAAAGATGGCTCAGCAGATATTTACCGTTTAGCCAATGAGGCAGTCTTAGCAATTAATGAAATGAAACCACAATTTGAAGATTTGGATTCGTCTTTAGATGATACGGCTGCAGATTATATTGCTGAAGCGATGATGATGGTGGTGCAAGAACACGGTCATTTTGATGTCGAAATGGAAGAGCTGATTGCAAATCGAGAGTGGTAACACTCTCTTTTTTTTATTTATTTTAGGCATAAAAAAACCAGCTTTCGCTGGATTTTTATTGCACCATTTCAATTAGTATAAAATGGTGCCCGGGGCCGGACTCGAACCGGCACGCTTTGAGGGCGGGGGATTTTAAATCCCCTGTGTCTACCTATTTCACCACCCGGGCATGTGCGCAATAATAGAGGAGGAAATTATTCTTTGCAAGACTATTTGCTTACATTTGCTTTATTTTCATTCAATTCATAGGTTTATGGTTAAAAAATCATAGTTTATGCAGAGTGTGGCATATATCTTGTCATCATATGTTCATGCAATTGAGATCATCATTAAATATTGTTGTCTTATTTTTTAACTCACGTTAGAAGTGGATTAAAAAAATGACAAATACCTTAACGCGCCGTGAACTTATTCAAAAAACATTCGCAGGTTTGGGTGCGCTTTCTTTACCAATTTCACTGACCGCTTGCGGGGATGATGACAATTCATCTTCAGGAGTGAGTGTGGCATTTGTGCATGGTGTTGCCAGTGGTGATCCTTTGCAGGATCGAGTGATTTTATGGACACGAGTGACCCCGAATGACCTGCAGGCGCGTTTGGATATTGTTTGGGAAGTGGCGTTAGATCAAGCATTTACCCAAATTATTTTAACGGGAAAAGTACAAACCAGTTTGGCACAAGATTTTACGGTCAAAGTCGATGCAATCGGTTTGCAAGCGCAGCAGCGTTACTATTATCGTTTTCGCTTCGGACAAATCAGTTCTCCGATTGGTCAAACCAAAACCTTGCCTTTAAATGCTAAGGCGGTGAAATTTGCCGTTTGCTCATGCTCGAATTACCCAGCGGGATATTTTTATGTATACCGTGAAATGGCCAAACAAGATGTGGATGTGGTCCTGCATTTAGGTGACTATATTTATGAGTATGGTCAAGACGGTTACGCAACAGAAGACGCTGAGAAATTAGGGCGGATGCTAGCAGTTGAGAATAGTCAGGAAATCATCACGCTAGATGATTATCGTCAGCGCTATGCGCTGTATCGTAGCGATGCAGATTTGCAAAGTGTGCATCAGCGTCATCCTTTTATTGTGATTTGGGATGATCATGAGTTGGCGAATGATACTTGGCTCGACGGTGCAGAAAACCATACGGAAGCAACAGCACAAGCGCAAAATGAAGGCAAGTTCTCTGAGCGTAAACTGGCCGCTTTACAAGCTTATTTTGAATGGATGCCGATTCGACCAGTGACCGAAGATGATCACCTACATATTTACCGACAGTTTAATTTTGGTTCTTTGGTACAGTTGACCATGTTGGATACGCGCATCATTGCACGCGATCAGCAGTTGGATTATGCCAATTATATGACGGCACAAGGCTTAAACACGGTACAATTTCAGGCCGATCTTGTTGCCCAAGACCGAACGTTATTGGGATATGAACAACGCGATTGGTTATTGCAAAAATTAATACAAAGCCAAGCCACTTGGAATGTGCTGGGACAGCAGATTCTCATGTCAAAAATGTTGATTCCTGCCGAGCTGTTGTTGTCATTAGCTGCGATAAGCAGTGGAGCAGTAACGGCTGAAACTTTAACGAATATGCATGCTCAAATTACACAGTTGGTGCAAATTAAGCTGCGAATGCAAGCAGGTGATCCTAGTCTCACAGAATTAGAAAAGGCGAGGGTCACTACAGTGGCACCGTATAATTTGGATGCATGGGATGGTTATTATTATGAGCGAGAAGTGCTTTATTCAACCCTTAAAGCGCTGAATAAGAAAGTCGTGGTCTTGGCTGGTGATACGCATAATGCATGGTATTCAGAGTTGTATACGCAGGATCAAGCTTTTGTTGGAGTTGAGCTGGCAACCAGTTCGGTTTCTTCACCGGGTTTGGAAAAATACCTTAATATTCCTTTGGAGCAGTTACAGCAATTTGAAAATGCATTTAAGCTCTTAATTGATGAATTGTCTTATTGTAATTTAAATCAGCGTGGATTTTTGGTGGTGAGTTTCACTGAGCAAGAGATGCAGTCTGACTGGATTTTTGTTAATACGATTAAAGAAAAAACCTATGTGGTCGATCAAGAGCGCAGTTATCGCTTGTTATTCAACTCACAATTGCAGCAATTGGAAGTATTACCGCAATCAGCATGAGTCACGGCATTAAAAAAACTGGGTAAATCCCAGTTTTTTTAATGTTTAGAGTTGGATTACATTAGGCTATCTAAATAATTTTCTAAATCTTGATATTTATGCGTTTGACATAACTGTTGTTCCATGTGCATGGATTTTAAATGTAACGTTTGAAAATGCTGAAGTTTTTTTAGTCTTTGTTGGTATTTTGGCGTATTTTTAGTAGAAAACTTTAAAATGATTTTTAGTTTAAGTGTTTGTTTATATGTCCAAAAATTAAAACGACGCAATTCTTGTAGATAATACAGTCCAACATGGGTCGCACTATTACGGAATAGATTTTCTTTATAAAATTTGACAAAGCCAAATCCCATAGCGAAGAAAAATAATACGATTTGTAGAAAAGTACTTTCAATAAACGAAATATTGAGTGCTTGTAAAATAATTAAAACCGCAATTTTAATTGGCGCATGCTGTTGTTGCTCATAGCAGGAGCTGGAACTATGTTTCATTTGTTTGAGTACGCACGGAACATACAGCATATACAGCAGCATAAAACCTAATACAGCAATACCATGGGCTTGAAAGTGGCTAAAGTGAGGAAAGTGCTGTTCAATTAAAGCACCTAAACTCAAGGATAAGGATACAAAAATCATAATGGCTAAAATCCAAGGAATAAATTCTTTGATTTCATCCATTAAGCCTTTGGTTTTGAGCATGCCATAAAAGACAAAATTACGCTTAAATGCAGAAGGATATTGAATTTGCAATGGCTTTAAAAAGAGTGCTGCCTGCTTATCACTGACCATAAAAATAAGTACTTAAGAGTTGCCACATTATAAATCAAAAAAACAATTCTGCGTCAAACTTGATTAAAACCAACCAATTTAGTAGAAAAATTTTACCATTTAGTTAAATCGTGACACCACCTGACCACTTAATAGCATATTTTACAAAAACTGTGATCAGTTGGAGGGTTTTATGAGAATTATCGCAGGACCATTACATTATCCGCATATTAATAATGCACAAAAAAGAATGATTTTAGGGTTTATCCGTAAGGAATTAAGAACGCAAAAATTCCATCATTTTTATTATTCTTTGATCCATTTGGAGCAATATAAAGCACGATTAAGCGTTAAATAGAGAAGGGGGTATTTATAAAATATTTTTAAAATATATTTTCATTTATGGCTAAATACGGTATTGATAAATGAAAGAGAGATAAAGTACAGAGAATCTGTACTGACTAAATGTGTTGTATCTATAACTTTATAATAATGAATTGGTTTTGAGGGTGTTGCTATGGAGCGTAAAACTGCTCCGCACGAGCGATTGGCTGAACGCTTGGCAAGCATTTTGACTAAGCTGAATAATGGTCAAAAATTAAATGCCAAGACATTGGCGCAAGAATTTTCAGTCAGCTCACGGACAATTGTGCGTGATTTTGATCGTTTAAGTATTCATTTACCGTTGATACATGATCCAGTGTCAAAGCAATATTATCTGAAACAGCACGATCTAAGTCGCATTAGACCGCAGGATGTACAGAATTTTGCTGAACTATCAGGTATTGGTGAATTATTTCCGAGTTTAGAACCTCCTTTTTTAAAGGAATTGCTGGGGGATAATGCGCAAAAAATCTATATGGCGAAAGGTTATAGTTTCGAAGATTCAACTCAGTTTATTGCCTTGTTTGAATGCTTTTCTAAAGCAATTCAAGCACAGCGTGAAGTCGAATTTTATTATCGTCAAGAATATCGTCTGGTACAGCCTTATCGCTTAATTCATCATTTTGGCAGTTGGTATTTGGCTGCTGTACATGATAATAAACTTAAAGCTTTTCGTTTAGGGCGGATTCAATTGCGCAGTCAAAGCGCTGAGCTGGCTGTTTTTAAGCACAAGCCTGAAATTTTACAACAGCTTGAGCAGGAGCAGAGTATTTGGTTTGGTGAAGAAACACAGGTGGTGCATTTATTGGTAGATGCTGAGGCGGCTTCATTTTTTAAATTTAAAAAACAATTTCCCCAACAGACCATTTTAAAAGAAATGGAAAATGGCGATTTATATTTGTCTATCTCTATTACCCATCCAATGCAATTGCTACCATTTGTTCGCTATTGGATTCCTTATGTGCAGATTTTGGCACCAGAGCATTTAAAGCAGAAATTTTTCTTAGAACTGAAATCATATATGCAGCAACAACCCGATCATTCCTATATCGGTAACCAGTATATTTTGTAATTTTATGGATGCATCGCTAGCTATTTTTCAAATTTTGCTTGATCCACCGTGCTGTGATTGAGCAATTTTCTGAATTTTAGACATAAAAAAACCAGCTTTCGCTGGATTCTTTATTACACCATTTTAAGAAGTATTAAAATGGTGCCCGGGGCCGGACTCGAACCGGCACGCTTTGAGGGCGGGGGATTTTAAATCCCCTGTGTCTACCTATTTCACCACCCGGGCGTTTTAACAAGATTGGAGGCGGAGGTCGGAATCGAACCGGCGTACACGGAGTTGCAGTCCGCTGCATGACCACTCTGCCACCCCGCCATGTCTTGTTGATGCACATATTAGCAACCTTTAAAAAAATTACAATACTTTAAATGGCGCATATGCACATAAAACCATCATATAGAATAAAATTGCCTAAATAATCATGTATGATTTGCAAAATTGATTCATATCTACCTTGGAGATGTGCTGTGGCATTAATTTTAGATGGTCGTGCGTTGGCAAAACAAATCGAAACTGACTTGTTAACACGTGTTGAAGCGTTGAAAGCAAAATCAGGTCGTACCCCAATTTTGGCAACGATTTTAGTCGGTGACGATGGTGCATCAGCGACTTATGTACGTATGAAGGGTAATGCCTGTCGTCGCGTCGGTATGGATTCATTAAAAGTTGAGTTGCCTAAGGAAACTACAACTGAACAATTGTTGGCTGAAATTGAAAAATTAAATGCCAATCCGGATGTTCACGGTATTTTGTTGCAGCATCCAGTGCCTGAGCAAATTGATGAGCGTGCTTGCTTTGATGCCATTTCTTTAGAAAAAGATGTCGATGGTGTGACATGCCTAGGTTTTGGTCGTATGGCGATGGGTGAAGCAGCCTACGGTTCAGCAACTCCAGCAGGGATTATGACCATCCTGAAAGAAAACAACATTGAAATTACAGGTAAGCATGCCGTAGTGGTGGGTCGTTCTGCGATTTTAGGTAAACCAATGGCTGCAATGTTGTTGGAAGCAAATGCAACGGTAACGATTTGCCATTCACGCACTCAAAACCTTTCTGAGTTTGTTAAACAAGCCGATATTATTGTGGGTGCGGTAGGGAAAGCTGAGCTGATTCAAAAAGACTGGATTAAGCCAGGTGCTGTTGTGGTTGATGCTGGCTTCCATCCACGTGATGGTGGTGGTGTTGGTGATATCCAATTGGTGGGTATCGAAGAGATTGCATCTGCGTATACGCCTGTACCAGGTGGTGTAGGTCCAATGACCATCACAACATTAATTCGTCAAACAGTTGAAGCGGCTGAGAAAGCTTTAGGCTAATACTTTAAGTATGCTTCTAAAAAGCTGTATAGCATAAAACTATACAGCTTTTTTTTATGTGAAATCGCTACAGATGATGTCTATTGAGTTGAATCGAATGGGGGGCTTTCGATGATTTGTACTTTCTAGTTTTGAGGCTTTCCAGTCAGCCGTCTGTGCCTTATGATCGCCATATTTGTGGACTGTCACGTTATCTCATATATCCATTGTAGTATTTGACGGTACGCTAACAGTTTGCTGTGGCATAAATGCGCGATATAAGGTCCAAAGGTTTAGAAATTTAATGAATGATACTTCTCAAATGATCAATGCCCCAACTCATTTATTGGATGCCTTGCATGAAGTTATTCCTCAAGCTGAGTTGGTCGCACAGCAACTTCCGGAAACACCAATTTCACTGTGGTTAATTCCTCCTGTATTTCCTACTGACCGTTTGGATGATGAGGTGATTCGCCGAATATGGAATGAAACACCGTATTGGATCTTTTGTTGGGCTTCGGGGTTGGCAATGGCACAGTGGCTATTGGCAGAGCCACAGCATGTAAAAGACAAAGTGGTATTGGATTTTGGTGCGGGTTCAGGCGTGGTCGCGATTGCTGCGAAAATGGCCGGTGCAAAGCGAGTCATTTGCTGTGATATTGATTCTGTCAGTTTGGCTGCATGTCGTGAAAATGCAGCACTCAATCAGGTTGAACTCGAATATTTGGATGATTTGTATCAATCAGAGCAAGTTGATGTATTGTTAGCAGCTGATGTCTTATATGATCAATGTAACCGTTTTTTCTTAGATGAATTCTTAAAGTTTTCCCCCGAAGTTTGGGTCGCTGATAGCCGAGTGAAAAATTTTAGTCATGTAAAATATATGAAAATTGATGAGCGCAGTGCAACGACATGGCCTGATCTGGATGAAGCAAAAGAGTTTCGTAATGTGAGTTTTTATAAGACGCTATAATGGCTATAGCGCCTTATGCTCAAACTTAAGAGCAAGTATAGCGTACGATACGTAAGGTGCTTGGACGCGCCTCTAGAGCTTGACGTGTGGCATAGTCTTCGCTGCTATGCAGGTCTGGGGTATTGCTTAGCCCGATAGAGGTACGCGAGTTGCCGATTTGACGGCCATAGCTATCTGAAGGAGCAGCAGCAGGATTAGCGATCTCGTTGATACTTAAAATTTGCAGTGTATAAGTCTTATTGCTCCCTAATACTTTTTGGCACGCACGTTGTAGTTTTTTTTCATCCAAATCTTGATTTTGACGACCAGCCAGCGAATAGGCGAGGGTTGCTGAGTTTGTGGTCTGGCTTTCTACACGGTAACCCACTTGACCATTATATTGCTGAGGCGTGCTTTGGCAGGCTGCTAGTCCAAAAGCGATAAAACTGAGCCCTAAAAATTGAACTGTTTTTTTCATGTCGAAAGTCCGTGTTTTATTCTTGGGCACAGTATGCCATAAGCCAATTGAAATAACGATGGACTACATGCAAAACCCTGCTGCTTTCCATAAGATGGTTTGCTGAACGGTCTTTATTTGATTTAACCTGAGTTCTAAGCACCATAGTATTGGCTTCGTTTGAAGTGGAGAGCATTCGGATGGAAGAACTTGAAAGCTGTGGTAAGTCTGATTTTTTAAACTATTGTATATTAATAAAAAATAAAAACATCTAGGTGTAAGCAAGGGGGGTTATCTCTCGCTAGATTAGAGATGGGAGGAAATTATAGTGAAAATGCATCAATCAAGTAATGGTTTACAGCAAGGAATGTTGTGACCAGTCACGTGATTGGTTGATCAAATGCGGATGGGGCTTGGTGCAGGTGTTTGACAACTGGTTAGACAATATTCCCATCATGCTGGATGTTTTCTGCTAGGATTTAAGAAAGAATTTAAAAACACAATAAAAGTTGCTTGAAAGCACATAAAAGAGGAGCCTGAACATGGATCAACATCATATGTATGACCTTGTAGTCATTGGTGGCGGTATCAATGGGGCGGGCATTGCAGCAGATGCTGCGGGTCGGGGATTATCAGTTTTATTATGTGAAAAAGATGATTTGGCTAGCCACACGTCTTCAGCAAGTAGCAAATTAATTCATGGTGGTTTGCGCTATTTGGAACATAAAGAATTTCGTTTGGTGCGTGAGGCTTTGGCCGAACGTGAAGTCCTGATGGCAAAAGCCCCTCATCTAATACGTGCCATGCGCTTTATTATGCCGCACCGTCCACATTTACGTCCTGCGTGGCTTATTCGTACTGGCTTATTCTTTTATGATCATCTAGGTAAGCGAGAAAAACTGGCTGCGTCTGCAGTTGTGGATTTTGATACAACAAGCAGCGTGTTTAAACCTGAAATTGTTAAAGGTTTTGAATATTCAGATTGTGCTGTTGATGATGCGCGTTTGGTGATTGCCAATATTATGCAGGCACATGAATATGGTGCAACAATACAAACCCATACGCGTTGTTTGGGGGCAGAGGTAGATGATCAGGGATGGATGGTACAACTACAAAATAAGCAAAGCACTTATACGGTTCGTGCCAAAGTGCTGGTGAATGCGGCAGGCCCATGGGTGACACAGTTTATTCAACAGAATTTGAAGCAAAAAGCTGCTTATAACATTCGTTTGATTCAGGGTAGTCATATTATTGTGCCGAAGATCTATGCGGGGGAGAAAGCCTTTATTCTACAAAATGATGATCAACGCATTGTTTTTGCTATCCCTTATTTAGATCAGTACACCCTAATTGGTACAACTGATCAGCGTTATATGGGTAATCCTGATCAAGTTGAAATTACGGACAGTGAAATTGATTATTTGTTGCATGTCATGAATCTGCACTTTAAGCAGCAGCTGAGTCGAGCGGATATTGTGAGTACTTACTCGGGTGTACGACCATTATGTGATGATGAGTCAGATAACCCATCGGCCATGACCCGAGATTACACTTTGGTATTGTCGCGGCAGCAACAGGCTCCCTTGCTTTCTGTATATGGCGGAAAATTGACGACCTACCGTAAATTGGCTGAGTCTGCCATGCATCAACTTAAGCCTTTCTTTACCAAACTGAAACCGAATTGGACTGCCAAAGCTTTATTACCGGGTGCTGAAAACTTTTTTGATGCAGAAGCTTTAAAGCATGAACTACAACACGCTGTTGCGGAACTGCCTGAGTCACTGGCGGAACGCTGGGTACACACTTATGGTTCTCGTACTTGGAATATGTTGGCCGGATGCACAAGTTTGTTCGCTTTAGGGCAAAATTTTGGTTGTGATCTTTATCAGCAAGAAGTGGATTATTTGGTCGCACATGAATGGGCGATGAGCAGTGAGGATATATTAAAACGACGCACCAAACTGTATTTGAAATTCGACCAAGACCAGATCGCTCAATTGGATGAATATCTAGTGGGATTACATAAGCGACGTGCGCAGGAAAAGGCAGCATAGTTGAAAGTGGAAATGATGAAATTAAAAAAAAGGTCGCTTACGCGACCTTTTTAATTTTTAGCTGAATTAAGCAGATTGCTTAATTGCTGCTTTAACCGCAGCTAAAAGTTCATTTTGACGAGCTTTAAGTGCTGCTGGTAAGCGATCACCTAATTGATTAAACAATTCAGTGTGGCTTTCAATTTCTTTGATCCATTGATCTTTATCTTGAGAAGTTACAAGATCAAACTGTTCTTTGGTAAAGTCAGAACCAGTCCAGTTTAACTGTTCGTAAGTTGGGACTAGGCCAATTGGTGTTTCAACCGCGCTTGCACGACCTTCACAACGATCAATGATCCACTCAAGCACACGCATGTTTTGACCGAAACCAGGCCATACGAAGTTACCTTCAGCATCACGACGGAACCAGTTTACATTGTAGATGCCAGGAAGTTTGTTGCCTGCAGCTTTTGCTTTTGCTTCAACTTCTTCACCAAGCTCTAACCAGTGAGAGAAGTAGTCAGCCATGTTGTAGCCAGCAAACGGAAGCATCGCAAATGGGTCACGACGAACGATACCTTGTTGACCAACAGCAGCAGCAGTTGTTTCAGAACCCATTGTTGCAGCTTTGTACACGCCATCAACCCAGTCAAATGCTTCTGAGATTAAAGGCACAGTGTCTGCACGACGACCACCGAAGATGAACGCCGAAATTGGAACACCTGCTGGATTTTCCCAGTCAGCGTCAATCGAAGGACATTGACCCGCAGCAACTGTGAAGCGCGCATTTGGATGAGCCGCTTTTTCAGCACCAGTATGTGGTTGACCTTTCCAGTTAGTCAGGTTTGCAGGCGCTTCTTTAGAAAGACCTTCCCACCAAACTTCGCCATTATCTGTAACTGCAACGTTGGTGTAGATCACGTCTTTATGCAGCGTTGCCATACAGTTCGGGTTAGTTTTGGTATTGGTACCAGGAGCAACACCGAAGAAACCAGCTTCAGGGTTAATTGCATATAAGCGACCATCTTCACCTGGTTTAATCCAAGCAATATCGTCACCTACAGTTTCAATTTTCCAGCCCTCGTAGCCTGCTGGTGGAATGAGCATTGCAAAGTTGGTTTTACCACAAGCAGATGGGAATGCCGCTGCGATGTAGTGTTTTTCACCTTGAGGATTCGTTACACCAAGGATCAGCATGTGTTCAGCTAACCAACCTTGTTCACGGCCCATTGCAGATGCAATACGGAGTGCTAAGCATTTTTTACCCAATAATGCGTTGCCGCCGTAGCCAGAACCATATGACCAAATTTCACGAGTTTCTGGATAATGTACGATGTATTTTTCAGGGTTGCATGGCCATGCAACGTCTTTTTGACCTTCTGCAAGCGGAGCACCAACAGTGTGTACGCAAGGGATGTATTCACCATCGGTACCAAGAACGTCATAAACGGCTTTACCCATACGTGCCATTTTAGACATGCTTACAGCAACGTAAGGAGAGTCTGTTAATTCAATACCGATGTGTGCAATGTGGCTGCCCAAAGGACCCATAGAGAAAGGAACAACGTACATTGTACGACCTTGCATAGCACCGTCAAATAAACCATTTAAACGAGCGCGCATTTCTGCAGGAGCTTCCCAGTTGTTTGTCGCACCAGCATCTTCTTCTTTTTCAGAACAGATATATGTACGACCTTCAACACGAGCAACGTCAGAAGGGTCAGAATTTGCAAGATAAGAACCAGGGTGTTTTTCTTGGTTTAAAGCTTGCATAGTGCCGTTAGCGATCATCAAGTCGATAAGACGTTGATATTCTTCTTCGCTACCGTCACACCATTCAATCTTTGCTGGTTTGGTTAATTTCGCAATTTCTTCAACCCATGCAATAAGCTTAGGGTGACGAACGAATTCTGGTGCGTTCACTTGGGTCATGGTGAGGCCTATCTTAAAAGTGTACAAATTTTGCACAAAGTACAATCTAAGTAATCAGGTTACCTAGATGAAAGTAAAAAAAAGTGGCAGTATTAAAGCACAAAACGATGAAAAAAATAAGACACCCCTATGTGCTTGTAGATATTGAAAATTTGTATTGGACTTTATTTTTTATTTTTAAAAACAGTAGCTTATGTTTTAATTTTAATGGGTTTGCTTTTATTTATTTTGTTTATGAATATCATTTATTTTAATTATATCCTTTATTTACAATAACTTATAATGTTGTTTTTTGTGAGAATTATTATTGATTTAATAAATGGTGGTAATTTGAATTTCGCATAAAGGCATTGTTAATTGTTGATAAATTGGACAAAATTAGAGCAAATACTTCATTGAAGTGAACGAACAGCATGACTTTAAAACCACTTTCCATTATTTACAATGCACGCTCTGGTTTTCATGCCAGTAATAAAGAAACCGTGTATGAAGAACTGCTGACGTATTTTTCCGATCATGGTTTTGAAATTCAGGCATTTGAACTGGGGGAAAAAGATGATTTTCCCGCCTTGATGCAGTCGATTATGTTGCGTCATCGCGCAAGCACCGAGCTTGGGGTTATTGTGGCTGCAGGGGGGGATGGCACTTTAAATGCCGTGGCCAATGCGCTGTTAGGTCAAGACATTCCGTTGGGAATTTTACCCTTAGGTACCTTTAACTATGTGGCGCGGGTGCTGAATATTCCTTTAGATATTATGCAGGCAGCGACTGTTATTGCCACAGGGCAGTTACGTTCCATTCATGTGGCGAAAATTAACGATCAAATTTATTTAAATAATGCCAGCTTGGGCTTGTATCCATTATTTATTCAACGCCGTGAAAAATATAATGCGAAATTCGGACGTTTTCCTTTACATGCTTATACTTCGGGTCTAGATGTGCTGATTCGAGATCGGAAGGAGCTCAAGCTGGAAATTGAGGTAGATGGTAAAATTTATCCTGTTAAAACCCCGTTAATTTTTTTTGGCAACAATCAATTACAGCTTAAAGAAATGAAATTGCGCATTGCAAAATGTGCAGAGCAGGGGCAGGTTGCCGGCGTGATTGTGGCCAAAAGTGATAAATTGACGCTATTTCGTATGTTACTGCAACTGATTCGTGGTCAGCTTGATAAAGCACCAGATGTTTACAGCTTTGCGGCAGACGACGTCAAAGTCTATTCCAAACGCGGAAAACTAACCGTGGCAATTGATGGTGAAATTGTCGAAATGCAACCCCCGTTGCATATTTCGGTGCAAAAAAATGCGATTAAGATGTTGGTGCCGAATGATCCTGCATCTGTCTGATTTGCATTTTGGCACCGAACGCACAGAATGCTTAGTCGCAATTCAAGAGTTTTGCCAACAGCAGCAGCCTGAAGCGGTGGTGGTGAGTGGAGATTTAACCCAACGCGCGCGTTATTTTGAGTTTTTCCATTGCAAGCAGTTTTTGGACAGTTTGAATTGTCCTTATTTGGTGGTACCAGGCAATCACGATATCCCGCTATATCACGTTTGGAACCGGATTTTTAATCCATTTAGCCGCTATCAATTGTTCTTTGGGCAAATGGAAATGACCTTAGAAACCGAGCATTTTTATCTGATTGGGGTGAATAGCATCCGTCGTCGTTACCATACCCGCGGTCATATTTCTTTGGAACAAATTCAGCAGATTGATCAAATTTTAAAGCAGGCTCCTGCGCACAAACTCAAGGTGATTGCGGCACATCAGCCTTTCTATGCGGATCCGGATGATCTGCATGGTATTAAGGATTGCCCTGTATTGGGACGTATGGCTTTGGAAGTCTGGAGTCAGAGTGGTTTAAACGCCTTATTGCATGGACATTTGCATCAACCTGCGGTGTATGACTTAAATGATTTGTATCAATTGGGTGTTGCGCAGCCTGTGCTGGATATTCATGCAGGAACGGCAACCTCCTATCGTTTACATCATGCCGCAAGCAACAGCTTTAATCTGATTGATGCACAGGCAAATGTGCGGCATTTTCAATTCAATCGACATCTTGCTCAGTTTGAAATGCTTTAAATTGTCGATTAAAGCAGCGAATTATTCATATTGGGTAAAAAAAATACAAAAAAGATGATTTTTTTTAAAATTTGCCCTTGAAGCGTTATTTTCCATCCCCACAAAAGTGTCATCCAAATTCATTTTGATGATGACCAACGGAATAAATAAGTCGTCATCAGTCATCTTAAAATAGACTTAGTCTGATGGAGTTATTTATGAGCAACATTCGTCCATTACATGACCGCGTAGTTATTCGTCGTGTTGAAGAAGAAACGAAAACGGCTGGCGGTATTTTATTGCCAGGTTCTGCAGCTGAAAAACCAGCACAAGGTGAAATTATTGCTGTAGGTAATGGTCAAATCACGGACAACGGTGTTCGCGCTTTAGATGTAAAAGTAGGCGATAAAGTATTGTTCGGTACTTATGCAGGTACAACTGTAAAAGTTAATGGTGAAGAACTTCTTATCATGAAAGAGTCTGACATTTTAGCTGTATTAGAAGGCTAATTCTGTCCTTACTCGTTCAATATCAGATTAGTAAAGCTTAAAAATATTCGGAGTCTATAAATGTCAGCAAAAGACGTAAAATTTGGTGATTCAGCACGTTCTAAAATGATTGCAGGCGTTAACGTTCTTGCAGATGCTGTAAAAGTAACTTTAGGTCCTAAAGGCCGTAACGTTGTGATCGACCGTTCTTTCGGTGCGCCACACATCACTAAAGATGGTGTGACTGTTGCGAAAGAAATTTCTCTTAAAGACAAATTTGAGAACATGGGTGCTCAATTGGTTCGTGAAGTATCTTCTAAAACCAATGACATCGCAGGTGACGGTACAACAACTGCAACTGTACTTGCTCAAGCAATTTTAAATGAAGGCATCAAGTCTGTTACTGCGGGCATGAACCCAATGGACTTGAAACGTGGTATTGACCTTGCCGTTAAAGCATTGGTTGCTGAAATTAAAGCTACTGCGAAGCCTGCGTCTGATACTAAAGCGATTGAACAAGTGGGTTCAATCTCTGCAAACTCTGACGAAACAGTAGGTAAACTCATTGCTCAAGCAATGGAACGCGTGGGTAAAGAAGGCGTAATTACTGTAGAAGAAGGTTCAGGCTTTGAAGACGCGCTTGACGTTGTAGAAGGTATGCAGTTTGACCGTGGTTATATCTCTCCATACTTTGCTAACAAACAAGATACCTTAACGGCTGAATTAGAAAATCCGTTCATCTTGCTTGTGGATAAAAAAATCAGCAACATCCGTGAATTGATTACGGTATTAGAAGCGGTTGCTAAAACAGGTAAGCCACTGTTAATCATCGCTGAAGATGTTGAAGGTGAAGCATTAGCGACACTTGTCGTGAACAACATGCGCGGCATTATTAAAGTATGTGCAGTGAAAGCGCCTGGCTTTGGTGATCGTCGTAAAGCAATGTTGCAAGATATCGCGATCTTGACTGGCGCGACTGTAATCTCTGAAGAAGTGGGTATGTCTTTAGAGCAAGCGTCTCTTCAAGATTTAGGTACGGCACACAAAATTACTGTATCTAAAGAAAATACCGTGATTGTGGATGGTGCTGGCGATGCAGCTCAAATTGCTGATCGTGTTCAACAAATCCGTGCTCAAATTGAAGAATCTACGTCTGAATACGACAAAGAAAAACTTCAAGAACGTGTTGCTAAATTAGCTGGCGGTGTTGCAGTCATTAAAATTGGTGCAGCAACTGAAGTTGAAATGAAAGAGAAGAAAGACCGTGTTGACGATGCTCTTCATGCAACGCGTGCTGCGGTTGAAGAAGGTGTTGTTGCAGGTGGTGGTGTTGCGCTAGTACGTGCAGCGAAAGCACTTGACGGTGTAACTGGTGCAAATGACGACCAAAATGTTGGTGTTAACATTTTACGTCGTGCAATCGAAGCGCCACTTCGTCAAATCGTTGCCAATGCGGGTGATGAGCCATCAGTTGTGATCAATGCTGTGAAAAATGGTGAAGGTAACTTCGGTTATAACGCTGCAACTTCTCAGTATGGCGACATGTTAGAAATGGGTATTCTTGACCCTGCAAAAGTAACCCGTTCTGCTCTTGAGCATGCTGCTTCTGTTGCTGGTTTAATGCTAACTACAGAGTGCATGATCACTGAAATTCCAGAAGATAAACCTGCTATGCCTGATATGGGCGGCATGGGTGGTATGGGCGGTATGATGTAATCATCCCCTCAGATTCACCAATCTAAAAAAATCCCCACATTTTGTGGGGATTTTTTTGTTTTATGCGTATAATTAAATCTGCATAAGCAGATATGCTAATAATAAAGTCAAATAAAACATTAGATTATAAACCTAGAATAAGGACGTTTGCTTGATTGGAGAGGGGAATGGAGCAAGAACATGAAATGGTCGAAATGATTTATGAAGCGACCATGAATCCTGAACTTTGGCAGCAGGTTTTGATTCGCCTGGTTGAATATACAGGCAGTCAAAGTGCTATTTTTACTGCAATTGATCAGCTTAATCCCAAGTTCAATTTTACCTTCAGCCATAATATTTCTACCGCAATATTGGCGGCTTATCATGATGAAAAAATTCAAGTGATTGATATGCATTTGCACGCTCCGCTTTTAAAGCAGCAAGGCTTGGGTGAACCAATTGTTCTAGATTGGAGCGCTTATGCCAATTGTCAGGGACAGGATGAATATATCTTTTATGAAAAATGTGTTGCACCTTCAGGCATTGGTTCTGCACAAGGGATTTTGTTAGAAACAGGCACATATCGCTGGGCAGTCCTCGGCATTCATCGTGCACATAGCACACCGACTTATCAACCGCATGAAACTGAACTATTAAAGCGATTGGCCAAGCATTTGCGCCGAGCTTTACAAATACATCGTCAGTTCAGTTTAATCCAGCAAGAAAACTTTGATTTATATAAGCTATTCGATGCGCTCAAAACGGGAGTAATTTTACTGGATGCTAACGCCAGCTTGATTTATTCCAATGCCAAAGCACAAAATATTTTAGAACAGTACACAGCTATAAGCTTAGACCAACGGAATCGGCTCAAGGTTCCAGCAGCTTATCAAACACAACTTGAACAATATATCCAAAGTGCTTTATTTCAGCATGCTGAAGCAGAGCATCTTGACGATTACGCAGGTGGCGTGCTCGCCCTGCCGATTAACCCAGCCAAACAGTCGCTGATGATGAGTGTGGTGCCATTTTCCAGTGTTTGGCAACACATGCCCTATGATCAATTGATTGAACAAAAAGTTGCTATTTTTCTGACTGAACCCGAAAAAAGTTATCAATTGGCACATGCATTCTTGAAGCAGAATTATCAACTTTCCAACCGTGAAATCCGAATTTGCGAGCTATTTTTGAATGGATATAATCTAGAAGCCATTGCCCAGGAATGCTCACTGACTTTGAGTTCGGTACGAACTTATATGAAATATATATTTGCCAAAACCCATTGCAACTCTCAAGTTGAGTTATTTCGCTTATTGGCAAGTTTGACACATGAGTTTGAGCATATTCCTTAACTTACTATTTGCCCAATAAAATCAGTGCCCAAGTGATGGCAATCATACTCAATGCAACAAATTGCGCAGCACTGCCCATATCTTTGGCATTTTTTGATAAGGGGTGACGTTCTAAAGACACACGGTCGACAATTGCTTCTAAGGCCGAGTTAAATAGCTCGACAATAATTGCTAAAAGACAGACAGCTATCAGAATGGCATGCTCACTACGACTAATATCAAGAAAAAACGTGATGGGAATCAGCACGATATTAATGTAAATAATTTGTCGAAAAGCGGCCTCATGTTGAAATGCCGCTTTAAAACCAGCAATAGAATAGCCCGTTGCGCTTAAAATACGTTTAACGCCAGTTTTGCCTTTAAGGGGAGAATATTCGCTCATGATGCTTTGTATAGATTAGGAATCATTAAAAGGTTAACAGTCCGAAATTAAAACGGGCTTAAAAGCCCAATGTCAGCTGATATGATTGTTGTAGTCTAGCATTATTTAATGTGCATGAAATCGGCGGAAAGTTCTTAAATTTAATCGAGGGTATAGCTTGTCGATGATTGGCTGTCTGCTTGTGATTGTTCCCCCGTATCAGGTGCTCTAGTTGTGACTTGGCAATCACAATCCACCCACTCAATAGATTGATCTATCTTGTGTAAAAGTTGTTACTCCAGCCACTTCTTCACAATTTCTACATAATTGAGTAATACATCTATAACTATGTTAATAATGATTGTAATTTAAAGTTGAGTCATTGAATATCAACACAAATTTGCTAATTTTTCGCAACTTCTGTTTTTCTTCTCATTTTTAAGTGGCGCCGACCTATGTTGTCTAAGTTTTTTATACAACGTCCCATTTTCGCGGGTGTTCTTGCAATTATCGTGATGGCGTTGGGGCTATTTGCAGTGCTGAATTTGCCTGTGGAGCGTTATCCAGACATTGCACCTCCCCGAATTACGGTGAGCGCCAGTTATACCGGGGCATCTGCAGAATCGGTTGAGGAAAGTGTTACACAAATTTTAGAACAGCAAATCAAGGGTATTGATCATCTTTTATATTTTAGTTCCAGCAGTGATTCTTCAGGGCGTAGCCGGATTAGCATCAGCTTTGAAAACGGCACAGATCCTGATACGGCTCAGGTACAGGTGCAAAATGCCATTAATGGGGTACTGAGCCGATTACCAGAGGAAGTCCAGCGGCAAGGGGTAAATGTCTATAAGTCACTGGGCGATACCCATATGGTGATTGGTCTGTATGATGCGTCTGGGCGTAGCGATAATATCGCACTATCCGATTATATGATGACGCATCTTGAACAGGATATTGCGCGGATTGATGGAGTGGGGGAAGTTGATGTGTTTGGCTCGCAATATGCCATGCGCATCTGGCTGAATCCCAGCAAGCTGAAGCAATTTAGTCTGATGCCTTCGGATATCCGGACGGCTATTGAAGCCCAGAATACGCAAGTAGCTGCTGGAGGACTTGGGGATTTACCGACCTTAGATCAGCAATATTTGAATGCCAAAGTGACTTCGGGCTCACGCCTAAAAACCGTGCCTGAATTTGAGCAGATTATTGTCAAATCCAATCGGGATGGCAGTTTTGTCTATTTAAAAGATGTCGCGCGGATTGAACTGGGGGCTGAGAATTATCAGTCTTATAATACCATCAATGGCTATCCTTCTGCGGGCATGGGGATTTCATTATCTTCGGGGGCTAATGCACTGGCGACATCGGCCTTAATTAAAGCCGAAGTGCAACATCTTGCAAGCAAGCTGCCAGCGGGTTACCAAATAGTTTACCCACGAGATAACACCCCATTTGTACAAGAGTCGATTAAGGAAGTCGTTAAAACCTTGTTTGAAGCTGTGCTGCTAGTGGTCTTGGTGATGTTCTTGTTCTTGCAGAATTGGCGCGCCACTTTAATTCCAACCATTACTGTCCCGGTGGTGATTTTAGGTACGCTTGCTCTACTGTATGTATTAGGGATGAGTATCAATACACTCACCTTATTTGCACTGGTACTTGCGATTGGCTTGTTGGTGGATGACGCCATTGTGGTGGTGGAAAATGTTGAGCGGTTGATGCATGAACAGCACCTGTCAGCCAAACAAGCTGCAATCGCCTCGATGAATGAAATCAGTGGTGCCTTGATCGGGATTACCTTGGTGTTGACTGCGGTCTTTATTCCTATGGCTTTTTTTGGTGGATCGACTGGGGTCATCTACCGTCAGTTTTCCATCACACTCGTAGCGGCAATGGGCTTATCCTTGTTGGTTGCTTTAATTTTAACACCAGCATTGTGTGCTTTGATCTTACAGCCAAGCCAGCACGTGATGCGTTGGGCCGCATGGTTTAATGCACAATTAGAGCATTTAAAAGGGCGCTATCTGCAACTTGCGCAAACTACCTTGCACTATAAACGCATCAGCTTAGTTGTTTTTGTGGCACTGATGGCGGTGTTTGCCTTATTTTATCGTGCCTTGCCGACCAGTTTTATTCCTAGCGAAGATCAAGGCATGCTGAGTGTACAGTTTGAACTGATCAACGGTGCGCCACTGGCTAAAACCCGCGAAGTTGGGGAAGAAATCCGACAATATTTCCTGAATCAAGAGCAAGCCAACGTCAACTTGGTGATGGTGCGCTATGGACGTAATTACTCAGGTACAGGACAAAATTTGGGTCAAGGTTTTATTGCATTAAAACATTGGGATGAACGTTCAGGGCAACACAATTCAGCACAAGCTATTCGTGAACGTGCCATGCAGCATTTTCGTCAAAACCC
Organism: Acinetobacter sp. GQ146; assembly: GCF_059758585.1. Taxonomy (NCBI): domain Bacteria; kingdom Pseudomonadati; phylum Pseudomonadota; class Gammaproteobacteria; order Moraxellales; family Moraxellaceae; genus Acinetobacter; species Acinetobacter sp. GQ146. The sequence continues at coordinate 207,763 of NZ_JCAXDV010000001.1, forward strand.
GAATGCCAAGATTATGGTGAATCTGCCTGCTTCGGTCAGTGGTTTGGGGCAAACCGATGGCTTGGAATTTTGGATCAGAGACATTAATGGTCAAGGGCGACCATTTTTAGCCGATCAATTGAAAACTTTACAAGCTGCGGCAGAACAGCAAAAGAGTTTTGAAAATCTAGATAATAAGGCAAATCCGGATAAAGCCAATTTACAGGTCAATATTGATCAAAAACAGGCGATGGCCTTAGGGCTTTCACCCGCTGCGATTAACAGTACTTTGTCAGCAGCATGGGGTGGGGCTTATGTGAATGATTTTATTGACCGTGGACGGGTGAAGCGTGTGGTGATGCAGGGAGATGCAGAATTCCGTTCCAAACCTGAAGACCTACAACAGTGGTATGTCCGTAATGATAGCAATCAAATGGTGTCCTTTGCCAATTTTGCTCAGGTAAATTGGAGTGGTGCACCTGAAGTGGTTAAACGCTTTATGGGCTATACAGCCATTGAGATGGAAGCCGACACTGCCAAAAATGTCAGCTCTGGTGTTGCCATGCGGGATATTGAGGCGTTGGTTCAGCAACAACCTGAGATAGATTTGGCATGGAGTGGTTTGTCATTTGAAGAGCAAAAATCCAGTCATCAAGCACTCTGGTTATACCTGATTTCTATTGGCTTTATTTTCTTATGCTTGGCCGCGTTATATGAAAGCTGGTCTATTCCAACTGCGGTGATGAGTGCCATTCCGCTGGGGGTAGGTGGCAATATACTGTTTAGTGCCCTATTCGGTTTCCCGAATGATATTTATTTCCAGATTGCTTTGCTAACCACCATTGGTCTGTCTTGTAAAAATGCAATTTTAATCGTTGAATTTGCTTCTATTGCGCAAACACGCGGACTGGGTGTCATACAGGCAGCGCTTGAAGGTGCACGTTTACGCTTGCGCCCGATTCTAATGACCTCATTGGCCTTTGGTGCTGGGGTTATTCCCTTGGTGTTTGCCACGGGGGCAGGTGCAGCCAGTCGTCAGGAAATTGGCAGCAGTGTGTTGGGGGGCGTGATTTTTGGAACGGTGTTGGTGCTGATTTTTATTCCCTTCATGTACGTATTGATTCGCTCCGTATTTGTAGCCAAGCCAACCGATTCCATGTAATAGTCCGTGATAGAGCTGGGGCAGCTTCAGCGCAAGCCCCTCGCCTCTAAGTTTCTTTAAATTAGAATACAGAACAATAATGATGAACGAAAATCCGTTGAGTGCCTTGCAGCAAGCCGTGGAGCAGCAACAGTGGTTTGCATTAATTAGCCAATTAAATCAACTCAATGCTGCGGATGTTGCCGAGTTTTTGCAAATACAGAGCCTCGCTGTGCAATGCAGGTTGGTGCAGCAATTGCAATCCGCTGCCTATGTGTTTGAGTTCTTGCCCGTTGAGACTCAACTGCGCGTGGCCTTAGCGCTGCCGCTAGACGCTCTGCTGCATTTGCTCAGTAGCATGCATTCTGATGATCGTACAGATCTGTTTCAGCTGCTGCCTCAGACCTTGCAACAGCATGTGTTGAGTGAGTTGGGGGGAGACCAACAACAGCATTTACAGCAATTATTGACTTATCCCGCAGAGTCGGCGGGTGCGATTATGAGTACGGATTATGTCAGTCTAGCCCCTGAACTGACTATGCAGCAGGCAATCGAGCAGCTTCGGCAAATTGCCGCGAATCGTGAAACACTATATCTCATCTATATTACCAATGCGACTCATGAATTAGTCGGGGTTATTTCATTACGGGAAATTATTCAGGCTGCACCGAATGCAACCATTGCGGACACCATGACCACTCGACTTATTGTTGGTCAGGTGGATGAAGACCAAGAAAGTATTGCGGCAAAGTTAAGTCATTATGATTTTCTGGCTTTACCGATTGTTGATCAGCAACAGCATTTATTGGGCATTGTGACCTATGATGATGCGATGGATGTGGTACAGCAAGAAATGACCGAAGACTTTCTAAAAGGCAGTGCGGTTGCAGCGACGTCACATACCAGTCTAAAAACCGCACCGATTTTTGCCCTGTACAAAAAACGGGTGTTTTGGCTGGTATTGCTGGTTTTTGGTAGCTTGTTATCTGGAATCGGCATTGCACATTTTGAAGAGATTATTGCCCAACATATTGTGTTGGTGTTCTTTTTGCCGTTACTGGTTGGCAGTGGTGGAAATGCAGGATCCCAATCTGCCACTCTGATGGTGCGCGCCATGGCAACCGGAGATGTCCATTTTAAAGACTGGTTCATGTTATTGGGGCGGGAGAGTTTGGTTGCGCTCTGCCTGGGGGCTACCATGGCCTGTGCCGTTTCCGTATTGGGATACCTGCGTGGAGATATTGTGGTTGCCTGTGTACTGGCACTCAGTATGTTAGGCATAGTCTTACTAGGGTCTCTTATTGGCATGAGTCTGCCATTTTTATTACGCCGTTTAAACCTCGATCCTGCCAGTGCCTCTGCGCCTTTGGTGACTTCAATCTGTGATGCAACGGGAGTGCTAGTGTATTTATTTATCGCGTCACAATTGCTGAGTGGGTGGTCCTAATGGCACGTATAGCACGTTGCAGGGCAAAATACGCTAAGCTGTAGAGAAATCAACTTGATATCGAGAAAAATGCCTAATTCCCCAGACCTTCCTAAAAAATCAGCGCAAGAGGTCATTCGCTTAGAGCGTGATCTGGCGAAGTTCGCCAATATGATGGATTCTGTCATTCGGATTCCCTTTACCAAACAAGGTATCGGGGCCGATGCAGCACTCGGTACCATTCCTGTGGTCGGGGATGCCGCAGGTTTTGCCTTGACTTGCTATGCCATCTATAAAGCCAAACAGATTGGCGTACCGCAGCATAAATTAAATGTGGTGTATAAACTGGCTGTAATGGATGCCGTGGTGGGATTTATTCCGATTGCAGGAACCCTGTTTGATATTTTTATTCGTCCGAGTCGTAAAGCCCTCGATATCGTGCATGAACACATTCAGGAAGAATATCAAATTCGTGACAGCAGGCATGTGGTACATCCATTTTTGCATGAGAAGCTCGAGCAGAAACAGCAACAATCAGCCTTATGGCGACATCCAGTTGTTGCTTGGCTCTGGTTACATATTCCAGATTTGATTGGATTGCTGGTGCTAATTTTGTTGATGATGGCGACATGGTATGGTTTTACGATGCTCCAGATGTGGTGGCAGAGCTGGAGTTAAATCGAGTTGTTCTGACATAAAAATAGCCTCCTAGTTGGAGGCTATTTTTATGAGAATCTGGATTATGCGCAGTCTAACTGTTGTAATGCTGCAACACGTTGCTCAATGCTTGGGTGAGTCTGGAATAAAGCCGCTAAGCTAAAACCTTGTTCTTTACCTTCCGCAATTGAAAATGCTTTCATTTCTTTTGGCATTTGGTCTGGCATTTCTGATTCTGCTTGTAAGCGTAATAGGGCAGAAATCATGGCTTGTTTACCGGCTAAACGTGCACCTGCTTCATCAGCACGGTATTCACGGTAGCGCGAGAACCACATTACAATCGCAGACGCTAAAATACCGAACACGATATCTAGCACAATGGTAATCCCAAAGTATGCTAGGCCTGGTGCTTCACCATCTTCACGACCAAAGACATTACGGTCAATAAAGTCACCGACCACGCGTGCGAAGAACATCACAAAAGCGTTCACGACACCTTGGATTAAGGCTAATGTGACCATGTCTCCATTGGCAACGTGACCAATTTCGTGAGCCAGTACCGCACGTAATTCATCTTTATTCATGCGCTCTAATAAGCCCGTTGAAACGGCAACTAAAGCATCATTTTTATTCCAACCTGTTGCAAAGGCATTCGATTGGTAAGATGGGAAGATTCCCACTTCTGGCATTTTAATACCAGCACGTTGAGATAATTCCGCAACTGTTTGTAGCAACCAAGCTTCGGCTTGACTACGTGGAGCATTAGGGTCAATAAGTTCAGTGCCAGTTGTTTTTTTCGCCATCCATTTCGACATGAACAGAGACACTAAAGAGCCAACCATACCAAACACAAAACAGACGACTAAAAGGTTGCCTAGATTCAAGCCACCCGCGCCATGGTAACTACCGACACCGAAGAGTGACAAAATAATGCCAGCTACAACCAGTACCGCGAGGTTGGTTAGCAAGAACAAACCAATCCGCATCATTGAGAAAATCCTCTTAAAATAGAAATATGATCTGATTTATAACTGATAAATCATAGAGATCAATATGCGGTGAATCATGGCAAAATTCAAGAAAAAAACGCGATTTGACGCGAAAAATAACATATTTCTATTAATAAATTCGCGCTGAGGCAGAAGCATGTTCGGTCGAATATGTACCAGAACGTGGAGCATCTGTATAGCTGCCATCTGCCGCCATAATGATTTGACGCTGGCTGCTGCTTTTTGCCGGAGTCGTCGGAATAGGCGCTGCCTGAGGAGGCGTGTTGTTATTCACGTTGCTAGGGGAATAATTGACGGATTGGGCTAGGACTTGTCCTGAGCTTGATGCAATGGAACCACCTGCATACAAATTGTTATAGCGACTGGTCACTCGTCTTACATAATCTTGGGTCTCTCTAAATGGAGGAATTCCGCCATATTTATCAACATTACCTTCACCAGCATTATAGGCAGCCAGAGCCAAAGAGGTGTTGCCATTAAAACGCTTGAGCAGCCAGCTCAAATATTTGGCACCGCCCATAATATTTTGCTGTGGATCATAAGCATTCGCGACATTAAAGCGCCGTGCTGTAGCAGGCATCAGTTGCATTAAGCCTTGGGCACCCACAGGGGAGCGCGCATTCACATTAAACCCCGATTCGGTATGCATGACGGCTTTGATTAAACCTTCAGAAACCCCATGGGTTTGTGCTGCTTGGCGAATCATACCATCAAAGGCATTGCGGTTACGGCTATAGCTGGGCAGGACAGATGATTCGGAGTTCCCCCAGTTGGTATAGCTATGGATATTACTGTCAGGGTAATAGGTTTTCTTTTCCACTTTAAGATGGCTGTATTTACTTTTCTTATTGGTCAATAAAGTCGTACCGTTAGACTCGGTTAATTGATAAATGGTTTGACCTGCCAGACATGCAGGACTCATCAGCAGGATAGATACACAGCCCACGAGGTAAGATTTGATGTTTTGCCATTTATTTTTCATTTTTTATCAATTTATCTGTCCCCAAACAGTCATTACAAGTTTAGCAAAAAAAAGAGAGATAAAAAGCGCTGAGGGATTTTATTTTTCATGTCTTTGTAAAAATCAAGTGAGTTTGCAGATGAAATAATCAAAAAAAAATTTAATTTTTTTTTAATCAGGATTGCTTGACTATGCTAAGCCATTGATATTTATTTAAAATAAAATAGATCAAAAAATAACCAATTTAAATAGAAGCCTTAAAATATGGGCAGCATCACCTGTCAAGTGTTTTGAAATCCACAAAGTTATCCACAGCTTTTGTGGACAACTGTGGAAAAGTCCAAAAGATAAGCGTTTCGGCTAAAAAGTGAACTGCAACGTTCAAATATACACTTCGAGCAAGACGAAAAAATGACATGGCTTGTCATTCATGAGAATTTACATTCTTTAGATGCGATTGCTTAGCGAATCGGATAAAATTGCGCGGTATTTTTATTTATGGGTTAATCGTGTCTATGTACTCGCCAGTTGAGTCCGAACAAGGGTTTAATTTCAAGCCAGAACTCCCAACCAGCTCTGCGTATTATCGTTTGTTGAAGAAGTTGCGCCGCCAAGTCGGTCATGCAATTCGTGATTTTAAAATGATCGAAGATGGCGATAAGGTCATGGTGTGTATTTCTGGTGGTAAAGACAGTTATACCTTGCTGGATATCTTGTTGCAGTTTAAACGTATTGCACCGATTAATTTTGACGTGGTTGCGGTCAACCTTGATCAGAAACAACCGGGTTTCCCTGAAGATGTATTACCACGTTATTTAGAAGAAAATAACATTCCTTATTATATTTTGGAAAAAGACACCTATAGCATCACCAAGCGCTTAACCCCAGAAGGGAAAACGTATTGTGCAGTATGTTCACGTTTACGCCGTGGCTCTTTATATGGCTTTGCACAAGAGATTGGTGCGACCAAAGTGGCTCTCGGACATCACCGTGATGACATCTTGGCAACCTTCTTCCTGAACTTGTTCCATGGCGGTAGCTTAAAAGCCATGCCGCCAAAACTTTTATCTACGGATAAAAAGAACATGTTGATTCGTCCATTGGCGTATGTGGAAGAAAAAGACATTATTAAATATGCCGAAATGCGTAAGTTCCCAATCATTCCATGTAACTTGTGTGGTTCGCAGGAGAACCTGCAACGTGCCATCATTAATGACATGTTACGTGCTTGGGACAAAGAGCATCCGAAGCGCTTACACAGCATTTTTGGTGCTTTACAAAACGTTTCGCCATCGCAATTGGCAGACCGTGAATTGTTTGACTTTGAAGTGCTCGATTCGCAACGTGAATTTGATTTTAAAGAAACCTGTTCGACTGAAGAGCAAGGCATCAATAAGCGCATCAATATGGTGAACTTAGGATTTGCCGCAGAGTAAAGTCTATAGACACCGCTTCATGTAGTAGTGGTGTCTATTTTTGTTATTCATTGATTTTAAACATGTATAAAAAGCATAAAAACTGAACGGTCCGTACAAAAAACTTTAGCCCAAGATTTCATTTACGTGCTATAACAGGCTTCAAGCAAAACAGCTTCGCACTGATGTTGTCTGGATAGGCGACAGAAAATGAACAAATAAATTTGAGGAAACATCATGCCTGCCTTTTTAACTGATGATTGGTTTTCAACTGTAGAAACTTTAACTGCGCAAGCAGGGGATTTGAATTTGCCACCAGCGTTGGCAAATTTAGCCATTAACTTAGTGGTGACAGATACCAGTGGCAATACCGAATTGGCGTTAGATGGCGGCAAAATCTTAAAAGGTTTGTCTTCAAATGCTAAAACCACTTTAAATATGGATGCTGAAACGCTACGTAAAGTTTTCCTCGAGTTTGACATGTCTGCGGCAATGCAAGCGTTTATGACAGGCAAAATTAAAGTGCAAGGCGACATGTCTCAATTGATGGCATTGCAAACTGCCAAGCCAAGCCAAGAGCAAAAAGATCTATTTAAGAAAGTCCTTGAGCACACTGCTTAAGTTTTTCGAAAAAAAAAGCTTACCTGACGGTAAGCTTTTTTTTATGCCATGCAATCATGATGATTTAGATGTTCACCAATTGCGGCGTATTTTTGATGTATTCCAAGTAGGCACGAATACGCGTGACATATTGTACTGCTTGGCGATAGCGACCATTTTGCGCTTTCTTTTCATCTAAATAACTATAGAGGTTGACCCAGTTATTTGGATCTTTACCTTGAGCACTAATCTGCTTTTGAATCTGATTTACGGCACCTGGTCCCATGTTATAGGCCACTAAGGCATACCAGTTACGGTCAGGATAAGGTACATCTTCAAATCGACTCAACATTCGGTCGTAGTACTTGGCACCACCCTGAATGCTTTGTGCAGGATCGGTACGGTTCGATACTCCCATGGCCTTTGCGGTGCTGTTGGTCAGCATCATAATGCCACGGACTCCGGTAGGAGAAATCGAGTCAGGCTTTAAGTATGATTCTTGATAGCCAATAGCCGCTAAGAAATGCCAATCCAAATCGTATTTCTCAGCCGTACGCTGGAAGCTGGCTTTATAAATCGGCATACGTTTGCTGAGGTCACGCTGGATCGAATCCCATGACTCGGCATTTACGACATTGCGATTATAAAAGGATGCCAACTGACTGATGGCACCAGTCTGTTTACCTTGGCAAACATAACCACTTGCAGTTTGCGTCAGCGGGTCGTCCGCATGTTTAAATACCCAATTCAGTTGCGTATTTAAACCATTTTTTTGCAAGCTATATAAGTCACCACACGTAGCCGAGAATGAGGTGAGTTTTTTACTTTCAATGTTTTGAATGGTTGAAGTGGTAATTGCAAAATTGACCTTACCTTGATCGACCAATTTCAATGCGCTGGCATCGTCAGGTACTGTGGTAAAGACCAGTTCAACATTCATACTGTCAGCATAGTTACGGGCAAGGTCATAACCAAAGCCATGTAAATACTGTCCATCTTTAAAAACAGTCGATGGATTTTCTACACCAACCACGGTGAGCTTATTGTTATTCACAACAGCATCGTATTGGTAAGCCTTACTCGCATTGATGCTATGGAACGGAATCAAGGCGGTGGTGAGTGCTAAGGCTTTTAAAGGGAAAGAGAAAGTTAATGAGTTAAGGCTAAGCCTCGACCCAGAAGATGAACTACTGTGCATGTTGTCTCCGCTACAAGTAATTTATGCCCTAAAAAGCCAAAGCAAACGAGGCCTTAAACTTTTTCAAGTTTGATAAATTCAATAAGGGGTGGGCAGTCATGACGTCATTCAGAATGACATGAGATAAACAGGAATTATGTAGAAAAAAACTACATAGGTTAAAAAGTATTCGAAACTTAAGATGAACGAATAATAAAGTCGGAAATTCGGATTGTCAAATTTAGTACAGAAAATATTTAAAAAATGTAACATAACTTTCTAATTTTATTAAAAAAATAATTTTATACACTTTTGTTGTGGTGAAAATGCGCATAAAATAGCTTAAAAATGTATCTGTTTCGTACTCTAAATAGACCCAAGGCAAGATGAAATCGAACTTAATTACACGTGCTGGACATGACAAATTGGTGGCTGAATTACAGCAGCTTTGGCGTGAGGAACGACCTGAAATTACCAAAAAAGTGAACTGGGCCGCGAGCCTCGGCGACCGTAGTGAAAACGCAGATTACCAGTACAACAAACAGCTGTTAAGGAAGATTGATCGTCGGGTGCGTTATCTTGGAAAACGGCTCGAAGAATTACGTATTGTTGATTTTTCGCCAGAGCAAGAAGGCAAGGTTTATTTTGGCGCTTGGGTCGAAATTGAAAATGAGCAAGGTGAACAAAAACAGTTACGCATAGTCGGAGTTGATGAAATTTATGATCATCATCCGCAGCATATTTCAATTGATTCACCGATGGCGCGTGCCTTACTTTCCAAACAAGTGGATGATGAGGTGGAAGTGATGACGCCATCTGGGAAAAAGTTGTGGTATATCAATACAATTCGCTATGAAAAGCCCTAAGGGCTAAAAAATTACAGTTTTTGATTTTATTTTGTTCAGTTAAACAAGAAAATGCGCAAAAGTATTTGCCAAGTTAGAAATTTATTTATATGATAGCCGCCATTGGAAGCGTGGCAGAGCGGTTTAATGCACCGGTCTTGAAAACCGACGAGGGTGTGAGTCCTCCGTGAGTTCGAATCTCACCGCTTCCGCCAAATACTTAAAAAAGCCCTTGTGAAAACAAGGGCTTTTTTTTTCATCTGTAATTTTTCCCACAACACAATCTGGATCAATGCCTTACAGGAGAAATACTTAATCTGGACAATACATTTTGCTGCTGTTGGCATAGCGCGTATTGAGTGTAAGAAACTTTTAAAACAGCATATATTGCAACAATTTTCGCTGGATATTTATTGATAATTTAATGTAAAATTACATTTAATAATACTGATACCTAATTTTAAAAACTATAATAAAAGTGTATTGTTTTATCCTGAGTTGCGATAAAATCATCCGAAAGGATGAGTTTATGAAGAATAATCAGCGATAAACTTCGTGTAAAAGAATGTCAATATGGATATGAGTTAAATGAATAGTAATATGTTGTTGAATGGTGAAACGGTTGTGGGTCAAGGCGAAGCATTTGCAGTGCTGAACCCAGCCACAGAGCAAACTATCGTGGAAATGAACAGTGCGACTGTTGAGCAGGTCGATCAAGCTGTTCAGGCGGCACGTGCGGCTTTTAAAACATGGCAGTATGTGTCTGATCACAGTATCAATGAAAGTTTTGCCAAAATTGCCCAAGATATTCGTGCTGAAAAAGACCAAATTGCCGAATTGATTACCACGGAACAAGGTAAACCTTTAGCATTGGCGCAGTTTGAAGTCGAAGCGGGTGCAGGCTGGATTGAATATATTATGAGTCTGGAAGTGCCTGTAGAGACCATTCCTGATTCAAGTGGTAAAACCATTAAAGTCTATAACCGTCCCTTGGGTGTTGTTGCCTCGATTACACCTTGGAACTGGCCGTTTATGATTGCAATCTGGCATTTCTTCCCAGCGTTAAAAACCAAGAATACAGTAGTCAATAAACCTTCAGAATTTACCCCACTCAGTACCATTAAACTGGTGGAAATTATCAACCGCCATTTACCGAAAGGTGTGTGTAATATCGTGCTGGGTAAAGGGGATGTTGGACAGGCACTCAGCGAACATCCTGATGTTGATAAAGTCACCTTTACAGGCTCAACCCGTACAGGACAAAGTATTCTTAAACACTCCGTGAATACTTTAAAAAGTGTGGTGCTGGAACTTGGTGGCAATGATGTCGGGATTGTTCTGGATGATGTGGATGTGGATGTCGCGGCTGAGAAAATCTTTGGCTCTGCATTCTTAAATATGGGACAAACCTGTGCCGCGTTAAAACGGTTGTATGTGCATGAGAATGTTTATGATGCGCTCACACAAAAACTCGCTCAAATTGCCAATGCGCAAGTGGTTGGCAATGGCTTAGAACAAAGCACGACTTTTGGTCCCATCCAAAACCGTCCGCAATATAATAAAGTCAAGGCTTTGATAGAAGACGCTGTGGCAAAGGGTGGACAGATTATTACGGAACATAAGCCTGTGAGTGAGCAAGGGTATTTTATTCCGCCAACTTTAGTGACCAATGTTCAAGAAGGTATAGCATTGGTGGATGAAGAACAGTTTGGTCCAGTCCTGCCAATTATTAAGTTCAGTGATGTAGACAGTGTGATTGAACGTGCCAATAATAGCGAGTTTGGTTTGGGTGGTTCAGTTTGGAGCAAAGATTTAGAGCGCGCACAAGACATTGCTAGCAAACTGGAAACCGGAACGGTTTGGATTAACAGCCATTCGGATGTCTCGCCCGCAGCTGAGTTTGGGGGCTGGAAAATGTCTGGCTTGGGTTACTCATTTGGATTAAGTGGTTTGTTACTGTTCACGCATAAACAAGCTGTTCATATTAGCCAATAACTGATTGAATTGATCAATCATCCTTAGGCATAAATACAGGTATCAGTTTTAATATGCTCGCACTGAGGGTATTAAAACTGAGCTAGGTATTTGCTCATTTTAGGTAAAAATGAAGATGCTTAAGGAAATGCTTGGCAGGAAGCCAAGCGGATTGATCAAGCCGTATGATTAAATTTTCCAAAGGATGGTGAAAATTTATGTTAAATCAAAATTTTATTCAGCAATTTAGTCATAATTTTATCGACCAGATTAAACACGTCTCAGATTTGGACGGATTTCTGACCTATAAAATTGACAATATCCAACATGCCTATGGCTTTGAAGTTGTCGGTATCCCAAAGTGTTCGATTGATGAGTATTTGAATCTGCATATCGAACACGATCCTGTGAGCTTTCGACATTTTTATGATGGGCAAGAGAATGTGGCGATTTTAGATCACTATCAACCCAATGAAAATTACCGTTATTTTATGAATAGATGGCAGGTGTATGATACGGCCGAGTTTTTCTTTCGGAAGCATAATGGTCAGCCAGTATTGGGATTCAGTATTTTTCGCGAACATGGCAAAGCTAAATTTAGTGAACAGGAAAAGAAGATTTTTGAAGCTTTTCACCGTCTCTCCATCGATCATTTTCACCATCATGTGGATGTGCTGAATAGAGATAAAATGATGGATGAATACCATTTAACAAAAAAAGAAATGGTGGTGTTAGAGGAATTATTTACTAATTTAGAAGCGAGCCAAATCTCAAAAAAATTAAACTGTAGTTTGTCCACCATTAAAACCCATGTGCAACATATTTATCAAAAAGTGAATGTCAGTAGTCGCCAAGAATTAGTCTGTAAATTCTTACGTTAATTCAATTGATCATCCTCCCTGATTTCTAAATGACTTGAGCATAAGATTAAAAAATTGGGTTGTATTTAATGCGGCTAGCAATAGCCCCGTTGTTCTGTTGTTCTCATTCGTTTTGTAGTGTCCTCGCATTTTTCCATCATTTGGCATATTCATTGCTTATTTTATGACATCTGGTCAGACCAGTCTGACAATGACTTGAAATGGAGCATACATGAATCTAGCTGAGTTTAACCAATTAAGCCCTGTACAGGCCAAAGCCGTGCTACAGCCTTGCGTACATATTGCTACTTGGGTCGAGTCTCTGGTTCAACAGCGACCATTCAGTCTAAAAGATCAACTCTATCAATATGCTGCGGCACAAGCCCAAACATGGCAGTGGCCTGAAATTGCTGAAGCACTGGCACAACATCCACGAATTGGTGAGCGTAAAGCGGCTGTGGCTTTATCAGAAAAAGAGCAAAGTTATTCCCAAACGGAGCAGGCGCAATTGGGAACAGATGCTGAATTACAACAAGCACTGTATCAGGGCAATCTGGATTATGAGCACAAGTTTGGACACATCTTTTTGATTCGTGCCGCAGGGCGTTCAGGGCAAGAAATGCTATCTGAATTACATCGTCGTTTAAGCAATAGCGTGGAACAGGAACAGCAAGAAGTTCAACAGCAGTTGGCAGAAATCGCATTGTTACGTTTAAAACAGGAAATTCAATAAATGGCTGGAATTAGTACCCATATTTTAAATGCTTCTATTGGACAGCCTGCAATTGCTGTCGTCGTCAAATTACAGAAACAGTTGGGCGATAGCTATGTGCTGTTAGATACACAACACACTGATCAGGATGGTCGAATCCAAGCTTTTGCCTTGGATCAGTTTGAGCAGGGCAATTATCAATTGGTGTTTGAAGTGGCCGCTTACTTTGAGCAGCAGCAGGTCGAAAGCTTTTACCCGCGAGTAACTATCGACTTTAAAGTGGCGAATACAGCGCAGCATTACCATGTTCCTCTGCTGATTAGCCCATTTTCTTACTCAACCTATCGCGGCAGTTAATCGTATTTAACCCCAAATAATGATTTGGCAATTTTAGAGGAATTCGTTATGCAGCAAGAAAATGCAAATCAGGCACTTCGGCAGCAGGTTGCCCCTGAGCATGAATATTTAGGCCTCCATAAAAATCTGATCTATGGTTTACAGCATGTCTTGACCATGTATGGCGGGATTATTGCGCCCCCGTTAATTATAGGTGCAGCCGCAGGACTGAGCGCTGCTGAAATTGGCTTATTGATTGCAGCCGCCTTATTTGTAGGTGGATTGGCGACAGTTTTACAAACCCTAGGCATGAAGCATTTTGGCGCAAAATTACCGATTGTTCAGGGCGTTTCTTTTGCAGGTGTGGCCACCATTTTGGCCATCTTAAGTACAGGAGGGGGATTGCCTACGGTCTATGGTGCCGTGATTGCCGCATCCTTGATTGGTTTGCTGCTTACGCCTTTTTTCTCGAAAATCATTCGCTTTTTCCCACCAGTTGTCACAGGCTGCGTGATTATGATGATTGGGATATCGCTGACACCTGTCGCAATTCGATGGATGATGGGAGGCAATCCTAAAGCTGAAAACTGGGGGGATCCTGCCAATATTGCTCTTGCCGCCATGACTTTGCTCATCGTCCTGATTTTTAGCATGTTAAACAGTGTGATTCTACGTCGTCTGGCAATTTTAGTGGCGATTGTGCTGGGTACTTTACTGGCTTGGGGCTTGGGATTTACCGATTTTAGCAAGGTGGGGGCTGGAGCAATTATTGCGTTTCCCAATGTATTTCATTTTGGTTTGCCCGTATTTGAATTTACAGCCATTTTTTCTATGTTGATCGTTACTTTGGTGATTATGACGGAAACTACGGCAGATGTGATTGCGATTGGTGAAGTGGTCGGTACACCTGTGGATGCGAAACGCATTGGCGACGGTTTGCGTGCAGATATGCTTTCTAGTGCTATTTCTCCGTTATTTGGTTCATTTTCTCAGAGTGCCTTTGCACAAAACGTGGGTTTAGTTGCAATTACAGGGGTAAAAAGTCGCTTTGTGGTGGCGACTGCCGGTGTGATTTTAATTTTATTGGGGCTGTTACCGATTGTGGGACGCTTAATTGCATCTATTCCGATGCCTGTTTTAGGTGGTGCTGGGATTGTGTTATTTGGTACGGTAGCGGCCAGTGGAATTCGCACTTTAGCCAAAGTCGATTTTAGCGATAACAAAAATTTAATTATTGTGGCCACTTCATTGGCTATCGGCTTGATTCCAATTGTCAATCATGAATTTTATGCGCAATTTCCAACATGGGTAAAAACCTTGCTGCATTCTGGCATTAGTTCAACCTGTATTGCTGCGATCTTACTCAACCTTGTATTTAACCACTTACCGTGGAGTAAATCGGGAGTTGCTCTGCCACCAATCGCAGCTAACAGCGAGCACTCATCTTGATGGTAGGCTGAGCACCGCGCTTTGTTCACCTTTTTTTAGTCAATTACGCTTTTAAAGAGGCTTATCCATTGGGGCATAAGTCGAGGAGAGTTTTGACTTTAAAAAAGCCGAATGGATCAATAAAAAATATTTAAGTATCTGTTTGTCTGTAATTTATTTTTAAAATGTTAATTAGGGGTTGTAATGCAAAACTTTAAAATGAAATCAGCCGTGTTGATGCTGAGCATGCTGGCAACGATGTCGGGCTGGGCCGCCGATAGCAGTTTGAATGGGATGTTGAATTTGCAACAAGGGTGTCAAATCAACAACAATTCTGTAGCGACACTGTCCGAAATGTTGGGCTGTGGTACGCTGCATGGGGCAGTCAAATCGCTCTATTATTCAACTCATAATGCCTATTTTGTCGAAGGTTTAAATCAGGATACGGTATCGGTTGGGGGCTATGTTAAATATGAAACCGCGCCATTTTATGGAGTACAGGCTGCGGTTGGCTATGACCTGCAACGCCGCTTAGATGAGAAAAACCAGCATCCTGAAGTCTCAGAATTAAAAGAAGACCGGGATGGTTTAGCGGAAGCCTATGTGACTTGGAAAAATGATAGGGCACGAGTCACCATCGGTAATCAGCGTTTAAATTTACCGTTTATGGGAGATTATGCTGATCGACGTGTGTTGCTGAATCTTTACCAAGCTGCTGATGTACAGATTGGCAACAATAAAGATTATTTACGTTTTACCAAAGTGAATAAATTCAAGAGTTATGGCGATGATGAATTTACTGAAACTTCACGTCAAAATGCCAATCTGGAGACTGATGGCGTCTGGTCGATTGGTTTAGGTAAAGCTTTTAATTTAGATCAGCAAAAACAACTAAAAGCACAAGTGTGGTATCAAAGCTATGATGACTATACCGATTTGATTTATACCCAGGCTGATTTGAGCTTCCCTCTATGGAAAACTTCACCTGAATTTTCTATGCAGTATATCTATGGACGAGAGCAAGGCAAGGCGTTGGCAGGGGATGTGAACAGTAATATTTTTGGGGTACAAGCCGCATTTAAGGTCGTACCCAAAGCCACTTTAAAACTCGCTTATGACTATATTAAACCAGAGCATGAGAGTTATTTGAATGGTGCATTATTGACACCATATGCCACGAAAACCTCATCGGGTGAAATTTTTGCCCAACCATTTTTCACCAGTACTCAAGATTTAGGTGCTGGCAATGCGCTAATGGTGTCCCTCGATGGTCTGTTAACAGATCAACTGATTGGTGGAGTGCGCTATTCATTCATGGATTTGAAAGAAGCCGAAAATGTAGAGAGTCGTAATCAGTCAGAATATATGTTGTTTGCAATCTATAATTTTACTGGGGCACTGAAAGGTTTGAGTGTCAGTAACTTTGCGGGGATTCAAACTTCACCGCGTTATAACAAGGACTTCTTACAAAACCGTTTTGCCATTGCCTATAAATTTTAACATAAGCACTGAAACAGCATTTTTGTGAGAGCAAGAATGCTGTTTTTGTACTGAGCTATAAATACAAAAAAGCCCCGAAATCGGGGCTTAAGTTTGCGTAAATGTTTAGTCTAGCGGATTGCCGACAATATTACTGAGGATGCCTTGCATAATATGGCCTCCTTGTTCTTGATACAGCGATTGATACCATTCTTCGGTTAACTGGCGATCTTTCATATGGGTGACATCACAGCGTTTGCGTGCGCGGAGTACCATTTCACGGGTACGTTGATTGCGCTTATTTTGATAACGTGTCAAAGCATCATCTAAACCAAAGGTATTGATTTGTAAGGCACGTGCTAAATAAATGGCATCTTCCATGGCTTGACAGCCCCCTTGCCCAATATCTGGTGTGGTGCTATGCGCCGCATCCCCCAGTAACACCACATGACCATTATAAAAGTCCATGAATGGCTCAATATCATGAATTTCGACACGATTGGTTTTTTGTTCATCGATGGCATCAATGAGCTGCTGTACTGGTGTACACCATCCCTTGAAATATTGTTTTAATAAGGTTTTATACTGATCACGGTGGTTGGGTAAACCCGCATCTAAAGGAACATCAAAGAAAAAGTAAAAGCGGTTGTTGGCTACCGGCATGAGGGAGACCCGCTTTCCTTCGCCAATAAAGGTGGTCCACTGTTGTGCCGGGGCAAGTTCTGCATTAATTTCGACTAATCCATTCCAGTTTACATAGCCAGCATAGCGACGTTCTACGGAATGTCCCAATACATATTGGCGACTTAGAGAATGTGTGCCATCTGCACCAATCAGTAAATCGGCTTGTACAGAACAACCATCTTCAAAATGAATCGTGACATTGGACTGCTGATCTTCAATGCGGATCATTTTTTTACCAAGGTGGATCTGCTCAGTTCCGAATTTTTGCATTAATAAGTGTTGTAAATCGGCACGAGACACTGGGTAGGCTTTTTGTCCCACTTCTTTATACAGCGGGGACAAGCTAAATTGGGTCATGGTCTGTTGATTTAAACCGTCGACATAGGCCAGCGATTCCATTTCACCACCTAAAGCCTGAATTTCGTCGGTTAAGCCCAAATAGTTCAGACATTTCACGCCATTTGACCACAACGAAATGGCTGCACCGACGGGTAAAATCTCGGTGGCTTGCTCATAAATAGTCACTTGATGACCAAATTTTTTTAATGCAATACCCGCAGTTAGCCCGCCCATACCTGCACCTACAATTGCAATGTTCATCGTCTCAACCTTATAGAATTTGAATGAAAAAATAAAAATCAATAAGGAGGATTAAGCGAGAAGTGTGCCAAGTATTGGCTACTGGTTTTACTGGTAAGACCAGTGTTATGCCTCATTAGCATGCATAAAATAACAGGGTGCACCGAATGGTGTTATAGCTTGCTAAATAACAGTGCAGCATGACTCAACGCTTGTGCAAATGTGAGGGAGAGCACTCAGGGGCTGATGAAATTTCTATGTCGAGTCAGAAAAAAAATTAGTCGGTTGCGAGTGCCGATTTAAGCTTCAAGGCCAGTCTTGAGGATCTGAAGAATAGCCTTGTAAGGAACACGACAAATCAAGCAGGACAAGACGGATAGATTTATTCGGGTGCGTATCGGCTACCGACATTTTGTTCAGAAGATGCAAGGATGGGCAGTGACGATCCAATTGCTTTAAATGAGGGTTTGATGTCTTGAAAAATACACGCCCGCACGCTGTGCTGCCCCAATAATATGGTTTTGCATGGCTTTTTCAGCTGCTAGAGCATCTTGGGCAAATAGGGCATTTAAAATCTGTTCATGTTCCTGAATGGTTTTATAGGCCAAATTAGGTTGTAGAAAGGGTAAGATCTGGCTCTTTTTGATCCATTCGGTATGAAGTTTAAGTGTTTGAATAATTGATTGATTATGGCTTAAATCGATAATGTGCTGATGAAAGGCATAATCAGATTCAGAGGCCGCAGGCCAATCTTGCTGTTGAATGGCTTGAGTGAGCTGTTCATGATACTGCTGCAATAGCGTTTTGTCGTCCGCAGTTAAATATTCACATGCCAATAGGGCAGAAAAACTTTCTAAAACATAGCGCAATTGATAAAAGTCTTTTAACGAGACCCGATGTTCACCTTCCCATTGCTCGGAGGCTCGACTGTGTTGGGAAATGACATACACGCCTTTGCCGGCTTTAATTTCGAGTAAACCTAAAGCTGCCAGCCGAGTGACCGCCTCACGTAAAGAGGCACGACTGATTCCCAGTTGAAGGGCTAGGTCACGCTGCGACGGTAAAACCGAACCGATGGCATACAGGCCTTGCTGAATGCGCTGATGAATCACTTCGACGGCTTGCTCAGTGACCTGAGAGGATTTTCCACTGGAAATTGCTTGTGGCTTCATAATAGGCACTGCATCCTAATCAAATTGAACACCTTGATTCTACACAAAAAAGCCGAGATGAAATGAACTAATCGCGTCGCATCGGCACAATTTTTACAACAGGTCAGACCAGTTGGACTGGTTTTTGCATAATGATCATCGAAAAGATATGAGGAATGATCAATGACAGTGCATATTGCCAAATCTGTAAATTTACCAGAACAACTCAGTGGTCTCACCAACTTAGCCGATGCGCGCATAGGGGCCAGTATTGTAGCTTGCTCCGATGAGTTCTTTGCCAGTGCCGAGCGCATGCTTCAAGCAGAACCTGCGCAATTTATTGAGGGCAAATATGATGATCATGGTAAATGGATGGATGGCTGGGAAACCCGACGTAAACGTGAAGCGGGTTATGACTGGTGTATTGTTCGTTTAGGGGTTGCTGGGAAAATTTCAGGCTTCGATATTGATACCTCTTTTTTTACGGGGAATTACCCAGCATCAGCTTCGATTGAAGGCTGTTACGCCCCAGATGATCAGCTGGAACAAGTCGAATGGATGACTTTATTAGAAAATTCGGGACTGTCACCAGACCAACACCATGTTTTTAGTTGTGAAACTAGTCCGAAGCTGAGTCATATTCGGATCAATATTTTTCCTGATGGTGGCATCGCGCGACTCCGTGTCTATGGTCAGGTGGTGCTGGAAAAGATTGATCCAGATCAAATACTGGATTTGATTGGGCTGAAAAATGGCGGACGTATTGTGGCCTTTAGTGATGCGCATTTTGGTCATCCGAATAATCTGATTAAACCTGACCAAGGCATCAATATGGGCGATGGCTGGGAAACCAAACGTCGTCGTGCTCCTGGTTTTGACTGGTGCATTATTGCTTTAGCACAGGCAGGACAGGTCGAAAAAATCGAAGTCGATACCGCATTTTTTAAAGGGAATTTCCCTGCATTTTGCTCGATTCAGGCGGCTTATGTGGAAAATGCTACCGACGCACAACTGATTCCGCAAAGCATGTTCTGGAATTTTTTACTGGACCAACAACCGTTAAGCATGGATCAGCAGCATGGTTACAGTGCTGAGATTTTGCCGCATCAAAAAATCAATTATATCCGGGTCAATATGATTCCAGATGGAGGTATCAGTCGGATTCGCTTATGGGGGAAAATCTTAGGTTGATAAATGCTACGTGGTCAGCTGCTAAAGTTAGCGGCTGACCCACCCTAATCAAAAGTGAAGAAGTCGAGATGCGTGAAAATCAAATTATTATTCGTCCCTTAACTCGGGAAAATTTTGCTGCTTTTGGTGATGTGATTGAAACGGAACAACGTGAGAGTTTTCCGATTAATCAAGGTTTGACCCAGCGCTATCATGCACTGTCTTTGACCCAGTTGGGGGGCGAAAATGGGGCAGTCGGTTTAAGTGTTTTTCATAATCTTCAGGCGACAGTTTTACCATTCAACATTCATATGTTGGAGCGGCATCCACTCGGTTCGCAATCTTTTATTCCACTTGCCCAGCAAAAATTTATTATTGTGGTGGCATTGCCTTTGAATGAGGCTGAACCAGATGAAGCCAAAATTTCCGCATTTTTAAGCAATGGTCAGCAAGGTATTACCTATCATCAAGGCGTTTGGCATCATCCTTTAATCACGCTTGAAGCGGAGAGTGATTTCTTGGTGGTGGATCGAATCGGTTCGGAACCCAACTGTGATATTCATCATTTGTCACGGCCGATAGATATTATTGAATCTTCTACACAGCCAGAGCGAATCAAGCTCTGACTGTGTTTGTCTTTCAGTATTTCCCTTCAAAATTGGCACTAATCCGTTGTTTTAAATATTCACGCGCAGTAATCGCAGGATACTTATGCGCCGGACTTTCAATGACGACATCTTCATTGGCTTGGCAGAAAAAAGCTAAGCTATAGCGTGCCCCCTGATATTCATGCGCTTCTGGATTTTTAACGCGATGGAAATTTGAGGGTAGCTGGTCATCGCTCCAGCGCATCAGCATATCGCCAATATTACAGGTGATCACATCATTATGTGGTTCTATACTGGTCCATTGTTGCTGTTCCATATCTTTACCCGGACAGACCTGTAAACCACCTTGTCCATGACGCTGGAACAATAAAGTCAGGCAGTCAAAGTCAGTATGTGCCCCTGCACGCCATAAACCCAGTTGCTCTTTCAAAGCAGGGTCGACCGCATAGTAATGCAGCATGCGTAAAGTGCTTTGATAGCTTGCTTGCTCAGGATTATGCGCATGGGTAAAAAAGTCATCGGCAAAGCCCAGTTTATAGGCAAAGCAGGACAAAATTTTCATACCGACTTGCCAACATGCTTGCTCAAAATTGAGCATGGTGTGTTGGAACTGGGGTAATTCTTGTTCGGAAGGGTACAGTCCAGCCATGCGTGGACGGGTAATTTGATAGGATTCTTTCTGGTCGGGGGTATGGGTCGAGGGGCGAACTTGCGCCTTACTTTCCCAGCCTGCATTACGGTTTAACGGATATTGTGCTTTGACCTGTTCAGGCAGTTGGAAAAATTGTTCCGTCATGGCAAAGGCTTGATCAATTTGCTCTGCGGGAATGCCATGATTGGAGACCTGGAAAAAACCAATATCGGTTGCTGCACTCCAGAGCTGTTCGGCAATTTCATATTTGCGTTGCTCAAAGTCGGATAAATCAATAATCCGAACTTCACGCTCAAAGGTTTCCTGACCGAAAGCTCCCATACGCGCTTCTTTATTGAGTTCATCTAAGCTGTAATCGCTTTCAGCCAATCGGGTCAGGTTTGCTGTGTTCATCGTTTCACCTCAATTTTGGGATGAGTGTGACCCAAACTCGCTGTAGGCAAGAGCATAGGTCACGGGTTCAAAAAAAAGGCACATATTCTTGCGAACAAGAACATGAGCATATTTCTGAGCAATGACCCACAGCGATGACCAAATTCGACAACACTGCTGAACGCTTCTACTCTGACTGCAAAACATAAGCATTTTCTATACCAGATAATTAGAGCCTGAGTGAAATAGCTGTTTGAGATACTTAAAATAGGTTTTACGACAGTAAAATGAGTGAGCTGCTGGCGGTAGCACAGCAATGGAGCATTTTTATACCGTGGTTTGCAATAAATGAGTGCAAAGTTTTTGTGGTGGATTGCAGCTAATCAAGCCAAGTGTCGCAATCCGCGAAATTACACAGCCTAAAATCAAATTAGCGAAATGTATTTTTAATAAACACATTGGAAAAGCATAAAAAAATTATTTTGGCATAGAGCTTGCTAAATCTAACTTGAGTATAAGCGGTTAGTGTGTACTGAACACATGGGACATTGCTCTACAGCGTTGGCTGTTCCTCATTAGGGGACAAAGTCGAGTTTGGCTTGGCTTTGAGAGTAAATGTATTTCAGCATTTTCCCCTAAAAGAATAGCAAAAATGAGTTGATACATATTTTAGGGGTTGTCGTTATGAAAATTCATCATCGTGTAGGCAAAGGTCGTTTCGCATTTCTTGTAAGCGCTTTATTGCTGAGTCCATTCACACAGGCGGCTGACAAGTTGGTGTTACAAACCACATGGTATGCCCAAGCAGAACAAGGCGGCTATTATCAGGCTTTAGCGCAGGGAATCTATAAAAAATATGGCTTAGATGTCGAAATTAAAGTCGGTGGTCCACAAGTCAATAATATGACGCTCCTGTTATCAAAACGCGCCGATATTATTATTAATTATGATTTACAAGTGCTGAAAGGCATTGAAAGTAATTTCCCGATTAAAGCGATTGCTGCGCCTTTTCAGTTTGATCCTCAAGGAATGCTGACCCATGCCGATGTCAAATCTTTGGCAGATTTGAAAGGCAAAACCATTTTAGTCTCGACCAGTGGACAAGCCAGCTGGTGGCCTTGGTTAAAAGCCAAATACAAGTTAGATGCTGCTCAAGCGCGTCCTTATACTTTTAATATGCAGCCTTTTCTAGCAGGAAAAAATGTTGCCCAACAAGCGTATGCCACCTCAGAAGTGTTCCAAGCCAAAAAAGCCGAGCCATCCAGTAAATTCTTCCTATTTGCCGACAATGGCTATCCCGCTTATGGTGGCATTTTAGTGACACGAAATGATGTGATTCAAACTAAACCAGAAGTGCTACAGCGTTTTGTTAAGGCCTCGATGGAGGGCTGGAAAAACTATTTGGCGGATCCTCGCTTAGGCAACGCCATCATAAAAAAAGAAAACCCGAATATGCAGGATGATTTGCTCGCATTTGCTGTCGCACAAATGAAAAAGTTACAGCTAATTGATGGTAGTGATGCAAAAACCAAAGGGATTGGTGTCATGACGGATGCACGCTGGAAAGCTACCCGGGATTTTATGGTGGGTGCAGGATTACTGAATAGTAAGACCAATTGGAAAGCGGCGTATACCACTCAATTTGTCACATCGGCCAAAAAATAAGACAACCATTCGGTAAAGAAAATAAGGCGATTGCCTGAAGGGGAAACCTCATGAACTTTGCATTACCCATAGATAAATTAATAGAAGAATCAAGTAGTTTTGTTGCACCTATGTTAATGGCACGCGGGGTAGAAAAAACTTATGCCAATGGTACTCAGGCCTTACAGCGCTTAGATGTTGATATTACTCGTGGTGAAATCGTGTCTTTGTTGGGGCCTTCAGGCTGTGGCAAAAGTACCTTATTAAAAATGTTTGCCGATCTGGAACAGCCTTCGGCAGGGCAGGTGCGCTGGAATGGCAAAAGTGACATGCAGTCGCAATGCAAAATGGCAATGGTGTTTCAAGAGGCAACCTTAATGCCTTGGGCAAATATTGAAGATAATGTACGGTTACCGCTAGATTTGCAGGGTCTTGCCAAATCAAAAGGAAATCCTAAAGTGCATGATGCCCTAAAAGCTGTCGGTTTGGAAAATTTTAGCCAAGCCTACTCACGTGAACTTTCAGGCGGAATGCAAATGCGTGCTTCATTAGCACGTGCTTTGGTGACGGAGCCAGACTTGTTACTCATGGATGAGCCATTTGGTGCCTTGGATGAGTTTACCCGTCATAAATTAGACAGTGATATTCGTACACTTTGGTCAGAGCGAGACCTCACAGTGGTGTTTGTGACCCACAGTATTTATGAAGCCGTGTATTTGTCTTCACGAGTGATTGTGATGGGCGCGCGACCAGGTCGCATTATGGCGGATATTACAATTGATGGGCCAATAGCACGAGATGAATCGTTTCGAACGTCTGAAGTCTTTATTCAACAGTGCTCACAATTGTCTCAAATCTTAGCGCAAGCGAGTGGAGGGTCAGACCATGCTTAAACCACTCATCAAAAATCCCGCTATTCAACGAGTTGCTGCTCCTATGATTTTAGGTTTGCTGTTACTTTTGACCTGGCAAATTAGTTTTCAGCAGCTTCATGTGCCAGTCTATATTGTGCCAAAACCGAGTGATATTGCCCTGACCATGGTCAATCAGTCTGGATTGTTATTGGGCAGTTTATGGGTCACGTTAAAAATCACCTTATTGGCATTTTTCAGTGCGGTGATTATCGGTACCTTGGTGGCGTTCCTGTTTGTACAAAGCCGAGTCATTGAAGCCTGCTTCATGCCTTATGCGATTTTATTTCAGGTGACCCCGATTGTCGCGATTGCCCCCTTGGTGATTATCTGGATTCAAAATACCACTTTGGCCTTGGTGGTCTGTGCCATGCTGGTCGCGATTTTTCCAATTTTAACCAATACCACGCTGGGTTTACGCAGTGTCAATAAAGGCCTGCTCAATTTATTTCAAATCAATAAAGCCAGTCGCTGGCAAATCCTGATGCGCTTGCGGGTACCGAATGCCTTGCCATACTTCTTTGGAGGTTTACGTATTTCATGTGGTTTGGCACTGATTGGTGCGGTGGTGTCTGAATTTGTGGCGGGCACAGGGGGCACCAGTGCCGGACTGGCCTATCAAATTTTACAAGCAGGTTTTCAGCTGGATTTACCGTTAATGTTTGCCGCCTTATTGCTGATTACCTGTACAGGGCTGGCACTGTTTATGGCCATGTCTTGGCTGAGTACTTTATTTCTAAGCAAATGGCATGAGAGTGAGCAGGCTTAAATGACAACACAATATTTAATCAAAAATGCCTATGCCATTTTAACTGGCTTGGCTGGAGAAAGTGCGCGTGCAACAGCAGCAGATATTCGTATACAGAATGGAAAAATTAGTGCAATTGGCGATTTGAGTCCATTACCCGAAGATACCTTGATGGATGCAAAAGACTGTGTGATTTACCCCGCGTGGGTGAATACGCATCATCATTTATTTCAGTCATTACTCAAAGGCGAGCCACAAGGCTTAAATCAAAGTTTAACACCGTGGTTAGCTAGTACACCGTATCGTTTTCGCGGGGCTTTTGATGAGGAAACCTTCCGTATAGCAGTTCGGATTGGCTTAATTGAGTTATTACGCTCGGGTTGTGCCACAGTGGCTGACCATCATTATTTATATTGGCCTAATATGCCGTTTGATGGTGCTGCGATTTTATTTGATGAAGTTGAAAAACTGGGAATGCGTTTTGTGTTGTGCCGTGGAGGGGCAACCCAAACGCGTGGTTTAGAGAGTGAATTACCTCAAGCTTTACGTGCCGAGAAATTTGAAGATTATTTGGCCGATGTCGAACGTTTGGTGCAGCAATATCATCAGAAGGATGCACATGCCATGCGAAAAATTGTCATGGCACCGACCACCTGCCTGCATTCCACCACGCCAGTTCAGTTACGCGAGAGTGCCAAATTCGCGCGTCAGTTAGGCATTGGATTACATAGTCATTTATCAGAAACAGTCGACTATTTGGATGCAGCACAAAAGAAGTTTGGCATGAGCCCTGTACAGTTTTGTGCGGAACATGACTGGGTTGGTTCAGATGTCTGGTTTGCACATCTGGTGAAATTATTGCCCGAGGAGATTCAGATTCTAGGACAAACTCGTACTGGGATTGCGCATTGTCCACAAAGTAATGCCCGATTGGGCAGTGGCATTGCCGATTTAATTGCTTTAGAACAGGCAGGCATGACCATATCCATTGGGGTAGATGGTGCAGCCTCGAATGAAGCCGCAGATATGTTGTCCGAAACCCATGCGGCATGGCTCATGCAACGTGCACGTAAAGGCATGTTGGCTGTACCACAATATCAAGGAGGGCAATTTGAGGGTGGAGCCGATGCCGCTACCATTGAAGATATTGTACGTTGGGGATCTGCGGGCGGTGCAAAAATCTTAGGTTTTGAGCAAGTCGGAACACTTGAGGTCGGACAGCAAGCAGATTTTGTGTTGTATCAACTGGATGATCCGCGTTATTTCGGGCTGCATGATATGGCGATTGGTCCAATTGCCAGTGGTGGACGTGCACATATTAAAGCCATGTTTATTGCCGGAGAGATGGTGATGCAACATGATCAGATTCCGAATATGGATATGCAGGAATTGGCTTGGCAGGCAAGAGAGGCAGTGCAGTTGCTACAGCAACGCACCTTAAAAATTGCTTAAAGTAATTCTGTTGAATATATAACTTAGAATAAACCTTCAAATAAGTTTATCAGGGTATAAGCTTGTTTGAGGTTTATTTATTATATTAAATGTATTTAAAATATATAAAACAATTTGGAGATTGAATAAAATACTACTAGTAAGGCGATGTTTTAATTTTTGCTGATTGTTAGTAGGTTTTATATTTGAATATGCATATATGTGTATTTATTTATTGGTTAAGGTACTAATCGCCTGATTAAATACTCTACCTCACTATATTTTTATTATACATATAAAATGATTATGTCGGTATATGATTTTTAAAAGTTTAAATTTTTATTAATCTATTGATATTATTGCTATTTTTAAATATTTACTACAGAGTCACAAATAGAGTTTTACAAATTTATGAAAATGTTTTCTTGGTATTTTTGTGACATATAATGTCTGTATTTTAGCTTTTTTGTCGCTTTCTTAAAAATAATAAAATGTATTTTGTATGAATTTTAAAATAGAAAATTAAACTTTAATTTTTTATTTATTTTAATAATTGAAAATTAAATTATAAGTGTGATAGTTTTCACCAAATGTTATATTTATTTTGACTAGAAATGCAGAAAAAAAGTAAATCATATCTAACTGTAAAAAATAATGTTTCTGGGTTCACTTTGATTGAACTAATGGTAACAGTTGTAATTGCAGCAATCTTAGCTGCAATAGCACTGCCTTCGTATCAAAGTTATATCAAGAAATCACAGCTTCGGGCTGCTCAAAACGATTTAGTCGCATTAAGTTTGGTTTTTGAAAATTATTACCAACGCAATTTATCCTATCCAAATGCAGATTATTCTAGTACGAGTGCATTAACTGCTTCGACGGCATTTCCGCAATGGGCTCCAGGTAATCAGGATATTTTTGAATTCTCTAGTAGCAAAGTGAACAGCGGTAAAGGTTATGAATTAATCGCAACTGCAAAAACTACGACTAAGTTGAATGGTTGTATTTTAAAAATTACCAATACAAATGCAAGAACGGCCACAACAAGTTGTGAAGGTAAGACCTCGTGGTAATCAGAAATATCAGAGAGGCTGGTTTAAGCTTAATCGAACTGATGATCACCATTACTATTTTGGCTATTTTAGTGGTCAGTGGAACAGCATTAACTGGCCAATGGTCGAGACAAACAGAATTAGATAAAGCCTCTATGGCTTTAAACAGCGCAATGGGATTAGCCAAAGCGACAGCTATTCGAAATGAATTTGCACAAACAGCGGACTCTTCAGCCAGTCAAATATGCTTTGATGCCAATACCAAAGTACTTGAAGTGCATAAAGCGAGTGCAACTCAGCCTGCAAGTTGTAGCAATACAGTTGTATTTAGTTATCCCCTCAGTCAGAGCATAGAAATTAAGAAAGTTGATGCAACAAACTTCAAATGTTTTGCTTTCAATCATTTTGGGCAAGTTTCGACTGAGATCACAGGTAATTGTAAAACCAATTTAACGCTTACGCTAAGTAATGGGAACTTAAATGAAAGCCTTACATTCAATTAAATCGAACCAACACGGGGTTGGTTTATTGGAGGCACTCATCGCTGTTGCACTATCTAGCTTTGTGATTTTAGGTGCACTTTATAGTATGGGGCGTATGTTTGTGAGTCAGAAGCAAACCAATGTGCAATATATTGTAATCAATGAATTACGAGCAAAATTACAGAATGCGACCTCGACTGAAAAAGCGGAATGGTGCAGCGGAACATCACACCCAACAATCACTTTGCCTAAGGAAACATCTGCCATAGATGTAACAGTAACCTGTAAATCTATGGACGTAACCGTTAATAATGCAAGTAATTCTAGTTATAACAAAACCATCTCAGAAACTCAGTTAGTTAAATTTGAAGTCGATAATGCTTTACTCGGCGGTAAGCTGACTGTAGGAGAAGAACTGAAATGAAACATCAGTCTGGGGTGACTTTAATTAGCTTATTGATCGGCTTGTTAATAGCCATGTTGTGTATTATCGCCTTACTCAGTGCTTATCGTGTGGTGGTGAAGACCGGTGTTGAATCACGTATAGCAGCGAGTCATGATACTCAATTACAACGCGGATTAACCACAGCACAAATGTTTTTGCAAAATGCGGGTTTCGGATTAACGGGTTCAAATCACTTATTAACGTCAGATATTTCAATAAATACAAAAACGTATTCTGCTTTATTGTGGCGCTATAAAGAGGGCTCTAAGACAGTCTGTCAAGGATTGTTTGATATGAGTACTGCTGATAATAAAAATAGACAATTGGTTTTAGCCCAAGGCTTTAAAGACACCAGTGGTGCTGATTGTGATGCTACAGCTGGTTTGGGGACGTTTACTTGGAAAGTACAAAGCACGTTAGCAAATCTCGAAGATTTTTCGGTAGATCAATCCAATCCTGCACAAATTACTTTTACTCAAACCACATCCGCATGTACTCCCTATGGCGCAGGAAAAGTTGATGCAAGCACTCAACATCCATTAATCACTATTCTAGCTCAAACCAGTACGCAGCATCTTGCAGGTCTAGGTACAGCCCAAATTCCTGTTTGTATTGTCAATATATCTTTGTAATAGGGTAAATAAAATGTCAAACAATAGAGGTTTACCTACATCTCAGCGTGGTTTTGCAACCATTCTTATGGTCTTGTTAATTGGACTGGCTATAGCTGGATCTGCTTTAGGTACAGCATATTATTTAAATACGTCTCAAAAAAGTCTGGTTTCTAGTCATGCTTTAACCAATGCGCAGTCTGGAGCTTGGACCGGTGTTGAAATTTTTAGGAAATATTTAAATACCCTAGATGCAGCAGGGGTTAATGCCTTGAATGGACAGGATTTAACATTAAACATTCAAGATGGAAGACAGTTGAAAGTAAACTCCATTGTGAGTACTCAAACCAGTACAAACCCTGAAAAATATGAAGTTTTAGCCAACATTCAAAATATCAGTGATCGCTCTGAGGCCTCATCAACCATTCAGATTGTGTATGAGGTTTCCTTAGATTCTGCTTCAACGCCAGATGATATTAATTCGAATGGATCTTCTAATTTCCCAGCAGCAATGAACTTTTATGGAGATTTGGATGCTAGAGGTGGAATCCAGTTATCGAACGGTGATAATGATCGTGCAGTAATTAATGTTGCAGGAAATTTCACTGCGAATTCAATTAAAGGCATTAAAACCTTGAATGTGATTGGTAATGTCAATATTTCTGGAGCAGGCATTCAGGGTTTAGAAAATATCTATACCAATGGCAATGTAAATTTATCGGGCAGTGGCTCAGTGAATTTAATTTCTGCTAAAGGCACCGTGACCACTAATGGTTCATGGGCGGCAGGAAATATTTATGCAGATCAGGATGTTAAAATTGACAGTAGTGGTGCATTCAATAGTATTGATACAAAAGCCTCTATTTTTGCAGGAGGAAACTCTTCAATTAATTCAGCAATCGCTGGCGTAAATATAAATATCACAAATGCTTCGATGCAAAAGGCTTTGGCTAATGCAAAAATAAACCATTCAAGTAATGGCAGAAATTTAGACTATGCCACCAGTGGTGATGTTTTAACGTGTGTCCAGAAAAATTGGAAAGATTTTACCTTATTAAAAGCAGTTTCATTCTCAAACTGTCCAGATATTCCTGCCAAAATGCAGACCATACCGGCAGGGACTAAAGTGGCTTCTCCACAAGGAGCATTAGTCACTGTAACCCTGTCCAGTAAACCAATCGTCAACGCACTTGTATTTGAAGAACAAGCGAACTATATCTTTAGTGTTAATAGTAGCAATCAAATTATGGTTTATGTGCGCAATGTAAATAGTGTACCTGAGGGTGAATATAGAATTGGTAAGCAAAAAATAGATTATCAAACCTCATGGGGGTATTTGTGTAAGACAGTGGATTCGGATAATTTTTGTACTTCTAATATTGTCGCAAATTTAGGCCGTCGTGTTGATAATGGCCCTGAAATAATCAAATACGAGAATGGCAAATGGACTTTAAAAGATACGCAGAGTAAAGAGCCATCACTTGCACCAGGTGTACTTTTATTTAAAGGATCAGTTGATGTTTCACATGGATACTATGTCAACACGATTATAAGTACCCAAAGTATTCACTATGGAAACGGTAATGTCGAATTAATTGCACCCAATTATGCCAGTGCAAGCATAACCTGTAATAGTGCAACGTTTAATACGCCGAGTAATTTGTGTAGCTCTTCTTCATCATTAATCCCAGCCAGTATTGCAAATATAGGTCTCTTAGCAGGTTCTTGCTCGAATTCTTCATCATTGGAGCTCTGTGAAAGTACTTATGCAGGTGGGGATATTACATTTAATGGTTCAGCTTCGGTGGAAGGAAATATTATTGCTGGAAATAAGATTATTACGAGTGGTTCAACCAGTATTAAAGGCTCAATTTTAGCAGCAGCACATGGCAGTTCCAGTAATTCTGCCTTAGGCGGTTCAACTGATATTGACTTTGATGGGACAACTTCGGATGACACTACAATTATTTTGCCGGGCGGTGGCGATGATGAGGATAGCAGTGAAGCCACTGAAAGTGATCGGGCTAAAATTAAGTGGGCCAGATATCTATGATCACAAGTGACTTATAAGTTGTTTTCCGCAAGCCAATTTGTTCTCCAGACATTTGGCTTTGTTCCTTTTAAAGAATATAAATTCGCTAGCTGAGGAGTTTTGTCTAACAACTCCTCAGTGGTATTCCAAAGAGTTAATTTTTAAATAAATGATTGCAGATCATCCCACTAATATTAAAGATGGATTCGATTTTTCATAGCATATTTTGAATATTGCAGAGACAAAATTTTATAAAAAAATCATGAATTTGGGGCTTTACTGACTCATATCAAGCTCTGACTGCTGTTGAATAATCTTGGCTAAGATTTTGATGGCATGTTCAATCTCAAGGGTATCAAAGTCCCCCAGCCCAAGAATCAGCCCCGATCGTTTAGCTGGTTTTGAAAACGTTGGGGATACCGCTTTGACGGAAACACCCGCTTCAAGTGCGATTTGCGCAATTTTCAGGTCATCGAAGGTTTCGGTTAACCATAACACCATGTGCATGCCTTGATCGCCTGTTTCAATAAATGCATGTTGTTTGGGAATATACTGTTCAATCAGACGGATGATCTGTTGTCGATTCTCAGCATAGACATTACGGATGCGCCGAATATGCCGTTCTAAATAACCTTTCTGAATAAATGCCGCCAAAACATGTTGATCCGCAGAGGGTGGATGTCGGTCAATCAGCACGCGCAGTCCACAAAAAGCGGCTACCCATATTTTGGGTAATACCGCATAACCCAGTCTAAGTGAGGGGAAAAGGACCTTGCTAAATGTGCCTAAATAAATGACCTGATCAGGTGCCATTCCTTGCAGCGCAGGAAAAGGCTGCCCTGTATAACGTAGTTCACTGTCATAATCATCCTCAATAATCCAAGCCTGTTGTTGCGTTGCCCAAGCGATCAGCGCCGTTCTTCTTGCCAAACTCATGGGCATACCGAGCGGATATTGATGCGAAGGAGTAACAAAGGCTGCGCGCGCATGCTTAGCCAGTCGAATTCCTGTGTCAATTTGAATTCCTTCTTCATCGACTGGAACACGTACAATTTGTTGCTGATGTAAAGAGTTCTCAAGAATGGCGGTTGTGCCACGATAGGCGGGATCTTCTACCCAAACGCTATCCTGAGTTTCAAATAAAATCTGGCTGCAAATATACAGGGCTTGCTGAATACCATTGGTAATGACAATTTGCTCAGGCTCACACTGTACCGAACGCGAGCGTCTGACATAATCAGCAATGGCTGAACGCAACGCATAGACCCCTTGTGGATCGTCATAACCTGAAGGTGCAGCGACCCCGCGAGCGCGAAAACGATTGCCAAATTTGCGCCAAACATCATTCGGTTGGGTACGTCCAGTGGGAACAGAAATGGCAAATGGACGATGCGGTAAAGGTTTAAATTCTTTCAGTATATTGGCATACACTTGAGCGGCAGAAGTAAGCGGATTGGCATCCGCTTTATGCAAAGCGTCTTCACTTTGCTTTTTTATTTTGGAGCTAAATAGGGCATGAGAGACAAAAGTTCCCTGACGTGCTCGAGCTTCAAACACACCTTCTGCAATCAGTTGATCGTAGGCTTCAATAATGGTACCTCGGGCCAAACCCAAGGTTTGAGCCAAGTCACGAGAAGACGGCAAAGAATCGCCAGCGTGTAAATCACCTTGTTGTACAGCGTCCCTCAAAATTTGAATGAGCTGTGATCTGACCTGTCCATCTGCTTTATTTAGTTTCACCAACGCAGGAAGGTCGACCACTTTTGCGATTCTCGCCATAATTCTGGTCTACTCAAATTAAAATAAACTGGTTCTTTTAATAATCCAGTGAATAGGAGAAATTTACAACCATCAAGTCACTTTGATTTAAATCCTACTGAAATGAGGTTAGAGCATGTACATCCCCGAAGATTTTAAAATTACTGAAATAGAAATCATGCATGAACTGATTCAGCAGCATGCGTTGGGAGTCTTGTTTAGCCATGGCAAAAGCGGTTTAGATGCCAATCATCTGCCATTTGAATTAATGACCGAACAATCTGAATTGGGGACCTTACATAGTCATGTGTCCAGAAATAACCCGATTTGGCATGACATTAAAGATGGTGATGAGGTTCTTATCGTCTTTCGTGCAGGCGATGCTTATATTTCACCACAGTGGTATCCGAGTAAGCATGAACATCATCAACAAGTGCCAACATGGAACTACAGGGCAGTACATGCCTATGGCACAGTGAAAATTCGGGATGATGAGAAATATGTTCGAGGTGTGGTGGCACGTTTAACTCGCACCCATGAAGCGATCCAAGCTGAGCCATGGAAGATGTCCGATGCACCGAAAGATTATTTAGAACCGATGCTGAAAGCGATTGTTGGGATCGAAATAGAGATTACTCAATTACAAGGCAAAGCAAAACTAGGCCAGAACAAAGAGTACCGAGATGTTCTGGGGGCTGCCAATGCCCTAACAGCAACGGGGCAGCATACCATTGCCGATGCCATGCATCAGGTTGCTGCATCAAAAACAACACAGTCCATACAATAAAGATAGGTTGAGGAGCATCGTATGCAATGGATCGAGTCAGTAACTTTGGTGGGGCACAATGTCATTTTACAACCATT
The DNA here is from genome assembly GCF_059758585.1 of Acinetobacter sp. GQ146. Taxonomy (NCBI): domain Bacteria; kingdom Pseudomonadati; phylum Pseudomonadota; class Gammaproteobacteria; order Moraxellales; family Moraxellaceae; genus Acinetobacter; species Acinetobacter sp. GQ146. The sequence continues at coordinate 240,957 of NZ_JCAXDV010000001.1, forward strand.
GGATCTTTCACATCATCAAGCACTGAGTGAGGCCGTACAAGATGGTGAGTTATGGAAACTATGGTACACCTCTATTCCAAAACCAGAGCAGATGTTGGCCGAAATTCAAAGACGTTTAGATTTACAGCAGCAAGGTCTGATGTTGCCTTTTACTGTGTTTGACCGTCATAGCGCGAAAGTATTGGGCATGACCAGTTTTATGAATATTGACACGGCTCATCGTCGGCTAGAAATAGGCTCAACTTGGTATCGACAGTCAGTACAGCGAAGTGCGGTGAATACTGAATCGAAGAAATTACTGCTCACGCATGCTTTTGAGGTGATGAACTGTATTGCGGTTGAGTTTCGAACATCATCATTTAATTTTAAAAGCCGAGCTGCGATTGAACGCTTAGGGGCAAAATTGGATGGCATATTAAGAAGCCATCAAATTGTTAAAGGGGATATTTTAAGAGATACCTATGTGTACAGCATTTTAAAAAATGAGTGGCCTGCAGTGCGACAGAATCTAGAGTTTAGGCGAGATCAGCATTCTGCATAAGCTGCATACTAAAAAACGATGATGGTTTTTGCACTTATTTACCTGCTTGTTGCAGCAGCATGACAGAAATTTGAATATTGAATTTTGTAGCCAATCGTTTAAGTACGAATGCTGCAACAGTATGCATAAGTTCAGGAGTGAAAGTTTGTATAGCTTGGAAAATGAAAGGTGCGGAAATTAAATTTTTATTATATTAATCAATAAACTAAAGCACTCCGATGATGCCGCTGCATGTGTCGTTACCCTGAACCCGATGAGTTCAAGGTGGACGCGACGTATACTTGCTGGGTTTCCCACTCGAAGGTGGGCATACACTCTAAATATACAGAACGCAATCCATAAGTTTAAGTATCGGCAGGGGAATAGACCCGCTGGCGAGCATCTCAGAGTTAAGCCTAGTATAACGGATAATGAAATACAGGCAAATCATACTGGGCGAAGAACTGTAAAGTTTGGTGCTGTTTGTCGAGAGATTATGCAATCAAACGTGAAACTAGGTAAGTGTCTTCACTTCATCAAGAATTGTGCTTAATAAACGCTCACAATGGGCATATTCTTGTAAGGACTTATTCATGGCGAGGACTTCTTGCATTAACTCCAGAGCCACCATAATAATCAGTTTGCTTGGTTCAACACGTGGAGCCTGACGACGAAACTCATCATATTTGTCATTCAGCAATTGTGCAGCACGTTCTAAATCGGGTTTTTTATCTTCAGTAGTGGCTAAACGAAAGCTATGCCCCAAAACACGTAGTTCTACAGGAATTTGTTCACTCATGATTGCATGTCCTCAGTGACTTCCGTTGGATGCGCCAGTTGCTGAATTTCTTGAGCATGCTGATCTTGTTCCGTACCCAAAATAGATAAACGTTGAATGATGGTTTCGACTTTAGCGCGTGCTAACTCATTTTTTTGTAACAATCTTTCACGCTCTTGCTGCAAACCCTGAATTTCTTGCTGCGCATGACGTTGTTCATTCTGCATTTTTTCTTTAATGACACGTAATTCATTCCGCTCACTCAGAATATCCTGAAAACGATTCTTTAAATCGGTACAGCTTTTTTCCAAACGGCTGTAACGATCTGCCAAAGCTGTGGCATCGGTATTCAGCTGCTTAAACTGAGACTGTAATTCAGTTAATTGTTCAGATAAGGTCTCAATTTCTTCTTGTTTTTTGGTAATGATGCCATTTTTATGCAGAACTTGGGCATGATGCTGCTCAGCTGCAGATGCGCTGGCTTCGGTCAGTGCATTATTTTCAGTTTCATAATGCGCGAGTCGGGTTTTTAAAACGCCAATATGCGCCTGTAGACGCTGTAATTCTTCTAACATAACGTAGTCGCACAGTGTTGCAAACAAAGGTAATATATAAGAAGTATAGAGATTGGATTAACGAATGCAAGACGATATTTCAGGTTGGTCAGAATGGCACCAACATTTTTCCCAAATTGAAGAGATTTCAAGCCCAAGTGAGTTACATGGGTTACTCACAGGTATTGTTTGTGTGACTCAATCACCAACGCGTGAAGAGTGGCAACAAATTTTATCCACGCTGAATGTCCCAGAATTGAGCGATTTGGCTTTGACTGTACTCACAGATGAGGCCGAAGATGTATCACATGCCTTGTCGGAAGATGAGTTGGACTACTTACCTTTACTTCCAGATGATGAACACGTATTGGCAGATCGGGTACAAGCCTTGGCCGACTGGTGTGCAGGCGTCGTACTGGGCTTTGGTTTAGCATCTGGCCATATTCGTCAGGATGAAATGGAGCTGATTGAGCATTTACAAGATGTTGCAGCCGTTGAGTTCGAAGAATCGGATAATGACGAAGAAGGCGAAGACAGCTATCAAGAGCTGTATGAGTTTGTCCGCCTGATTCCTGTGAGCTTGGCTTTAGGGCGTACAAAAGTAGCTGTAGATGAAAGTTCATTATTACAAAACTTTCAGGCCAAAATGCAGAAGCATAAAACTAGCGCTGAAAACAATGTTGTAGAAATGTTCACACCACATCGACCAAGCTAATTTGGTCGATTTTTTGCTTTAAGATCACAAGCACAGCAACCCTATTCTGTATTCAACAAAACTGAAGAACATTTAATGAAAAAACTGACTCAAGTAGATTTTAAGGAACGTCGTGACCGCCTCGCAGAGGAAATGGGACCACACAGCATCGCGATTATTGCAACAAGCTCCGTGGCGATACGTAACCGTGATGCTGACTATAAATTTCGAGCGGACAGCAGTTTTTTCTATTTGACGGGTTTTGCCGAACCAGAAGCGGTTGCTGTGATTGAAACCTATGAATCGTTAGATGAAGGCTATACCTATAGCTTGTTTTGTCGTGAACGTAACCGTGAGATGGAAATCTGGAATGGTTATCGTGCTGGAATTGATGGCGCCATTGATGATTATGAAGCCGATGAAGCTTATGCCATTGATTTGTTAGATGAAGAAATCATTGAAAAATTACTGAACAAACAAAAACTATTTTACCGTATTGGGCATAGCTCAGAGTTTGATGTGCGAGTGAGTAAGTGGATTCAGCAGGCAGATGCACAGCAACGCCGTGGCAATGAATCACCTGCACAAGTGATTCAGTTAGATCGTCTTTTAGATGAAATTCGCTTATTTAAAACCGAACAAGAAATTGAATTGATGCAAATTGCATCGAACATTAGTGCAGAAGCACATACTCGTGCCATGAAAGCGGTGCGCGTTGGCATGATGGAATATGCTTTGGAAGCCGAATTGAATTATGTGTTCGGACAAAACGGTTGTGTACCAGCCTATAACAGTATTGTGGGTGGTGGGGCGAATGCCTGCATTTTGCACTATGTTGAAAATAACCAAGCATTAAAAGACGGTGATTTGGTGTTGATTGATGCAGCTTGTGAATATGAGCTGTATGCATCTGATATTACCCGTACTTTCCCTGTAAATGGCAAGTTTAGCCCTGAGCAAAAAGCGCTATATGAGATTGTGTTAAACGCCCAGCTTGCCGCAATTGATGCGGTGCAAATTGGCAGCTCTTATAAAGAGCCGCACAATGTTGCAGTGCGTATTTTGGTGGAAGGTTTGTTGTCTCTTGGCATTATGCAGGGTGATATTGAACAGATTATTCAAACCGAAGCATACCGTCAGTTCTATATGCATGGCACAGGGCATTGGTTAGGGATGGATGTGCATGATGTTGGTGCCTATAAGCAAGCAGGGGATTGGCGTCCATATGAAGCAGGTATGGTGGTGACCATTGAGCCGGGGCTTTATATTGCACCTGATGATGAAACCGTGGATGCGAAATGGCGTGGTATTGGCATTCGTATTGAAGATGATGTGGTTGCAACGGTCAATGGTCCACTGGTTTTAACCCAAAATGTGGTGAAATCGGTTGAAGATATTGAAGCCTTGATGGCTCAGTAAGTGTAATTCGGATATTAAAAAAGCCGATCATTTGATCGGCTTTTTTATATTTACATTTGGTAGAAGGGATTTTATGTTAAATAGCCCCTCGATCTGGGGCTATTTTTTGAAGTTTCGTATAACGTGCATTATGTTAATTGTAGGAAAACTTAATTTTTAATACCAGTTCATATGAAAATTTAAATTAAGTGATTTATTATTTATAAAAACCATTAAATTTTATAATTTTTTCATAATTTAAAATTCTTTTATTTTTAGGTTCTAAATTGCTATTAATCGAATGCTTTATACTTTCAATATTATTTAAAAACAATTGCTTGTAAACATCATCCATATTCTGATAATCAAGTATAGATGTAACTAAATTATTAAAATTAATATCCTTTTGTTCTTCTGTTGGGTCATCAGGAATAAGTCTTACTGTTTCATCAAATACAAAACCTCTTAATATCTCATCAATAGAGATTAAAAAATGAATCAATAATCTTTCATTTGGAGTCTTACAGTGATTACCATCTTTATCACACACATCAGAAGGAGTAATTACATAAACTAAATCACAAAATACTGTTCCCTCTCTACTCAAATCATAACCTCTATGAACAATAGAATTTCTAAGTTCTCTTAAATAAATATAAGCATCTTCAGTAAAAATACTCTTCATTTTATTATGTGAATATCCTTGTTTTTCTCGTATAAGATCTAAAGCAGAACAAATAGATTCAGTATAAATACCATAATAAAATCTAAGATCATCTGAATTAGCTGGTGGTTTAATAGCTAAAATTTGGCTCAAAGCTCTATTTGCTTTAGAAAAATACCAAGTCATTGATTGTAAAATATGCTGATCCATCAATTAATACACCACAAATAAAAATAAAAGTTCTAAATTCACTCTAAGAGTCTGAAAAAAAATTGCTTACTCTTAAAGTATTTCCGAATACCAAGTTCAGGCTAACAGAGCAGTGCATCAGTCATCCACGACAGTAAGTAATTGTGTTTTCCTACATAGGCTGAGATTACGATTCAGACACTGTATCGACACGTTCTCCGTCCTATTTGAATCCATTTAACATAATGGCGATTATACGAAGTACACTTGTATATGAATGTAAATATCAAGCACTTAAAAATTTAACTCTAGCCAAAAAATGCCCAAAAAGCCGATTTTGAAACAAATCGGCTTTTTATTGAACGAATTTGTCACTTTCAGTCAATAAAATTGATCAAAAAACGCCCAAATTCCAACTTTTCCCTGATAACTCAACACCCCAACCTCTGAAACTATCCGCAATTTCTGCGGATAAACCTTGGGGTAAGTTTTAAACAATCTTGTACGCTCAGGCTGACATCAATTAAGGAACATTGCGTCTAGGCCACTATGGGGATTTTTTATATGATGGGGACATAGAGAACAGGATGTTCCAAACAAGAAGAAAAAAGAAAATCGCACAAGGATTGGCAGGTACGACAGGAGTTATACCAAGCGAACCAATACGAAAAAGCCCGACAGGATGTTGGGCTTTTTTATTGCCATTTGAAAACAAACTAAGTTCGCTACAAGATATACATTATTATCTATATTTTTGTTGTGATATGTGGACCGTCATCACGACGGATCTGTTTCATGAATGGCTTGAGCAGCAAGACGAAGTAGCTCAATAAAAAGTCCTAGCAGCTTTGGTTGTTCTACAACTTGTAATCAGATTTCTTAGAGAGTAAAGTGTGGTTAATAAGTGAGCATATTATATTTATGATGGCTCTTTTAAACATCCAGAAAAGAATGATTAAAATAAGGAAAATAGGCTATGACAAAATTAAATTTACCTATTTTACGTTACTCAATCCTGTGTGCAATTTCAGTCGCTTCAATTTCAGCCCTGCTTTATAGCAATGTATTTGCAGTGACAACAACTGCGGGATCATCTCAAACGCAATCAAAAATGAGCCAAAACCAAAAGGCCGAAGCTCAAGTCAAACAGAATCCGTATAAAGATGCGTATTTTGGTGAAACTCATGTGCATACAGGCGTTTCAATGGATGCCTTTATTGGGGGAAACCGCTTAACCCCAGAAGATGCCTATCGTTTTGCCCGAGGCGAAGCAGTTAATATTAATGGGCAAATGCATAAAATTAAGCGACCACTCGATTTTTGTGCAGTCTCGGATCATTCTGAATTTATGGGTGAAGCATATAGCTTAATGACACCCGGTGCACCGGGGTATAATGACCCAATTGCCAAAGCCTTTCGAGAGACTACCGATTTAAATGAGGCCTTAGCCTTATACAAAAAATATGTCTTAGACCCTTTAAGTGGTGGAGGAGATCCGCACCCTTCTTTCTATCAAGGACCTGAGGCGACAAAATCGACCTGGAAAAAGAATTTCGAAGCGACAGAAAAATATTATCAACCTGGGAAATTTACCACTATTCATGCTTATGAATGGACGTCTGCACCTGATGGCGGGAATTTACACCGGAATATTTTCTTCCGTGATAAAAATGTGCCTGATTTGCCTTTTTCGTCGAACGAAAGTCCCGATCCTGAAAAGCTATGGCAATGGATGGGAACGCAGCGTGCTCAGGGCAAGAAAGTTTTCGCTATTCCACATAATTCAAATGAAAGTAAAGGCTTATTATTTACCGAAGCCACTTTAGAAGGGAAGCCGATTACTCAGCAGTACGTGCAGACACGGGCGAGTATGGAACCTTTAATTGAAATGATGCAAATTAAGGGAAACTCGGAAGTGATTCCGCAGTTCTGGCCTAATGATGAGTTTGCAGATTTTGAAAATGCCAATTCCATTCAAAAATATAATGGACGGATCTTTAAAAAAGAAAACTATGTCCGTTATGGTCTAACCCGAGGCTTGAAGTACAAGCAAGATCTAGGTACCAACCCATTTAAATATGGATTTGTAGGCGGAACAGACAATCACAACGGCACTCCAAGCAATGTTGAAGAAGATAATTATGCCTTGGGTAGTCATGGTTTAACAGACCGTAATGCAGATGCACGATCTAAAAATGATTTAGAAGGTGAAATGCGGATTGCAGATATGAATCCTGGTGCATTAACTGGGGTTTGGGCGACTTCGAATACACGTGCAGCCATTTGGGATTCAATGTATGCCAAAGAAACTTTTGCGACAAGCGGTCCACGCATGAAGGTGCGCGCATTTGCAGGTCAAGGTTTTGCAAAATCGTATCCATCTTATCAGGCACTGGTTCAAGATGGTTATAAAAAAGGCGTTCCGATGGGAGGCGACTATAAAGGCAAAACGGCTCCACAGCTTTTAGTCTGGGCAGTTAAAGACCCAATTGGACCAAACTTAGACCGAATTCAAATTGTGAAGGGTTGGGTTGAAAATGGTCAGATGAAAGACAAAATTTATAACGTCGTGGCATCAGGAAATCGGTTACGTAAAGATGGTTCAGTTGAACCCATTAATGCGCCAATTGATTTGAAAACAGGGAAATTTAATACTCAAAAAGGCAGTGCCGAACTGATGGGTGTCTGGACAGATCCTGATTATGATGCCAAACAACAGGCATATTATTACGTTCGAGTTCTACAATTACCAACTGCACGTTGGACGTTGTATGATGAGTTACGTGCGAACGTCAAATATCCAGACGATGTGAAAAAACAGATCGTTGAACGGGCATGGGGTTCACCAATTTGGCATGAAGTAAATTAAAGAAAATATGATTAAACAACTGATAAAAGAACCATTTGTCCATTTTTTAGTACTCGGGTCTCTCATTTTTGCGGTTTATTTTTGGATAAACCGCAATCAGGTGGATGAAAATCATATTGTGATTGATCAACCTGAATATGAACATTTGAAAAACCTATGGTCAATGCAGTGGAAAAAGGAACCCGATAAATCCGATATACAAGCACTGGTTGATCGCTATATTCGTCAGGAGGTTTTTTATCGAGAAGCTTTGGCTTTAAAGCTAGACCAAAATGATGAAATTGTAAAAAAACGACTGTCGCAGAAAATGGAAGCAGTTGCTTCAGATTTGGGGGCTCTAACACAGCCACCGACTGAGCCACAGCTCAAAAAATATTATGCTGAGCATCCTGAATTATTTAAACAGCCTACAGCCTATACTTTCCGACAAATTGTATTCCCCGTGGGTGAAGAAGGGGCTTCGCAAAAAATGTCTGCTACCTTAAAGCAGTTGCAACAAGGGGGAAGTATTTCAGACAGTCAATTGGATCGTTTGGGTGTTCCTTCACAGTGGTCCACGACGTCCGTGAATGATCTAGAAAATGCCTTTGGTGGGGGATTTGCACAGGCTTTAGATAAACTGCCAGTACAACAATGGGTAGGACCCGTTTCATCTGGATTTGGTCAGCATCTGGTCTTTATTGAAAAGAAAGAAAGTACCCAGCTTCCGCCATTTGAGGATATCAAAGCACAAGTAGAACAAGAGTATAAATATCAAACTGAACTTGAAACTCAAGAGCGTATTTATAAAGAGTTGTTGGCGAAATACCAAGTAAGTATTACTGCCAAAGACATTCCTTCTGATATTTCATCGATATATGCGCAGAAATGATAAATAAATTGATACGACTTTTAATTTTGTTGTGGTTGAGTTGTCTGGTTCAGGTATGGGCACATGAAATTCGCCCTGCCTATTTACAAATCAATCAAACAGCGCAGAATCAATACGATATATTGTGGAAAGTACCGAGTAAAGGGGAGACGGTTTTAGATATTCAGCCTGAATTTTCCCCCAAGTTTCATTTAAGTCGCAGTGCAAATGAAACGGTACTCGAGGGTTTTGTGATTTTCCGATATCAGTTAACCGGAAACCAGCTACTACAGGGCACAGCACTCAACATTCGCAATCTGCCTCTGACCACGATAGATGTGTTGGTGAATATCCATCTGCTAGATGGACAAAAATACACCTTTTTAATACAGCCTAGTCAAAGTCAAATCGAGATTCCAGAAAGACCGACCAAATGGAATGTGGCTAAAACCTATACGCTATTAGGGATTGAGCATATTCTGCTGGGATTCGATCATCTACTTTTTGTACTCGCCCTGATTATCCTGACGAAAGGGGCAATGCGGATCGTAAAAACTATTACTGCCTTTACCCTAGCGCATAGTATTACTTTGGGCATGGCCTCATTGGGTTATGTGCATGTGCCAGGTCCACCTGTAGAAGCTGTGATTGCCTTGAGCATTATGTTTTTGGCACTCGAAATATTGAGGGGGTTGAATGGGCAAGTGACCCTAACAGCAAGTAAACCTTGGTTGGTTGCCTTCACTTTTGGATTATTACATGGCTTTGGATTTGCGGGTGCTTTGGCAGAAATTGGCTTACCTCAAAGTGAAATTCCTCTGGCATTAGCTTGTTTCAATATTGGTGTAGAACTCGGGCAATTAGCATTTGTCGGGCTTATGCTCTGTGTGATTTATTTACTGCATTTAAAAAAGGATTGGCCGGTGTGGTTACAGAAAGTTCCGCCCTATGCCATCGGAACTCTTAGTGCATTTTGGGTGATTGAACGGATTGTAGGTTTTACTTGATAACGGATTTGTTACATAAACCCGTCCATTAGGGTTTATTCGGCAATATTATTTTCGGATGTGTATTGGCTGAAAAAGTAAGAAATTTTGAATTAACCAATTAAGATTTCCTAAAATTAATATCATACACCTTATACGAAATGCTTAAGTTTTATTGTTTAAATTTAATTGATTAAGTTGTTTTAAACAGCCCAATTCATCCGGATTGGGCTTTTATACATTTAGCGCATTCCACGATCATTCTTAGATCAAAGTTCCACGCTTTTTATGAGTTATATTCAACATTATCCTCTATGAGTTTTGAAGAAAATGACAAGATGCTCATTGATCAAATCACCACAGAACACTTTACCTTGATAGTACGTAAAAACATCCATTTCATTATAAAAATGAAACGCTTTCATGTAATATAAAATCCATTAAAACTTATAGGCATTTTGAAGTTTTTGACTTTAAATACGCCATAACAAAGGAAACAAGCATGCAGCAAGAAGTCATCATTGTCGGTGGTGGAATGGTCGGACTAAGTCTGGCACTTATGTTGGCGAAAGCGAATATTGCAGTCAAACTGCTCGAAGCCATCAAATACCCAAATTATGATGATATTAACCTTGCACCTTACCATTCCAGTTTCGATGCACGAAACAGTGCTTTATCTCGCCGCAGCGTGCAAATTTATCAAGAACTGGGCTTATGGGATGCCTTGCAACAACATGCCACACCTATCCTTCAAGTGCATATTACCGAGCAAGGCAGCTTTGGTAAGGCACGTTTACTCGTCGAACAAGAAAAAGTCGAAAGCTTTGGTCAGGTGATCGAAAATGCATGGTTAGGACGGGTTTTACTTACTCAAGTGCGCCAGCAGCCCTTAATTGAACTGATTGACGGCGTACAAGTGACAGCCCTGACACAAGATGCTGAGCATGCTTATATTGAAGCATTACGCGGTGAAGAACAGCTTCAACTGCAAGCCAAACTGGTTATTGCAGCCGATGGACGTGATTCCTTCTGTCGTCAAGCCTTGGGCATTACTGTGTCTGAACATGATTATGACCAAGTCGCAATTGTCACCACGGTACAGACTTCAAAACCGCATCAACATATTGGTTTTGAACGCTTCAGCCCATTAGGACCATTGGCATTACTGCCTTTACCGGGTGAATACCGCCGTTCGGTGGTTTGGCCAGTGAAAAAGGGCACAGAGCAAGAATGGCTGGGCGAAGAAAATGATCAACATTTCTTAGACGCCTTACAGCAAACCTATGGCGACCGCGCTGGTAAATTCCAAAAAACCGGTAAGCGTTTTAGTTATCCATTATCTCAAGTATTAGCAGAAAAGCAGGCAGTCGGGCGTGTAGTGCTCATGGGTAATGCAGCACATACCATTCACCCAGTCGCAGGACAAGGCTTTAACTTATGTATGCGTGATGCTTATGTATTACTGCGCTATTTGCAAGCACAAATGGCAGCTGGGGCAGACTTAGGTGAGCCAAGCGTGTTGTTAGAATATGAACAAGCTCGCTTAAAAGACCAGCAACGTGTGATTAAGTTCTGCGACAGTGTGGTGCGTGGCTTTAGTAACCAAAATCCAATGCTGAAATTGTTACGCAATACCGGACTCATCGCTTTTGATTTGATTCCGGGTATTAAACCTCTAGTCGCAACCTATGCAATGGGGTTAAAAGCATGAGCCAAGTTCTCGATGTGGTAATAGTCGGTGGTGGTCTGGTCGGTGGGCTCACGGCTTTATTATTGGCGCAGGGTGGTGTGCAGGCAACGGTTTTGGATGCTGCGCCCATTCTCGATGAAAGTAAGGTATTGGCCGTTGCCAATCCGCGTGTGCTGGCGCTGAGTCAAGCCACTATTCATTTACTCAAAACAGTCAAGGTGTGGGACTTGCTGGCACGCCAGATGCCCTATAGCGGGATGCAGGTCTGGAATAAGAATGGCTATGGCGAAATCAATTTTGGTCATGCCTGTGAAAAAACACCTTCTATTGAGCAAGCGCTTGGTTCAATGGTAGAGCCGAGTATTTTAAATTTGGCGATTCAGCAGCGTATGCTCAGCGAAGTGAAAGACTACCGCACCCAAGTCAAAGTCACGCGAGTAGAGCGTGGCATAGGGGTTTGGCATATCCATTTAGCTGATGGTACGCAATTAACGACTAAACTGGTGATTGGTGCGGATGGTGCCAATTCTTTTGTTCGTGAACAAGCCTTTATTGATCTGGACGTATTGGATTACCGTCAAGCAGGCGTGACCTGTGCGATTCGTACTGCGCAACCGCATCAGCATGTCGCACGTCAAATCTTCTTGGAAACAGGTCCATTGGCATTTTTACCGATGGCGAGTTTAAAACCCGAACAAGATGGCTATTGGCAGTCAATCGTTTGGACTTTGCCCGATGACTATGCTGAAGAATATACCGCGTTAGATGATAATGCCTTTTTACAACTGTTGACGCGTGAGAGTCAGCATATGTTGGGCGAAGTGCTGGAAGCAACACCACGTGCAATGTTCCCGTTAAAAGCGCGTGCTGCGCAGCAATATATGACTTCAGGTCTGGCTTTAATTGGCGATGCTGCACACGTGATCCATCCTCTGGCGGGGCAAGGGGTGAATATCGGCTGTCTAGATGCTGCGGTACTCTGTGATGCTTTATTGCATGATTTATCGCGTGGGGTCTGGGCACATGATCAAACCTTACAACGCTATGAGCACAGCCGCAAAGGGCAGAATGACGCCATGATGCATAGTATGTCGGCCATTGGCTGGTTAGAGACCACTGAATTTTTCCCAGTGATTTGGGCGCGTAATGCAGGCTTAAAACAGGTTGAGCAGCAAGCCGTATTGAAAGATGCCTTTATGATGCAAGCCAATGGTTTACAGGCACTGAAAAATACTCGTTATGCAAATTAGATTTAAATAGATAGTTTTTAGACATTTAAGTAAATCTGATTACCAATATGATTAAAAAAGATACGATTTTTTTGCACTAACTACTAGGCGAAATCGATTTAGATTGATAAATTTCATCGTAATTCGAAACCAATTCGAAACGATGTAAATAGAAGTCATTGTGGGGAGAGAAAGATGACGGATATGAATGATTATGACGACGTAGAAGACTCAGCTGTGGATGAGGATGAAGCGAAGGCTGCTGAAAAAGGCGCATCTGATGAAGCCGAAGGTGCTTCTGATGGTGATCTGGCTGAGGCAGAAACATTAACTGTGACAGCGAAACAAAAGCAACGTCAGGCATTGGAAGATGAAGTCGCTGCATTTTTAGCACGTGGTGGACGGATTACCGAAGTCCCACCAGATGAATCTGCGCATGACTAAACTGGCAGAAAAAAACCACTCGTGAGAGTGGTTTTTTTATCATGCTAAAATTATTCTGCGGCTTGTTGGGTTAATTCCAAGGCACGTTGGTAAGCAATTTTTTTCTTGATGCCGGTCAAATCTGCAGCCAGTTGTGACGCTGCTTTCACCGATAAGTCTTGTAGCAGACGCTTGAGCAGCTGATCTAACTTTTCTTGTTCCAGATCTTTTTCTTGGGTTGCACCACCCACCACCAACACAATTTCACCTTTCTGCTGATGATGATCGGACTCAATAAATTGAACCAGTTCACCCAAAGTCATTTTACGAATGGTTTCAAAGGTTTTGGTAATCTCGCGGGCAAAACCGACAGGACGATCCGCACCAAACACCTCTGCCATATTTTTCACGCATTCTAAAATTCGGTGGGGTGCTTCATAAAAAATCAGGGTCTGGGTTTCGTCTTTGAGCTTTTCTAGTTGGCTGAGTCGTTGAGTGGCTTTGGCGGATAAAAAACCTTCAAAACTAAAGCGGTCACTCGGTAGCCCAACGCTACTTAACGCTGCAATTGCGGCACAGGCGCCAGGCACAGGAATAACGCGAATGCCGTGTTCTTGTGCAGCGCGAACCAGTTTAAATCCTGGGTCACTAATCAGGGGGGTGCCCGCATCACTGATCAATGCCATGCTTTCGCCCTTTAGTAAGCGTTGTACCAACAAATCAATTTTGTTGCTTTCATTGTGGTCGTGACAGGCCGTAAGCGGGGTCGAAATATTAAAATGTTTGAGTAATTGTGCAGAAGTTCGAGTGTCTTCTGCGGCAATAATGCTGACTGATTTTAAGGTCTCAATAGCACGAAAAGTCATGTCATCTAAGTGCCCGATCGGGGTGGCTACAACAAATAACTGAGCACTCATGTGATTTCTCCAATGCTAAGAATAAAATGAAAAAGAATGACGCGATGGGAGTAAAACGGGAAACATGTGCCCGAAACGCGTGAGAATACTTGCATTCTACCCGAATCTAGCATTAAGACGCGAATGTGTTTCTTAGGATCTTGTAAATTAAGCGATGACCTTGAATTTGAGCTGAATCTGCTCAAGTTTGTGTTAGCGCTGTGCTAGGCGTGCTTTAAACCTGCAATCAGATGTCAGGTACTGTGCGATGAATGATTCATCAGCTAAAATTGTGCTTAAACATCACAAAAAGCCGTTGCAGAACATCAGAAGAACAATCGCCCTTTAAAAGGGTTAAGGAGCAGGATTTGGGAGCAAAAACGACAGCACAAGCATTAGGGGATTGGGCTGAACAGCGCGCATTAATTTTGTTACAGCAACAGGGCTTTCAGTTGGTCCAGCGCAATTATCATAGCCGTTTGGGTGAGATCGACTTGGTGGTGAATCGAGGCGAAGAGTTGATTTTTGTAGAGGTGAAAGCACGTGCTTTAACCCAGTACGCACAAGCCAATGAAGTGGTCTCTGCGAGCAAGCAGCGAAAATTAATGAAAACAGCCGTGTGTTTTTTACATGAATATCCTGAATTTCAGCAATTCTATTGCCGATTTGATGTGATTTGTTTTGATTTTTATCAACACTTTGCAAAAACAGTACAGTATGACTTTTCCAGTTTCACTTATGATCTGCAATGGATAGAAAATGCTTTTACTTTTAATTCAGAGTTCATTAATCTTTGAAGGAACAGGAAGCATTAATGCTAAATATAAAATGAATGAATAAGTGAGGAGTCTTGCTGAGTGTTGAATCGTATTGCAATGACAGTGCTTTGTGTCGCAAGTTTATCAGGCTGTGCAAGTTTTATTTCGGGTGGTACAGGGACTGCACCCGTTGGAACAGATAGCGGAGTACGTTCGCTTGGGCAGGTCTTTATTGATTCCTCTATTGAACGTACAGCCAATATTAATTTATATAAATTAGATTCTCGTTTTAAACAGTCGCGCATTAACATTGAAAGCTTTTATGGCAATGTCTTGCTGACAGGGCAAGTTCCCGATCAGCATTTGAAACAGCTTGCGGAAGACAATGTTCGTGCGATGAGTGATGTAAAAAATGTGCATAATTTTATTACAGTAGGTGATAAAATTGGTTATAACACCATCATGCAGGATGCCTCTGCTACGGCAAATACGCGTGGATTAATCATGAAAGCGCCAGTGGTGGCAGATAGTAAAGTACGTGTACATACCGAAGATGGTGTGTTGTATGTCATGGGCCGTTTGAATAATGCTGAAATCAATGATTTGAACAACGTATTACAGCAAGTGGGCAACGTTACCAAAATCGTGACATTGGTGGATAATGTTGATCAAGGACAGAAGTCGATTAGTTCTAGCTTTGTAAGTCCAGTTGCAAGCAATGCACAGCCTGAAGTTCAAACGCCTGTTGCTATTGACCCAGATCAGGTAGAACCGACGAATGCTCAATAAATCCGAATATTGGATTAAACAGTTAAATGACACCGTAGGCACTGCGAAAGACTTTATCCGAGATTTTCGCATCTACGATGTTGGTAGCTATGCATTGAATCAGCTCACCCCACGTGAGGGATATACATTGCATGAAAACATTGCTTATGGCTTAAAAGCACGTCATCGTCTTGACTTATTTAAAACGCATAAACCGCAACTGAATCAACCCCTGATTGTCTTTGTCCATGGTGGTGCTTGGACACATGGAGATAAAAGCTCGTATCGTTTTGTTGGCGAAGCTTTTGCACGGGAAGGTTATGATGTGGCGGTGATCAATTATCACTTGGCACCGCAATATATCTTCCCCAGTTATGTCGATGATTTAACGCTGGCGTTAAATTTCTTAACCTTGCATCGAGAAAAACTGGTGATCCGCACCGACAATGTTGTGTTGATGGGGCATTCGGCAGGGGCATTTAATGTGATGTCAGCTGTATATCATCCGCAGCAATACGAGTTGCAATGTCGTGCACAAATCCGCGCGATTATTGGTGTGGCGGGTCCTTATCATTTCGATTATAAGGGTGACCCCCTTTGTGCAGAAGCGTTTGATCAAAGTGTGCCTTTCCAACACGTCATGCCGTACTATTTTGTTGCATCAAACAGCATCAAGCATTATTTGGTCATGGCTGAAAATGACCAAGTGGTTGGACATAATAATACCGAAGACTTTGATCGTGTACTGAAAGAAAAAGGCAATCATAGCAAAATGATTGTGATCCCTCGCACTGGTCATATTACCGTGATGGGATCTGTGTCGAGTTTATTCAGTCGTTACTTTGAAACCAAAGAACAAATCTTGGTCTCAATTGAAGAGGCTTTAAAGCCATAAGTGCGTGTCATCCGCCACAGGATGACCTTCAGTCACATGCATAATCATGGCATGTGCAATACTCCCTTTGAGTGGAATCTGAGGGAGTTGATCAAATTTGAAAAATTGCGCGTCACTGATTTCTTCTTCTTGCAAACGAATATCCCCACCGGCATATTCGGCGCGGAAGGCCAGCATTAGATTGCTGGGGAAAGGCCACGGCTGGCTTGCCAAATATTGAATATTTTTCAGTTTTAAACCGACTTCTTCTTCGGTTTCACGTCGTACGGCATCTTCTAAGGTTTCACCCACTTCAACAAATCCTGCAATCAAACCATACATGTTGTTGGTGTTTTTGGCATTCTTGGCTAAAAGGATTTCATCTTCACCACGCGTAATCACGGTAATGACACAAGGCTGGACACGGGGGTATTGGTGATAATGGCAAGCGGGACAAATCATGGCATATTCAGAGCTATGCACATGGGTTTCGTGTCCGCAATGACTGCAGAATTTATGATTACGACGCCATTCGAGGAGTTGTAAGGCCCGACTGGCTTGTTCAAATTGCTTAGTGGTCCATTGTGTTAACAGTTGGCGGATGGGAACCAATTGTAAACCATTGGGAATTTGCTCATGCATTTGTAAGTCACGGGCAATGACAGCATTACCCGTGTGTAAATGCAGATCACCTGCTAATCGTTCGACTTTTGGAAGCTGTAGATTTTCATCTACTAAAAGTTGCTGTTGCTGAAAGATATAGGCAAGTGATAATTCTGACATTAGGCGACTACTTCGGCATGGAGTTTTTGACTGCTGTTTAATGCTACATCAAACATGGAGTGCAAAACAGGCTGTTTATTTTTCAAATGGTCAATCATCATCTCGGCACTGGCTAGAGTGTCTAAAATGTAATTCACTTCTTGTTGAGAAATATTGCCTGAAGTTTCAATTTTCTGCTGGACAAAATTTGCGGCATTTTTCAATGCTTGCTGGCCATCTGCAGCGTTCAGGAACAATAATGCGCCACTAATTTCATGAAGTTGCGTTGGTAAGTTGCCCAAAGCCGCCAGAAATTCATCTTGCAGGTATTGTACTAAGCTGCTCGCAGCTTTATCGACTAAGGACTTGGTTTCGCTGAGTAAGGCTTCATGCGCTTCGTCTAGGCGGTCGAGCGAAATATGCATGTTATTCACACGAAGCTGTAAGCGATTTGACGTGTGATGACGTTCCAAAACGCCAATTGAGTTCATGGCAGATAAAATTACCTTCATCAATTGTTGTGCAAAGTTTTCGTCTTTAAGCACATCGGTTTGGTTTAACGTTTCTGCTTGACGCGACAAATCCTGATAGGCTTCATTCAAGTTGAGAACTTTAAAGATGTTGGCTAGGTCTTTAATTTTAGTTTGAAGCTCTTGGATCTTTTCCGCAGGCATGGTTTGGTAGTTGTATTCAATCTCATTGCGAATTTGTGTCATTTCCACAGTCACAAGTTCACTGATGGTGTGCATGGTATTGAAGTCCGGACCATACAGATGACGACTGAAAACCTGCAATTGCGTATCCGTTAAGGCATCGTCACCAATGTTGAGTTGATCACGAATCTGCTGTGCAGAATCATCTTCCTGACTGATACACAGACTAAGAATATTAGATAAATCTTTTAAGTTAGCGTTGAAGCTTTCAGGGGTTTGGAAAAATTCCGCGATATTGCGTTCAATATCGATAAAGCTACGTAATCTAGCTTCATTCAACAATAAACTATCAATCTGATTGAAAGCGACGTGGACTAAACCCCAATATTGCTGACTTGGTAATTGATTGGCTAACCCGGCTAAATAAGTTCCGACTAAACGAATGGCTTGTAAGTCGAGTTCAGTTTCTTGTTGTTTCAGTAGTTTGTTCAGCGCCAGTTTGTAAAGACGATGCACATATTCAGATTTTTCCAGAGAAGGAACTGTTGGTAACTGGAAATTTGGCTCTATACATTCTAGGAGCGATTCGAGGTGCTGACCTTCATGGGTCATTGGTTTGCCCAGTGCCAGCTCTAAACGATTCAGGGTGTCGAGTAAGAACTGTGGAATCTTCACTTCGCGAAGACAGATAAATTCGATATAGCGCTTGAGCATGGTGGTGCCTTCACTCAGCGCTATGACATCCTGTGTATTAATTTGTTCAGGATTTGCCATAATTTTACGCATCAGCTCAGCAGAGTACTGCGCAATTTGCCCTAAATTCGGCATATCAATTAAAACCAAGACCTGTGCGCATTGTTCAAATTGATTCAGTGCATCATCAATGCCAAACGGTAGCGTATGATCCTCAGCTAAAGTACTGACCGCGGATTCGACTAATTTGATCGAGTTATCAACCTCATTTTTTATTATCAGTAAGGCTGTCGGATCAAAATGAATAGAGGTTTGGTAAGACATTTATCTGCACCTTTCCTAAAGTTTTATCTGTTTATGTTTGGCTGAGTTAGAGCATTATTTCTTGCATTTAACTATAACTGATGTCCCCAAAGTTTAAATACAAAAAATAATGGAATCTCTAGATTTTATTTTGAAAAAAAGCAAGCTTTGCCCTGTTTTTCCTCGATTTGTTTGACCCAAGTCTCATGTGCAGCCAATTCTTCCTCTGAAGGTAGAATTACCGCCAAGCCTGTCTCATCAATGTGACGGCGTCCACTCGAGCCTAGTTCTTGTTCTGATTGTGACAGGGCATCCATATCAAAAGACACCTGTCCACCGGTCATGGCTAAATAGACATCAGCCAGAATCTCGGCATCAAGTAAGGCACCATGGAAGGTACGATCACGTTGCACAATTTCATAGCGGCGCACCAAAGCATCTAAGGAATTCTTCTGTCCTGGATGTTTGCTTTTCGCCATGGCTAAAGTATCTGTGACTTCACAGACCTCAGATAACGGACCATGCCCAGTACGCTTGAACTCCATATCCAAGAAGTTCATATCGAAGGTTGCATTATGGGCAATGATTTCTGCACCTTTTAGATACTCAAACAATACATCCGCAATTTCAGCATATTTAGGTTTATCTGCTAAAAATTCATCGGTAATGCCGTGGACATTGACAGAATCGCCTACTTCCTTTTCGGGGTTGATATAAATATGGATGGAGCTACCTGTCAGTTTACGATTGATCATCTCAATCGCACCAACTTCAATAATGCGGTCACTGTCCTGAAAGTAAAAACCAGTGGTTTCGGTATCGAGAATCAGTTGGCGAGGGCCATAGGCTTCAACCGTTGCAGGTGTAATCACAATATGTGGATGCGCAGGAAGGGCATTTTGACCTGCATCTTCAGCATCTGGTGTTTGTACTGTGGAAGCAATGATGACAGTATCTTCAAGCAGGCTTTCAGCTTCTTCTAAATCAGTTTCGTCTGCGACCACATCGAGTCCGAAGGGGTCATCGAACAGCCAGTCAGATTCCGCTTTTTTTTTATCTGCAAGATTTGTTTCTGCTGCGGTAGTTAAGCCTTTAGCCACTTGATCTGCACCTAAATTCGCCAGCTGATCGGCCATTTCATTGCCAGGATGTCCCGCATGTCCTTTAATCCAGTTCCATTCGATGTCTCGGCCTT
The DNA here is from genome assembly GCF_059758585.1 of Acinetobacter sp. GQ146. Taxonomy (NCBI): domain Bacteria; kingdom Pseudomonadati; phylum Pseudomonadota; class Gammaproteobacteria; order Moraxellales; family Moraxellaceae; genus Acinetobacter; species Acinetobacter sp. GQ146. Next base: position 260,703 of record NZ_JCAXDV010000001.1, read on the forward strand.
GACACACGGCATCGAGTTTTTGCCATAAATCTGGATTTTTCACATCTTTCCAGTTTTTCTTTTTCCAACCGTGAATCCACTCGGTAATCCCTTGTTTGACATAGTTAGAGTCGGTCCAGATAATGAGTTTGGCTTGTTGCGGGCAGGCTAGAACACCTTCAATTGCAGCCGTCAGCTCCATGCGGTTATTGGTGGTTTGCGTTTCGCCACCAAAGATTTTACGTTCTTCGGTTGCTGTAACGATGTATGCTCCCCAACCACCGAGCGCGCTCTCTTTACCATTTCCACGACAAGCGCCATCGACATAAAGCGTGATTGTTTCCGACATAAAAGTTAATCCAGACAGCAAAGAAAGTGATACAGAAGAGAATTCAATTTTGTATTGTATAACGCATTTGTGCTCGGGAAGTGCATTACATGGTTATTTTTTAATTTCTTGTAACATTTATCATCGAATCGCGCTAAATTATTGCCTTGAGTCTCTGCCGAGCTTCACTACAATGGCATTGCGAAAAAATAAATTTTATACGAGTTGTTTGGATTTTTTTATGTATAAACCAACCACGTTCATGTGGCAGCCCTCGGTTCCGACATTTTTTAAAATTACTGTAATGGGTTCTGCACTCGCTGCATTAGGATTAACGACGGGTTGTGCATCGAGCCAAAGTGCGACCAAGGCTGCTGCATCGAAACAGGTTGGCTCTAATTATTTAGATGCAAACAGTTTAGATTCTTTAGAAGATCTCTTGTCTGCTACGGATATGCGTGCTGTAGAAGGGGATCGTCTGTTAATTTTAAAACACGGTGATGTGTGGAAGCGCATGACGGTGGGCTTCAAAATGGATTTAAACCATTGGGATCCACGTATTGAAGCGCAGCGGAGTTGGTTTGTCTCTCGTCAACCGTATATTGAGCGTTTAAGTGCGCGTGCTTCGCGTTATCTTTATCACACGGTGAAAGAGGCAGAGCGCCGTGGCTTACCGACTGAGTTAGCACTGCTACCAATTATTGAAAGTTCTTATGACCCAGCAGCTACCAGTAGTGCAGCAGCAGCGGGGCTTTGGCAGTTCATTCCAAGTACAGGTCGTATTTACGGTCTAAAACAAACAGGCATGTACGATGGTCGTCGTGATGTGGTGGAATCTACGCGTGCTGCCTATGAGTTTTTAGGAAGTTTGTATAACCAGTTTGGCTCTTGGGAATTGGCTTTGGCAGCTTATAATGCAGGCCCTGGTCGTATTCAGCAGGCAATCAACCGTAACCGTGATGCAGGTTTGCCAACCGATTACTGGTCATTGCGTTTACCTCAGGAAACCATGAACTATGTACCACGCTTCTTGGCCGTGGCACAAATTATTAAAAATCCAAATGCATATGGTGTGTCTTTACCTCCAATTGCCAACCGACCACACTTTAGAGAAATTAGTGTGGGAGCTGCCAGCCTGAATGATATTGCATCGATTACAGGATTGAGCCGTGCCGAATTGTATGCCTTGAACCCTGGACATCGTGGTGATCGTATTGACAACAGTAGTCCAATGCGTATTTTGATTCCTGCGGATTTAAGCCCATCGATTGATGCCCAGTTATCGAAACTACAAACCTCAGGTGGTTTATGGGCAAGTTCAGCACCGATCAGCACACCATCGACCACAACAACCATTACACCAAGTAAAGCGACTCCGCCAGCATTGGCGGCAAGTAACAGCAGTAAAACCACAGAAACCAAAAACTCGGCGACAGTGAGTAGCACGACCAGCCGTCCATTATCTGTAACTCCGCGTGGTTCGGATGCGCTAGCAGCTTTTGCTTCTAGTACGGTTGTACCGAGTGCGCCGCGTATTCCAGTTGCAGTCACCCCTGCAAAAAATGTCAAACCTGTGAGTGTTGAGCCACCAATTTCTGCGGCTGAGCGTGAGCAAATTCTCGCAACGGTGAAAGCGGAAGATGCGACCAAAACTGTCGATCAGGTGTTACAGCCTGTCGCAACCAAAGCGGAACAAGAGCAGGTTGTGGCTGAATTAAAAGCGATTGCACCTCAAGGTACAGAAATTGTGGATCCTTATGATGGCAAGATTAAGCTAACAGCCATTCAGACCAGCCAATCGGTTGCCGAACAGCAAGGTAAAGAGTTAACCAAAGGCTTCTCTTATCCAAAATCGGTGACTGACAATACCAAGTCGGATTCGGATGAAGCGCAGTTAAATAAAGGCAAAAATTATGTCAGTACGGCATCAGAAGTTGTTGTCGTACCACCAAAAGGGAAGCGTTCAACATATACCGTATTGCCAGGAGATACTCTGGCAACGATTGCGTTGAAAAATGGGGTGAACTGGCGTGATATTGCCAAATGGAACCAGATAGACCCAAATGCAACTTTGTATGTTGGTGCCAGCATTTATTTATACGATGCGAAACCAGTACAAGATCGTTCTTCCAATACGACAAATAGCAAACCTGAGAGTTATGTGGTGCAAGCCAATGACAACTTGACCAGTGTGGCGAGTCAGTTTGGTCTTTCAGTGAAACAATTGGCAGACTATAACGATTTAACAGTAACCAGTGGATTATACGTCGGTCAAAAGTTAACGTTAAAAGAAAGCACTAGCGCGACTACGAAAAAATCTGCTGAAAAAACTTCGGCTAAAAGCAGTATTAAAACCAAATCCTATGTGGTGAAACGTGGCGAGTATTTAAAACTAATTGCCGATCGTTATGCCTTGTCTAATCAGGAGTTGGCGGAGTTAACCCCAGGCTTAAGTGCGGGCAGTAATTTACTGGTTGGACAGAAAATTAATGTTCCATTGAATACTGTGAGTGATGCTGCTGCTTCAGAAAAAACAGCAGTGAAAGTGGATGCAGTAAAATCTACACCAAGCATTAAAACCGAAAGTTATAAAGTTCAGCGTGGCGACACACTGTACAGTATTGCTGCGCAATCCAAAATTTCGCTGAGTGATTTGGCTGAGTTGAATCAAATCTCGAGCAACAGTGGTGTTTATGTTGGTCAGATCATTAAAGTACCCGCGGGTTCAACGGTTCCAGAAACCTATGTGGTGCAATCGGGCGACAGCCTGTCAGAGATTGCCAGCAAGTACAATTTAAGCCAAGACAATTTGGCCAATCTGAATGGTTTGGGCAGAAATGCCAACGTACGTATTGGGCAACGTCTAAAATTAACCGGTGATGTGGCTGACGTTGAAAAAGAGTCGGCAAGTTCTGAGCCAACCAAAGATATTCATGTGGTGAAATCAGGTGAAACACTAGGCAGTATTGCTAAAAAGTACCATTTGCAACTGAGTTATTTGGCGGCACTGAATGAGCTCTCTAGCAATGCTGGTGTACGCGTTGGTCAACGTTTAAAAATTGAGGGTGATTTACCGAGCAAGGCAAATGCCAAGGTGGACACGACTCCGAAAAAGACGGCAGCCAGCAGCAAGGACACGGAAAAATATACGGTCAAATCAGGCGAGTCTTTGAATCTGATCGCAAGTCGTGTCGGAATTTCTGTCAGTGAGTTGGCCAGTTTAAATGACATCAGCCCGCGCACAGGCTTACAGGTGGGTCAAAGCTTATTGATTCCCAAAACAGTGAAGGAATATAAGGTGAGATCGGGAGATAACCTGATTCGTTTAGCTGCACGTTATGGCGTTGAAGCCAGCGAATTGGCTGAGATGAATGATTTAAAACCTACGGCTCAGTTACAAATTGGAGATGTGATTAAAGTTCCGAACCTTTAAGTCACGGCTCTGGTATGAATCTAGGAAAGTTGACCATCCAAAAAATTGCCACGCTATTACTCTGCAGTGGCAGTTGCATGGTCACACAGCAGGGGTGGTCGGCTTTACACACCACCCCTTATATTGCAGTGCATAGCCAGCCCAAATATGCGGGGTTAAAGGTCATGCCGTATGCGAATGCTCATGCCCCGAAAGGCGGCTATATCAGCATGGCGGCAAATGGTACTTTTGATAATCTCAACACTATGAATGGTAAAGGCAGTGCGACCGATGGTGTGAATTATTTATTTGATACTTTAATGGATAATTCTCTGGATGAACCTGGGGTGATGTATCCTTTATTGGCAGATAAAGTCAGTTTTGATCCGAACAAGCCGCAATTCATAATTTTTCATTTAAACCCTAAAGCGCGCTTTAGTAATGGCACAGCTGTCACGGCAGAAGATGTTAAATTCAGTTTCGATGCTTACCAGAACAAAGCGAATTTGGGTCTCCAAATGTATCTTTCTAATTTGGCTAAGACGGAAGTGCTGTCCAAATTTCAGATCAAATTTAGTTTTAAATCTGCAAAAAATAAAGAAATGCCGCTGATTGTGGCCAGTTTGCCCATTTATTCCCAACAGGATTGGCGCAATAAAGATTTCACGCGGATCACCATGCAGCCGATTTTAGGTTCTGGACCCTATCTGATTGAACGTATTGATGCGGGGCGCAGTATTACTTACAAGCGTAATCCCCGATATTGGGCCAAAGATTTAATGATCAATCGTGGCCGCTATAATTTTGATCGGATTCAATACGTGTATTACCGCAATGCTGATATAGCATTTGAGGGATTTAAGTCTGGTCAATACACCTTGCATGAAGAAAAGAAAACTCAAAACTGGGTTACCGCCTATCAGTTTCCTGCTGTTCAGGCAGGCATAGTTAAAAAATATAAGCATCGCTTAGCACGGCCTGTGGTCACGCAAAGTTTGGTTCTCAATACGCGTAAAGCCCCTTTAAATGATATTTATTTTCGTCAGGCACTAAGTTATGCCTATGATTTTGAATGGTTAAATAAGGCGTTGTTTTATGGGCAGTATCAGCGTCTGCAAAGTCATTTTCAAAATAGTGAATTGGCTGCAACAGGACAACCCAGTGTAGCCGAGCTAAAGCTGTTACAACCTTATTTAACGCAGCTACATCCGCTTCAGCGCCAAGGGGTCTTGTCCAACTGGCAATATCCTGTATCCGATGCAGGTGGATTTAACCGTCCCAATTTGCTGCAAGCGCGCAACATTTTACTGAAAGCCGGTTATTTTTATCGCCAAGGGCAGTTATATGCTCGAAATGGCAAGCCAGTTCAATTTGAAATTTTAACGGATAAAGAAGGCGCGCAACGTACCTTAATGCCGTGGATACGGAACTTGAAAAAGTTGGGCATGAACGTGACCTTGCACCAAGTGGACGTATCGCAATATATGGAACGTATGCGCCGTTATCAGTTTGATGTGACCACGATGGAAATGCCGCAATCACTTTCGCCGGGCAGTGAGCAGGCGCAAATGTGGAGTAGTAGTGCTGCACGTGAACTGGGCAATTATAATTATTCGGGTATTCAAAATGCTGCGATTGATGCTGCTGTGCAACAGGTCATTCAAGCACCCAATCGAGAGCAGTTGGTCGTGCGTACGCGGGTGTTGGATCGATTGCTGCGAGCAGGTTATTATCAAATCCTAACGTATGGTAAAAATGACAATTGGTATGCCTACTGGAATATGTACCAACAACCAGCCGTGAAACCCAAATTATCTTTGGGGCTGGATTATTGGTGGAGTGATCCGGTGCAAGCCAAAAAAGTCAGTCAGTATCTTCGCCAATAGTTAAAGTCATCGATGTTGTCCTCGGTTATTTAGGATGCATATCCAGTCAAAACAAGATAAGGAAAACAGCTTGGGTGCTTATATTCTAAAAAGGTTATTGCTGATTATTCCAACCTTGTTTCTGATTCTGCTGATCAATTTCGCGGTGATACAGATTGCCCCTGGTGGACCGGTCGAACGCGCCATTCAACAAGCTGAATTTTTTCAACAGCAACAAGCGCTCAAGATGGGCATTGCGCCTAATAGTGCTTATTATCAGGGGGCTAAAGGGCTCAGCGAAGACATGATTCGCAGCATTCAAGTGCAGTATGGCTTTGATCAACCGGCTTATGTCCGCTTTTGGCTGATGATTAAAAACTATCTGCAGCTGGATTTTGGCAACAGCTTTTTCAAGGATAAGGCTGTAACCGAATTGCTGTGGGAAAAAATGCCGGTATCCTTGTCTTTAGGCTTGTGGAGTGGGTTGCTGATTTATGCGATTGCGATTCCCCTAGGGATGCAGAAAGCCAAGCAACATGGTTTGCTGTTTGATAAAACCACCTCGCTACTTTTGGCTGTGGGTTATGCCGTTCCTGCCTTTGTTTTTGCGATTTTATTGATTGTTTTTTTTGCGGGTGGTAGCTATTTTCAATGGTTTCCCTTGCAAGGTTTGGTTTCGGAAAATTTTCACCAGCTCAGTCTTTGGGCTAAAATTCAAGATTATTTCTGGCATTTGAGCTTGCCCTTGCTGGCGATTGTTTTGGGTGGTTTCGCCAGTTTAACGTATTTAAGTAAATATTCTTTTTTAGAGGAATTACATAAGCCTTATGTGCTGGCAGCACGTGCCAAAGGTTTATCGCTATCTCGTGTGCAGTATGGGCATGTATTTCGCAACGCCATTTTGGTGGTGGTGGCGGGTTTACCAGAAGCTCTGCTGAGTATTTTCTTTGTCGGTAATTTATTCATAGAAATTGTGTTTAATCTGGATGGTTTGGGATTGTTGGGCTTTGAAGCGATTATCCAGCGCGATTATCCTGTGATTTTTGGCACCTTATTTATTTTTACGTTGTTGGGATTGATCTTGCGTTTGATTTGCGATGTGCTGTATCAGTGGATTGATCCTAGAATTGACTTTGAATCTCGGGAGAAATCCTAATGTCGCCGATGGTTCAGGCACGTCTGCGACGTTTTCGACAAAACCGTTTAGGCTTTTGCTGTTTTATTTTATTTAGTTTAATTTTTACTGTGGCTTTAGCGGCCAATTTGATTGCCAATGAAAAACCATTGTTGGTGAAGTATCAGCACGAACTGTATTTTCCTGTTTTTAAAACCTATCCCGAAACGACTTTTGGCGGGGTCTTTGAAACCGAAGCTGATTATAAAGACCCCGCGGTACAACAGTTAATCAGTGCGCATGGTTGGGTGATTTGGCCTGTCATTCCTTATGCTGCGCAAACCCCAAATCTTGATTTGGCGGTACCTGTACCCTCACCACCAAGCGCAGAAAACTGGTTAGGCACAGATGATCAAGGGCGAGACGTGTTGGCGAGGATTCTGTATGCCTTGCGGGTTTCCTTATTGTTTGGATTTGCTTTGACCCTGCTGTCTTCGGTGTTGGGTATCCTGATCGGAGCCATCCAAGGCTATTATGGGGGCTGGGTGGACTTGATTGGACAGCGCATCCTAGAAGTGTGGGGTGGATTACCCATGCTGTTCATGGTCATGATTCTGGTGAGTATTTTCAGTCCTAATGTTTATTGGCTCTTGTTGATCATGCTGTTTTTCTCATGGCCGACCTTGGTAAATTTGGTGCGGACCGAATTTTTACGTGCTCGTCATTTAGACTATGTCCGGGCAGCGCGGGCTTTGGGTGTCTCGGATTCGCGCATTATATTCCGCCATATTTTGCCGAATGTCATCAGTTCCAGTCTGTCGCAATTGCCATTCATCTTAACAGCCAATATTACCGCACTTGCAGCCTTAGATTTCCTCGGCTTGGGTTTGACTGCAGACTCCGCATCTTTAGGGGAGATTTTGCTACAGGGAAAAAATAACTTAAATGCTCCGTGGTTGGCTTTATCGGGCTTCTTTACCTTGGCAATCGTGTTGTCATTATTAATCTATATTGGGGAGGCGGCACGTGATGCATTTGACCCAAGACGATAAGCAGCCCCAACGGGTGATTTTAAAGGTTGAACAACTGCACATCCGACATGAGCAAAATTTACTGCTGCAAGATGTCTCGTTTGAATTATGCCAAGCTCAGACATTGGCTTTGGTGGGAGAGAGTGGTTCTGGGAAATCGATTAGCTGTTTGGCACTTTTGGGTTTATTGCCAGCGCATTTGCAGATCAGCGGAACAGCAAGCTATATCGGAGCGGATCTACTGCAACTGACAGATCAGCAGTTACAACCGATTCGTGGACGTAAAATCGCCATGATTTTCCAAGACCCGATGACGGCACTGAATCCTTTACATCAGGTTGAACATTTGGTTGGAGAGAGCTTAGGCCTTCAGGGTTTTAGTAAGGGTGAAGTTCGGAACAAAGTATTGCAACTGTTGCAAGATGTTGGTTTAACCGAGGCTGAAGCACTTTTAAAGCGTTATCCGCATCAACTGTCGGGCGGGCAAAGGCAACGTGTCATGATTGCGGCTGCATTAGCCCTTGACCCTGAGATTTTGATTGCAGATGAACCCACCACGGCATTAGATGTCACTTTGCAATTACAGATTCTAGACTTGTTGAAATGGCTCCAACAACAACGGCATATGGCACTGATATTAATTAGCCATGATTTGAATCTGGTGCGACATTATGCCGATGAGGTGATTGTCCTGAATCAGGGACGAGTGGAACAGCAAGGCACGACCGAGCAGGTCTTTCAACACCCTGAAACCCCCTATACCCGTGAATTAATCAATCATGATTTTGGTCAAGCATTGCGGCCTGTCATGACGGCTCCAGTACTGCAATTAGAACAATTACGGGTACTGTATCCCATCAAGCAAGGCTGGTTGAATCGTGTGACTGGACAACAGACTGCGGTTGAAATTGCCCATCTACAATTACAACAAGGCGAGTGTTTGGGCATTGTGGGAGAAAGTGGATCCGGTAAAAGTTCACTGGCTTTGGCGATTGCACGTTTGATTCAGAGTCACGGAAAAATTCTGTTTCAGCAGCAGAATTTAAATGCCTTGAATCAAAAACAGTTACGCGCTTTACGTTCACATTTCCAAATTGTGTTTCAAGATCCGTGGAGCAGTTTAAATCCGCGCTTAAATGTGGAACAGATTATTGCGGAAGGATTAAGTTTAGCAAATGCTTCTGCCAGCATAATCCAGCAGAAAGTCTCACAGGCTTTGCTCGATGTCGAACTAGACGACAGTTATTTACAGCGCTACCCGCAGGAGTTATCTGGCGGGCAACGACAACGGGTCGCATTGGCACGTGCTTTAGTGTTACAGCCACAATTGCTGATTTTGGATGAACCGACTTCATCCTTAGATCGCACCACTCAACGCGCGATTGTGCAGCTCTTACGGCGCTTACAGCAACATTATCAACTGAGTTATTTATTTATCAGTCACGACTTACATGTGATTCGTGCCATCAGTCAAAAAGTCTTGGTGCTTAAAGATGCGCAGGTGGTGGAGCTGCAAGCCACAGATGATTTATTTAATCATCCACAAACCGACTACACCCGAAAACTGATTCAGGCGAGTCGGGTGATGTGAATGGATTAACTTGACATAATAAATTGTCAAAAAGGTCTTGACCTGATGTTGAAACCATTTAGAGTAAATCATCTAAATAAAACAATGAGGAAGTCAGAATGAGTCAACTTGCAGAGCCTTTAAAGATTCGCAATACCACTTTTAAAAACCGTATTATCAAAGGCGCGATGAGCGAGGCTCTTGCAGATTATGCCGGACGACCAAATCATTTACATCTGGGTTTATATGAAGCATGGGCTAAAGGGGGATTGGGCTGTGCCATTACGGGCAATGTGATGGTGGATTTCCGTGCCAAGAATGAACCCGGTGTTGTGGTGGTGGAGTCGGAACGTGATCTTGCCGCGCTGACTCAATGGGCTAATCTGGGTAAACAATATGGCATGGTGCAGTTGGTGCAGCTATCGCATCCTGGACGCCAATGCCCGAAAGGATTAAATCAAGAAACGGTAGCCCCTTCGGCGGTACCTTTTAGTCCTATGCTCGCAACGACGTTTGCTACGCCACGGGAACTGCGTGAAGATGAAATTTTAGAGATTATTCAGCGTTTCGCGCGTGCGGCTCAGATCTGTGAAAAAGCCGGATTTGAAGGGGTACAGTTGCATGGTGCACATGGTTATTTAATTAGTCAGTTTCTTTCACCTTTGACCAATCAGCGTCAGGATCAATGGGGCGGTAGTATTGAAAACCGCATGCGCTTTCTCTTGGAAATTTATCAAGCCGTTCGTGCGGCAACTTCGGCTGATTTTATTATTTCCGTCAAACTCAATTCTGCCGATTTTCAACGAGGTGGAATTAGTGAAGAAGATGTGATTGCTGTGTTTAAAGCGATTGATGCGGCAGGTATTGACTTGATTGAAATTTCAGGGGGAACCTATGAAGCACCTGCCATGGCGGGAGTAAAGCAAGAAAAGCGTAAAACCAGTACTATTGCGCGAGAAGCCTATTTCCTCGATTTTGCCGAACAGATTCGTCAGCAGGTGAGTTGCCATCTTATGGTGACCGGAGGATTCCGCACGGTTCAAGGCATGAATGCTGCACTTGATAGTGGTGCATGTGATTTTATTGGCATCGCACGACCATTTGCGGTGGAAACCGATCTGGCAGACCGGTTACTGGTGGGGCAAGATGTACGTTATGCCGTGGATAAAATTAAAACCGGCATTCCAATGGTCGATAAAATGGCCATTATGGAAATTATTTGGTATGCAGCACAATTTAAATCGATTGCTCAAGGTAAACGGCCAAATCCGAAGCTTTCTCCACTCAAAGTCTTTTTCCAGTATGTGAAGGGGAATTTAAAAGCCGTGATTCAAGGTCAGATCAACTCGCGTAAAAGCGCATAATATTAGTTGGCTTCGGCCCAATACTGTTTGAAGATTGAGGCAGACCATTGACCTTTTGATAAAGCGCGTTGAAAGGCGGTTCTGTCTTCAATCTGTTGTAAATAACTATTGATTGCAGGGTAGTACATATAACGCTCATTGAGATGGGTGCAAGCGTGTAATGGAAACCAGAGCAAGATATCTGCAATCGTCAATTGAGAGCCTGCCACCCACAGTTGTGTGCTGAGATGCTGATTGATGATTTGCATTTGTTGTTGCAGTAGGGGATTTAAATAGCCTTGATTAAATCCATATTGCATGGCTCGTGGAATAAAACGGATAAGCCAAGGGGTTCGGATCGCCAATTGGGAAAAGATCTGTTTTAACGCTAAATTTGGCATAAATGTGGCTTCAGCGAAGTTTTTCCAATAGCAGTAGTCCACTAAGGCAGCACCGTCTAAATTCATTGCACCTAAACCTTGCTGGTGAATACTGAACCATTCGGCAATAGCACTGGTTTCAGACAAGAACACAGATTGCTCAAGTTTTGTTATTTTGACGGTTGGAAATTTTGCAAAAGGATGTGCTTGTTGTAATTGACGCGTATTGGCATTATCCGGTGTGTGGCAAACCAAAATGTCATAATCGAGACCGAGTTCTTCGAAAAGCCAGACAATCCGTTGCGAACGTGAATTAGGTTTATGATAAAGTTGAATCTGTATTTTGTTGTTTCAATTGCCTTGTATTGCATATGTTTTTTATTTTGCTCAAAGCGAGCATAACTCAAAATATAGGCATAAAAAAACCTGAGTCGTTATGCTCAGGTTTTTTTAAGAGATAAACATCTCTGAATATGGCGTCCCTACGGGGATTCGAACCCCGGTTACCGCCGTGAAAGGGCGATGTCCCAACTGTCATATTTCATGGCGGAAATTATTGTAAAGTTTTGTAAATTTATTGTAAAACGGGCAGTCTTTTTAGAACATCGTGTAAATGTTCAGGAGCTAAATGTGCGTAACGTTGTGTGATTCGAATATCAGAATGACCAAGCAATGTTGATACATGATAGAGAGGAACACCATTTTTAACTAAGAAACTGGCGAATGTGTGGCGCAGATCGTGAATGCGAACATGACCTAAATCAGCTCTTTTCACTGCATTTTCAAATCCTCTCCTAAAACTTCTTATATTTTTATCCGTATTGGGATTATAAAAGACATAATGCTTATGCATTTTTAATCTGATTAATGCAGCCACACAAACTGTATTAATCGGTTTATAAACTGTCTTTTTATTTTTAGATAGTGAATTACGGATAATAATATAACGATCATCTAGGCTTACATTATTCCATGTAAGCGTTGTTAATTCAGAAGCACGACAACCCGTATTTAATGCCAATGTGACAAAGTCATAGAGCATAGTGTTATCAAAATCGAGCGTTGCTGAAAGCAATTTTCTGCATTCGGTTGAGTTCAAAAATCTTGGCATGTAATCGGATTCAAAGAGCTTGAATCGATTAAATGGATTTTTAAAATTAGCAGTGTTGTTATAAGTCAAATAGTAATTGAATGCAGCACGCATCAAATTAATTTCTCTATTGATGGTTGAGTTCTTCACTCCCTCCAGCGAGCGATGTGTGCAGTAATCCGTGATTACATCTATTGTGATTTGTTGATGTGAGTAAAACCATTCAAGATATTTCATTTTGTCATTGTATGTATGCTTTGAATTATAAAGACCATTTTTTAAATAGAAATGCAGTATTTCTTGTACATCCATAAATTCACCTATTTGTAACATTATGTCAATTCGGTTTTTTTGATGAATTTTCAATATACATAAATATCAGTCACTTAAATTTTTTATCCTGGCAAAAATTTTGTCCAGGAGATGATGTGTTAATGGAAGATTATGCTAGTCAGTTCGCGCCCATTCGGGACGCTCTGGAACTCCCGATGTAAAGTAAAAGGGAGCTTGTAATCAGGGAAAGAAGGTTTAGTAATTTAGTTGCGTCAGTTCGAGGGCACTCCGCCCTCTCTATTTAAGATGTAAAGGCGTAAAAGGATCAAGATATATGAATAAGTAAGCCATGAGAAATAAGGTAACAATAGACCAAAAAAGGAGATGTTTTTTCATTGAAAAGTGACGAGGGCTTTTTTGTAAGTCTGAGAGCATTTTTTTTCTACGAATAGCCATAATTTCATTGCGGTATTCAATATCAACGTAATGATCGCCTAAGCGGTAAAGATAGCCGAATAGAGTTTTAATGCGGTTAGGTCGCTGAACTTCATTAAAGAATATTGTTTTTAGGGTATTAAGTAAGCCAGTGCAAATAGCACCAGTGAAAACGCCAACAGCGAAAACAATAAAAATAAAAGATTCTATTGCAGCGGTATCTTGAATATTCATTAAATTAGACCTTCCTTTTTAGCTTGTTCATATTTTGCTAAATCTTCGCGAGTCATAGACACTGAAATATTTGATTGAGGTTGTGTAGTAACAGGTGTTTGTGTTGTTGTCGTTGTAGATCGTGCAGGTTGTTGTTGTGTTGAAGCGAAATAATTAAACGGTCTGTCTCCAGCGATGATTTTTTTACAGTCAGATTGTGAAACTTTTAATTTAGTGCCTTGTTGTGAGTAGGCAGTAAAAGAGCCGTCAGGGTTAGACATGCAACCTGAAAGAATGGGTTTTGCAGTTACTTCGTACTGGAGAGATTCTTGAATAGAATCTTGATCGAATGGTTTATCAGGATTGTAAGAAACGTATTGTTTATTAGTTTCACCAATTGACCCACCATTTTTTGAAAGATCGTTAAACCATTTAACACATTCAGGTTTTTCTACATTGACACCCTTTCTGCATTCTATATCTAAATTTGATTGAGTCTGCATTGAAGCAGAAGCAGCTTGTGAACCAACAAGTTGAGTTTGTTCAGTTGGTTTTTTTCCTGATGCAATATCAGCATTTTCTTTAATTTTTGAAGCAGATAAGAAAGGATTATCAGATCCGAAAACCATATAACCAACTAGACAGACAACAGCGAGGATAAAGCCACCCAACTTGAAATAGAGAGGGGGAATTTTTAGCTTATGAGTGTCGAGGGTAGTAGATTTATATTTTTCAAATATTTTTGAATCAGGTTTAAATTTTTCGTGTGATTCAGCTTTATTTTTTGCGCCAGTAGAATCAGGCATTGTGACAGCATAACGCCATAAAAAAACGTCAGCAAAGGCACGACCATAAGCACGATGCAAATGATAGTGAGATCCGACAAGGCTTAGAACATGGTTGTGCAGAAAAGATGGGGATTGTGTAATTAAAATAATGTCATGGCCAGAATGGCGATGAGTTTCTAATTTTTTTACACGTTCGTCACTGGAGAGTTTTTCACGACCCTTATATTGGAAAAAGTCAAATTGTTGTGCTTCATCATAAATAACAACAGAACCTTCGGGCGTATCTCTCCAGTCGGAATTTTCGGGCAAAGGTTGAGCGCCTTCATAATCAAACTGATCAATATTGGTATAAACAGGACGACCTTCTTTTAAGTAATTAATCGCCATTGTTGCAGCCTTAGCGGATTTAAAAGAACCAGGTTTTGCAGTAATTAGAATTAACATAGTTTCACCTATTGGCGCGCTCGCCCCACGCTACACGTAGCGAGGTGCAACGCGGTGCGCGGTAGCGCGCGCGCCCTTATGTCGCTTTAGTAAATGAGATATTGGCAGCCATGAGTGTGGCACGCGCAATCAAAGCACCGACAATGATGCTAATTGCATGATCTAGACCCGAAATGGACAAAAGTCCTAAATAAGTTCCATCAATTTGTGATGAAGCTGAAATTGCTTTATTTATGTATGTTGTGAGTACGATATTAATAACCGCACCTGATATAAGAGTAACGCCAGCACCTATCAAAACTTTACGAGCAAAGTTTGAAAGTAGCCAAGATGTAAGACCGAATAGAAGTGCTTTCATGTTCTAAGCCCCAAAACAATGAAAGCAGCTCCAATATATGCAGAAGCAATAATTGCAGGCTTAATAATTGAAAGAAGCTGACACCAAGGCGACCAAGAAAAGGTAATTGTTGAGGAAACGCCTTGCATGTTAATTGGGACCTGAACATCTTGAGGACATTGAGCACCCCATGAAATTGCATTTTCTTGAAGTTCAGGCGTAGGCAATTGTGAAATATCAACTGAGTCAGCATCAGGTAAGGCATCATCAGCAAAAAGCCATTCTTTAGTAGTAGCCCATGCTTCTGCTACAGCTTGAGGAACAGAGATAACAACTTGAGCAGCTTCACAAACAATAGGTGCCCAACCGCAAAAAGTAGGGAATTCAAGTGCTATATCAGTTGTTTCTGTTACAGGTTCACCAGTTACGGGATCTGTTTTGGTTTGTGTAGATTCACCAGTGGCAGTTTCATCAGTGGCAGTTGAAGCGGCTTTGTCTAATTCAGTGACAATAGGTCGAGCTTTTGTTTCATCGCTTTCAGCTTCATTAACGATGTCAGCAGCAGCAGCCATTGTTGCAGCTTGAGCACCAACTTTTACGTTTTCATCAGTTGATGATTCAGCATTTGAAATTACTTGGGCAGCAACAGTGGTAAGGGGTAAAGATTTCCAATCATCTTTTGCTGGATCGTAAGCAGGATTAACTACTTTTGACTGAGTGCCGTTTGAAGTTTTATAACCATCAGATTTACGTTGGACCATACATTCGGATGTTGTAATGTTAAAGCCCAAATCAATCCAAGATCCAGATAAACCAAATTGAACAAATTTGGCAGCACAAGCAGCATCAGCAGTTAAGTAATTGACACCATTAAAGGGATAGTAATAAGGAACATTTGTAGTATTGGGATCTAGATATTTGATCTGATTATTTTCAGCATCCATGACCCAATCAACAGCTCCTAGAAGTTGTTCAACAGCAACAGTTAAAGCATAAGCAGCACCACCACGAGCAAGAACTTTAGCAACATTCGCAGCAGTAGGTGTAATTTTTACTGTTGAATTTTTTATTACATCTTTACCATTAATAAGGACTGTTTTAGTAGCGTCATAAACAGCAGAAGCGCCTTGTGCAACTGGATTACCAAGTTGCCAACCACCGACATTTGTTGCATTGGCAGAATTAATAATGAGTACTGGAGAAATCGCTATAACAAGCGATAAGAAAATTCTTATTATTCTATTCATTTTGTCATCCTCGTTACTGCAATAACAATTGCAAAGACAATGAGCCAATTCACAATAGACGCTTCCATATATGACCCCTAGAAAGAAGAAAGGGGGCGAACCCCCTTTTTATTACTTTGCAGCAGCTCGAAGGTTGCGCCAAATTGCAATACCTGCCGTAAAGCCGAGCCAAGTTACGCCGATAGTTGCAGCAGCAGTAACAGCAAGACCTAAATTTGTAACGATTGCAGTTACGTCATAATCAGCGCGAGCCATTCCAGTGGCAGTGGCAACAGTTGCAACAACAGCACCACGGTTTAAATAGGTTTGTAAGCGAGATTGTTTTTTAACTAGGACTTGAGCCAAGCCTAATTTTTGTTGTTCAGTCATGAGATTTATCCCCTATTTGACTTAACTTGTTGAATACAGCACCAGTGATAATGACCAGTGAAAAAGCTAAACCGATCATTCCCGCTTGTGTTGCAGTTATTGCGAACATGTCAGTTAAAGTGACTTGTTCGACCCACAAGACACACGTAGTAACACCGTCAATTGTTTGCAGTTGCTCACATACGAATGCCATGTCTTAGAATTCCTTAAGCGTTACAATTGGATTGATGAAACGGTAAATATTGGTAATGAAAATATGATCCACAGGTAGGACACATCTTTTCATTGTTACCCATTGCGTATATTTTCATAGTTAAATAGCCTAAGCAGATTTTGCAGGTTGATTCGGTGCAGGTTTTTGTTCAGCAACACGAGGGACTAAATCCTTAATCAACAATGTTGAGTTATTACCATTTGAAACTTGTTCAAGGAGAACATCAGCAACAAGAGGGAACTGGCAGTCTTTAATTTTCTTGAAATTGTCAGATGTACCCCACTTAATTGATTCGCCAACTTCACCTACAAAGTTGTCACCTTCCTGAAGGTCAGCTTTGTAGAAAATAGTTGTAGAGTCGTAAGGTTTGCCGTTGTAATCGCCTTTTGAAGATTTAGCACCAAGTACGACCATTTCAGATTTAAATTGCATGAGTTATTCCCTCATAAAAGTCTTGTGAAGATGTAAGAAATGGAACACCTTCAAATAAAGGCGTTTCAATTAGAGTGTTATTTTTGATCGGTTGATCAATTCGCAATGCTTGCATGACCGCAGCATGTGAGAAGTTAAGACGTTTTGGGACAACGTCCTTATCTGATGAAATCAGATTCAGTAAAACGTCATCATTAATAAATTTGCGGAACTGGCGGATATACTTACCAAACTGGACTTTAAGGATGTCTAAAGCTTTATCAACGTTGATATTTGCTTGTTTTTCGATGAGTTGGCATTTTTCAGGCATTGTAAAATCATTGAGTTGATTACAAAGCATCTCTAAAGCAGGGTAAGCACCCTTAAAATATGTACTTGGAGAGATCAACACATCTAAAGGCAGATAGCGGTCTGTAGACTTTAATTCGAGTTCAGCACGTGTCCAAAGGCTTAGAGCATCGCCCTCTTTTTTGCCACGCTCATAAAAACGTAAGAACTTGGAGCTTTCACGTTTACCTATGGTTAAAGTACGACCCTTGCCGTTAATACGCTTCCAGTCACCTAAATGGTTGACCTCAGAAGGACGGCCACCACACCAAAACAAGTCTTGTGTATCCCATTCGTTAGCAAGGTCTACAGATACCCATTCAGATTGAAAGTCATCTAGGGCAAGGTCTACACGATTAATTTTTGGGTTACGTGCTTCTGTATTTAGCCATTTATAAAGAACCTCATTCCAACCTTTACGAGCTAAAGCACAGCCAGTACCGTTAATTTGTACCGTAATCCGATTGTTATTGTGTCCGTAAAGAATAATGCCGAGATTATCTTGCAGATCGTAACCATATTTGTTGAAGTGCATGCCTTTTTCACGTTTCTTGGCAATACCGAACCCAAAGATTTCAAAGAGCAATTGATCAAGCCATGTTTCAATGGCATCACCTACGGCAGATTCAACTTGTTCAGGTTTAAGACCCACGTATTTATCACCAAAAGTCGATTGGCAAAAGCTAAAAGTCACCCAATCCAAGCCGACTACAGAATTTTCGATAGGTACAGCACGTAAGACAGGAACAACACCTTGTGGAGTTGAGATTAATTGGTAATTGTCCAAGTGTCTTGGAAATGCAAAAGCTTCCGATTCTAGGTTAGCCAGTGTTTTAGGTTCATTCGTGAATTCACTTGCATATCCTTCCCACATATCGCCAAAACCACATGACTCAGATGCCTTTTGTGTATCCGCTACCCCTATATTATAAAAAGGGGTGTCTTGGGGCTTACTGCCGTGTTTTGCACGGGAAAGGTCAATTTTTGTACAGAAGATTTGTTGAATAGAAGTTTCAGCAGGTTTTGTATTTTTTTGAGCAGCTAATGCTTCAAATGCAGCAAGTTTATTTTTAACAATGCCATCGAGCATATTTTTTAATGTTTGACCATCAACTGGCGATAAATCACCAAAAGCAGTAGAACAATGGATTTCTTCATAGATAGATTTTTGTTGCTCAAATACTTCAACAACACTTAAAGAAGAATTATCAAACTGGTGAATTAAATTGAGTAGGTTATTCATTATTAATGTTCCCCAAATGATTCAATTAATTCTTGATTGGCTTTATTATAAATTTCAGCATAAGCATCAATTGTTGAAGCGTCATAAGACCAGTCGTAAGCAACAAGGGCTAAATGCGATAAACATTTTTCAGCAGCGATGGCAGGGGATAATGCTTCTAAACATGGTTCAGCGTGATCAGAAACGATTTTAGCCACTTGATCAAAAGCAGCCTGAATAAAATCAGCCTTTGTTCTAAAAGTTAACTGCTCAGACATGTCATGCCCCTTGTTATGTTTTTGTTGAACTTCCCTAAAACGGGAAGTTGTAGCCAAAAAAAACTTCTATAATCTGGGAAAGAATGTACTTCCACTTTTCGGGAAAAACAAGAGGCGTAAAAATGCTTAAAGAACTAATTGAGAAATGCAAAGAGCGTTTAGGAACGTATGAAAAACTATCATGGGCATTAGAGGTTACACCCTCTAATATCTCAGATTGGAAAGCAGGAAGAAAAAAACCCAACGTTATTCAGATCATGCAAATGGCTGAAATCGTTGGGTTTGATAAGTACCAAACACTCTGCTTAGTCATGGAAGAAGTCGACATGAAAAATGCAGAGCTTTGGAGAAAATGGCGTCCCTACGGGGATTCGAACCCCGGTTACCGCCGTGAAAGGGCGATGTCCCAACTGTCATATTTCATGGCGGAAATTATTGTAAAGTTTTGTAAATTTATTGTAAAACGGGCAGTCTTTTTAGAACATCGTGTAAATGTTCAGGAGCTAAATGTGCGTAACGTTGTGTGATTCGAATATCAGAATGACCAAGCAATGTTGATACATGATAGAGAGGAACACCATTTTTAACTAAGAAACTGGCGAATGTGTGGCGCAGATCGTGAATGCGAACATGACCTAAATCAGCTCTTTTCACTGCATTTTCAAATCCTCTCCTAAAACTTCTTATATTTTTATCCGTATTGGGATTATAAAAGACATAATGCTTATGCATTTTTAATCTGATTAATGCAGCCACACAAACTGTATTAATCGGTTTATAAACTGTCTTTTTATTTTTAGATAGTGAATTACGGATAATAATATAACGATCATCTAGGCTTACATTATTCCATGTAAGCGTTGTTAATTCAGAAGCACGACAACCCGTATTTAATGCCAATGTGACAAAGTCATAGAGCATAGTGTTATCAAAATCGAGCGTTGCTGAAAGCAATTTTCTGCATTCGGTTGAGTTCAAAAATCTTGGCATGTAATCGGATTCAAAGAGCTTGAATCGATTAAATGGATTTTTAAAATTAGCAGTGTTGTTATAAGTCAAATAGTAATTGAATGCAGCACGCATCAAATTAATTTCTCTATTGATGGTTGAGTTCTTCACTCCCTCCAGCGAGCGATGTGTGCAGTAATCCGTGATTACATCTATTGTGATTTGTTGATGTGAGTAAAACCATTCAAGATATTTCATTTTGTCATTGTATGTATGCTTTGAATTATAAAGACCATTTTTTAAATAGAAATGCAGTATTTCTTGTACATCCATAAATTCACCTATTTGTAACATTATGTCAATTCGGTTTTTTTGATGAATTTTCAATATACATAAATATCAGTCACTTAAATTTTTTATCCTGGCAAAAATTTTGTCCAGGAGATGATGTGTTAATGGAAGATTATGCTAGTCAGTTCGCGCCCATTCGGGACGCTCTGGAACTCCCGATGTAAAGTAA
Organism: Acinetobacter sp. GQ146; assembly: GCF_059758585.1. NCBI lineage: Bacteria > Pseudomonadati > Pseudomonadota > Gammaproteobacteria > Moraxellales > Moraxellaceae > Acinetobacter > Acinetobacter sp. GQ146. The sequence continues at coordinate 280,862 of NZ_JCAXDV010000001.1, forward strand.
AAGGGAGCTTGTAATCAGGGAAAGAAGGTTTAGTAATTTAGTTGCGTCAGTTCGAGGGCACTCCGCCCTCTCTATTTAAGATGTAAAGGCGTAAAAGGATCAAGATATATGAATAAGTAAGCCATGAGAAATAAGGTAACAATAGACCAAAAAAGGAGATGTTTTTTCATTGAAAAGTGACGAGGGCTTTTTTGTAAGTCTGAGAGCATTTTTTTTCTACGAATAGCCATAATTTCATTGCGGTATTCAATATCAACGTAATGATCGCCTAAGCGGTAAAGATAGCCGAATAGAGTTTTAATGCGGTTAGGTCGCTGAACTTCATTAAAGAATATTGTTTTTAGGGTATTAAGTAAGCCAGTGCAAATAGCACCAGTGAAAACGCCAACAGCGAAAACAATAAAAATAAAAGATTCTATTGCAGCGGTATCTTGAATATTCATTAAATTAGACCTTCCTTTTTAGCTTGTTCATATTTTGCTAAATCTTCGCGAGTCATAGACACTGAAATATTTGATTGAGGTTGTGTAGTAACAGGTGTTTGTGTTGTTGTCGTTGTAGATCGTGCAGGTTGTTGTTGTGTTGAAGCGAAATAATTAAACGGTCTGTCTCCAGCGATGATTTTTTTACAGTCAGATTGTGAAACTTTTAATTTAGTGCCTTGTTGTGAGTAGGCAGTAAAAGAGCCGTCAGGGTTAGACATGCAACCTGAAAGAATGGGTTTTGCAGTTACTTCGTACTGGAGAGATTCTTGAATAGAATCTTGATCGAATGGTTTATCAGGATTGTAAGAAACGTATTGTTTATTAGTTTCACCAATTGACCCACCATTTTTTGAAAGATCGTTAAACCATTTAACACATTCAGGTTTTTCTACATTGACACCCTTTCTGCATTCTATATCTAAATTTGATTGAGTCTGCATTGAAGCAGAAGCAGCTTGTGAACCAACAAGTTGAGTTTGTTCAGTTGGTTTTTTTCCTGATGCAATATCAGCATTTTCTTTAATTTTTGAAGCAGATAAGAAAGGATTATCAGATCCGAAAACCATATAACCAACTAGACAGACAACAGCGAGGATAAAGCCACCCAACTTGAAATAGAGAGGGGGAATTTTTAGCTTATGAGTGTCGAGGGTAGTAGATTTATATTTTTCAAATATTTTTGAATCAGGTTTAAATTTTTCGTGTGATTCAGCTTTATTTTTTGCGCCAGTAGAATCAGGCATTGTGACAGCATAACGCCATAAAAAAACGTCAGCAAAGGCACGACCATAAGCACGATGCAAATGATAGTGAGATCCGACAAGGCTTAGAACATGGTTGTGCAGAAAAGATGGGGATTGTGTAATTAAAATAATGTCATGGCCAGAATGGCGATGAGTTTCTAATTTTTTTACACGTTCGTCACTGGAGAGTTTTTCACGACCCTTATATTGGAAAAAGTCAAATTGTTGTGCTTCATCATAAATAACAACAGAACCTTCGGGCGTATCTCTCCAGTCGGAATTTTCGGGCAAAGGTTGAGCGCCTTCATAATCAAACTGATCAATATTGGTATAAACAGGACGACCTTCTTTTAAGTAATTAATCGCCATTGTTGCAGCCTTAGCGGATTTAAAAGAACCAGGTTTTGCAGTAATTAGAATTAACATAGTTTCACCTATTGGCGCGCTCGCCCCACGCTACACGTAGCGAGGTGCAACGCGGTGCGCGGTAGCGCGCGCGCCCTTATGTCGCTTTAGTAAATGAGATATTGGCAGCCATGAGTGTGGCACGCGCAATCAAAGCACCGACAATGATGCTAATTGCATGATCTAGACCCGAAATGGACAAAAGTCCTAAATAAGTTCCATCAATTTGTGATGAAGCTGAAATTGCTTTATTTATGTATGTTGTGAGTACGATATTAATAACCGCACCTGATATAAGAGTAACGCCAGCACCTATCAAAACTTTACGAGCAAAGTTTGAAAGTAGCCAAGATGTAAGACCGAATAGAAGTGCTTTCATGTTCTAAGCCCCAAAACAATGAAAGCAGCTCCAATATATGCAGAAGCAATAATTGCAGGCTTAATAATTGAAAGAAGCTGACACCAAGGCGACCAAGAAAAGGTAATTGTTGAGGAAACGCCTTGCATGTTAATTGGGACCTGAACATCTTGAGGACATTGAGCACCCCATGAAATTGCATTTTCTTGAAGTTCAGGCGTAGGCAATTGTGAAATATCAACTGAGTCAGCATCAGGTAAGGCATCATCAGCAAAAAGCCATTCTTTAGTAGTAGCCCATGCTTCTGCTACAGCTTGAGGAACAGAGATAACAACTTGAGCAGCTTCACAAACAATAGGTGCCCAACCGCAAAAAGTAGGGAATTCAAGTGCTATATCAGTTGTTTCTGTTACAGGTTCACCAGTTACGGGATCTGTTTTGGTTTGTGTAGATTCACCAGTGGCAGTTTCATCAGTGGCAGTTGAAGCGGCTTTGTCTAATTCAGTGACAATAGGTCGAGCTTTTGTTTCATCGCTTTCAGCTTCATTAACGATGTCAGCAGCAGCAGCCATTGTTGCAGCTTGAGCACCAACTTTTACGTTTTCATCAGTTGATGATTCAGCATTTGAAATTACTTGGGCAGCAACAGTGGTAAGGGGTAAAGATTTCCAATCATCTTTTGCTGGATCGTAAGCAGGATTAACTACTTTTGACTGAGTGCCGTTTGAAGTTTTATAACCATCAGATTTACGTTGGACCATACATTCGGATGTTGTAATGTTAAAGCCCAAATCAATCCAAGATCCAGATAAACCAAATTGAACAAATTTGGCAGCACAAGCAGCATCAGCAGTTAAGTAATTGACACCATTAAAGGGATAGTAATAAGGAACATTTGTAGTATTGGGATCTAGATATTTGATCTGATTATTTTCAGCATCCATGACCCAATCAACAGCTCCTAGAAGTTGTTCAACAGCAACAGTTAAAGCATAAGCAGCACCACCACGAGCAAGAACTTTAGCAACATTCGCAGCAGTAGGTGTAATTTTTACTGTTGAATTTTTTATTACATCTTTACCATTAATAAGGACTGTTTTAGTAGCGTCATAAACAGCAGAAGCGCCTTGTGCAACTGGATTACCAAGTTGCCAACCACCGACATTTGTTGCATTGGCAGAATTAATAATGAGTACTGGAGAAATCGCTATAACAAGCGATAAGAAAATTCTTATTATTCTATTCATTTTGTCATCCTCGTTACTGCAATAACAATTGCAAAGACAATGAGCCAATTCACAATAGACGCTTCCATATATGACCCCTAGAAAGAAGAAAGGGGGCGAACCCCCTTTTTATTACTTTGCAGCAGCTCGAAGGTTGCGCCAAATTGCAATACCTGCCGTAAAGCCGAGCCAAGTTACGCCGATAGTTGCAGCAGCAGTAACAGCAAGACCTAAATTTGTAACGATTGCAGTTACGTCATAATCAGCGCGAGCCATTCCAGTGGCAGTGGCAACAGTTGCAACAACAGCACCACGGTTTAAATAGGTTTGTAAGCGAGATTGTTTTTTAACTAGGACTTGAGCCAAGCCTAATTTTTGTTGTTCAGTCATGAGATTTATCCCCTATTTGACTTAACTTGTTGAATACAGCACCAGTGATAATGACCAGTGAAAAAGCTAAACCGATCATTCCCGCTTGTGTTGCAGTTATTGCGAACATGTCAGTTAAAGTGACTTGTTCGACCCACAAGACACACGTAGTAACACCGTCAATTGTTTGCAGTTGCTCACATACGAATGCCATGTCTTAGAATTCCTTAAGCGTTACAATTGGATTGATGAAACGGTAAATATTGGTAATGAAAATATGATCCACAGGTAGGACACATCTTTTCATTGTTACCCATTGCGTATATTTTCATAGTTAAATAGCCTAAGCAGATTTTGCAGGTTGATTCGGTGCAGGTTTTTGTTCAGCAACACGAGGGACTAAATCCTTAATCAACAATGTTGAGTTATTACCATTTGAAACTTGTTCAAGGAGAACATCAGCAACAAGAGGGAACTGGCAGTCTTTAATTTTCTTGAAATTGTCAGATGTACCCCACTTAATTGATTCGCCAACTTCACCTACAAAGTTGTCACCTTCCTGAAGGTCAGCTTTGTAGAAAATAGTTGTAGAGTCGTAAGGTTTGCCGTTGTAATCGCCTTTTGAAGATTTAGCACCAAGTACGACCATTTCAGATTTAAATTGCATGAGTTATTCCCTCATAAAAGTCTTGTGAAGATGTAAGAAATGGAACACCTTCAAATAAAGGCGTTTCAATTAGAGTGTTATTTTTGATCGGTTGATCAATTCGCAATGCTTGCATGACCGCAGCATGTGAGAAGTTAAGACGTTTTGGGACAACGTCCTTATCTGATGAAATCAGATTCAGTAAAACGTCATCATTAATAAATTTGCGGAACTGGCGGATATACTTACCAAACTGGACTTTAAGGATGTCTAAAGCTTTATCAACGTTGATATTTGCTTGTTTTTCGATGAGTTGGCATTTTTCAGGCATTGTAAAATCATTGAGTTGATTACAAAGCATCTCTAAAGCAGGGTAAGCACCCTTAAAATATGTACTTGGAGAGATCAACACATCTAAAGGCAGATAGCGGTCTGTAGACTTTAATTCGAGTTCAGCACGTGTCCAAAGGCTTAGAGCATCGCCCTCTTTTTTGCCACGCTCATAAAAACGTAAGAACTTGGAGCTTTCACGTTTACCTATGGTTAAAGTACGACCCTTGCCGTTAATACGCTTCCAGTCACCTAAATGGTTGACCTCAGAAGGACGGCCACCACACCAAAACAAGTCTTGTGTATCCCATTCGTTAGCAAGGTCTACAGATACCCATTCAGATTGAAAGTCATCTAGGGCAAGGTCTACACGATTAATTTTTGGGTTACGTGCTTCTGTATTTAGCCATTTATAAAGAACCTCATTCCAACCTTTACGAGCTAAAGCACAGCCAGTACCGTTAATTTGTACCGTAATCCGATTGTTATTGTGTCCGTAAAGAATAATGCCGAGATTATCTTGCAGATCGTAACCATATTTGTTGAAGTGCATGCCTTTTTCACGTTTCTTGGCAATACCGAACCCAAAGATTTCAAAGAGCAATTGATCAAGCCATGTTTCAATGGCATCACCTACGGCAGATTCAACTTGTTCAGGTTTAAGACCCACGTATTTATCACCAAAAGTCGATTGGCAAAAGCTAAAAGTCACCCAATCCAAGCCGACTACAGAATTTTCGATAGGTACAGCACGTAAGACAGGAACAACACCTTGTGGAGTTGAGATTAATTGGTAATTGTCCAAGTGTCTTGGAAATGCAAAAGCTTCCGATTCTAGGTTAGCCAGTGTTTTAGGTTCATTCGTGAATTCACTTGCATATCCTTCCCACATATCGCCAAAACCACATGACTCAGATGCCTTTTGTGTATCCGCTACCCCTATATTATAAAAAGGGGTGTCTTGGGGCTTACTGCCGTGTTTTGCACGGGAAAGGTCAATTTTTGTACAGAAGATTTGTTGAATAGAAGTTTCAGCAGGTTTTGTATTTTTTTGAGCAGCTAATGCTTCAAATGCAGCAAGTTTATTTTTAACAATGCCATCGAGCATATTTTTTAATGTTTGACCATCAACTGGCGATAAATCACCAAAAGCAGTAGAACAATGGATTTCTTCATAGATAGATTTTTGTTGCTCAAATACTTCAACAACACTTAAAGAAGAATTATCAAACTGGTGAATTAAATTGAGTAGGTTATTCATTATTAATGTTCCCCAAATGATTCAATTAATTCTTGATTGGCTTTATTATAAATTTCAGCATAAGCATCAATTGTTGAAGCGTCATAAGACCAGTCGTAAGCAACAAGGGCTAAATGCGATAAACATTTTTCAGCAGCGATGGCAGGGGATAATGCTTCTAAACATGGTTCAGCGTGATCAGAAACGATTTTAGCCACTTGATCAAAAGCAGCCTGAATAAAATCAGCCTTTGTTCTAAAAGTTAACTGCTCAGACATGTCATGCCCCTTGTTATGTTTTTGTTGAACTTCCCTAAAACGGGAAGTTGTAGCCAAAAAAAACTTCTATAATCTGGGAAAGAATGTACTTCCACTTTTCGGGAAAAACAAGAGGCGTAAAAATGCTTAAAGAACTAATTGAGAAATGCAAAGAGCGTTTAGGAACGTATGAAAAACTATCATGGGCATTAGAGGTTACACCCTCTAATATCTCAGATTGGAAAGCAGGAAGAAAAAAACCCAACGTTATTCAGATCATGCAAATGGCTGAAATCGTTGGGTTTGATAAGTACCAAACACTCTGCTTAGTCATGGAAGAAGTCGACATGAAAAATGCAGAGCTTTGGAGAAAATGGCGTCCCTACGGGGATTCGAACCCCGGTTACCGCCGTGAAAGGGCGATGTCCTAGGCCTCTAGACGATAGGGACTTAATGAGGCAGGTACTTCTGAAAACTAAACCATCTATTAAATGGCGTCCCTACGGGGATTCGAACCCCGGTTACCGCCGTGAAAGGGCGATGTCCTAGGCCTCTAGACGATAGGGACGTTTCAGAGGTGGGCGTATATTAGGGTGAATACGGGGGAGTGTCAAACGTTTTTCTGCAATAAAACTGAAAAAATAGTGTGTCTGTTTAAAATTAAAACAAAAAATAAAAGTGTGTTGAAAAAGTATTCACTTTAGGGTGAGAAATGCCAGTACAAGGCCTTATGCAGTCAAATGATGCAGTATTGGAAATTCGCTTGCAAAAAAAAGAGCGACCGTAGTCGCTCTTTTTGAAAAACTTATTCTAACGGTGCTTTTTTATGATAAAGCGCATAATAACTGATATAGCACAGAGCAATAAAAATTAAACAGCCAATAAAACCAGCCCACATTTCAGGGTCTGCTGCCATACTAATACCGGTAATAAAACAGAAGACAAAGCCTAAAATAGGGACAATAGGGAATAGCGGTGCTGCAAAGCCTAATTCATTTGCTGTATGTCCTTGTTTGTACCATTGGCGGCGGAAGTTAAACTGACTTAAACAAATGCTCATCCACACCACAACCATTGTAAATGCGGCAACGCCCAGCAAGTTCTTGAAGATGGTTTCTGGCGCAAATTGTTCTGACAGTAAGCCCGGTACGGCACCAAACATCGTCACAATAATTGCCACGGTTGGTATACCTTTGTGATTCACCTTTGAGAATACTGCAGGTAATTGTTTCTTGTCGGATAAAGCCCACATCATACGGGATGCTGCATACAAACCAGAGTTTGCGGCTGACAGTAATGCCGTGATAATCACAAAGCGAATGATATCTTCCGCATGTGGAATACCAATATAAGTAAATACGGTTACAAATGGACTGCTACTGACGCCATGTCCGCCTAAGCCCGCCATTTCATGCGGCAATAGCGCACTAATCACCACAATGGTGCCGACAAAGAAAATCAACAAACGCCAGATTGCCGCATTAATCGCTTTTGGCACATTCTTGGCAGGATCTTCGGTTTCACCCGCGGCAACGCCAATCAACTCTGTACCTGAAAAGGCAAAGTTGACAATTAGCATGGTTGCAAAAATCGGGAAGAAACCTTGCGGGAACCAACCTTCAGCAGTCAGGTTGCTAAAGAGTGGGGCAGAGCTATAACCTTGGAATGGCAACACGCCAAAAATTGCCAATAGCCCCAGCAGAATAAAGGTAATCACAGTGACAACCTTGACCAGAGAAAGCCAGAACTCAGATTCAGCAAACATCCGGGTTGAGCTCATATTTAGCCCAAAAATGATGGCTGCAAAGATCAGTGTCCAGATCCAGACCGAAATATGTGGGAACCATTCCTGCATCAGTAATGCAGCAGCGGTAAATTCAGTCCCCAGCGTTGCGGTCCATGTAAGCCAATATAGCCATGTAATTGTATAGCCTGTCCCTGGACCTATAAATTTGTGTGCATAAGCGCCGAAAGAACCCGATACAGGCATGTGTACCGCAAGTTCTCCTAAGCATAACATCACCATATAGGCAATTAATCCACCTAAAATATAAGCGATGATGGCACCTACAGGCCCCGTTTGTGCAATGACTTCACCCGACCCTAAAAATAGACCAGTACCGATTGCACCGCCAAGTGAAATCATAACCAGATGTCGAGTACTCATAGCGCGTTTTAAAGGCGCAGAATTGCCCTGATGCATAGCATCATTCGGAGAGTGAGATGACTGCATATGAGAGAGAAAAATAGAATATAGAAGCGCGCTATTGTAGTGAAAAACTACAAATCTGCAATCGAATAATAGTGAATTGTGCGTTTTGAATGATCGTATGCAACGATATATGGCGTCCCTACGGGGATTCGAACCCCGGTTACCGCCGTGAAAGGGCGATGTCCTAGGCCTCTAGACGATAGGGACGTTGCGAGGTGATGCGTATATTAAGGATTTTTCCTGTGACTGTCAAACATGATATTACAATATTTCTGAAAAAGCGGTTTGTTTGTGTAAAAAATGTCTAATTTAGTGAAAATAGTGCAATTTTTTACGTAAAGCCATCTTGATTGAGGGTTTTTAGTGGCTCTGTTTAACGCCTAGAGTGGAGCAGTGGATTGGCGTCAGGCCAATATTTGAAATAAAGCGCTGAGATCTTTATATGCTGCGCAATGATCAGTTTGAATTTTAAGGATGGGGATTATTGCGCTTAAGCTATGGGGATATATTTTATTCAGCTGAAAGGACAGTCATGGGATCGCCCTAATTCAGGATTCAAAAGAGAAGGATACTGACTGAAAATCTTATTGCTGCGGAGCTAAAAAGGCATTTATTGCTAAAGTTATGCTCAAAGATGCTAATGACAGCATTTTAATGTTCAGGGGTTTGATAAGGATCGTGTGCGGCCTTGGGTTGAGCAACATCTGGTGTTGATGGTTGATCATTCTTGCTGACGATATACAGATAAATGGCCGTTGGGGAAAGAATAAGTAAGACCAGTAAAATTTTCTTTAGCATGAGGCGATTCAGGTAAAAACAAAGGTCTAAGTATAACCAATTCTAGCTAATAGAATGAAGAATGGATAGCTTAAGAAAAGTTTTGCGATTGCAAGAAGATGGCGTCCCTACGGGGATTCGAACCCCGGTTACCGCCGTGAAAGGGCGATGTCCTAGGCCTCTAGACGATAGGGACGTTTAGAAGATGGCGGTATCTTATTGATCCGCCATCAAAGTGTCAAGTATGTGAGGAGAGAGTTTGTTCAAAATATAGCAAAACAGTTCTGCGGTCTTTTGTGTGTCATACAAAGCCGAATGTGCTTCTTTGCCATCAAACTCAATGCCTGCTTGAATACAGGATTTTGCCAGTACGGTTTGACCAAAAGTGATGGCACTTAAAGTCACCGTATCAAATACAGAAAAGCTATGGAATGGATTTTGATTTTTGGTGCCTGTGCGCGCAATGGCGGCTTGCACAAAACCTAAATCAAAATGGGCATTATGCCCGACCAAAATGGCATGGGTACAATTCTGCTGGCGACGAACCTCGTTCACCGCTTTAAAAATACGTTTCAGGGCAGATTTTTCATCTTCAGCCATTGCAACGCGCATTGGGTTAAATGGGTCAATCCCAATAAAATCCAGCGAGCGACGGTCTAGGTTAGCACCTTCAAACGGATTGATGTGTGCATGATGAGCAACGCCTGGTACAAACTTACCATCCGCATCATAAATAATTGGAATCGCTGCGATCTCTAGCAGCGCGTCAGTTTGGCAATTAAAACCTGCAGTTTCGACATCGACCACGACAGGTAAAAATCCGCGGAAACGCTGACCAATTACTGGTAGAGTTTCATCTGTCACACTTTTCTCCATTGGATGGTTTTTCCTGCATAGAGCGGGATAATCTTGTCACCATCTAAATAATCAAAACTTTCAGGAATAACCTGATCTTCTTTTACCAAAGTAATGGTTTCAGTATTACGAGGTAAACCATAGAAATCTGCGCCAAAATGGCTCGCAAAGCCTTCAAGACGTTCAATTTTACCGACTTGGTCAAAGGCTTGTGCATACAATTCAATGGCAGTAGGTGCGCTATAGCAACCTGCGCAACCGCACGCATTTTCTTTGGCATTCTTCGAGTGCGGAGCACTGTCTGTTCCCAAGAAGAACTTAGGATTACCACTGGTCGCCACTTCCAACAAAGTTTGTTGGTGGGTTTGACGCTTAAGAATTGGTAAGCAATAAAAATGCGGTTTAATACCACCGACCAACATATCATTGCGGTTAAACAATAAGTGTTGTGGGGTAATCGTTGCCGCAACATTGCGATCTTGTTCCAATACAAAATGTGCAGCTTCGCTGGTGGTAATGTGTTCAAGCACTAGTTTTAATTTCGGGAATTGCTTTAAAAGCGGAGATAAAACTTCATCGATGAAGCGTTTTTCACGATCAAAAATATCGACATGATTGTGAGTGACTTCACCATGCAGTAACAATGGCACTTGATGTTCTTCAAGTTGCTCAATGACCGCGTAGACTTTACGAATATCGCTAACCCCGTTATCCGAGTTGGTGGTTGCACCGGCTGGATAAAGTTTGATGGCATTTACGAATTCTGAATCTTTAATTTTTTTGACTTCGCTGGCTGGTGTCGTGTCAGTAAAGTACAACACCATACGAGGATCGAAAGGATTGCCTTCAGGCACATGCGCCATAATTCGCTCGCGGTATGCCAGCGCTTCTTCCACGGTTTTGACGGGTGGAACAAGATTTGGCATACAAATCGCACGCTTAAATTGATTTGCTAAATCTGGAACAGTGCGTTTCAGTGCAAGGCCATCACGTAAGTGGGCATGCCAATCATCTGGCTGCAAAAGAGTAATCGTATTCAAGGCGATTTCGGACTAAAAAATAAAACAGATGATAATCTATATCAGCTTGCAATGCTAAGTCGAATTACAGATAAATGGCTTAATTCAGGTAAATATAGACCGCATTTTTATTGTTTTTCTGTGAGTAGTGACTCGGGAAAAATAACACATCTTAATGTCTAGCTTATTTTGTATACGAATGATGCTGATACAAAATTAAAGCGGATAAAAGAAAAAACCGCCAAGAGGTGGCGGTTTTTTCTTTTAGTTTTCAAGAGCTGAAAACTTAGTTTTTGTCTTTTAATTGTGGAACGGCAGAACCCGCACCAATCGACAATAAACCAGAATTTGTATAAATGCCAAGTTTTGCACGAGTATCAGTAATGTCGAGATTACGCATCGTTAACTGTCCAATACGATCCATTGGGGTAAACATTGAATCACCTTTCTCCATGGTTAAACGCTCAGCTTCATAAGTGAGGTTTGGAGATTCAGTGTTCATGATGGTGTAGTCATTACCACGACGTAATTCTAAAGTCACAGTACCAGTAATCGCTTTAGCAACCCAACGTTGTGCAGTTTCACGGAGCATAAGTGCTTGTGAATCGAACCAACGACCTTGGTACAACAAACGACCTAAACGTAAACCGTTGATGCGGTATTGTTCAATCGTGTCTTCGTTATGAATACCAGTGACTAAACGCTCGTAAGCGATATGTAGTAACGCCATACCCGGTGCTTCATAGATACCACGAGATTTCGCTTCGATAATACGGTTTTCGATTTGGTCAGACATCCCTAGACCATGACGACCACCGATACGGTTCGCTTCAAGAATAAAATCAACTGGATTTTCAAAACGCTGACCGTTAATTGCAACTGGGAAGCCTTCTTCAAAGGTAATTGAAACTTCTTCAGCATCAATTTTTACATCGTCTTTCCAGAATGCAACGCCCATGATTGGATCTACAATTTTGATACCTGCATTCAGGTATTCAAGATCTTTTGCTTCGTGAGTTGCACCCAACATGTTTGAGTCAGTTGAGTAAGCTTTCTCTTTCGACATTTTGTAGTCAAAACCATTGTCGATGAGGAACTGTGACATTTCTGCACGGCCGCCTAATTCATCAATAAAGGTTTGGTCTAACCACGGTTTGTAAATTTTAAGTGCAGGGTTAGTCAACAAACCGTAACGGTAGAAACGTTCAATGTCGTTTCCTTTATACGTTGAACCATCACCCCAGATGTTCACGTCATCTTCTTTCATGGCAGTTACAAGCATGGTACCTGTGACTGCACGACCCAGTGGCGTCGTGTTGAAATATGGCATACCGCCAGTGCTGATATGGAATGCACCACATTGAATCGCTGCAATACCTTCAAGCGCAAGCTGTAAACGGCAGTCCACTAAACGTGCTTTAACTGCACCATACGCTTCGGCTTTTTTCGGAATGGCATCGTAGTCATCTTCATCAGGCTGACCTAAGTTTGCCGTATATGCATAAGGCTCTGCGCCTTTTTGTTTCATCCACAATAAAGCAGCTGAAGTATCTAGACCACCAGAGAAGGCAATACCAACTTTTTTGCCAACTGGGACATTCTGCAAGATAGTTGCATTATCAGTCATTGTTAATCCTAACGATATAAATATAGGCACCGAGAATGGGTGGCCTGAAAGAATACATATTTTTGCGATTGTAGCACTTTTCTAGACGCTTGTTTTCGCAAAACAAAGTCAAAATTAAAAAAACCATAAATTTTCTGATCGATGCTGCTTTTGCTATACGTGATTTGATTTGCTCAAACCGTCTTTTTTAAGGCTTTAATTTACATATAAATCATTAAGCTGCTGCAAAGCCTGCTTAAAACGACAACAAACGCATCTATCAGACTAAAGTCTAATAAATGAGCGCTGTATTTTTATAAAAAACAAAAAAGCAAATAAAAACAAATATCTTGATTAAACTTATTGGTTTTAAGCAAGGGGCTGTTCGATTGGTCTGGATATCTTGAATTGGTCTGACCAATATATTTATTATGCTTTTTTATTGATCTCTTTTCGGTTTGAAATTACTATATTGGTGCGATCTGCTCTATTTTTTTACATTTTAGGTTTATTGGTCAGACCAATTTGGTTTTTTAATCAGCGACTGATCCGACCAAATTAAGGTTCTAGCAAGCATTTCAAGGAGATGACAATGCTTCAACATTGGCAACAAGTTTATGACCCAATGGGCAATATCTGGATTTCCAGCTTAATTGCATTAATTCCAATTATTTTTTTCTTTTTAGCACTTGCCGTCTTTCGTATGAAGGGCAGTGTAGCGGGAACAATTACCGTTGTATTAGCGCTGTTAGTTTCTCTTTTTGCCTATGACATGCCGACGTTAATGGCATTTGCTTCTTTGGTTTATGGTTTCTTTTACGGTTTATGGCCAATTGCATGGATTATTATCGGTGCAGTTTTCCTGTATAAAATTTCAGTGAAAACAGGTCAATTTGACATTATCCGCTCTTCCATTTTGTCAATTACTGAAGATCAACGTTTGCAAATGTTATTGGTCGGTTTTGCATTCGGTACCTTCCTTGAGGGTGCCGCAGGCTTTGGTGCACCAGTGGCCATTACTGCCGCTTTGCTGGTGGGGCTTGGTTTTAAACCTTTGTACGCTGCGGGATTGTGTTTGATTGTGAACACGGCACCTGTTGCCTTTGGTGCGATGGGTATTCCAATTATTGTGGCTGGTCAGGTGTCGGGTGTAGACACGCATGAAATCAGCCAGATGGTTGGTCGTCAGTTACCATTTATGGTTCCAATCGTATTGTTCTGGATTATGGCCATTATGGATGGCTGGCGCGGTGTGAAAGAAACATGGCCAGCAGTACTTGTGGGCGGTGGTTCATTTGCGATTGCACAATTCTTGACATCTAACTATGTGGGTCCAGAGTTACCCGACATTACTGCTGCGATTGCCTCTTTAGTCAGCTTGACTATTTTATTGAAATACTGGAAACCAAAACATATTTTCCGTTTCAAAGCTGAAGATATGCATATCGATGCGAAAAGCTTGGATGCAGATCAACAGAAGAAGTATTCAATCGGTCAAATTGCGAAAGCATGGTCTCCATTCATGATCTTAACCGTGATGGTGACGATTTGGAGTATCAAACCATTTAAGGACTTGTTCGCCAAAGATGGTGCATTACATGACCTTGTGATTTCGATCAAAGTGCCATTTTTGCATCAGATGGTGCAAAAGATGCCACCTGTTGTTCCTGAAATCAAAGACTATGATGCAATTTTTAAATTCGACTGGTTATCTGCAACGGGTACAGCAATTTTCATTGCTGCGATGATCACCATCGTTTATTTAAAAATGAAGCCACGTGATGCCGTGACAACTTTTGGTGAAACGCTGAACGAGTTAAAAACGCCAATTTATTCGATTGGTATGGTGTTGGCATTTGCCTTTATTGCGAACTACTCAGGTATGTCTGCAACCTTGGCATTGGCTTTGGCGCATACTGGTCATGCATTTACCTTCTTCTCGCCATTCTTGGGCTGGATTGGGGTGTTCTTGACCGGTTCAGATACCTCGGCAAATGCTTTGTTCAGTGCCTTGCAAGCGACGACTGCACAGCAGATTGGTGTGCCAGAAGTGCTGTTGGTTGCGGCAAACACCAGTGGTGGTGTGACAGGTAAAATGATTTCACCTCAATCTATCGCGATTGCCTGTGCGGCAGTAGGCTTGGTGGGTAAAGAATCTGATTTGTTCCGTTTTACAGTGAAACACAGTATCACTTTTACGGTAATGATCGGTATTATTATTACCTTACAAGCATATGTGTTCCCATGGATGATTCCATAACACCCGTAGATTGAAGGACCGCGGTATGAAAGTCTCTGACAGAGTTTTACAAAGTTTACGTCATTTGATTGAAATTCAACAAATGAAAGTCGGAGACCGTTTACCTGCGGAAAGAAAGTTGTGTGAACAACTCGGTGTATCTCGCTCCTCTTTGCGTGAGGCGATTCAGCAATTGACCAGTCAGGGCATGCTGGTCAGCAAAGTTGGAGCGGGAACTTATTTGCAGCAATTACCCAGCTCATGGTCGCAAAATTTGATTGTGCAACCACTGAGTGAGCTGATTGATGCAGATCCTGCGTATCGTTTTGATGTGCAGGAAGCGCGAATGATTCTAGAGGGAGGCACGGCATGGCATGCCGCTTTACGCGCCACTCCCGAAGACATTCAATACATCCGTTATTGTTATGACCAAATTACCCACTTTCAGTCTTTGGGTGATGATGAGCAGGCGGCACG
Source organism: Acinetobacter sp. GQ146 (assembly GCF_059758585.1). NCBI lineage: Bacteria > Pseudomonadati > Pseudomonadota > Gammaproteobacteria > Moraxellales > Moraxellaceae > Acinetobacter > Acinetobacter sp. GQ146. Next base: position 296,106 of record NZ_JCAXDV010000001.1, read on the forward strand.
TGCCGATGCCAATTTCCATCTGGCGATTGCCGAAGCTTCTCATAATTTGGTGCTGATTCAGGTTATGCGTGGACTGTTTGATTTATTGCAATTTAATGTGGTGCTAGGACGACGCAAAGTCTATTCCGAAGCCCACCGTTTTGACCAATTGCATGAACAGCATTCACAAGTAATTGATGCGATTGAACGCAAAGACCCTGAAGCAGCGCGAAAGGCTGTGTGTGGACATATAGAATTTGTAGTTCAGCAAGTACGTTCGATTGATGAGGAAGAAGCTCGTCGACAACGTTCGAGCCGTTTAAACAGGATATAACTATGATTATTTCTTCTGCAAATGATTATCGCGAAGCTGCGCGACGTCGTTTACCGCCATTTCTTTTCCACTACATTGATGGTGGGGCATATGCAGAATATACCCTGAAGCGAAATGTAGAAGACCTTTCTAAAATTGCGTTAAGACAACGTGTTCTGAACGATATGTCAGAGTTGAGTTTGGAAACCAAACTGTTTGATGAAACCTTGTCGATGCCAGTGGCCTTATCTCCTGTGGGTTTAACAGGGATGTATGCACGTCGTGGTGAGGTTCAGGCCGCTGTAGCAGCGGATAAAAAAGGCATTCCTTTTACACTGTCGACCGTATCTGTTTGTCCAATTGAAGAAGTGACGCCTGCCATTAGCCGCCCAATGTGGTTTCAGTTATATGTGTTGCGTGACCGTGGGTTTATGCGTAATGCTTTAGAGCGTGCCAAAGCAGCGGGCTGTTCAACCTTGGTGTTCACGGTCGATATGCCTGTGCCTGGTGCACGTTACCGTGATGCACATTCAGGCATGAGTGGTCCAAATGCGGCAATGCGCCGTTATTTACAGTCTTGCATGCATCCCCATTGGGCATGGAATGTGGGCTTGATGGGACGTCCGCACGATTTGGGTAATATTTCTAAATACTTGGGCAAGCCTACAGGTCTAGAAGACTATATTGGCTGGTTAGGTGCGAACTTTGACCCATCGATTTCCTGGAAAGATTTAGAGTGGATCCGTGATTTCTGGGATGGACCTATGGTGATCAAAGGGATTTTAGATCCTGAAGATGCCAAAGATGCGGTTCGTTTTGGTGCAGATGGGATCGTGGTGTCGAACCACGGTGGTCGTCAGTTGGATGGTGTTTTATCTTCGGCACGTGCCTTGCCACCAATTGCGGATGCAGTCAAAGGCGACCTGAAAATCTTGGTGGATTCAGGTATTCGTAATGGTCTGGATGTAGTACGTATGCTGGCGATGGGTGCGGATACTTGTATGCTTGGTCGTGCCTTTGTTTATGCCTTAGGTGCTGCGGGCGGTGCTGGCGTTTCCAATCTCTTGGAATTAATTGATAAAGAAATGCGTGTGGCCATGACCTTAACTGGTGCGAAAACTATTGCCGATATTTCATCGGATTGTTTGGTGCGTTTAGATCGTGAATTAGCTCAGTAAGCAGACAGAAGCTAAGGAGACTCCTTCGCAATGCATGGAGTTTCCTGAATTCGACTGAAAGCATGCCGCAGTTCAGTCACAGATCATCCGATTGGGAGTAGCGCTTTAATATCAGGCTTACCTGATTCGGACGTACAAGCATAAAGACAAAGATAATCATGCTATCGCCAAGAATGCCTTGTGGCCTGAGATGGAAATAAGGCTTCGTTTACAGGACTAGAACGATGCAACCTCATGTAGATACACAACAGACGATTAAAAAATTGATCGAGATTGTTGGTAAGCAACACGTACTCACCCATGAAAGTGAAACGCGATTGTACCGACAAGGACGCCGCTATGGATCAGGTCAAGTGCTTGCTGTGGTTGTTCCTGGAACTTTGCTTGAGCAATGGCAAGTCCTACAGGCGGCTGTCGAGGCAGACTGTATTGTGATTATGCAAGCGGCTAATACGGGTTTAACGGGTGGATCTACACCTTTCGGTGATGACTATGATCGACCTGTAATACTGATGAGCACACGACGCTTGGCGGGTATTCAAATTATCCGAGATGGTCAACAAGTGATTTGCTTGCCGGGTGCAACTTTGGATCGTTTGGAAAAAGAGTTGGCCCCGTTTAATCGCGAACCCCATTCGGTCATTGGTTCTTCATGTATTGGGGCATCGGTATTAGGTGGTGTGTGTAACAATTCTGGCGGAGCATTGGTTCGCCGTGGTCCTGCTTATACGGAGTTAGCGCTTTATGCACGTGTCAATGATGCTGGGCAACTGGAACTGATTAATCATTTGGGCGTGGATTTAGGCTCGACACCTGAAGAAATCTTAACCCGCTTGCAAAATCAACACTATCAAAATGCAGATGTGCGACATAATCCAAGTTGCTGTGCATCTGACCAGCGCTATGCCCATGATGTGAAACAGGTAGATGAGGCAACGCCTGCACGCTTTAATGCGGATCCATCACGCTTGTTTGAAGCTTCTGGTTCGGCAGGCAAAATTTGTGTGTTTGCGGTACGTCTGGATACCTTTGAGAAAATACCCAGTCAGGTATTTTATGTCGGCACCAATGCACAGGATGACCTGACTGAAATCCGTCGTTTCCTATTAACCGATTTACCACGCTTACCGATTGCGGGCGAATATATTCACCGCGTGGCGTATGACATTGGTGCTGAATACGGTAAAGACACCTTTGTCTTTATTGAAAAATTTGGCACAGCTAAAGTACCTGCGGCTTTTGCCATGAAAGACAAAGTGGATGGCTATTTAGAAAAAGTGGGTATGAAAGGTCTGTCGGATAAAGTCCTGCAATTGGTCACCAAATTCATGCCGAATCATTTGCCAGAACGCATGAATCAATTCCGAGACTTATACGAGCATCACCTAATTCTTCGGATTGAAAATCAAGATGTAGAGCAAGTACAGCAATTCTTGAGTGGCTATTTCGCTCAGCGTACGACAGGCAATTTTTTCCATTGTACGGATGAAGAAGGGCGTAAAGCCTTTTTACACCGCTTTGCTGTAGCGGGCGCTGCAATTCGCTACCGTGACACGCATCGTAGTGAAGTGGAAGATATTGTCGCGTTAGATATTGCTTTACGTCGGAATGACCGTCAATGGGTCGAAACATTGCCCAAAGAAATGGATGAGCTGATTGTACATAAGCTGTATTACGGTCATTTCTTATGTCATGTTTTCCATCAGGACTATATTGTCAAAAAAGGCGTCGATCCTTTGGCCATGGAACATCAGATGTGGCATTTACTCGATCATCGGGGTGCTGAATATCCAGCGGAACATAATGTCGGACATTTATATGTGGCGAAACCCGCCTTAAAACAGCATTATCAAAAATTAGATCCCACCAATAGCTTTAATGTCGGGATTGGGCAAACGTCGAAGTTAAAATACTGGAAGTAAATACAACAGCTGCTTCATTAGTTGTGATAAAAGTGTAGTCAACTCGCAATAGTGTTTGGCTACACTTTTTTATTGGCTGATTATTTGCAGAATCAGTCTGTTATAGCCATAAACAAAATAAAAAATCACGTTAAAGTATTATGCAACAAGTTGCAAAGCTAATTAATTATAAGGATTCGCCATGACAACACCGTATGCCAATATTTTAAAGCCCCTGCATTTGGGTTTTACCACCATCAAAAATCGGGTGGTGATGGGTTCTATGCATACAGGTTTAGAAGACCGTTTTTATAACTATCCTAAACTGGCTGCTTATTTTGGCGAACGGGCAAAAGGGGGTGTCGGGCTCATCATCACAGGGGGTATTTCACCCAATCGACAGGGCTGGTTACTCCCTGCGGGTGGCACCATGAATACGGTGGGCGATATTGCGCCACATCGCTTAGTGACGCATGCTGTGCATAAGCATGGCGCTAAAATTCTGATGCAAATTTTGCATTCGGGGCGTTATGGTTATCAGCCTTTTGTCGTGTCTTCTAGTGCGATTAAATCGCCGATTTCTCCGTTTAAGCCGCGTCAAATGAGTGAAAAGCAAATTTTGGCGACCATTCAAGATTATGCAGAATGTGCACATTTAGCCAAACTTGCGGGCTATGATGGCGTGGAAATTATGGGTTCAGAAGGGTACTTGCTGAATCAGTTTTTAAGCCGGCATGTGAATCAACGTACCGATCGTTGGGGCGGAGTGATTGAAAATCGCATGCGTTTTGCGGTTGAAATTGTCAAAGCGATTCGTCAGAAGGTTGGTGAGCATTTTATTATCTGTTTCCGTTTATCCATGCTGGATTTGGTGCATGATGGCAATACCATGCAAGAAGTCATCACGGTGGCTCAGGCCTTGGAACAAGCTGGTATTACGCTGTTAAATACAGGGATTGGCTGGCATGAAGCTCGAATTCCGACCATTGTTACTTCAGTGCCACGTGCTGCATTTGTAGATTATACCGCAGAGGTGAAAAAGCATGTGAGCCTGCCAGTGATTGCCTCGAATCGTATTAATATGCCAGACACGGCCGAAGAAATTTTGGCACAAGGCAAAGCCGATATGGTACAGATGGCACGACCCTTATTGGCAGATCCGTACTGGGTCAATAAAACAGCCACCAATCGCGTGGATGAAATTAATACCTGCATCGCCTGTAATCAGGCATGTTTAGATCACACCTTTAAAAATCAGCGCGCTACCTGTCTAGTTAACCCGCGTGCTGCGTATGAAACAGAATTGGTTTATCTCAAAGCTCAAAAAACAAAACGTGTTGCAGTCGTTGGTGGTGGTGTTGCAGGCATGTCTGCTGCAACTGTAGCTGCGGAACGTGGGCATCGGGTGACGCTATTTGAAGCGAGCCATGAAGTGGGCGGGCAATTTAATTTAGCTAAGGTCATTCCGGGTAAAGAAGAATTTCACGAAACCATTCGCTATTTTAAAGTGCAACTGGAAAAAACAGGGGTTGAACTGCGCTTAAATACCAAAGTCAACCGTGAGCAATTAGAGCGCGAAGGCTTTGATGAGGTGATTATTGCCACGGGTGTCGTACCACGGGCATTAAAAATTCAAGGCAGTGATGCACCGAATGTACTTTCTTATGCACAAGTATTGCGGGGAGCAACAGTGGGGCATCGGGTTGCGGTGATCGGTGCTGGTGGTATTGGTTTCGATGTTTCCGAATTTTTACTCAAGCCTCAGCATCAACCTCAGCCACAACCCTTAGCCGACTGGAAGCGTGAGTGGGGTGTTGATACGGATGCCCACTATATGACCGAAGGTGGTTTGCAACATGCCGAAGTAGAATCTCCTGTCCGTGAAATTTACTTATTGCAACGTAAAACTACGCCGTTAGGTATTGGTCTGGGCAAGACTTCGGGTTGGGTACATCGTGCGCAACTTAAAAAACATGCGGTACGGATGCTCCGTGGTGTGCAGTACAAAGCGGTGAGTAACGAAGGTTTATGGGTAGAAATGAATGGGCAGGATCAGCTGCTGCGCGTCGATACAATTGTGGTGTGTGCAGGGCAAGAATCTGTCAAAGATTTAATGCCAAATGAAGGACAAGCCTCGTTGGCAAATTACCATATTATTGGTGGTGCAAAACTTGCGGCAGAGCTTGATGCCAAGCGTGCGATTCGTGATGGTGCTGAAATTGCAGCCAAACTTTAATAAATTGATGAAACAATATGCACTTGAATGCTGTGATGCTATTTTTTACTTGTCTAAATTGAAAAAGCTTAGTATTCTTGCGCACATGGAAGCGTGGCAGAGCGGTTTAATGCACCGGTCTTGAAAACCGACGAGGGTGTGAGTCCTCCGTGAGTTCGAATCTCACCGCTTCCGCCAAATTCGAAAAGCCCCTGTATTTACAGGGGCTTTTTTTGTGTCTGATGTTTTAGGATATCTGGCCAATGAATGGTTCGGCTTATTCAAAATTACTGCTGAATGAATTTTATGAGTTATGAAAATAATAAAGAGAGCGAATTTAGACACACGCCTTGAAGTTATAAACCATCTTCCATCATAAAAACTTAAGCCACAATTGGCACTCATTCGCCATCATTAAATGGCTCTCGTATCTCTACAGAAAAAAGTTAAATTAGCAGCATAGGGCAGAGTTCCATGCTTCTAAAGGTCTGAAGGGGAGGACCCATCTCTTCAGACCTTGTTTTATTTTCAAGATGAATTAAATCAAAAAGGCTTTACAGCAACTGTGTCGCTGAGTGACGAAAAAAAGTGATGCAGTGTGTTTATTATAGAAATTATAAGAAAACAGTTTAATTGCTTATTAAAAAATAGAGTTGATGATCTCGATATTTTATTTGTTTTGTGCAAATGGTACTCAGTGTTTATGTGAAATTGGTTCTATGTTTTTGCAAAAAAAGAAAGAGAATGAAATAGCAAAATAAAAATCATGGAATTGATGGAAATAAAATGATGAAAAATAAGCTTATATATAGTTTATTCGCAGCAATTACAGTTACTCAAGTACACGCTGAAACAGTAAATGAAGCTAAAATTCTAGATAGTTTCTCTAGTAGTGGTAGCGTAGCATTTTTAACAGACTATTATTCACGAGGTTATTCACAAAATCAGGGCAATCCAGCGGTACAGGGTTTTCTGAGAGTTGATCATACTTCGGGATTATATGCCCAGTTATTTGCCTCCAATATTGATTTAGATATTGGCAGCAGCTTAGAGTTCGATTATTACTTGGGTTATGACTATTTGGTGAATGACCACTTTAGATTGAATATTCAGTATCTGGATGTGAACTATCCCGGGGCCGATAAATCCATCCCAAGTCCAGATTATGAGGAATATTCTGTCAGTGCGGTTGGTATGGGCTTACTCAAAGAAAATGATGAGCTGAATTTCTCGTTCTATTACTCACCTGAATATTCCTTCCAGACGGGCAAGGAGTTGCGCTACGAGGTGACTTATCTGTACCCAATTGCAGAGAGCTGGAATGCCTACGGACAAGTGGGTTATAACCAATTTTCAAGCAATCAAGCCTATGATGTGTTGTGGGCAACCGATAAGAAAGATGCTTATACCGATTATAAAATTGGTGGAAACTATAGCTACAACGATTTTATTTTTGACCTGTATTATGTCGATTCAAATATGAATAAAGACCTTGATAATGCTGATGATGCGCTGATTTTTAGTATCACCAAGGCATTTTAATCGCCACATCATGTTTTAAATGTTGAGTTTAGATTTTAAAAAGGACTACGCTGGAATACTCGGTGTAGTCCTTTTTCTGTTGAAAAATTTATTATTTTAATCCATGGTTTTATTTAATGATGCTTGAGGCATATTGGTTATTAAAGAATAAAATCTGGGTAAAATATCAGCATTTTATGGTTCGGCTTATACCATTTTTTAATAATAAAAATATGTTTTAAAAATAATCAATCTGTGTTTTTAAAGTTTTTAAGATAGATTTTAATTTCCTATTTAATTTATATTTTTCAGGTATTTGAAATTTTTTGAACGTCAGGTCTATCTATTTTACTTGGGTTTGTAGGAGGATTTCTTTAGCATGGGCGAAGTGAGCAAGTGGTATTCAATTTAAGGGTATTAGTTTTTCTAATGTCGTGCTTAAAAATATATCGCTTGTTGCTATTCGGTTTTTTTTCTAGAGTGAATTTACGAAATTAGGTGTCACCGATGACACGTAAAAGTATTTATAAAATGGATGTTCTAGTAAATGAAAGCGAATGCGGAACGGTTGTGGCAAATGCTGATGGAAATGGCAAAAATTGGCGCAACAGATAAAGGTGGCAACACACGTTTGGCGTTATCTGATGAAGATGTTGCTGGGCGTTCCTTGTTGATTGAATGGGCAAAAAAAATCAATCTTTCAATTCATTATGATGAAATTGGAAACCTGATTTTAAGACGTGCAGGTCTTTCTGCAACAGCATTACCGATTGTGATGGGCAGTCATTTAGATACCCAGCCTAAAGGTGGTCGTTTTGATGGCATTTATGGTGTATTGGCAGGCTTAGAAGTTTTGCAACGTCTGACTGAAGAAGAGATCAATACTTACCATCCTTTGGAAGTGGTGGTGTGGACCAATGAAGAAGGTGCGCGTTTTACACCAGCCATGATGGGTTCTGCGGCATTCACTGGCTTGTTGGATAAGCAAAAAGTGTATGACAGTACCGACAAGCAAGGTATTTCAGTATATTCCGAGCTGGTACGTACGGGGCAATTGGGCGAAACACCGTTAGCACGTCCGTTTAAGGCCTATTACGAAGCACATATTGAGCAAGGTCCAGTGTTAGAACAAAACCATGTCGCGATTGGTGTGGTGACAGGTGGGCAAGCAATTCTCTGGTTAGATGTAGAAACCAAAGGGAAAGCAGCGCATGCAGGCACAACCCCAATGTCGATGCGTAAAGATACCATGGTCGGTTCAGCCGCGATGATTGTGGAACTGGAACAAAATATTCGAAAACGCTTCCCTGAGGGATTGGTGACTTTTGGTGAAATGCAGGTCGCGAATTCTTCGCGTAATACCATTCCAGGTCAAATTCAATGGACCATTGATTTGCGTAATCCGAATGATGCGGCATTGAAAGACATGGAAGCAGAAACGCGTAAAATTCTGCAGACCCTTGCCGAGCATCATGATTTGGATATTAGCATTAGCGAACACTGGTTTAGCCCAGCCACCTATTTTGATAAAGCGTGTGTCGAAACCGTACAAAAGGCGGTGGATCGCCTAGGTTATAGCAACCAGAAAATTGTCAGTGGTGCAGGACATGATGCGATTAATATTGCCAAGCACTGTCCAACCACCATGATTTTTATTCCATGTATTGATGGTTTAAGCCATAACGAAGCCGAAGATGTCTATGCGCTAGATGCGGCTCAAGGTGCGGATGTGCTGTTAAATGCAATCCTCAATTATGATGCCATGCAGGCAGAAGCTTTAGAAACTCAGTGCGCTCAAGCCGTCTGAGCAAAATGATGAACGAATAAACCGTAAAAAGCAGTCTTCTGGATGAGTCGACTGCGAGTGTAAGGAAGGACAAAGCATGAACTCGAAATTACCTGTAGAAATGGATATTCAAGATGTTTGGCAAAAAGACAAAGACCATGTAATTCACCCTTGGACAGATTTCACCACATTTAAAGAAGAAGGTTCTTTAATTATGGCGAAAGGTGAAAATGTTTTTGTTTATGATGCACATGGCAATAAATACCTCGATGGTATCGGTGGCTTGTGGTGTGTCAATGTCGGTTATGGTCGTCAAGAAATTGCTGATGCGGTCTCTGCACAGATTATGGAGCTTCCATACTTCTCGCCATTTGGTCATCAAACTACGGCACCTGCGGCCAAATTAGCAGCAAAATTGGCAGAACATGCTCCAGAAGGCTTAAACCATGTGTTCTTTGGATGTGGTGGTTCGGTCGCCAATGACACAGCCGTGCGTTTAATTCACCATTACTTCCATCAAATTGGTCAGCCTTCTAAGAAAAAACTGATTGCACGTAAAGATGCCTATCATGGCAGTACCTATATCAGTATGAGTCTGACGGGGATTGAAGCCGATCATATTGGTTTTGAAATTCACAACCAATTGGTGCATCACGTTTCATGTCCGAACCCGTACCGTAAGCCTGAATCGCAGTCGATGGAAGATTTCTGTAATGAAAAAGTACAGGAATTGGAAGATACGATTTTGGAATTGGGTCCAGACAATGTGGCGGCATTCTTTGCTGAGCCTATTATGGGGGCAGGTGGTGTGATTGTTCCGCCTGAAGGCTACCATGCGAAAACTTTGGCCGTGTGTAAAAAATACAACGTGTTATATGTATCGGACGAAGTTGTGACCGCATTTGGTCGTTTAGGTCATATGTTTGCGTCTGAAGCGGTATTTGATATTGTTCCAGACATTATTACCTGTGCCAAAGGTTTATCTTCAGGTTATCTACCTTTAGGTGCCACCATTATCTCGGACGAAATTTATGACGCGATCAGTAAACCGCATCATAAGGGTGGCTTATTAACCCATGGCTTCACCTATTCAGGTCATCCAGTGAGCTGTGTTGCAGCCCTGAAAAATATTGAAATCATTGAGCGCGAAAAGATTTGTGAACACGTGCAAGATGTTGGTGTGTATTTTGAAGAGCAGCTGAAAACCCTAGCTGACTTGGAAATTGTGGGTCAGGTACGTGGCAAGAAATTCATGATGTGCATTGAAAACTTACGCAACAAAGCAACTAAAGAGTTATTTGATGGTTCGGTGGGTGTTGGTAAACGTATTGCCAATCACTGCCAAAAACTAGGCTTAATTGTCCGTCCAGTGGGTCACATGAATGTGCTTTCACCACCATTAATTTTAACGCGCGATCAGGTGGATTTTGTAGTCAAAACCCTGCGTCACGCGATTCAAAATACCATTCAGGAACTTAAAGCAGAAGGTCATTTATAAGTTTTAATCCGCAATTTATTCGATCAGCCTGATTCCAAACAATCAGGTTGCTCGGAAGCTGTCGGTCAGTGAATCAGGCTAGCGCAGCAACAGGTAAAAACAGTTAAAAAGCCAAATGGAATAATAGTCCTGTTGGGTTGTGCTGAATTTGAGACCAAAGCGGTTTTCAGCAATGCCAGCATGCTAAGGCGAGTAAGAAGATGAAAAATTATATCAATGGACAATGGGCGGCAACGACAGGCTCGACCGAGATTGCGGTGATCAATCCACGGAGTGAACAAACACTCGCGCAATTCATTGCAGCGTCTACCCATGATGTAGATGCTGCAGTTACAGCAGCCAATCAAGCTTTGGCAGGCTGGAGCAATACCAGTGCAGCAGAACGTGCCGCATGGCTGAATAAAATTGCAGATGCAATTGAACAGTCGAAAGATACGCTGGTGGAACTGTCGCATCACAACAATGGCAAATCACTTGGTCAAGCCAAAGTCGATGTCGAGAACAGCATTAAATGCTATCGCTACTATGCCGACTTGGTTCAGAAATTTGCGTTCACGAAAACCAGTCAAACCGACCATGGGACTGAACTCACTCATCAGCAAAATCCCGTGGGTGTGGTGGCCTTAATTACCCCGTGGAATTTCCCATTAATTACCAGTGCATGGAAAATTGCCCCTGCGTTGGCAGCAGGCTGTACCTTGGTATTTAAGCCTTCAGAATTGGTGCCATTGCCTGAACTTGAATTGATTAAACTACTGAATCAGATTGATTTCCCGCAAGGTGTATTTAATTTGGTGTTGGGGGATGCGGTGGCTGCGGAGCATCTGGTTCGTCATCCTGAGGTACAGAAAGTTTCCTTCACAGGCAGTACGGAAATTGGCATTCAAGTCATGCAGGCTGCGGCAACGAGTGTCAAGCGGGTGACTTTGGAATTGGGTGGAAAGTCGGCATTTTTAGTATTAGAGGATGCCGACCTTGATGATGCCGTGGAAAAAGCCATTGGTGGCATGTTCTATAACGCGGGTCAAATGTGTTCTGCCATGTCTCGCGTATTGGTGCATGAATCCATTGCGGAAGCCTTTTATCAAAAACTAAAACAGGCGACAGAGTCGATTGTGTTGGGTCAAGAAGCTGAAGGGCAGTTCAGCATGGGTCCCATGACCACACAAAAGCAATTCAAAAAAGTACATGAATATTTAGCCATTGCCGCGCAAGAGCAGCTCACCGTTTTGATTGATGCGGAAAATATTCCATGTCCTGCGCAGGGTTTTTATATTCGCCCACAAATTTATATTGATGTTCCGACAGACAGTCGTTTGTGGAAAGAAGAAATTTTTGGTCCAGTTATGTGCTGCCGTAGCTTTAGTACTGAAGATGAAGCTATTGCGGTTGCCAATGATTCAGAGTTTGGTTTGGCAGCAACTATTATGACGGGATCGGTCGATCACGGTAAAACCATCGCGAAACGACTACGTGCGGGGCATATCTGGATTAACTCTTTCCAAATGATTCACCCAAGTTCTTTATGGGGTGGTTTTAAAAAGAGTGGCACTGGGCGCGAGCTGGGTGAATCGGGTATGCAAAGTTATTTAGAGGAAAACGTGATTACGATTTAAATGTAGTTTTAAAGGGTTATTGAAAAGGAAAGGGATGTCCTTTTTCAGTAAGTGTGCTGTTAGGTGGAACAACCATTGCACTAAAAAAATGTGCGCAGAATGCTACAGGAGCAAAAAGCATGGAAAGCGATAATCATCAAAGGAGTCTCTCCCTATGGCAAGTGGTTGTCATAGGTGTTGCCTATATGGCGCCAGCCACAGTATTCGATACATTTGGCATTATTTCCAGAGTGACCAATGGTCAGGTGCCATTAGCCTATTTGCTGGCCTTGGTGGCCATGTTACTTACCGCATTGAGTTATGCACGTTTTAGCCGTTTATCGCCTAAGGAAGGCTCGGCGTATACCTACACCACTGAAACCTGCGGAAAAACCATGGGCTTTTTTGTTGGCTGGTGTTCGTTACTCGATTATATGTTGCTGCCGCTGATTAATGCCTTACTTGCGGGCTTTTATTTAAACTCCATTTTCCCCGATGTATCGTATACCACTTGGGTCCTCATCATGGTGGGGCTGGTGACGTTAATTAATAGTTTCCGCATTAATATTCTGGCCAATTTTAGCTTTGTCTTTGTTGCAGCAACCTTGGTCATGATGTTGGTGTTTATCTATTTGGTCGTGACGGGCATTGGACAAGCGCAAGGGTATAACGCGGTGATGACGGTGAAACCGATGTTCAGTGGGGATCCTGAATTGGCAACGCTGGTTGCGGGTGTTTCTTTGGTGTGTTTTTCCTATTTAGGTTTTGATGCTGTTTCGACCCTTGCACATGAAACCAAAAATCCAACCAAAACCATTCCAAAAGCAATTATTTGGACGACTTTGGTGGGGGGAGCCATTTTCATTACGGTGTCTTGGTTCGTCACCCTGCAATTTCCGACCTTGGCACAATTTAAAAATCCGGATGAAGCCTTGCCGGAAATTGCACTGATTGTGGGTGGTGCGGCATTTCAGACCCAACTACTGACTGTACAAATTATGAATGCCTTTGCCTCTGGTTTAGCAACACATGCCAGTGCTTCGCGCTTAATTCATATTATGGGTCGTGATGGTATCTTCAATAAGAAAGTCTTCGGTTCAGTCAGCAGACTCGGGACACCACTGTATTCAATTTTCTTTGTTGGTTTAATTTCCTTACTGGCGATTTATGTAGATCTGGCAACAGTGGTGAGCTTCGTCAGCTTTGGTGCCTTGATTGCTTTTACCATGGTGAATTTCTCCGTATTTATGAAATTCTTTGTGATTGGCAAACAACGCTCGGGCTTGAAGCATCTATTTATGAACTTATTTTTGCCCCTGGCGTCGGTACTTTCATTGCTGGGACTTTGGATTAATTTAGAAAAATCAGCGCTTGAATTTGGCGGTATCTGGTTATGCATCGGCATTGTCTTGGTGGTGTACAAGAAAATCAAAAAACAGCCGATTTCTTTAGGATCTCCGACTGAAGAGGTCTCAAACGGTTAAATGCGTGTGAGTGAGTTGGCTTCAAGCACTCACTCAAGAATTGGTAAACATTGAAATTAAAAGAGAGTAAATATGGAACTCGTGGTAGAAAAGCAACAAGTCGTGACAACGCCAAAACAACAAGGCTATAGCATGCCTGCCGAATGGTCAGCGCAAGAAGCCGTGTGGATGATCTGGCCGTTTCGTACCGATAACTGGCGTGACAATGCGCAACCCGCACAACAGGCCTTTGCTCAAGTGGCAGCAGCCATTGCACAAAAGACGCCTGTATTTATGGCTGTCCCAGTGACTGAAATGCAAAAAGCACGTCAAACCATGCCTGCAGAAGTGACGTTGTATGCGATGGAAAGTGATGATGCTTGGACACGTGATACAGGTCCATCCATTGTGAAAAATGCACAAGGTGAACGCCTTGGAATTGACTGGATTTTCAATGCATGGGGCGGTGAAAATGGGGGGCTATATTTCCCATGGGATCAAGACCAACTGATTGCCAAGCAAATTTCTGCCATGCATGAACTCGACATCTACTCGGCGCCTTTGGTATTGGAAGGCGGATCCATCCATGTTGATGGTGAAGGCACTTTACTCACGACAGCAGAGTGCTTACTGAATCCAAATCGTAATCCAGATTTGACGCAGGCTGAAATTGAAGAAATTCTGCAAGAAAGCTTAGGCGTAACCAAATTCATCTGGTTGCCTGAAGGCGTGTTTAATGATGAAACAGATGGCCACGTCGACAATATGTGTTGTTTCGTCCGTCCAGGCGAAGTGGCATTGCATTGGACCGATGATGAACAAGATCCACAATACCCACGTTCTGTTGCGGCACTTAAGGTATTGGAAAATACGGTAGATGCACAAGGTCGCCGTTTGAAGGTGTGGAAACTGCCTGCACCGGGTCCACTTTATGCGCGTGAGAACGAAACGCATGACGTGCAAAAAGGCAATGCCATTGAGCGTGTGGAAGGCAATCGTTTAGCGGGTTCTTATGTGAATTACCTGATTAGTAATCAACAGATTATTTTCCCATTGTTCGATGAAAGCACGGATGAGCAGGCACAAGCATTGTTCCAGCAAATGTATCCTGATTATTTGATCACTGGAGTTCCTGCGCGTGAAATTCTGTTGGGTGGTGGTAATATTCACTGTATTACCCAGCAAATTCCAGCTTAATCGTTGATGTAGGAAAACCGAACATTAAGCCATGCGACAGCATGGCTTTTTTATGTGTAACTGAGTGCTTTTGATATATGGGGCTAAGAATTCCCCGATTTTTTCGATATTTAGGCGAAGTGATAAGCTTTTTCCAAACTTTAAGCCTAGAGAAGATGACTGAAAAAACCAACAATTTGTATGAACTTGTATATACAAATAAGCTTAGGGTAATATAGACTAAATTTGATTATTTTGTAAGAGTTTAGCAAATGCCACGAGGGTCTACACAACACGACTTGGAGTTATCTTTAGAGGATGATAGTCCTGTTCCATTGTATTTACGTGTCAAACAAATGATTTCACAGAAAATCTATGAAGGAACATGGGCGGTCAATAAAAAGATTCCTTCAGAAAGTGAATTGGTGAATTTGCTCGGGTGTAGCCGAATGACGGTCAATCGTGCTTTACGTGAACTGACGACCGAAGGCTTATTGGTGCGTATTCAAGGCGTGGGGTCTTTTGTTGCTGAAGGACAAGGGCGTACGGCTTTATTTCAAATCAATAACATTGCAGATGAAATTATTGCCCGAAACCATAAACACCATGCAGAAGTGTTGGTGCTCGAACAAATCCAAGCCAATCCTGAACAAAGTCTATTAATGCAGGTGCGTGAAGGGCAAAAATTATATCATTCAATTATTGTGCATTATGAAGATAATGTCCCTGTCCAGATTGAAGATCGACTGGTCGATCCGACGATCATTGCTGATTATTTAAGCCAAGATTTCACCAAGATTACCCCGAATGCGTATTTAATGTCGAAAGCCCCAGTCACGGAAGGCGAACACGTCGTGACCGCGATTCAAGCTTCCGCTCAAGAATGTAAGTGGCTAAAAATTAATAAAACTGAACCTTGCTTGCTGATTCGTCGACGTACATGGTCGAATAAACAGTTAATTTCCAGTGCCCGACTGATTTATCCCGGTAGTCGTTACTTCTTGGAAGGTAAATTTACCCCATGATGCAGTTGCTCAGTTTCAGTGACTATAAAAAAATGCCATGGAAAAACGGAGCGGGCTATACCTTGGAGTTGGCGCGTAGTGCAGGACAAGATTTAGCAGCCTTTGACTGGCGCATTTCCATGGCAGATGTCACCACTTCGGGGGCATTTTCTCCATTTTTCGGGATGCAACGGCTCCTGACTGTATTAGAGGGTGAGGGCATTGATTTACATATTGAAGATCAAACCTTGCGGCTCAATGCCATGCAAACTGCCCAATTTGGTGGCGAGCAAGCAGTCAGCTGTGATTTGGTTGCAGGGGCAATCCGCGATTTTAATTTAATTTATGATCCTGACAAATACGCTGCGCGTTATCAATGGATTCATACGGCTGAAACATTGCAGGTTTTTTCCGCAGCGGATGTGATTTTTTTATTTAATCATGCCCAGTGCCAAATTGAACTCTGTGTAGATGGACAAGATTTGGTACTGGATGCTCAGCAGAGTTTGTTGATCCAAGCGCATCAAAAGCTACACGCTATAGAATTCAAAGCAGCCCAGTTTAGACAATGTTGTCTCATTGAATTGACAAAAAACTAAGTTTTTATGCTTCAAAAGAAACACATATAATTTGTAGTTGTATGTGTTTTTTTATTGCCATTAAAAAATAAAAATAATAAATACATTTACTTATTGTTTTTTTATAAAAAATATTAAAAAGCATCTTTTCAATTATTTTGTTTTGTGTAGTATATGGATGTATATACAAGTTCATACATTATTGTACAGATAAGGCAGAGTATCTCTGCTGAAAAAATCAATGGAAGGAGTCCGATTGTGACAGCATCAACAACAAAATTTCGTGATGTAGAAATTCGCGCACCACGTGGCACAAAATTGAATGCGAAGAGCTGGTTAACAGAAGCCCCTTTACGTATGCTGATGAATAACCTTGATCCAGATGTTGCCGAAAATCCAAAGGAATTGGTGGTTTATGGCGGTATTGGTCGTGCTGCACGTAACTGGGAATGTTTCGATAAAATTGTAGAAACCCTGAAAAATTTAGAAATTGATGAAACGTTGTTGGTGCAATCGGGCAAACCAGTCGGTGTGTTTAAAACCCATAAAGATGCTCCACGTGTCCTCATTGCAAACTCGAACTTGGTGCCACATTGGGGCAACTGGGAACACTTTAACGAGTTAGATGCCAAAGGCTTAGCAATGTACGGTCAAATGACCGCAGGTTCTTGGATCTATATTGGTAGCCAAGGGATTGTTCAAGGTACTTACGAAACGTTTGTTGAAGCAGGTCGTCAACATTACAATGGTGACTTAACGGGTCGTTGGGTGTTAACCGCTGGTTTGGGCGGCATGGGTGGTGCACAACCATTGGCTGCAACACTTGCAGGTGCTTGTTCTTTAAACATTGAATGTCAACAAGCGAGCATCGATTTCCGTTTACGTACCCGTTATGTGGATGAACAAGCCACTGACTTAGATGATGCTTTAGCGCGTATTGAAAAATACACCAAAGAAGGCAAAGCAATTTCAATTGCGCTACATGGCAATGCCGCAGAAATTTTACCTGAATTGGTTCGTCGTGGCGTGCATCCAGATATGGTGACTGACCAAACCAGCGCACATGACCCATTGAATGGTTACTTGCCAATTGGTTGGACATGGGAAGAATATCGTCAACGTGCTAAAACTGAGTCAGAAGTTGTAGTGAAAGCTGCGAAACAATCGATGGCAAAGCATGTTCAGGCGATGCTTGATTTCCAAAAAATGGGTGTTCCAACTTTTGACTACGGCAACAACATTCGTCAAATGGCGCAAGAAGAAGGCGTAGAAAATGCCTTTGATTTCCCAGGCTTTGTTCCTGCTTATATCCGCCCATTATTCTGCCGTGGTGTAGGTCCATTCCGTTGGGCAGCACTTTCAGGTGATCCAGAAGACATCTATAAAACAGATGCTAAAGTCAAAGAATTGATTCCTGATGATGAACATTTGCATCGTTGGTTAGACATGGCGCGTGAACGCATTAGCTTCCAAGGCTTGCCAGCACGTATTTGCTGGGTAGGTTTAGGCTTACGTGCTAAACTTGGCTTAGCGTTCAACGAAATGGTACGTTCAGGTGAATTATCTGCACCAATCGTAATTGGTCGTGACCACTTAGACTCAGGTTCAGTGGCAAGTCCAAACCGTGAGACTGAATCCATGAAAGATGGTTCTGATGCTGTATCTGACTGGCCATTATTGAATGCCTTGTTGAATACTGCAGGCGGCGCAACATGGGTATCTTTACATCATGGTGGCGGTGTTGGTATGGGCTTCTCGCAACACTCTGGTGTGGTGATTGTCTGTGATGGTACCGACGAAGCAGCAGCACGTATTGCGCGTGTATTGACCAATGACCCAGCAACTGGGGTAATGCGTCATGCTGATGCAGGTTATGAGATTGCGATCGACTGTGCAAAAGAGCAAGGTTTAAACTTGCCAATGATCACGCAATAATATTTTTATGGACATGGATTACGATGCTTATTGCTTGAGTCAATAGCATCGTAATTACACAGTATCGTGCATTACAGGACGAAAAAATGGAACTCTTACTTCAATCAGATACAACTTCTTTAGCTGATCTCCGTCAAACATATTCAAATTCTAACGAAAAAATGGAACTGTTACTTCAACCAGGTACACTAACTTTAGCTCAACTCCGTCAAGCCTATTTAAATCCGATTCAGGTTAAACTTGATGAAAGTGCAGCGCCAGCCATTGAAGCCAGTGTTGCTTGTGTGGAAAAAATCGTCAATGAAGGTCGTACTGCATACGGCATTAACACAGGTTTTGGTTTATTGGCTTCGACCAAAATTGCGCCTGAAGATTTAGAGCAATTACAGCGTTCATTGGTACTTTCACACGCAGCAGGTGTAGGCGAAGCATTAGATGATGCGATGGTTCGCTTAATTATGCTGTTGAAAGCCAACAGTTTGGCACGCGGCTTCTCGGGTATTCGTCGTAAAGTCATTGAAGCTATTTTGGCCCTCATTAATGCCGAAGTGTATCCACATATTCCCCTTAAAGGTTCTGTAGGGGCATCTGGTGACTTAGCACCATTGGCTCATATGTCTTTGGTGTTACTTGGTGAAAGCAAAGCACGTTATAAAGGCGAATGGCTTCCAGCAGTTGAAGCTTTAAAAATTGCAGGTTTAGAGCCAATTTCATTGGCTGCAAAAGAAGGCTTGGCTTTGCTGAATGGTACGCAAGTCTCGACGGCCTATGCCTTACGCGGTTTATTTGAAGCGGAAGATTTGTTTGCTGCGGCAACTGTCTGTGGTGGCTTAAGCGTAGAAGCAATGCTCGGTTCACGTGCCCCATTCGATGCACGTGTCCATGAAGTTCGTGGTCAGCGTGGTCAAATTGATGTCGCTGCGGCTTATCGTGATTTATTGACTGAATCAAGTGAAATCGCGCATTCACATGAAGACTGTAGCAAAGTTCAAGACCCGTACTCATTACGTTGCCAGCCTCAAGTCATGGGCGCGTGCTTAACGCAAATTCGTCAAGCGGCAGAAGTACTTGAAATTGAATCGAATGCCGTTTCTGACAACCCATTGGTCTTTGCTGCTGAAGGTGACGTGATTTCAGGCGGTAACTTCCATGCGGAACCTGTGGCTATGGCGGCAGATAATTTAGCCCTAGCGATTGCTGAAATTGGTTCATTGTCTGAACGCCGTATTTCCATGATGATGGATCGCCATATGTCACAACTTCCACCATTCTTGGTGGCCAATGGCGGTGTCAATTCAGGCTTTATGATTGCTCAAGTAACTGCAGCGGCTTTGGCGAGTGATAACAAGGCATTGGCTCATCCTGCCAGCGTTGACAGCTTGCCGACTTCAGCAAACCAAGAAGACCACGTTTCTATGGCGCCAAATGCAGGTAAACGCTTGTGGTACATGGCAGATAACGTGCGTGGCATCTTGGCTGTGGAGTGGTTAGGTGCGTGTCAGGGCCTAGATTTCCGTGAAGGTCTAAAAAGCTCTCCAAAATTGGAACGTGCGCGTAAAGTTTTACGTGATCAAGTGCCGTATTACAGTGAAGACCGTTTCTTTGCACCAGACATTGAGCAAGCAAGTGAATTACTGGCAAGTGGCTGTTTAAATGAATTGTTAATCCCTGATTTGCTGCCAAGTTTATAAAAAGTGATGAATCAAACGGCCACATGAAGTGGCCGTAACTTAATAAACTTCCTCAAGGATCGGAGATTATAATGTCACAACAGGCTTCACTGCAGCGGGGTCTTAATACCCGCCATATCCGTTTTTTGGCTTTAGGTTCAGCCATTGCTTTTTTACGGTTCAGCACCGGCCATTAAATTGGCCCTACTTTGTATTGCCTATAACATATGGGTCAAACCAAAACAAAACACGCTTAAAGTGAAAGATCAAAATCTTTCTGGTCAGCTTGAAATGTAAAGCTCAATAGTAAATTGCCCAAGTTGCAGCGCATGCTTGGGCAATGTGAGGAATTGGAATGAAAAAACTTTGGCACAACTGCCACATTGCCACCATGCAAAATGGACAATACTCCAGCATTGAGCAGGGAGCCATTGTGACCTCTGGGCAGTTGATTGACTGGATTGGTGCTGAACAAGATTTACCTGTTGACGATTATGCCGAGCGTATTGATCTGAATGGGGCTTGGGTAACACCAGGCTTGATTGATTGCCATACCCACAGTGTCTTTGGTGGCAACCGAAGCGTGGAGTTTGAAAAACGCTTGCAAGGCGTGAGTTATGCGGAAATTGCAGCCAGCGGTGGGGGCATTGCCAGTACTGTACGCGCAACACGCGAGGCCAGCGAAGAACAGTTATTGGCATCTGCCTTAAAGCGTATCCGCTGTATGCTGCACGATGGCGTGACCACCATTGAAATTAAATCAGGCTACGGTCTGGATTATGCCAATGAACGCAAAATGTTACGCGTGATTCGTCAGGTGTCAGAGACATTGCCCATGACGGTCAAGAGTACCTGCTTGGCAGCGCATGCTTTACCGCCAGAATATCAAGATCAAAGCGATGCTTATATTGAGCATATCTGCACAGAAATGCTGCCGAAACTACATGCGGAAGGTTTGGTCGACGCCGTGGATGCTTTTTGTGAATATTTGGCATTTTCTCCTGCGCAAGTCGAACGCGTGTTCAAAGCGGCTCAAGCACTGAACTTACCCGTTAAACTGCATGCCGAACAATTGTCTGCCTTGGGCGGTTCAAGTCTTGCGGCACGCTACCATGCACTTTCGGCAGACCATTTGGAATACATGACCGAAGATGATGTCAAAGCCATGGCTGCAGCAGGCACCGTCGCGGTGTTGTTACCGGGGGCGTTCTATCTGTTAAGAGAAACCCAATTACCACCCATGCAAAGTTTGCTGCAACATGGGGTGCGTATTGCCTTATCTAGTGACTTAAATCCGGGAACTTCACCAGCATTGTCGTTACGCCTCATGCTGAATATGGGCAGTACTTTATTCCGTTTAACCCCAGAACAGGCCTTGGCTGGTGTGACTATTCATGCGGCGCAGGCACTTGGTTTGCAAGACACACTCGGCAGTTTAGCCCAAGGCAAGCTGGCTGATTTTGTGGCGTGGGATATTGAACACCCATCCGAAATTGTCTACTGGTTAGGTGGTGATTTACCTAAACGGATTATTCAGCATGGTGTAGAAATCCAGTTTTAACCATTGGCTCCTTATTGCATAGAGTGATTGAAAAAAATGAATCAAACCTTTACTTGGCAAGGTCGAAATGATGGCGATACAGAAGAACATCGCCGTATTCACCAAATCATCAATCAAGAGCAAACGGCTGAATATGCCCTGATCGGTTTTAGCTCAGATGAGGGAGTAAAGCGCAACAAAGGACGTATTGGTGCAGCCGAAGCACCAAATGTCATTCGTAGCCAATTGGCGAACTTGCCTGTCCATCAAAATATTCATTTGCAGGACTTAGGGAATGTCATTTGTGAGCAGGGGCAGTTAGAACAGGCACAAGCTGCATTGGCAAGTCGTGTGCAACACAGCCTTGAACAGGGCATGAAACCGATTGTGCTGGGCGGGGGGCATGAGGTCGCTTTTGGTAGCTTTTCGGGTTTATTCCAGTATGTGCAACAACATCAGTTTCAGCAAAAGATTGGCATTATCAATTTCGATGCTCATTTTGATTTGCGTGAAGCGGAGCAAGTGACCTCAGGTACCCCATTTTTAAATGCAGCTCAGCTTTCCGCACAGCATCAACAAGCATTTCATTATTTGTGTATTGGTGTAGCCAAGCATGCCAATACCAAAGTGCTGTTTAATACTGCGGATCGCTTAAATTGTCGTTATATTTACGATCATGAATTGCAATTGGCTCAACTGCCGGTATTGATTGAAAAAGTTCAAGCATTTATGGATCAGGTAGATGTCTTGTATGTCACCATTGATTTAGATGTTTTTCATGCCAGTATTGCCCCAGGAGTGAGTGCACCAGCGGTCAAAGGTATTGATTTAAATATATTTGAACCATTGTTCCAAGCCATCAAGCACACCGGAAAAATTCGGGTATTTGATGTGGCTGAGTGCAATCCAAATTACGATTTGGATAACAGAACCGCTAAGCTCGCAGCATATTTGATTTTTAATTATTTATTTGATTGAGACCAAGGTTTGCATGCATGGTTGGCTGAGTCGAACCCAACTGTACAAGAATGAATCACTTCATCTGAATCTTGTTTTAGCCGATGATGCTATACATTAGCATCATCGGCTTATTATATTGACTGTGTAAATAGGCCGATTTAGATCTATCACGCTCAACCAAAACACCTGTATCACTTGGGGCTTTGCCCAAAAAACAATCTCATAAATACTGGGCAGAGCCGGACGTAGGCTTAAGCCCATACAGTTCTGCTTTAAAAAATTAGAATAGCTCGTTTGAGCCTTTCCCATTTTCAAGGGGATGGTTTATCCGCGATTTGGGCTCATTAAACCGATGTTATTCTTATATGATTTTATTTGACCCATGCGGTCACGAAACATCCTCCACAATCTGCATAGCTTGTCTATACTTTGTTCACCATTTCTAAAACACATGGAGAACAAAAATGGTTACTGCTGGCGAAAAACCTGGAACAGGCTTCTATTTTTGTATGCAATGCGGCTACCGCGTTTACTTAGAAATTGGTACTGATCGTTTACCTCCGTGTACCAAATGCCTTGGCAATCAATTCAACAATAAGATTGCATAAGTCGCACCCTGCAAACAGTTATCCGCTGTTTCGTATCAAAGCCCTGTCGCACCTGATAGGGCTTTTTGCTGGATGGAACTTTTAGTTCGACATCATGCATCAGTCATTTGGTAGACAAAAATGCAAGTCAAGCGCAATCGATTAGATCGAAGCCGTTACGGTTTTAGCTTTACATCATTTCTCACATTTATGACATCATTATTTTTTAAAATGATCAATAGACATTGGGATGAAGCGCGTTATACTAGGGAAACCATTTCTAAAAGAACATAAGGAGGACAAAAATGATTACTGCCGGCGAAAAACCTGGAACAGGCTTCTATTTTTGTGTTCAATGCGGACGTCGAGTCTACTTAGAAATTGGTACAGATCGTTTACCCCCGTGTACCAAATGCCATTGCACCGAATTTAAAAAATAAACGTGCTTGTGCAACATCACTAAAACAGTCAATCCTGTTTTAAAAGAAAAGCCCTATTACTGCATAGGGCTTTTTGTGGTCTACACTTTAATAAAATTTAGTCAGAGCTATTCATCAGGCGCTTTAAACCAATTTAGCATCATGCGCTTAATTTAGATCCTGTGCTAAAAGTTGACTTTCTGAGGTTAATTTTTCTGCCATTTCAGCGGTTTTCTTTAAACCTGGCATGCGATATTCGGTATGACCATAATCCTGAATGGACTTCCATCGTCCCCCCCAAGTTAAACCGACTGACTCCGCAACCTCGCCATATAGCTGATAGCCACGCCATGCCCAAGGGTCGCGTTCAGAAATTACAACTTTGCCATCACGTTTGAAAGCCACATCCGCAGCCAAGCCAAATTGGTGATAGCTTTGAAAGGCTTTAGCCCGAGTGGTATTTTTATTGCCGGACAGCATATTTTGTCGAGCAGGGCTACGGTAACCTTCTAACAAAACCAGTTCATAGTTATAACGCTCTTTCATAATTTTAAAGACCATCAATAAGCGTTGCTTGTAACGAGGATTCATACGATCCCATTTACGGTCGACCAATGCAGTCTCAAAATGCCCATGACTTTGCGCAAAGGTACTGTCACGTTCTAAAGAGAAGGCTGGTGCTGTGCTCGGATGACTCTGTGCCTGATATTGTTGTTCGAGTTGCATTGCTTCAACAATTGCTGCATCCACCAATTGTTCATCCACTTCAGGTGGTGGAGTTAACATTTCACCATTTAATAAGGCGTAAATTTGAGGGTCAACTTTTTCCAGATAATTGGCTTCAACTTTGGTGGGGTCAATAGGTCGCGTAATAGCGAACAGCAACACACTACCTAATAAAAAAAATCCTGCAATTAAAATCCACCATTGCTGTAAATGCCAATGTGTCTGGGTTTGTTCAGCCGAGGCAGCATAACTCATCTCTTGGGCAAAATGTCGTGCATGCCCAAGTTTCTGTTTGCTACTGGGTAAAATCATGCGGACATAATTGAGAGTCCGTAGCCTTAGTTCGTAAGACATTAACAAGCTCAGTCCAATCACTAAGACCAAAAAACTGCAACTAATAAAAATAATCATCTTAGTGTGAATGTGCAGGAGTAGATGGAGCGAGGATCGTCGGTGCTTGAGGTTGGACTAATTCAATTTCTTTATCTAATTGATCCAATAGTGCAGGTTTCACCACCCCTTGAGCTAATGGTTTGGGTTTCGTCGGTGTTGGCTGATTTTTTTTCTCATTTTTCTCTATAACAATGACATCCTTGGTCACGAATTGGGGTTCTGGGTTAAGCTGTGCAAAAGGGGAGTTGTGCTGAACATGACTGTTGAGATTTGCAGTAGGATTTACAGGATGCTTGAACAGTGTTGACATTTCCTGTTCATTAATTTGATTGGAATAATCGAGATCATCCTCCTTCATTTCACTTTGCTCAGTTGCTTGAGGAGTATGTGTATTTGTCTCGGATTCCGTTTGCTGATGGTCTGAAGGATGTAGATGGCTTTTTTCTGAATCTTGGGAATAGTAAAAAAAACCAAACAGTCCACAACTCAAAACAATTCCGCCCAAAAAGCCACAAATAACATAAATAGATGATTTTTTTTGTGGTTTTGTTGGTGTGGATTTTAAAATACGTATTGTATTCTGTTTTTCTAGTGCCATGAGCCACTCACAATTTAAGGTAAATAAATCGTAATATTGGCCTGTTCGGCAGGCGTACTAATTACATTTTCATAGGGTGCAAGAGAGGTCTGGGTGTGTTGATTCAATGAGTACTTTAAGCCTGCGAAAGCAAGCAAACTGAATATGAATAAAAATAAGACAATCCAAATAAACGGCAGTTCTTTATGAATGATGTTCTTAATCTGGTCGGGTAATGCTGAAAATGGAGAAAATGCAGCTTTTTTACCTTTGAGAAAATCAATTTCATCACCAACGCGAGCCACCAAATGGTTCAGATTTTCAATCGACTCAATACGGTATTTTCCTTGAAACCCCAATAACATGCAGTAATGGAAGACCTCTAGTGATGCTAGCCGTTCTTTGCCTTTATGTCGTAACTGTTCCAAAATTTCAAAGAATTGATAGCCTGCTAATTGCGAACCAAACAAGCTCAATTGTAGGGGATTAATCAACCAGACATTCTGCAAGTTAAAAAATGCAGCATCTTGCTGGGTCACAATTGTTTCATCGAGTAGTGCGCAATAGGCATATTTCGCATCATGAATATCATTGGCTGAAAATTGTAATTTTCGTGCTTGTTGTTCAAAACGATGCAATAAATCCAGAACTTTTTCACGAAATTGAGAGGGATTGGCTGGAATATATTGGTTACGTAATAAGAATACAATGTAGAAGCCATCGTACAGCAGATCCGTTAAGGTTGAACTCTGCTGGGTAGTTATTGGCATACTTTGTGGAATGCTGCTACCAATTTGACCATCATCAAAGAGGGAAGGAGCTTTAGTTGTCGAGTTCATTCTAATTACTCCTTAACCATTGATGACCGCAATTAATTCAATGCTGATGTCCTGAAAACCAGAAGGGACATAGATGCAAATAGTTTCTGAATCCAGCATATTTTGATAAAGCTCATGATGTGGCTCTACCTCAAAGTAACTCACGCCTGAGCGGACTGGTATCGCGGTCGGCACTTGCATCAGATGATGTAATGGAATGGCAGGAAGGGCGGCCACCACTCGCTGTTCAACATCCACTGTACTGCCCAATTTAAAGCGTAAAGGAACAATCTGAATCAACTCATGGGTTGGCATCATGCTGCTAGATACTGCGACGTAAAGTCGAGTGTCACGAGTAATTTTGTCTGTTTCAAGACTACCGACCCAATAAGATGGTCGTGTTTCTTTCAGGCTAATGCTGATATAGCGATTCGAAATAATGGTGTCTAATAGATCACGTAGAATTTGATCTAAATGATGAAAACTCTGTTGCAACTGATGGTGCTGATATTGAGGCAGTTGATCGACGTCATGTGCCGAAGAGAACGTCAGTAACGATCCCGTTAATCTTAATAATTCGCAAAATAAGCGTTCAGGGTGGATTTGTGGATGCTGAAAAATATGATTTAAGCTGGAATAAGCGGTATTTAAGGCATTCACTAGCCAAAATGAAACAATATCCCCCGATCTAAACTCAATTAGTTTCTGTTCATTTTCACGATTATTGGTTTGAATAGTTTTAATTTTGGCACGAATCACATTCAGCGTGCGTTTAAGTTGATTAAATAATGCTTCACTAGATTCTATATGTAACAAAGGCGGAATAAACTTATGATCAAGCTCAAACTGACCAGAACTTTGACGTTTAATCTTGCCAACAGGTAAATAGAGAAAACCATCCATTTCATGTGATGGTATGACATGAGGCTCTAATAATTTAAATTCAGCTCTGCGTTTTAACAGCGAAATCTCTGCTGGGGAAGCATCGGTAAATAGATCATGGGTTTCATTTAAATAACAGTGATAGCGACTTGGTTGCGTTGTTTGTTCATAAGAGACATTTTTTTTATTGGCTTGAACGATGGGCATTGCAAGGTAAATTTGCATTTCTCCACGCAAGTTTAAATGATCCAGTAAAATCGGTTCTGGTAAAAGATCACGTGCGGGAGCCGTATAAATTTCGCCATCTTGCCAAATCATTTCAATTGACGACAAAGCCAGAACATTGATATTTAATTGGCTTTCATCGAAATTAATTTTTTGCACACCATAAGCAAAAGGAATAGTAGATCGAATGGTGTGATTTAAATGTTGTTCATGATAACGGTCTTGTAATTGAAAGTGTTGTGGACGTAAAAAAAGCCCCTCACCCCAAAGAATCTTTTCTGCTTTAAACATATAAATTACCAGTTACTTGTTTCATTGCTAGTTGCAGGAACACCCAATAATTCTTGTACAGATTCCAGTGGGTTTTCATTTTTAATGACCTGAGCCAGCCATTCATGTAAAGGCATTTGGCTCCATTTCACAGTTTTTTGTAGCATGTAGCTCACCGGACTATGAGGTTCATGTGTTTTAAAATACTCGGCAATATCTTGTAAAAGTTTGATTGCCTGTTCACGATTCTTTAGGTGGCTTTGTGCTGAAGCTTGAAAATTTTGCGGTTGCTGCTGAGGTATAGTTGTCATGGTTTTGGAGATATCGGGCAGGGGTGTTCCGAGATTACTGTCAGGCATTGCGGTCAGTGCAGTTGTATTTAGCTTGGTCTGTAACAGATCGGGTTTATAAATTTTTTTTAAGGATTTATGGATATCTTCAAGTTGTGAATCGATCTGAGCAAAACTCGGGGCTTCTAGCTGCATCAATTGATCAAGCACTTGCTTCAAACTTTCCCAGTGCGCCAAAATTAATTCAAAATTTTGGTAATTTTGTAGTTGTATATTTTGAGCACTCGTCGCTAGTGCTGACTCAAATTGTTCAAGCTGTTGAGCATTAATCCCATGATCCTCATCTTCAGATTGCTTGCGGAGTTGATTATGTTGATAAAGAAAGTTTTCATAATCAAACAACGAGTAAGCTGGGGAAGTTTCCATCAGTGGGGTTTTTTTGATGAGCACTGGCAGTTGATTGACTAAACCTTTGAGTAGACCGAGGCGTTGGTCTAAATCATCCTCTTCAATTTCAGGATGTAGCTTTAACCAGTATTGCTCTAGTAAGCGATAGGACAATTCTAATCCTGAGGCAATACCTTGGAAGCCATATAAATGTGCCCAAGCCTCAGATAACCAAGTCAGTAAGCGAATATCTTTACTTTTATTGGCAAGCAGCATGCTACTTTGCTCAGCAACAAATTGCCAATCTGCCTGTTTAGGTTCCGTAACCCAATCACCCAAGGCGAGTAAAGGGTCATCCTGAGTCTTGGCTTTTTTTATGGCATGGAATTCATTGGAGAAAGACAAATCCTCTCCACAAGCGCGAGAACCCGCTATGGGTTCAAGCAAGGATTCAAGTGAAAAATTCATAAGTGCTGAATAATCCGAGTCTGTTTTTACAAGGTTTCTAATTTAGGTTTTTTAGCAATCTTCTTCTTGGCCGACTTAATGTGAGGATCCAGTACATAGTTGATTTCATCATCTTGCACATCAATCCAAATCTGTTGAGGAAGCTTTTGTTCACTAAGGGCAAGTAAAATTTCTGTTGCTAGCGCGGGTAAAATCGTTGCATTTAAAATGTGGTCAATATTGCGTGCACCACTATCAACTTCGGTACAACGGTTTAGTAACAGTTCTGGGACTTCAGCACTGTACTGCACTTGTGTTTGATATTGCTGTTCTAGTCGTTGAATGACTTTCGCTAATTTATGCTCAATAATCTGAATTAAAAGATCATCATGTAATGGGAAATAGGGAACGATGCGCATTCTACCTAAAAAGGCTGGCTTAAATTGCTGATATAAACTTGGTTTAAGTTGATCTAGCAATTGTTCCGCGGTTGGCCATTGCTCAATGGGTTGATTTAAGCAGGCTTGCATAATGGCACTGGAGCCAGTGTTGGAGGTTAGCAAGATCGTGGTGTTTTTAAAGTCAATTACGCGACCTTCACCATCTTCTAGTGTTCCTTTGTCGAAGACTTGATAAAACAGTTCTTGAACATCACTATGGGCTTTTTCAATTTCATCCAACAGCACCACACTATAGGGATTGCGACGCACAGCTTCAGTTAATACGCCACCTTGACCGTAGCCAACATAACCTGGAGGTGCACCTTTTAATGAAGAAACGGTATGAGCTTCTTGATACTCAGACATATTGATGGTGATGAGATGGGATTCACCACCATATAACTCATGTGCCAATGCCAAAGCGGTTTCTGTTTTACCGACCCCACTTGGTCCGACTAGCATAAAGACACCTTGAGGCTTATTGGGGTCTTCCAATTTTGCTTTAGATGTTTTAATTCCTTGCACCAGTTGCTTTAAGGCATAAGGTTGCCCCATGACACGTTGAGAAAGTTGTTCTTCTAAACTTAAAATTTGTTTAATTTCATCACTGACCATATTGCCGATAGGAATACCAGTCCAGTCAGAGATAATTTCATGAATAATCGTTGCATTTACGCGTTCAAACACTAGCGGATGCTGACCTTGTAGAGTACGCAATTGTTTTCGGAGCTCAGCGATTGTTTCAGTTGGCTGTTGTGTACTACTCTGTTGCATCGCTTGAATTTGTTGCACCAGTGCTAATTCTTGTTGCCACTTTTGTTCTAAAGTCTGGATATTTTGTTCTAATTGTTGAATGGACTGTTTAATCTGGTGGATACGTTCATTATGAATCGCATTAAGCTGATTTTCCTTTTCAAGGATATTTAGTTCTAATAGCAAATTATGCAATTGCGCCTTATCTTGATCTAAGGCGACTGGTTGCGCATTCTGAGTCAATGCAACCCGTGCAGCAGCCGTATCTAATACACTAATTGCCTTATCTGGAAGTTGTCTTCCTGTAATGTATCGATGTGAGGCATGCACTGCGGTAATAATGGCTTCATCATCAATTGCGAGTTGAAAATGGGCGGACATGACTGGAATCATGGCGCGCAACATATCAATCGCAACAGCTTCACTTGGTTCTTCAACTTTAATTACTTGAAAGCGACGACTCAAAGCGGCATCTTTTTCAAAGTATTGTTTGTATTCAGCCCATGTCGTTGCAGCAATTGTTCTCAGTTCACCACGGGCAAGCGCAGGTTTTAGTAAATTCGCAGCATCGTTTTGCCCAGCTTGACCTCCAGCTCCAATTAGGCTGTGGGCTTCATCAATAAATAAAATAATAGCTTGGCTTGAGCTTTGGACTTCTTGAATAATTTGTTTGAGTCGGTTTTCAAACTCACCTTTGACACTGGCACCTGCTTGTAACAGCCCCATGTCTAAGGTCCGTAATTGCACATTTTGGAGTGCTGCAGGCACATTATTTTGTGCAATTTTTAATGCGAGACCTTCAACAACAGCTGTTTTTCCAACACCGGGTTCACCCGTTAAAATTGGATTATTTTGACGGCGGCGCATCAGAATATCGAGCATTAAACGAATTTCATGCTCACGACCAATGACTGGATCAATTTCACCTCGTTGTGCTTTTTCCGTTAAATTGATGGTGTATTGATCTAGTGCAGGTGTTTTGGCAGATTTTTGCTGTGTAGTATCGGAGCTCACATCAGATTTGGGATGCTTTGCTGTAGTTGGCTCAGATTCAATACTTTGTTGACATAATTCCCCAAATTGATGCTTCATGCTGTCAATTGGAAAGTTTTCTAACAGTGAAGATGCTCGGCTGGCAATTTGAAAGAGATCTGAAGCCGTAAGTAAGGCGACAAGAAGATGGCTACTGCGAATAACGGGCTTTTGTTCAGCAGAGGCGACCAACCAAGCTTGTTCAAATAATCGGACAATCGATCGTGCAAAAATAGGGGTGCGAGTATTGCCTTTGGGTAATTGAGCAATACTCTGTGATAAATCATGAATTAAATCAGGTTCAGAAATTTT
Source organism: Acinetobacter sp. GQ146 (assembly GCF_059758585.1). NCBI lineage: Bacteria > Pseudomonadati > Pseudomonadota > Gammaproteobacteria > Moraxellales > Moraxellaceae > Acinetobacter > Acinetobacter sp. GQ146. The sequence goes on from NZ_JCAXDV010000001.1 coordinate 326,976, forward strand.
ATATTTTTTTAGTAATATTTTTAAATCGTTATCAGCAGGCTGTTTAACAATTTCAGAGAATAAATGTTCAATTTCTATTTCAAAATTTTGTTGAGAAACACAAAAATTCGCTGCCTTTTCAAGTGCCTCACGCACAGGTATAGACAATTTTGTAATTAAAACTTTTAAATTATTCATCATGGATCTCAGCTTTTGAGACTAAGAATAAATGCTTACTTTAAAATAAAAATATACAGTGAATAAGCTATTAATAATAAAGTAATAATCAAGTTTTCTTAGTCAAAAAATCATAACTTTTAATATGAAAAATTATGTTTTTAATTAATTGGTATAAAGTCGTGCGCATCTTATACCATAAAATTTAAGAAAAAAAGTGTTATTTACACTTGCTAATTGTCATAAGTTGACGAAATTTGTCTTGACGAGTGCGGTTATTTTTTAGTTAAATCTGCCTACTTTAAAAATACATAAAGTAAAAACCAGTGAATGTGGTTAAAACTTTAGATAAATACTTTATAAACAGAGGTTGTTTTGAAAACTAATATTTTGATATCTGCATGTTTATCATTGTGCTGTGTATCTATGAGTACACTCGCGAGTAATGCAGAAGTGGATATTTCAAGAAGCTGTATTAAGAAAAATCCGCTGATTGCTGGTGAAACAGATTCTGTTTTATTAAAAACCTATGCTCAAATCTGTGATAAAAAAAATGCAGATAATAAAAATGGATATTTAGTTCAAGCTGCGCAACGCTTTCAGTTGATTGGGAAAAATGAAAAAGCATTAGCCATTGTTCAGCAACTTGAAGCAGAAAAAGTGCAAGGTAATACACTGACCGATGTTAAATTTTTAGCAGCAACTGGTATTGCTAATGATGCATTAAAACAGATGCGTCAGAAAGAAATGCGTTATTTAAGTTCAGATATTACTTACCCTGCTGCGCAGGATTTTACGCGGGCAATCAATTCAGCTAAACCCGCTTCAGTGTTGTTAGAAACAGCACTTAATACTGCTGAAAAGAATCCAAGTTCTTCTAAATCGTCGAAAGCAAAAACCACTAAAGTATTTGCTTCGAAAAGTAAAACTAAATCAAAAGCCAACCCTCCAGCAAACAAAACGAAACCCAATACAAGCATAGCGAAAACAAATACAACTACGAGCAATACCAGTAGCAATCCTTTTGCAGGTCTATAACAATTTAATTTAAGGTTAAAAAATCATGGCTAAACGAGAAAGCGTGCAAAAAAAATTGCAACGTATTCGTCCTCCACGTGTTCAATTAACATATGACGTTGAAGTGGGTGAAGGTAAAGAAATCAAAGAATTACCCTTTGTTGTTGGGGTGTTAGGTGATTTTTCAGCGGCATCTGAGCATGAAAAAACGAAATTAAAAGATAAGAAATTTATCAATGTTGATTTAGAGAATATTGATGAAGTCATGGAATCACTGGCACCTCGAGCAGCGTTTCAGGTAGAAAATACCCTGACAGAAAAGGGTGGGCGCTTTGGGGTTGATTTGACCTTTAAATCTATGGATGATTTTCGTCCAGAAAATATTGCGCAACAGATTGAACCACTGCGTAAATTGGTAGAAGCACGTGAACGTCTGACCGATTTACGCAATAAAATTTCAAATAGTGAGCGTCTAGAAGATTTACTTGATGAGGTTTTGAAAAATACTGAGCAAGTTCGACAATTGAGTCAAGAAGCAGGAGCAGACAATGAGTAATATGCAATCTGCTCTTGCTGTTCAAGACAATAATACTGAGCTGACTTTATTAGATTCAATCGTAGAGCAAAGCCGTATTGCCAGAACTGATGATGAACATGACCGGGCAAAAAGTCTGATTGCAGAACTTGCAAAAGAAGTCATGTCTGGAACTATCACAGTCTCTGACAATATGTCTATGTCGATTGATAAACGTATTGCTGAAATTGATCATTTAATTTCGCAGCAACTCAGCAAAATTATGCATCATGCCGAGTTTCAGAAAATCGAATCAACTTGGCGTGGGCTATATTATTTCTGCCAAGAGTCACCTTCGAATCCTTTAATTAAGATTCGCATGCTTAATACCACCAAAAAAGAATTGATTAAAGATTTTCAAAGTGCGACTGACTTTGATCAAAGCACGTTGTTTAAGAAAATCTATGAAGAAGAATATGGGTCATTTGGTGGTGCGCCGTATGCAACCTTAATTGGGGACTTCGAATTTGATCGTACACCAGCAGATATGTATTTGCTGGAGCAGATCTCTCATGTGGCTGCAGCATCGCATGCACCATTTATTTCTGCCACAAGCTGCAATATGTTGGGACTTGAATCATTTACCGATATTGACCGGCCACGTGATGTTTCTAAGATTTTTGAGACAGCTGAATATGTACAATGGCGCTCTTTCCGAGAAAGTGATGATGCGCGCTATGTTGCATTAACTATGCCACGTGTTTTGGGACGTTTACCTTATGATCCGAAACAAGGAACCCAAACCGAAGGTTTCAATTTTGTTGAAGAGGTTTCCGGCCAAAATCATGATGAATATTTGTGGATGAATGCTGCTTATGCCTTTGGTACGCGTTTAACCAATGCTTTTGATATGCATGGTTGGTGTGCCGCGATTCGCGGGGTGGAAGGTGGCGGTTTAGTCGAAGGGCTGCCTGTACATACCTTTAAAACCAGCGATGGTGAAGTTGCATTTAAATGCCCAACCGAAATTGCAATTACAGACCGTCGCGAAAAAGAGCTGAGTGATTTGGGCTTTATTCCTTTGGTGCATTGTAAAAATACTGATTATGCAGCATTTTTCGGTGCGCAATCTGCACAAAAGCCTAAAAAATACGATAGCGATACCGCAAATGCCAATTCAGCTTTATCCAGTCAAATCCAATACATCATGGCAGTATCTCGCATCGCACACTACTTAAAAGCAATGATGCGAGATAAAGTCGGAAGTTTTGCTTCGGCAGGAAATGTTGAAGCCTTTTTAAATGAATGGCTTGCTAAATATGTATTACTGGATGATGGGGCTTCTCAAGAAGCGAAAGCACAATTTCCTTTAAGAGAAGCATCCGTGAAAGTTGTAGAAAATCCAGCACAGCCTGGTCACTACAAGTCTGTGGTTTTTTTAAGACCACATTTCCAGCTGGACGAGTTGTCCGTCTCTTTGCGACTTGTCACTGAGTTGCCTCAGTCTTCTAATTAAATTAAGAACAGCTAAATAATTAAGAACTTTATAATAGGATAATTCCATGAAAGATATATACGTCGAGTTTCGAGGTAAATACAAAGTTGATGGTGAGTCACGCGACTCAGAGCATAAGGGCTGGTTAGAGGTAAACTCTTGGGCACACAATATCCGTCAGCCAAAATCTGCAACTTCTTCAAGCGTCGGTGGTCATACGGCTGAACGTGTGGAACATGCGGATATGCATTTTGTCAAAGACTTGGATGCAACGAGTCCTAAACTTTGGGAAGCATGTTCAGCGGGTTATACCTTTGATGAAGTACAAATCGATTTTTACCGTGCCAATGGTGATAAGCGTATCAAATATCTTCAAATCAAACTTAAGCATGTCTTAGTTTCGAGTGTAGCGCCAAGCGTGAATGAAGAAGGTGTACCAACTGAAACCTTTGGTTTGAAATATGCTGCGGTTGAGTGGACGTATAACCAACAGGATATTAATGGTACTGCGAAAGGTGCTGTGACTAAGAAATGGTCATTGTCTAATAACACGGCATCTTATGCTGCTTAATTAAACAACGACCTGAAAATAGGGGACAGCATGGCTTGTCCTCTATTTTTTGAATAAATCACTGTTGAATTTAGATCATCAAAATGAGCTTAGATCAGTTGTACCCTTACGGTTTCCGTTCGACACTTTTTGACCGTTTACTGCCAGAAAATGAGACTATAAACGGTTTGTCATTACAAGAATTAAGACAGTCTGTTGCGAATGATCTTGAAGATTTACTGAATAGTCGTGTGGCAAAGTTAGATGCGGCTTTAGACCAATATCCCTTGGTTAAACAGTCAATTATCCAATTTGGCATTATAGATTTTGTTGGTTTATCAACCGCAAATCCATTAGATCGAGATAAGATTTGCCAATCGATTGAACAATCTATTTCTGCGCATGAACCTCGTTTAAGACAAGTCAAAGTCGAAATGCTATTAGATGGTCACAATATGGGGGCACTCTGTTTAACCATTCAGGCCTTTTTAAATATTCATCCTCTGTATGAACCTGTGGTTTTCGATGCTTTATTAAAACCTACAACACAACAATATGTTGTGTCAGCCCAGTCTTAAGCTTTCAGGATAATATTGTGATAGAAGAACTTTTACCGTATTACGAAAAGCAACTTCAAGAATTTGGGCAACAGTCGCGTGATTTTGCTAAAAAGTATCCCAAAATTGCGCAACGTTTATCATTGAATCAAGAACAAATTGATGATCCGCATATTGAACGGCTTATTCAAGCCTTTTCCTTGATTGCCGCTAGAATTGATAAGAAGTTAGTTGATAGTTACGACCTCTTCACCCATTCTTTGTTTGAGGTGATGTTTCCGCAATATTTACGTCATTTCCCTGCCTGCACAGTCATCAGTTTTGAAGATATTGAAAAGCAAAAAAAATTAACTGAAGTCCATGTGATTCCTGCCAAAATTGCACTCAAATCCAGAAGTGTTAAGGGGGTTCAGTGTGAATTTAAAACCAGTTTGGATGTGCATTTATTACCCATACAGCTGAAAGGGTTAGAGTTCACTTCTAATCAAAGTTCGCATATTCATTTAAATCAAAATGCATCATTAGCATTTTCTTTCGAAATTTATAATGGAGCGGAAGATTGGCTAGAACATCAATCACTTCCGATTTATTTGGATGCAATATCAAATTTTCCCTTACAGTTTTTGGATGCGGTGTTTAGATCAGAAACTCGGTTCAGTATAAAATCGGGTCAACATGTCGTATATATTGATAATCCCTTTACTGTTATGGGGTTTGGCGAAAATGAAAGTGTATTACCGCGCGATCAACATACTCATCATGCTTATCGCCTGTTGATGGAGTATTTTTGTTTTCCAGAAAAATTTAATTATTTAAACTTGAATCTAAACTTTCTTAAGCAATTAAAACTACACGGTCAACATTTTGAATTGCAGGTACACTTGAAATTAAATTTAAGTGATCCCGTCCTAGTTCATAATTATTCTGCATTAAGTACTGCGAATTTTAAACTCTTTACCAGCCCAGCCGTTAATCTTTTTGAAAAACAAGCCGAGCCACAGAAGATTGATCATAAAAAAATAGAATATCCCATTTTAACCGATGCCCATCATCCAGAGTTTTATCGGGTATATTCTATTTTAAAGATGCAAATGATAAGAGAAAAACATGATCAAGAAGAAGTGAATTATCCAATTTCTCCTTTTTTTGCAATGAGTCATGCACACAAAGATAATCTTCAATATTTTTATACTTTAAATACAAAACAAAATCAGAAAAACTGTGAAATATTTTACTCCATTCTTTCTAAAAATCTTAATCCGCAAGAAATAAAATCTGACTTTATTAGCTCAACTTTGCTGTGCTCGAATGGTAACTTGCCTTATGAAGCCATGAGTATGAGTCATCAGGTTTTAAATTCCACCAGCACAGGATTAATTCGCAGAGCATTGGTATTAAAAAGACCTTCAGCGTGTTATGCATTTTCGGGAAATAAATCTGAACAATGGCGTCTGGTTTCTCACCTTTCACTCAATTTAATGTCTTTAATGCAAGATGATTCGGTTCAGCCCATTCAGGAATTACTGACTTTATATAATTTACCGAATTCACAAGAAAATCATTTGCTAATTAATTCAATTCAGCAGGTCAGGTTTGAGCTCAGTCATAAAATGATGGATATCAAGCCATTTCCAGCATTTGTGCGTGGTTTAAAGGTCAGTCTAGTGATGAAATCGGAAGTTTTTCGAGGGCATAGTCTGTATCTATTTAGTCAATTATTAAGTCATGTTTTTAATTTAAAAGTTCAGATGAACAGTTTTATCGATCTGAATATCATTGATGATCAATCAGGACAGGAGTTATACCAATGCGTGCAGAACGTTGGTGGCAAGAAGCTTCTGTAATTGATAACTTATTTCAAGTTCCTACCGCTTATGAGTTTATACAAACGACACGTTTGTTACGTCATCAGCCTGCATTAAAACAGGGGTTGGATTGGTCGAGTCAATTCAGTTTTGAAAGTTCAATTAATCTGAATTTCCCTGCGGCAGAAATCGAGTCATTAACCGTTAATGATGAAAAAGTTGAGATTAAGAACCTGATTGTTGGGTTGATGGGGATACAAGGAGCTTTACCCTATACGTATACGCAGAAAGTAAAGCTAGCACCTAGAAAGCAACGACTTGAAATTCAGAAATTTATCGGGCTATTCAATCATAAGTTAACCAGTCAGTATGTCGACTCTAGCCTAACTTATCATTTACCTATTCGTTATGAAATTGAGCAAGAAAACCACTATTTAAATATTTTACATGCTTTGAGTGGATGTCAGAAAAATCATAAGGGAGATACGGATTTAGTACATTTCTTTGCTGAGTTTTCTGGTCTGTTGCAAGGTCAAAATAATAATGTGCATGCGATGCAGACCATGTTGTGTTGTGTATTAAAACAGCAGGTGCATATTCAAGAATTTATCACTGAAACATTTTATTTGAGCGATAAGCAAAAAACCTGTTTGGGCGGGAATCATCAAAGTTCATTGGGTATAAATACCTTTTGTGGTGAAAAAATTCGCCAAGTGGATGGAAAGATTGAAATCCAAATTGGTCCATTAAGCTATCAAGATTATTTGGATTATTTACCGCAAAAAAGTTTAAGTCTAAAACTCAAAAAAATAGTCCAAAGTTGGTGTAGCCCAACATTACAGGTCGATGTTCGCCTTATTCTCAAAATGGACGAAATGCATTCTATTGTTCTCAGTTCTCTGGGAAATATGGGATTAGGGCAGAGCAGCTTCTTGCTGTCTGATGATCACCAAGAACACCAACAGTTTTGTTATCCGCTGATTCGGGAAATTTCATATGCTTAAGCTAATAGTAAGTACAGTCTTAAGTGTATTTTTCTTAAGTTCTGCTGTCGTGATTGTCTATTGGCAAGATTCAAAGTTCGAGCCTACGGCTGAAGATTTATTCCTGTATTTGTTTTTGTTACCCAGTGTCATCAGTTTAATACTGTTAAGTCCATATTTAATTTGGACTGGGTATAAAGCCGCATCGCAGAAAAAACAGCTGAATGAGCAGATGCAGGCGGAAAGCAGTGTGACTGACTCAGTCGCAAATAAAACAGCGGATGTGGAGCATATCCGATTGCATGTGTATGCAACCTCATTGCAGAGTGCAATCGGAAGGAACCAAGAGGCGTTTCATCAAACTTTGGATATGCTTGCTCCAACATTAGATACAGTCCTTATGAATCATATTGGTAATCCAATTTTATCGTACCGTATCGAGGAGCAATTGACTGCTGCTGAAGATGAGGAGTTTGAAGATTCATTCATTGCAAACATTCAGAAGCGGATTCAGCACTTTATTCAGAACGAGTTATATGAAAACGAAGAGGTGTTACTCAATGTGGTTGAGCATTTAAAACAATCGGCTATGTTTTATGATCAGCAGCTTGCCTATGAATATCGTATTCATCCTGCTTGGATCAAGGCAGATGCTCAAGAGGATGAAGAGATCCCTGCTCTTAAGGATATTCCACGTTTAAATCATCTCAATGTACATCTGGTGCTATCCGAGACTTTATTGCATGTTTGGAATGAAACTGAGAGTGAGCATCTTATACAGGATTTTCTGCATAACTTAGGATTGCTGCCGCAGCAGCTCAAGATTCAATATCACTATTGGGATATCCACAATTGTTATTCAAAATGGATGAATTTATTAAAAAAAATCCAAAATCAGACTGCTGAAGTTTCATTTCTTTTGGTGGCAGATTCGGCATTAGACCAAGAATTGATTGATGATCATAGTTGGCGGACCGATCAATATATTCCTGCTGAGTTTGTCGGTAGTTGTTGTATTGCAAGTCAAACAGTACAGATTTTAGGACAGCCTCATATAAAAGTTCTGGATCTTGTTCTGAATGAAGTAAATGCAGCAGATGCTTTAAAACGATTGAATATTGAAAATCTTGAACAATATGAATTAGAACAGCCATTTATTGTGTTGCCTGACAATATTGCCCAGCCTCGGGTTATTCAACAGATTTCAAAATATTTTGACTCTTCGTCGATACAACCGCATCACCATCTATATAGCCATTACAGTTTAGGCCATACCCAAAATCTGGCCAAAATCTATGCCTTTATTTTGGGGCTACAGGTACCTGAATCTGTTCATGGTTTTGTTTATAGCTTAGATGCTGCACAGGCTTTAATGCATGTTTATGCCGAAGATGACTTAACTGAATTTAACCAAACATAATATTAAAATTGATGAGAAAACAATGTATATAATTTTAGGCTACTTATGGCAGTACATTACCAACCCCAAAGCCATTATTGCCCTTTCATTATTTGTGGCACTGCTATCCTCATATAATGTGATTCCTCGACATATTTTTATTTTGTTATGCGTGGCCTATGTTGTGGGCCTGATCGGTTATGGCATTTATTGGTTAATACAACGCAGAAAACATGAGCGCCAAGGCGAAGAACTCGCAGAGGCGATTGGTAAAGAAACTGATGCAGAATATGGCCAGACAAAAAATAATGAAGAATTAAAGCTGATTCAACAGCAGATGAAAGAATCCATCCAATTGATTCGGAAATCCAGATTGGGGGATAAAAAAGGCAATGCAGCACTTTATGAATTGCCTTGGTATATGGTGATTGGTAATCCTGCTGCTGGAAAAAGTTCAGCAATTTATAATTCTGGTCTCAAGTTTCCATTCGAAGAATCGCATCAAAAAGTGGTTTCTGCAGGGCTGAGTGGAACGAGAAACTGTGACTGGTTTTTTTCTACAGACGGTGTATTACTCGATACCGCAGGTCGTTATTCAGTTTATGCCGAAGATCATGGAGAGTGGTTGGGCTTTTTAAAATTATTGAAAAAAAACCGTCCCAAAGCTCCCGTGAATGGCCTGATTGTGGTGGTCAGTATTGCGGAACTGATTAGCCAAAGCCCAGAAAAGTCGCTTAAATTAGCGAAAAATTTAAGAGCACGTATTCAAGATTTGACCGAGCGATTAGAGGTTTTTGCACCTGTCTATGTTGTCTTTACCAAAATGGATTTGATTGCAGGTTTTACGGAGTTTTTTGATTGCTATGATGGTCAAGAATTTGATCAGGTTTGGGGGGCAACACTCCCATATCATCCTGAATCTGCTCCGAATGCGTCTGAATTATTTGAACAGCACTATAATATTTTATTTGATGGATTGAAGAGTGTTAGTACCACACATTTAAGTCGTCGGAACGCGCAGAATATTTCGCCAGGGGTGATGACTTTTCCGTTGGAATTTAAAACGCTTAAACCTGCGGTAAAAACATTTATTGCTGCACTATTTGAAGATAATCCCTATCAATTTAAGCCTGTTTTCCGTGGTTTTTATTTTACCAGTGCCCTGCAAGAGGGCATGATTGAAAGTCCAATGACTGAGCAAATTGCACAAGAGTTTGATCTAACATTATTAGAGCAACCTGAGCATTCTCTTGCAGTGACTACTCAAAATCATGGATATTTTTTAAAAGGATTATTTTCAAATGTCATTTTAAAAGACAAGAATTTGGTCAAACAGCATATTAACCCTATGCGTAAACGACAACGCTATTTGGGTTTTATGATTGCTCTTTTGGCCGTGTCGTTGTGTCTAGGTGCATGGGTTTGGTCTTATCGAAATAACCAGCAGTTAATTGTAGATGTGCAGGCTGACCTAAATAAAGTAATGCAAATGGAAAAAAGTACAGGCAGCGAATTGGCTACACAGTTTGATGCCTTATTAATTTTGCAAAATCGCCTGCAGCAATTGGATAGTTTTGAACAGGATCGACCATTTAAATTTTCATTTGGCTTATATCAAGGTCAAGCATTAAGAGAAAAGCTCGAAGTTGAGTATCTGAAGGGGATTCGTCAACTGGTTCTAGAGCCCTCCCAACAAAATATCGAGCAATATTTACAGCGGGTGAAGGCAAATGAAGCCGTATTGAAAGCAAATCATGCCAATGTTCAAATTCAGCAAGCATCTGCACAGCAAAGCCCTCAGTATTTTGAACCTTCAGATAATAATCCCCAAGATGCTTATAACGCTTTAAAAGCTTATTTGATGATGAGCAATCCCGAATATATGGATGCCAGTCATTTAAGTGATCAGGTCACTAAATTTTGGCGTTCTTGGTTATTGGCGAATCGAGGAGCAATGCCTCAAGCAGAGCTGACTCAAAAAGCAGAGCAAGTGCTGAGTTATGCAATGACATTGGCCAATCAGAAAAATTTTCCTGTCTTGGATGCGGATACGCAACTGGTTGAGCAGACACGACAAGTGATGGTATCTGTGGTGCGTGGGATGCCTGCACGGGATCGTGTTTATAATGAAATTAAAATGCGTGCAGCGGTTCGCTACCCAGCTTTAACCGTTGCCCAAATCGTCGGTGAAAACAATAAAACTATCGTAATGGGGGGGTATGCATTACCTGGCGTATTTACTTACCATGCATGGGATGATTATGTTGCAAAAGCAATTGATGCAGCCGCCAATAAACCAACAGATACAAAAGATTGGGTGCTTAACACGACTCAGTCAGATGATTTAACGTTTAGTGGTAGTCCTGATCAAATCAGAAAACAACTGACACAGTTATATAAGCAAGAATATATTGCAGAATGGAAAAAGTTTCTTAATGCTGTGCATTATGCCAAAGGGACGGATTTTAAGGCTGATGCTCGTATTGTTGATATTTTGGGAGAGTCCCAAAATTCGCCAATACGTCTCTTTTTAAATCGCGTGGCGCAGGAAACCAGTTGGGATAATCCAGTTGTTCAAGCGGAGCTTGCTGCCCCTCAAACAGGTTTTGTGGCTTGGTTTAAACGTAAAATTCTAAGACAAAATAATGAAGATGCTGTAAAAAAAGCATTGCAGCAAGCCCAAGGACCGATATCTCAAGAATTTGTTGTGTTTTATCAATTGGTTCGTAAGCGTGATGATCAGCAAAATCAATCATTATTGGATGAGTATTTAAACAGTTTGTCGCAGGTACGAAGTAAGTTTAATGATCTGAAAAATGCAGGGGACATTGGTCCAAATGCATTAACTGTGGTGAAACAGACAATTAATGATCAGGCATCTGTATTTAATAATACTCAAAAAATTGTAGATGAAAAGCTCACAGTTGGTTTAAATGCGACAGATCAGCAAATGTTACAGCGTTTATTGGTTAGCCCATTAACGCAAGCATTTAATGCATTGTTGTTACCAGCCCAAGATGAAATCAATAAATTATGGCAGATGCAGGCCTATCAACCGTTTAGTCAAAATTTGGCAAAGAAATATCCATTTAATCCAGCGGCAACTATTCAAGCCACCAGTGGTGAAATTGGTCAAGTTTTTGGTGAAACTGGCAGTATTGCCCGATTTGTGAAAGAAAGTTTAGATCCATTGGTGATACGACGCGGCTATATGCTGTCATCGAAAACATGGAAAGATTTAGGGATTGGTCTAAATCCACAATTTGTGATGAATTTCCAAAGTTATGTTGCACCTGCAAATGGGGTTGCGACTGGAGAACTCAATCAAACTGCGGCAACTGCAGCGGCAAATCAGTCCAATTTTCAGTTTTATCCTTTGCCAAATCCAAAGTTGCAGTCGTATAGCATTGATATTGATGGGCAACGCATGCTGTATGAAAACGGTATTCAGCAATGGGTGAACTTTATTTGGCCAAATCCAGGTGCAATTCCTGGAGTACGAATTACTGCGGTCGATTTAGAGGGACAAACCCATACCATTTTTGATGCACCAGGTGAATATGGCATTAATCGCTTAATCGATTCGGCGCAACGTAAACCGCAGAATGGAAGTTTTGAAATGACATGGGCTGATCCTAAAAATCCAGCCTTGTCGGTTAAACTCAATTTCCGTCTGATTAGCGGTAATAGTGGCAGTAATGTCGGTTCTGGACGCGGTTATGCCGGTTTGCAATTGGTCGATAAAGTGGTCATGGATAAAGCGGTTCGTGTTGTTGCTGCCCAAGTTGCACCTGAGGCAATCAAACCTGATCAGTCGGGGAATACTGCCGTATCCAATCCGCAATCATCATTGTCAGGAGTGAATAACTAATGCAGCAATGTTGGCATCGAGATGCGGGAGGTTCAAATGCAGATCATTAAATCCACATCTTTGTATTTTGGTAAAAGTCCTGCTCGTGGTGATTTTTTAAAAAGCAAAGGGCAATCTGCAATCATCAATATGATTGATCGTTGGATGACAGAGGCATTGGAGTTGGCAAAGAAAAATGCCAACTTCGATGAAGCTTATCAAAGTCTGCCCAGTCTAGATTTTTTTATAGCAAATCCTGTCGAACAGATGTTTTTGCTAGCGAACTTAGCGTCTAGTGAAGATTCATCGGGGCGAAAATTTCCAATGGTTTTAAGTCATTTAATTGAAGTTTCGCATCCTGCACTGAATTTGTCTTATGCCCCTTTGCTTTATAAACCGACCTTAGTCCATTTATTTCAGCAGAATAAAAGATTAAAAACAGTCCGAGATCCTGAAGAGTTAGTCGAATTATTAGCGGATTTTAGCCGCGACTTGTCGCAAACACATGCCAATACACACTTAGATTTTTTTGATAATCATACGATGCATTCATTTGCAGGATTAATGAAACTGAATAGTTATCAATTGGCGCAAAGCATGATAGGTCTTGGTTTATTACTCCAACCAATCCTTAATTTTGGTGTGGCCAAGCTGAATAAGGTGCTGATTTTACCAATTCATAATGCGCGTTATAGTTATGAAATAGCAGCATTTTGGGTCAATTTAATCAACATGTTTCTTGGTCATCAAAATACCGAAGTTTTGATTGGCTTATTCCATCAGCATGAGCCTGTTTTGTTATTTGGTTTCCAAGGTGCAGATATTTTTGCCCTAAGTGATATTTTTTCACAAAACTTCAATTCGGAGCGCTGGGTTTCATTGATTGATGCTGGGTGGATAGATACTTATTTGGAGCAAAATGCTGGATTAGCCGTATTGGAACAAGCGCTTTGTGAGCGCCAGCTTAGCTTAAATCAAGGCATCAAACTTTTTAAACAAACGTTTATACATGGTTAATAAGAAAATGAATGCAATCAATAAAAAACTATTTAGCTCACTAATGTTTAGTGTTGGACTATATTGCAGCTGTTTGGCTTATGCACAGCCAATTATTGTTGAAGGTGTCGTTCCGAATGAAGCCAGTAAACAGGCGATTTTACAAAAATTATATGCGGTATATGGTGCAGATCAGGTGGTAGATAAAGTCCAAATTCGTGCGGTTGCTGTACCAAACGGATGGAATGATTTGGTGACGCGTGTCATTACGCCTGATTTAAAAAAAGTCAGTGCTGGAAAGTTGGCGGTAAAAGGCACGCAGGTCGAATTAACTGGAAAATTGAATAATCCGAGTGAAATACAACCGATTACTTCGATGTATCAGTCTTTGGTGCAACCACCGTATCGAATCAATGCATTACTTTCTGCGAATCAATCAGAACAGAAAGTTGTCGATGATGCCTTAAAAGATCGGATTGTTGAATTTGAATCAGGAAGTGCCATTTTGACTGCATCGGGCACAAAAATCCTTGATGAGATGGCGGTTGCTTTAGCTCAGGTACAAAATAAAAATGTCAAAATTATTGGTCATACCGATAGTTCTGGTGATGCAAAGAAAAATGCACAGTTAAGTTTAGCGAGAGCTGAAGCCGTTAAAGCGTATTTGATTGAAAAGAAAATCGTTGCAGAACGTTTGAGTACGGCTGGTTTAGGCTCAGAAAAGCCTGTCGCAGATAATGCAACTGTAGAAGGGCGAAAGAAAAATAGAAGAATTGAATTTGAAGTCTTATAGTTTATTTTTGAGGAATTAGATTATGGCTACACCTTATATTACGGTAGGTTGCCCTACAACGGGGGGCGGGAAGGTGATTTCGGGTCAATCCAGCTATTTAATTGACGGTATTGCTGTAGCCTGTGTTGGAGATAAAGCAACATGCCCATTACATAAAGTCGTTGCTACGATTGTTGTTGGTGATCCACATATGCTGGTGATGGGGAAAGCGGTTGCTCGTGTAAATGATGCTTTATCTTGTGGATGTAAGTTATTGCCCAAACAAAATTTAGTGCAGGGTGCGAACTGATCTAAAACGGGCTACCGATGTGTCGAGGTATTACAGTTTTGACGATCATATATTCCCGAAACTTAGAGGGATACGCATAGAGCTTCAAAGCCATGACAAAAAATTGCTGCTGTGACGAAGTCTAATGCAAACTTGATTTTGTTTGCTGTTCTATCAGATTGAGCTAACAGCAGTTTGGCTTTTCAAGCATCGATCTGCTTTCAATTGTGCTGCAAAATCTTGCTGGATACATTTACAAGTACTCTTTAAAACTTTGAGGAGCTAGTTTGCTGTGAGCATCATGCTGATCCATGTAAAAACTCTTGATCTAAACTCATTTAGGGCCAGTGCATTCGACATTATTGTTTTGATAGGGGCAGTAAAAAGGCTGGGTTTAAGAAAGCTTAGCTTGCAAATGATCTTCTGGAATTAAAATTTTAATACTCAGGGGCAGCATTTGGCTGTAGTCCCGACAGTCGATGTGTATTTCTACTTAACCTTTGGGCATTATTTTCTCTTCTTTTGCGCTGATTAAAAGCCGATTTTTTGCTCTTGCTTGCCGATTTTTTTATGCAAAACCATTCAGCAACCATTCTTTTGCATGGTTGTTCCATGCTTTAAGGCTGTTAATCTTCAGAAGCGGCTCCAAGACTCAATGATTGAGTTGGAGGTGCAAGTTATATTTTTAAGAGCCCCATAATTCAGGATGAAGAAGGTGTTTTTGAAAATATCAGCTTGTTAAAAAATATCGATGGGAAATCGAATACATATAGCTCGTCAATATTGAATTCGAGAATAGCTGAGATATTGAGTACTTGCAGGATTGCAAGAGATTGCTGCTAAAAGGATTTAGACCATGATGGTGAATCATACAGACAGAATTGCGGTAGAAAATATTTCAATTTCACCACAATTGAAACTGGTACATAAGAATGAATTGTACCAATTCCATTCTATGGTTAAGCCGAGTGGTGCGCAGTGCAATATTGATTGTGAATACTGTTTTTACTTATATAAGCAAGATTTCCTTAATCAACCGAAATATCCGCGTATGGAAGCTTCGGTATTAGAGTTGCATATCCGTCAATATATTGAAGCGCAAACTGGACCAGAAGTGGTGTTTAGTTGGCAAGGTGGCGAACCGACCTTAATGGGGCTAGGTTTCTTTAAACAGATTGTTGCTATGCAACAAAAATATAAGAAGCCCAATCAAGCGATTTTTAATGACTTACAAACCAATGGTTTGTTGCTAGATGATGAGTGGTGTGCATTCTTGCAGCAACATGGCTTTTTAGTTGGACTTTCGATTGATGGTCCAGAACGCTTACATGATATTTATCGTCGTACTAAAAACGATAAGCCGACTCACTCTTTGGTGCTCAAGGCCATTGAATTACTCCGTCATTACCAAATTGAGTTTAATGCTTTATGTGTGGTGAATGATGTAAATGCCAAGTATCCACTTGAAGTCTATCAATACTTAAGAGATGAAGTTCGCCCCAAAATGATTCAGTTCAGTGCTGGCATTGATCCAGTTGAACCTGACTGGATGCTGCAACCCAAATCAGCATTGAAAAAAGTTGATACAGCGGTCAGCAGTTGGACGGTGAACAGTCAGGATTGGGGCAATTTTCTTGCAACAATCTGGCAAGAATGGCTCGCCAAGGATTATGGCGACGTTTTTGTCGATCAGTTTGAGAATGTAATTTCACAATTATTTGGCTTTGGCCCACAAAAATGCACCACAGGGCAAATTTGTGGCAAAGCAGTCGCGGTTGAGTTTAACGGCGATGTTTATTCTTGCGACCACTTTGTCTATCCAGAATTCAAACTCGGGAATATCCGAGACATCCATCAAGGTGATTTGGTGTTCTCGAAAAAGCAGGAAAAGTTTGCATATGACAAATATCTGACTTTACCCAAATATTGTAAGCGTTGCGATTTCTTAGCACTGTGCTGGGGAGAATGCCCAAAAAATCGATTTACACACACGCCAGAGGGAGAGGCAGGCTTAAATTATCTGTGTGCAGGATTAAAAATATTTTATCGACAAGTAGTAAAAGACCAAGATGTCTTGATGCAGTACCTCAACAACGGTGTTGCATGAAATAAGCCAATCAATTGGAAGCGTATAAAAAAATTCTGACGTAAGTCGGAAGGGATAATTACACCTTAAAAAAACGGTCAAGGAGGGTACCATGGGTATCAAGAAGTCAAAGCTGTGTTTGTCTATCGGGACGGCTTTATTATCATGTGCTGCAATGATGACAGTACAAGCGGCATCACCAACAACCTATCAAAAAGGAAAGACCATCAGCGATGATCCTTTTTTGAAGGCGGTGATCACTTCTGAAAACATGGAACCCGCGATTATTCACCCCGCACAAAATGCTGCTGCACAGCAAAAAATTGAGGCCTATAAAAAGAAAACAGGACGTAACCCGAACATTCTGATTTTTATTGTGGATGATATGGGCTGGGGTGATATTGGTGCCAACGGCGGCGGTGAAGCAGTCGGTGCGCCAACCCCAAATATTGATAAATTGGCCTATGGCGGTATGCGTTTTACCTCTTTCTATGCACAGCCTTTAAGTACGCCATCCCGTGCGGCAATGATGACTGGCCGTTTACCGATTCGGACTGGTTTAACTCGTCCAATCTTAACGGGTGAAAAACTCAAAGCCAATCCATGGGAGGGTGAAGTGACTGCTGCGGGTCTGTTGCAAAAGGCAGGTTACCGTACCGGCATGATTGGTAAATGGCATTTGGGCGAAATTGATGGTGCCTATCCACAGCAAAATGGCTATGACGAATATTTTGGCTTCTTACAGGTTATTTCAAATATCACAGAAATGACGGATGAGCGTTTATATCCAAATTTGGTTCATGATCCAGAGCGCATTGAAGCGATGCGTTCAATTCAGCCACCACAAATTACCAGTGGTATGAAAAATGGCCCGATTAAAGTAGAACAAAACATCAAAACGATTGATGACATCAGCCGTCTGGATCAAAAGTTTGCGGATTATTCCGATGGTTTTATTCGTCGTTCTGCGAAAAAGAATGAACCCTTCTACCTCGTGCATTCATTCTCGCGTTTGCATAACGACAACTATCCAGCACCAGGTTATGCCGGCAAAAGCCCCGCCAAATTCCCGTATAAAGATGGTGTAGTCGAAGTCGATGATATTGTGGGGCGTTTAATGAAAACCCTGAAAGATACAGGGCAGTTGGAAAACACCATCGTATTCTTCACCTCAGATAATGGTGCCAATGAAGATGTATGGCCAGATTCAGGTTTCCATCCATGGAAAGGTGGTAAAGGAACCACGTGGGAAGGCGGTATCCGTGTGCCAGGAATTGCTTACTGGCCGGGTATGATTAAAGCGGGTCGCGTGAGTGATGGCCTCTTTGACATTTTAGACTTATTCAATACCTCGGTGGCTCTAGGTGGTCAAAGCAGCCAGATTCCAAAAGATCGCTATTTTGATGGTATCGACCAGACGAGCTTCTTGTTGGCAGACGATGGTGAATCCAATCGTGAAACCTCCTATTTCTATGCAAATAACCAGTTTGCAGCGTTACGTTGGAACGAGTTTAAAGTGCATTTTAAAGTGATGGATACGACTTCACCGCGTAAGAATATTGATGCCACAGTACTGTCAGTCGCCAGTCCTGCACCATGGGCTTACAACCTGTACTTAGATCCGAAAGAGCAAATTCCAAGCCATCACGGTTTTGAATGGGGGTATCCACGTACCTTGAATTTGGTACGTTACCATGCGAGCACATTCAAGAAGTTCCCAGTTAAAGACATCGGCTTAAACGTACCGTAATGGTGCTTTCGTAAAACCCATCAGATTAGATATCAGCTATTTAATCTTGAATTTGTGGGTGTTTTTCATAGGACCGAAAAATACTCACTGATTTAAACTTACACTAAAGGATTAGCGTTGAGATGAAATTAATTAAGAAAAAATACCTTGCTGTAGCAACGTTGTCGGTATTTGCAGGTCAAACCTACGCTGCAGGTTTAGAGCGTTCACCACAGCAAATTGATGCTTTGTTTGAAAATGGCACTTATGCCGAAGTCAGCTATACGCATATTTCCCCAGAAATTACGGGAACAGACTCAAGTGGTCACCATATTTCAGATATGGCAGAAGATTTTCAAACGCTGGGGTATGCGGTAAAAACGGACTTGACTCCGAACTTACGCCTCGCGGTTATTTATGATGAACCCTACGGTGCGAAAGTAAAGTTTGAAGGTGAAAATGACTTTATTGCACAGAATTTACCTGCTGCTGATGCCAGTACCCGTGTGGAGGTCAATTCAAAAAATCTCACGACTTTATTGGGTTATAACCTCAATAAAAACTTCATGATCTATGCTGGTCCAGCACTGCAAGAACTTAAAGCCGATGTACATTTACGTGGTTTGACCTATCAAGCTTCAAGTGGTTATAACAATAGCTTTGATGATATTGCTGTCGGTTGGGTGGCAGGCATGAGCTATGCCAAGCCAGAGCTGGGTATTCTTGCTTCATTAACCTATCGTTCTGAGATTGATCATGAAACGATGATTAAGGAAGATGTTCCTTTGGCGGATCTTCTTCAATTCCCGTATGAACATTCTAATAAAGGCACAATTACGACGCCAGAATCTGTGAATTTGCACTTACAAACAGGTCTAAATCAGACCACCGCTGTATTTGCAAAAATTCGCTGGGTGCCATGGGGAGACTTTGCGTATTATCCTCCTGCATTAAAAGCGACCACAGCTTATGCATTGCAAAACAGTGGTTTACCGTTACTCAACTACCATGATGACCAAACTGCGGTAGAGCTCGGACTTGGTAAAAAAGTCATGCCAAACCTTGCAGTATCGGTATCTGGTTTGTGGGACTCGGGTGCAGGGGCGCCAGCACCAACATTAGGCCCAGTTGAAGGTTATTGGGGTGCGGGTTTAGCTGCACGATATAACTTTAATGACAATGTTGCCTTAAGTGTCGGTGGTCGTTATATGTGGTTTGGTGACGCGAAAGGGGAAGTATCAGATGGCCGTATTGTAGGTGATTTCAAAGACAATACCGGTTATATCGTGGGGATGAAGCTTTCTTATAAATCAAAATAATTTTTTCTAATTTTTACCAGTTTAGGTCCTTCCTTCTTCCTGAAACATGGAGGAAGGGAATTTTTTATTGGATATTAAATAATCAGTGGCAATATATGCTGGATTGAACCTAGGTAGCTACAGAGCTAGGGCAATTTGACTGACTGATTCAAGTTGCAATAATTTTAGTGCAGAGCGAGGGTGGGCGAGCGATAACAAGGCATATTTCGATCTTTAAAAATGCTGTGTTGAAGTTACTATAAAGTAAATTGTAATATCTATTTGATTTTAAACAAAAAATATAATTGGCATAGAATTCGCTTTCAGTATCTTAACTTGTATACAAGATAGGATGCATAAAGTGAGTAGACTTCAAGCTTTGGGCTGGACCATTCATGAATGGCAAGAGGCTTATATTAAACAACAGATTCAACTCGCAGATTTAATCACTTGGGTGCAGTCGTTTGATCCTCAAGATACGGCTTGGATTGCCATAGCACCAGCAGCTGTATTGCAACAGCAAATTGAGGAATTGCAACAGAGAAGTCTTCACAGCCAGTCCTTATGGGAACAGTTCCCACTATACGGTATCCCTTTTGCGGTGAAAGACAATATTGATGTCAACGGTTTCGCCACGACTGCTGCCTGTAAAGCGTTAAACTCAATTGTCACTGAAGATGCTGAAACTGTGCGTTTACTTAAGCAAGCCGGCGCGATTGTGGTTGGGAAAACCAACTTGGATCAATTTGCAACGGGTTTGGTGGGCACACGGTCGCCATTTGGCGCTGTCAAAAATAGTTTTAATCCCGAATATGTCAGTGGCGGGTCAAGCTCAGGTTCTGCAAGTGTAGTGGCACGTGGTTTGGTGCCTTTTTCCTTGGGAACCGATACGGCAGGGTCGGGGCGAGTTCCTGCGGCATTCAATAATATTGTAGGGTTAAAACCAAGCAAAGGGCGCTTCTCGAATTATGGTCTATTACCCGCTTGTAAAAGTATTGACTGTATTTCGGTATTTGCTCTGACCGTAACCGATGCTGAAGCGGTAGCACAGGTATTGGAACAATTTGATGTACGTGATAGCTATTCACGCCATAACCCAAAAACAGCGCCCGCCAAATTCTCGGCAGGACTGAATTTTGCCCTTCCAAAAACTTTGCAATTCTTCGGTGATGTGCAGGCAGAGCAAGCTTTTCAGCAAGCAATTGCGCAGTTAAAACAGATGAATGTTAGGTTGACCGAAATAGATTTTTCGATTTTTGAACAATTGGCAGCCCAACTTTATCAAGGTTCATGGGTGGCTGAACGTACAGTGGCCGTCGAAGCCATATTAGAGCAAGCACCAGAAGCATTTGATCCAACCGTTTTAGAAATCATTCAGCAAGGCAAGCACTATACGGCACTCGATGCCTATAAAGCCGAATATTTGAAGCATGATTTGGCGCGACAAATTCAAGAGTTACTGTCTGAGTTCGATGCCTTGGTTGTGCCAACATCACCGACCATTCATACCCTAGCAGAAATGCAGCAGCAGCCAATTCAGTACAACTCACATTTTGGCACTTATACCAACTTTACCAATTTGGCGGACTTAAGTGCTTTGGCATTACCTGCGGGATTCCGTGGTGATGGTTTGCCGTTTGGCATCAGCTTGATTGCCCCTGCATGGCATGACCGTGCTTTGGCAGATTTTGGATGCCAATGGCAGCAACATCTGCAACTCCCTCTAGGGGCGACAGGACGTCCTTACGCTGAAAAGGTAAAGTCAATCTCTGCACCATCAGCGCAGCATATTCGTGTGGCGGTAGTGGGAGCACATTTGACAGGAATGCCTCTGAATTTCCAGTTGACGACCCGACAAGCCGTACATGTGGAAACCACGAAAACCTCAGCCCATTATGCCCTATATGCTTTGAATGGCACGATTCCGCCAAAACCTGGTTTAGCACGTCAAGCACAGGGACAGGAAATTATTGTCGAACTTTGGGATGTGCCAACAGCAAGGTTTGGTGAGTTTGTCGCTGAAATTCCAACGCCTTTGGGCATGGGCAATGTTGAGCTCAGTGATGGGCGCTGGGTCAAGGGGTTTATTTGCGAGCCTTATGGTTTAGCCGATGCTGAAAACATCAGTCATTTTGGGGGCTGGCGCGCCTATATTCAGCATCGTAATGCACAACAACTACAAATAACACATTAAAAAAATAGGAACGCTCATGTTTAAAACTGTATTAATTGCCAACCGTGGTGAAATAGCTGTACGTGCAATACGTACCTTAAAAAAATTAGGAATCACCAGTGTTGCTGTGTATTCGGACAGTGACCGTTATGCGCAGCATGTTCAAGATGCTGATCTTGCAGTGGACTTACAGGGAACCAAACCTGCTGAGACATATTTATCAATTGAAAAATTAATTGCTGCTGCAAAACAAACAGGTGCTGAAGCAATTTTCCCAGGTTATGGTTTTTTGTCTGAAAGTGCTGAATTTGCACAAGCCTGTGAAGCCAACCATATTGCTTTTATGGGACCAACTGTCGAACAGATTTTGGAATTTGGTCTGAAACATCGTGCACGTGAATTGGCTGCTGCTGCGCATGTTCCAATGACATCGGGTACAGGTTTGCTCAATAGTTTAGAAGAAGCATTGGTTGCTGCGGCAGAAATTGGTTATCCAATTATGCTGAAAAGCACCGCAGGAGGAGGCGGTATTGGTTTAACCCGCTGTGATACGCCTGAAGCACTGCAAGATGCTTATGCCAGTGTCAAACGTTTAGGTGAACAATTTTTTAAAGATGCAGGCGTGTTTTTAGAACGTTTTATCGATAAAGCACGTCATGTTGAAGTCCAAATTTTTGGCGATGGTTTGGGTCAAGTAGTGGCTTTAGGTGAGCGTGACTGTTCCTTACAACGCCGTAACCAGAAAGTGGTGGAGGAAACCCCCGCTGCATTATTGCCTGAAGCGACACGTCAGAAGTTACATCAAGCGGCAGTAGAACTGGGTGCTTCGGTTAACTATCGTAGTGCGGGCACCGTCGAGTTTATTTATGATGCTGCGCGTGATGAATTTTATTTCTTGGAAGTAAATACTCGTCTACAAGTCGAGCATCCTGTGACAGAAATGGTAACAGGACTGGATTTAATTGAATGTATGCTCAAAGTGGCTGCGGGTGATGGCTTAGATTGGGAAAAATTGCAGAATATTCAGCCGCAAGGCGCTGCGATTGAAGTGCGTATTTATGCAGAAGACCCTGTGAAAAACTTTCAACCGAGTCCGGGGGTATTAACTGAAGTTTATTTTCCTGAACACGCTCGTGTGGATACATGGGTTGCGACGGGCACAGAAATTTCACAATATTTTGACCCGATGATTGCCAAAATCATTGTGCATGCGGAAAACCGTGAACAAGCGATTGCAAAATTACAGCAAGTGCTGAGCGAAACACGCCTTAATGGTATCAGTACCAATTTGGATTATGCCCGTGCTGTTATTGCCGATCAGCGTTTTGCCGAGATGAACATTTGGACACGGATGTTAGATGATTTTACTTATGTGCCAAAAGTAATTGAAGTCTTGCAGCCGGGAACTTTAAGCTCGATTCAAGATTATCCGGGACGGACAGGGTATTGGGATATTGGTGTGCCACCCTCAGGTCCAATGGATGATTATGCTTTCCAATTGGGGAATAAAATTGTAGGTAATCCACAAAATGCGGCAGGATTTGAGTTCACTTTATTAGGACCTACACTCAAGTTCCACGCGACAACTACGATTGCATTAACAGGTGCCCCATGTGTCACCACATTGGATGATCAACCTGTTGCGTTTTGGTCGGCGATTCAGGTGAAGGCGGGGCAGGTGCTTAAACTGGGTCAGGTGGATTCAGGATGTCGAACTTATTTGGCTGTACGTCATGGTTTAGATGTCCCGCTATATTTAGGCAGTCGTGCAACTTTTGCTTTAGGTAACTTTGGCGGACATGCAGGGCGTACATTACGTACTGGCGATATGATTAAACTGGTTGATCCTGATATGCCGCATGTTGGGTTAACTTTAGCCACAGCCGAACCCCAAGATCTCGCATGCGATTTGATTCCACGTTATGGGCATGAATGGAAAATTGGTGTGCTCTATGGTCCGCATGGCGCTCCTGATTTCTTTAAAGCGGAATATATTGAAGAGTTTTTCCAAACTGAATGGACAGTACATTTTAACTCCAACCGCTTAGGTGTCCGTTTATCAGGTCCAACTCCAAGTTGGGCGCGTGAAAATGGTGGTGAAGCAGGCTTACATCCCTCCAATGTACATGACTGTGAATATGCAATTGGGGCAATTAACTTCACGGGGGATTTTCCTGTGATCTTGGCAAAAGATGGTCCAAGTCTGGGTGGTTTCGTTTGTCCAGTAACGATTGCCAAAGCAGAGCTGTGGAAAGTAGGGCAATTAAAAGCTGATGATAAAATTAGTTTTTACCCGATGACAGTCGAGCAAGCCAATGCTTTAGAACGTCAGCAAATTGAGCAGATTGAGCATTTTGCTACGGCTCAAATGGTTGCAGAAAGACCAGCAGAAATCGAGCTAGGTAGCACCATACTGGCTTTACGTGAGGAAACAGCAACAACACCAAAAACAATTTACCGTCAGGCAGGAGACAGTTATATTCTGCTGGAATATGGTGAAAATGTATTAGATTTGGCGCTGCGTTTACGCGTGCACCAATTGATGCAAATGATTCGTAGCGCGAACCAAAACGGCATTTTAGAACTGTCGCCTGGGGTACGCTCACTGCAAATTAAATATGATGGTCTGGTGATTTCACAGCCACAATTGATTGCACATTTACTTGAGTTGGAATCTTCAATGGGAGATTTAAGCCAGTTAAAAATTCCATCTCGGATTGTGCATTTGCCAATGGCATTTGAGGACAGTTCGACTTTGGGCGCTGTGAAGCGTTATCAGGAAAGTGTCTGCGCCAAAGCACCGTGGTTGCCCAACAATGTCGATTTTATTCAACGGATTAATGGTTTAGACAGCCGTGAACAAGTCCGCGACATTATTTTTGATGCCAATTATTTGGTACTTGGCTTAGGCGATGTCTATCTGACTGCACCTTGTGCGGTACCAATTGATCCGCGTCATCGTTTACTCAGTTCGAAATATAACCCTGCACGGACCTTTACTGCGGAAGGTACAGTGGGTATTGGCGGTATGTACATGTGTATTTACGGCATGGACTCCCCAGGGGGGTATCAGTTGGTGGGGCGTACCTTACCTATTTGGAATAAGTTTAAACAAAACAAACAATTTGGTGATAAACAATGGTTCTTGCAGTTCTTCGACCAAATTAAATTCTTCCCTGTTACTGAAGCAGAGTTGAATCAATGGCGTACCGATTTTGCACATGGTGTAGCGCAGATTCAAATTGAAGAAACTGAGTTTGATTTTGCCAGTTATACCCAATTTTTACAGGACGAAGCCGAAAGCATTGCAGTATTCAAGCAACAGCAACAACACGCTTTCAGCTCAGAAGTCGGGCGTTGGAAAGAGGAACATAGCGCACAACCCGAAGAAATCATTCAGCAACAGTTCGAAGACTTTGATGATTTCTTAGCTGTGAATGCTTCTATGACAGGTAATATCTGGAAAATTTTTGTTGAGTCAGGACAGGAGATTAAAAAAGGTGAAACAGTTGCTATTATTGAAGCCATGAAAATGGAGTTGCCTGTGTATGCGACTGAAGATGGCATCGTTAAAGCAGTCATTTGTCGTGCGGGGCAGACCGTACACAGCGGAGAACCTTTGGTGTATATGGAATAGAGTTGAGTATAGGAAATGAAAAGCGCGACAAGTAAAAGTGCAGACAGTTTGTCCGCGCAGGTCTATCAACGTATTAAAAACGATATCTTTGATTTTAAATACATGCCAGGTGAGCGTTTTACTGAGTCTGAACTTGCTCAAGTTTATGCAGTGAGCCGAACTCCGATTCGGCAAGCTTTGTATCGCTTACAGCAAGAAGGCTATGTCGAGGTCAGTTTCCGCAGTGGTTGGCAAGTCCGACCACTGAACTTCCGCTATTATGAAGAACTATATGATGTACGGATTGTGCTGGAAAAAGAGGCCATTTATAAATTGTCACAACAGAATTGTGAGCAATCCAGTGAGTTGACAAGACTGAAAGCAATTTGGATGGTGGAACCACAAGATTATCTGAATGACATAAAGCAACTCTCGCAAATGGATGAAGATTTTCACTGTGCTTTGCTTCGTGCAGCAGGTAATCATGAGATGGCGCGAATTCATCGTGATTTAAGTGAAAAAATACGGATTATCCGCCGTCTAGATTTTTCGAAACAGTACCGGATTGAAGCGACTTATCAGGAACATCAACATATTTTAAAACTGATTTTTGAGAAAAAAACTGAAGATGCTATTGCGGCAATAGTCACCCATATTCAGCAAAGTCGAGATGAGGTGAAAAAGATTACTTTACATATGCTTGATCCGAGCCAGTTTGTTTAAGTGTCTATTCAAGATCCGTTTAAAAATACATTCGACGGCAGATGAGTTGCTAAGATGTGCATGCAGCAAAAGTAAAGATTTTGTTATACTATTACATTAATCTTCACTTTTCGTTTGGCTTGCGAGCATCTCATTTTGAAACTGTTGACCCCACAAAAATCCGTACCGACCCATATTATTTCTGGATTTCTCGGTGCGGGAAAAACGACCTTATTGAACAGTGTATTGGCACAAAAGCCTGAAGGTGAAGTCTGGGCGGTGTTGATGAATGAGTTTGGGCAGATTGGGGTCGATCAAAACCTGCTTCCACAAGACGAAGGTTATGCGGTCAAAGAACTGTTAGGTGGTTGTTTGTGTTGCAGCAGTCAATTACCAATGCAAATTGCGTTATCGCGTTTGTTGTCTGAAGCGAAACCCGACCGTTTATTCATAGAACCGACAGGTTTGGGACATCCCGCCCAACTGTTAGAACAACTGACGGAACCGCATTGGCAAAGTCAAATTCAGATGCGCGCTTTAGTCACGGTGGTGGATGGTTCACGCTTGCATGAGCAAGAATGGGTCAAGCAAAACCTGTATGCCGATCAGCTCAAAGCCGCGCAGATTGTGGTGATTTCTCACGTAGAACAGATGCAGGCTGCGGATGAACAAGCTTTAAAGCAATTACAGCAAGAATATGCAGCGTATGCCCAGACATGGTTAAAACCCGATTTAGGGCAACTCCAATTGGCCGAAATTGATGTGCCATTTCAAGGCATACAACGCAAAATTCAACCCTTAATTCAATTGCAAAAGCAGTATAGCAATACAGATGCTTTACCTGAAATTAAGCAATTGCCTTACCATTATGTCGAAACAGCGCAAGGCTATAGTGTGGCAGGTTGGAAATTTTCCAAACGTTGGCAATTCGATTTTTATGATTTGCTAGACTTGTTATGCGAACAACAGGATTGGCTTCGAATTAAAGGCATTTTCAATACCAATCAGGGCTGGAAAAGTTTTAATTTTAATCCGAATCAATTCAATTATCAGTCTGCACCTGAAAATGTAGATAACCGTATTGAAGTGATTGTACAAACTGAACGAGACTGGACTTTATTTGAAACTCAGTTACTTGCTTGCCGTATAGATACGGAAACGGATTAAAACTGTTCAGCAAAATTGTGTTAAATCTTATATGCTAGGCGCCAAATTTGAGGAACTTTTCATGGCGCTGAAAGCAACAATTTACAAAGCAGATTTGAACATTGCCAATATGGATGTTCACCAATATGGTGATTATCAACTCACCATGGCATTGCACCCTTCAGAAACCCTTGAACGTTTAATGGTACGGATTTTGGCATTTTCCCGTTATGCGTCGGAACAGCTGGAATTTACCAAAGATCTCTTTGAAACCGATGAGCCCGCGCTATGGGAAAAAGACCTCACGGGGCAATTGGTTCAATGGATTGAAGTGGGTTGTCCAGATGAAGATAAGGTTAAAAAAGCCAGTGCCCGTTGTAAGTCGGTGGCGGTAATCGCCTATGGTACATCTGTAGAAGAATGGTACAAACGCAACAGCAAATTGAAAACATTGCGCAATGTCGAAGTCTGGCAATTAACGCCAGCAACCACAGAAGCCATTCAGCAATTGTGTGAGCGCACCATGCAGCTACAATTAAATGTGATGGATGGCGAATGGACATTAATTGGTGATCATGCCCAAGCACAAATTGAGTGGATTCAGTTACAGTAAACGGTATTTAAGGAGTTTTTGAAATGACTAAAGAATTAGAGATTATTGATTTAATCGTGGGTGAAGGTAAAGAGGCGGTAAAAGGCGCTTTAATTACCACGCATTATACTGGTTGGTTGGAAGATGGCACCAAGTTTGATTCCTCGCTTGACCGAGGTAATTATTTTGAGTGCGTGATTGGTACAGGTCGAGTCATTAAGGGCTGGGATCAAGGCATTATGGGCATGAAAGTCGGCGGTAAACGTAAGTTGATCGTTCCGGCACATTTGGCTTATGGTGAGCGTAAAATGGGGAATATTATTCCTGCAAATTCAAATTTAATCTTTGAAATTGAATTATATGATGTAAAAACGCGTGACTAATAATATTTGAAAAATAAACCATAGCATGTGGATGAAAAAGCATGTTATGGTTAAATCAAGCTCGGCTCAGTTATTGCTATTGAGCCGAACCAAAACTGCATTAAAAATTAAATTCGCGATCAAGGAATAAGCGCGACTTGTATAATAAATTCCCCCAGCGATATGGGATCATTCAATTTATCTTATATGCGCTTAGTAGTGTGTTGCTGCTGCTACAGCAATCCAGTTGGGCACTCTACGAGCCAGTTCCCAACTCTTACTACGTCCAGCAGAAAAATATCAATCCTGTCAACTTTACTGAAAACAGCACCAGTTATTTGGCAGGACAATGGCAATTTTATCCGCAGCAATTCATACAAACAGCAACGCCTGCTGCACCCACACAAACCGTTATATTGCCTATTTCCTTTAAAGAATTGGGTTATCCAAAAAATACCTATGGCACCTTTGTCGGGCATTTTAAAATTCCCTCAGAATTTATTGGTCGCCGTATAGCGATTTGGATTCCAAATCAATACGGGGCTTATCGGATGTACCTGAATGGGGACTTACTGCTCCGGCTGGGGGAGGTGGGCAAAACTGTAGCAACACATCAGACGGAAAATGCCCCACGCTTTGCTTATTTTATTGCCGAGAATGAATATTTTACTGTCACCATGCAGGTGTCGAGTTTTCAAAGTTTACACGGTGGTTTGGAAAATCCTATGCGCATAGGAGTCAGTAAAACCATTAACCGTCAGTTTCAACAATTGATGATGAGTATTGCTGGAGTCTGTGGTGCCGTGATCGGTGTTGGTGTTTTTACCATCCTGTTTGGTTTTTTCCGAGGCGTCAAACATCACCAAAGTCGGGGCTTCTTGGTTTTCGGTGTTTTTATTATCTTTTTAGCCCTGCATAATTTATTTTCTGCCCCCTATGTGTATACCGTATTTACCAATATCGATTGGTTATGGGGCACACGGCTGGAATATATTTTCACCTATCTTTCCGCGTTATTCTTTATTAACTACATGTTTTTACTGAATCGACGTTATTTACATCCCAACATCTTTGCCATTGCAGTTTTTATTCTCAGCCTGAATATCGTGATGACCTGTTTGACACTCCCTGATGTGTTTGAACGGTTAGCATTTTATAGTTTTCTATTTGGTATTGTGGTGGTATTGAATTTTGCCTATGGTTTTTTAATTACCATTAAGCGGCATGAGCCTTATTCGAGCATTAATCTATGGGCAGTGGTGTTGCTGTGCGTCACCTTCTTACATGATTTTTTATTAAGCCTGAACTGGATTGATTCCATAAATTTATCGTTTGCTTCGACCAGTTTTTATGCATTTTTAATTATGTTGCAACAGTCCAAGAGCTTTGCCTACCATTCAGACCGCATTGAAAAATTGAATAATAATTTATTAGAGCTTAACTCTTCTTTAGATCAGAAGGTGAGGGAGCGAACACTGCAATTAAGCGAGCTGAATGCAAAGCTAGAATTACAGGCAAAAATAGATCCTCTAACGGGTGCATTTAATCGGGGCGCATTGAATTCTGAAATCCAGCGTCAATTTGCTGAAACCTCGCAACATCATAATGCTGTATTGGCATTTGCCATGTTAGATGTCGATTATTTTAAAAACTATAATGACTATTATGGTCATCTCAAAGGTGATGAAATTCTGCAACAACTGGTTCAGGTGATTCAAGCTCATCTGCCTGAACATGCCTATTTGGCGCGTTATGGGGGAGAAGAGTTTGCTGTACTGATACGTGATATGCCAGTTGTGGTGATTGAAAAAAGCTTAAATCAGTTGCTACAAGCTATTCGTAATCAGCATCTTGAACACCTCAACCGTGCCGATGCAAAGCAATATGTCACCATGAGTATTGGAGCGGCCTATATGGATCGAAACCATCCATTTCAGGATATACACGAACTGATGAAAGCCGCAGACCAAAATCTGTATCTCGCCAAGAATGCTGGGCGAGATCAGCTTAAAATATGATCGCGACTAATTAAGGTGCTATGAGATATTTAATCATCGGAATGGTCTGTTGTTCTGGTAGTGCATAAGTACGAACTTGAAAGCCCTGTTTTTGGTAAAAACCGAGAGCTGTCTGGGTACTTTCAAGCGTGATTTGTTCTAGATTTCTTAGTTTTAAATGAGCAGTTGCACTGTTGAGTAATGCGGTTCCAATGCCCTGATTTTGCATCTCGGGTAAGGTGTAATTCAGTAAGATTTTCCCAATGTCACTGACCATAATAAAGCCGACAATGTGCTGATTGATACTATAAATCCAGCTGTCGTTATAATGCATCCATAACAGTAAATTGGCATGCGTGATTTTTTCCAACCATGCCTGAATTTTACTTTCATCGGATTGATGGTCTGGTACGCAGGAACGAATCGCTTCCTGTAAAACATAAAGAATCTCAGGGATATCCTGAATTTTTGCTGCCCTAATCATTGTTTGTTCTTATTTCCTGAAAACAGGCTTATTTCATGTGAATACGCTCAATTACAAAAGTGGCGATTTGTTGCTTTTTATGTATGTTTTGCTATTTGCTTAAACTTTACCCAGCACAATTTATTTGATCTGGGTCACAGATTACGGAGTACTAAGTCTTCATTAATCTGATTTTTCAAAGAATTATGTTAAAGCAAGCAAGAATTCCGAGTATGATGAAAAAGACTGTAATGCTGAATGTACTCCTAATCGGGAGGGGATATGTTTAAAATTATCGTTTTGTTTGTATTGGGGATGGTGCTGACAGCGGCTTGGCAGATTTTTAAAAAAATGAGAAAGGCGCAAAAGTATCGCACTCAATATTTAGCCAAAACACAAACGCAGAACTTCGTGGTTGATGATCCGGCATTGGATCTGGTAGAGGGGCTGGTCATTGAAATTGAATACTATGAGCAAGTCCTGTTTGATGATGCGGCACAACTGTTTTTTGAGCAAAATATTCATATTCGAGATCTTCAGTGTGCTGAAGAAATTCAATACAATTTACTGAAAAAATTACCAGCAAAAACCTTAACTCAAATTCGTCAACTCGATCTAAATGAATGGTCAATTTATTGGTATTTTTATGATCAGTCTTTGGAATATTATGTGGGTAAATATGGGGTGTTCTGTAGTCATGTAGATCGTCATGGTGAAGAACATAAGTGTGAAACTACATTAAATCCGCAGGATCGCTAGCCGACCGCGGCACAACAAAATAAAGAGCAAAGCTATTCATTCCCTGCGCCGTATTTATTTACTTTGCCTTTTAATAAAAAATTCCCATAATGTGCCATCTCTTTGGGAATGTGACTGATGTCTGGACTGGAAATTTTTGCTGTCATCATTAGCCTCATTGGCGTGGCATTAACGGTTAAGCGCAATATGTGGTGTTGGTGGTTTAATTTTCTCGCCTTCGTTCTGTATGCCTATTTGTTTTATACCTTTAAACTTTATGGTGAAACAATTTTACAGTTTTTCTTTATCGGGCTAAATTTTTACGGCTTCTATCATTGGTTAAAGGGTAAACAGCAAGATCACGAGATTCGGATTGAACCGATTGCAGGTAAAACCGTGTTATGGCAAATGGTATTGGCGGCTTTGGGCGGTTTGCTGTTTGGTTTGAGTCTTCATTTCTGGACCGATGCTGCGGTTCCTTTGCTTGATGCGCAACTTGCTGCATTTAGTTTACTTGCCACCTATTGGACAAGCCGCAAGCATATTGCGACATGGATACTCTGGGTATTTGTCGATATTATTTATGTCGGAATGTTTATTTATAAAGATTTGTTCTTAACTGCGGGACTGTATGCTGCTTTTGTGGGTTTGGCTGCATCCGGCTGGTGGCAATGGATTCAAGTACAAAAGCAACAGCAACACAAACTCACCGAGTCTGCATAGTTTTATAGGACAACCTTATGCTGATCGATTTTAAGCAAGCCAAATTGCAGCAATTTGATGCTTTGGCGCGAAAAATTGCGCATTCCCCTCAGGATTATCTACAATTTGATTCAGTTGCTGATTTTTATCAGGCGGAGTGGCTATTACAATTTCCGCCAGGCACCACGTGGACTGCAACGGGCTTGGATGATGGGGCAACCGAGTTTTATGCTTTAATTGAATATCAGCATCATTATTTAAAAATCAGCTGTTTAGAACAAAGCACAGCCATCTTTGGCATTTCTAATCAGCATAATTCAAAATAGGTCAATGACAGTGCTGGCGCAATTGATTTAAATCAGGCACTCAAGTAATGCTGCGCAATCGAGCCGATTCAGAGTATGAGCGTGGCATTTCAGTCCAAGCAAAACAAAAATAGAAGGAACCCTCATGGCACATCAGTTTACTGTGAATGCAATTATTCGTGGCGTCTCACTGGCAGACTTTAAACGCCTAGCAGCAGATACCCGCTTACATGAAGAAGTCTGTCGCCGTATACCTGGCGAAAATTTAGAAATTTTGGAGTCTAAAAAACAAGGGGATCAATACACGTTAAAACGTGCCTACAATTTAGATGTCAATATTCCCGAAATTGCGAAAAAATTATTAAAAGATGCCTTCCGTTTACATCGCACAGATGTGAGTGATCTTGAAGCCATGACCTCAACGGTTGATTTGGGCGCGAACTTACCTTTACAGGCCAGTTGTAAGCGTTCTGTGAAAGGTTCAGACCAGCAAATTGAATTCCAGTTAGATTGGACCGTAAATGTGAAGGTGCCTTTAATTGGTGGCATGTTAGAAAAACATGCGGAAGGTGAAATTCGTAAATTCAGTGAAATTGAGTTGACGATTGTTGAAGATGAGTTGAAAAAGAGCTTAAGTATTTAAGTTCCTGCCGAATAAAATACAGGAGATCATATTGAGATGACCTCCTGTGTTACATCAGTAGACTAAAACCTATTCAGCTTTGATTTAGCGTTTGAACATCGAAAATGCTTTTTTCAGCGGTAATTTATCTGTTGCAAAACCATAAATGGCAGCAAAAGGCAGTGCAGTTCTGGCCAAATATGCCACACGCCATAAGCCACCATGATTCGCACCATGCATCATAAGCTCTAATGGATGTTCCATCACCGTTTCAGGATTGGCAACAGACTCAGGATTACGTAAGTCATGAATCCATAACGCTGCCATAATGGCATTGGTGGTTTCAGGATTAAATGCTTCGACATCAAACAAGCTTGCCCCATTAAAAGCCGCTTTTAGCAGTGGATTCTTGGTGACGGAATGTGTCGTGGTCGAAGGGGCAATATTGATACTGACGCGTTGACCTTCATGACGGGCTAATATTGCACGCCACTGTTGAATACGTTTGGCGAGCGCATAGTTAGGACCTTGTTCTATTACTAAGCAGTCGGCAATGCCATATTCTTGCCCATTGTCTGAAGCAATCAGTTCATGCAGGTTTTGCTGGAAAAAGTGTTTTAACGAAGCCGTTGCGACCCCTTTGGTCAGCACTTTTTGAAGCTGCGAGCGGTAGCGGAATTTGTCGGCTGATGAGGCAACAACCTCTTTAGGTACAGCATAGACATCGGTTGGGGTACACATAAACATTAAGCTGGTATCGGCTTTTTGTTCACTGACCACTTTCATAATGCTGTCCATGGCCATGGCTACACGGACGTGTTTTTCACCATCTAAATAAGCAATCGCAGCTAAATCAAGCTGATGATGGCTTTTTAGTAACCATTGAGCAATTTCAGGGGTTTGCGTGAGTAAGTTTGCCCCCAGTTTGCTACTTAATTCACGGGTTGGGGTATTTTCAGGTACGGGCGTTGCGCTTGGTGCATACAGGGTAGCATTACCATTTTGTACGGTATTAAGAATTTTTTGCCAAACGCGCTCATTCGGTAAATCGACCGCTACAATATTGGCTTTCCATTGTGATAACCAGGTCAGAGGACCAGCTTCTGAGCCAGCACCAAATAACACCATGGTACGGTCGGATAAATCAAACCACTCTGGATGTGCATTGGCTAGGCGTAAGGCATCGGCATGTGAAGGTTCAATAATGCCGTCATCTTCCCATTTTTGTACTTGAGCCAATAAGCTTTCACCTTTTAGGTTTTGGCCATGGTAAGGAATATACCATTCAGGTTCTGCTTGCCCTTCACCTTGCAATTGCACCGTATGCAATTGTTCCTGCGGAACCTGCATCATGTCTTTTAGTAAATAACGCTGTCCCTTACGGTAAAATTCAAAGCTGTGCTGAGCTTTATGTAGCCCTTGCTTGGCAATGGTAATCGGGTTGTTACAACTACGAATGCCATGTTCGACCAAGGCTTTAAAATATTTTGGATAATTTTTACGCCATTTTTTTTCTTTTAAAGCTTGCTGGGCAGATTGATGGTCTACAATCGATAATGCTTCAGCAATAATTTCCTTGCCTGTACGAGTTGTACTTGGTTTTTGGGTATCGGGTTGAACAGGGAACTGTAGACCCTCTAAAGAGCTGGACATGCAAAAAATCTCGTCTGATTACAGTATTAATATACAGATGTATTCATTATCTATGCCAAATTAAAGATTGGGGTGGCATTAAATACCAATTTATGTCCGCAGCGTCTAAATTTTAAAAAAGCGAAGTGCGAAACTAGAATATGGGGTAGGGCTTTGAAAATTTTGAGGGCGGCATTTAAAGATAAAGGGATAATACTGTCAGTCTGGGCAATCGACTGACAGTCATTAAAAATGGATTTAAATAATAAGATGACTAGCAACGGCCTTTTTTTGCTTGACCTGGTGGGCAGAAATCTCCTCCGCCATGTTCATAGTGCCCCAAGTTACCATTCGGATCGACCACAATACTGCCTTCAGGAGTATGAACAGCACATGCAGTCAGTGCGCTCAAACTGAAACAGGTTGCAATAATCATAAGAAATTTATGCATATATACATTCTCCATCTTGTTCTGATTTGGGTTTATGTCTAGAGAAAACACTTTATTGTTACGATTTATTCTATGTGAAAGAAGCAATGAAATAAAACATTATTTGAACAAGTAGGTAGGGAATGGCGGATTATTTTGCATAATTCGCCATTCCGAAACATTGATCAAAGCGGGTTGAGGCAGTGCTTAAAAGGGAAGTTGAGCGAGCTTATTTAGGAAGTGTGGAATTAAGCGCGGTTCAAGCAAAATGGTGACCACTACGCCATATGCTGCCCCCCAAAGATGCGCACTATGGTTAATATGCGAATTGCCACGTTTACCTGACCAAATGCTATAGGCCACATACAGCACGGCAAAAATAATGGCTGGTACGGGAATAAAGAACACAAAAATGAGTTTCCAAGGTTCAAACAGGATATAGGCAAACAAAACTGCCGATACGGCACCTGAAGCCCCGAGACTTGCCCATTGGAAATCATTTTTATGCTTTAAATAACTTGGCAAGATGGCCACTATAAGTCCACCTAAATAAAACAGGGCAAAACCAAGATCGTAAAAATATTGACGATAAAAACTTTCAATAATGCTGCCAAAGAAAAATAGGGTAATCATATTGAACAGCAGGTGTGCGCCATCCGCATGCACAAAACCATGGGTAATAAAACGGTCATACTGACCTTTTTGCATGGCAGGAGGCCAGAAAATTAAGCGGCTCATGAGCTTTTGATTGGAGAACGCCAAAAGTGAAACCACTACAGTAATGATAATCAGCGCTACAGTATGGTTGAAAGGCAGATTGAGCATAGAGAAAGGTTCAAATTTTCATATTTAAAGCTTAATAATGCCATTAATTGTCTAATTGCACAGAACTTTTAGAATAAATCCGACAAATTTGGTTGATTTTTTTTATTTAAGCCGCATCTTCAGTTAAAATAGCGACTTCAGCTTGAGGAAATATTGTTATGTCGACTGAGAACACCAGCACTGCAGTTGCAGAAGAGATTCCAAACCTATTAATCACACCAAATGCACAAGAGTATTTACGTGATTTATTGGCGAAACAAAATACTCCAGGTATTGGTGTACGTGTTTTTGTAGAGAATCCTGGTACACCTCGTGCTGAATGTTGTATGGCATATAGTGCGCCTGAAGAAGTTATTCCAACAGATTATAAGCAAGACTATCCAGACTTCCCGGCTTATGTAGATGCACCATCAATTCCATACCTATTAGATGCGGTGATTGATTACAATAAAGACCGTTTTGGTGGTCAGCTGACTTTCCGTGCGCCAAACTCGAAAGTGCCACGTGTTGGACCAGATGCATCTGTGGAAGAGCGTATTACTTATGTCTTGCAATCGGAAATTAATCCTGGTTTGGCTGGGCATGGCGGAAACTGTGCGCTGGTAGAAGTGGTTGAAGATGAAGAGCATGGCTTAACTGCGGTGCTTAAGTTTGGTGGTGGTTGTCAAGGTTGTTCAGCAATCGATGTCACCTTAAAGCAAGGTGTAGAAACCACGCTTAAACAACACGTACCTGAATTACAACGCGTGATTGACCAGACGGATCATACTCAAGCAGAAGGTGCTTACTTCAAGTAATCTGCACCCTCAAATTAAAAAAACCTCCACCTTTGGAGGTTTTTTTATGTCTGTTATAAGCCTATATTCTGACCATGTAATATTATTATCATATGTTAATGATAATTGTTATTAATATTAATTGCATTTGTAGCTATGTTTGTTACACTCTGAAACCGAAATTTCATGTTGTTTTCTATCTTCCAACAGTTTTTTGGGGTCATTGAATGAACAGACGTATTGTCCAATCCGCATTAGCACTTTCTATTTTGTCGGTTATGAGTGTGCTCAGTCATGCTGAGAATGTACAAACAGAACAGCACACCGCTGCAACAGAACAAATGACGACACAAGCTACAGATACGACCCAGCTTGAAAAAATTGTCCTGACGGCTGAAGAACAGGTCAAACAATCTCTAGGAGCCTCAGTAATTACTGCAGAAGATTTGGAAAACCTGCCCGTAGTCAATGACATTTCTGAATATGTCCGCCGTATGCCCGGGGTGAATCTAACGGGGAATAGTGCAACGGGGCAGCGCGGTAATAACCGTCAAATTGATATTCGTGGAATGGGACCTGAGAACACCTTGATTTTGATTGATGGCAAACCTGTAACTTCAAGAAACTCGGTGCGTTATGGCTGGCGAGGTGAGCGTGATACGCGAGGTGATTCGAACTGGGTACCTGCTGATGCAATTGAATCGATAGAGGTGCTACGTGGTCCAGCGGCAGCCCGCTATGGTTCTGGAGCAATGGGCGGTGTGGTCAATATTAAAACCAAGAAAGTGACCAATGAAGTACATGGTTCGGTTGAACTATTTAGCAATCAGCCTGAAGATTCTAAAGAAGGTGAGTCTGGGCGTGTCAGTGTAAATCTAAGCGGCCCAATTATTAAAGATGTTTTATCCTATCGTTTATATGGGAACTTTAATAAGACTCAACCAGATGCCATAGATATCAATAAGTTCATTAATAGTACTGCGGCAGGAAGAGAAGGGGTTAAAAATGAGGATGTATCTGCACGTTTGGCTTGGCAAATCACAGACAGTCAAACCCTTACATTGGATGCTGCTTCCAGCCGTCAGGGGAATCTCTACTCAGGTGATTCTCAACTGAATGCGGATGCCGAAGCGAATGCTATTTTGTCAGCCTTATATGGCAGTGAAACCAATACAATGTACCGCGAAAGCTATTCATTAATGCATGATGGTGAATGGGATTGGGGTAATAATAAATTAATCTTTCAATACGATAAAACGAAGAACAAGCGTTTATTGGAAGGCTTAGGTGGCAGCACCGAAGGGCGGATTAATACGGAAACCGATAAGTCGACTTCAACCTTAGATACTTTCCGTATAAATGGTGAAGTGAATATTCCGTTTGAGGTTTACATTCCTCAGAATTTAACCATAGGTGCTGAATGGATTGAAGATGATTTTACCGACGAAGCCAATACCAGCGTGGGTTCAACAGGAAGTTCAGCAGGTTTAGATGCGATTGCACCCAAAAATCGTAGTGATATGAGTTCACGAATTGCATCCGTATATGCAGAAGACAATTTAAAAATTACCGATTCGACAGACCTAGTACTTGGTTTACGCTTTGATGATCATGATAAATCAGGATCAAATTGGAGCCCAAGTCTAAACATAACGCAAAAATTAGGGGATTATTTCACGGTTAAAGGTGGAATTGCGAAAGCTTATAAAGCCCCCAATATGTATCAAAATGCAGAAGGGTATTTGTTATCGACTAATGGTAATGGTTGTCCAGCGACTATTCAAAACCGTTGTTTGCTTCAAGGTAATGCAGATTTAAATCCTGAAACATCAATCAACAAAGAATTGGGGATCCAATTCGCCAAAGATAATGTTAATGCGAGTTTCGCATGGTTCCGTAATGATTATAAAGACAAGATTGTGGCAGGAACTGAAATTATTACCACAGCTACAACGACTTCAGGAACGACTTGGAATGTCTTGCGTTGGGAGAATATTCCTGAAGCTTTGGTTCAGGGCTTTGAAGGCAGTATCGGTCTAGAGTGGGATCATATCAGTTGGACCAATAACTTTACTTATATGATGGATTCAGAAGATAAATCCACAGGTAACCCACTTTCTCTTGTACCTAACTATACGATTAACTCAATTTTTGGCTACGACATTACCGATCAATTGGATGTGAATTTTGTTTATACCCAGTACGGTCGTCAAAAGTCTCGCCAATATGCTCAAAATCGCATTGAAGCAGGTGTGGGTTCGGGGGGGACAGATGATGCATTGCAACCTAGTGTCGTGAAAAGTTATGGCATTGCAGGTATTAATCTAGGCTATAAATTTACTGACAATCTGAGTACGCGTATAGGGGTGAGTAATTTATTTGATGAACAGAAATTAAGAGATAGTGAGTCGACCAGTCAGACTTATAACGAACCGGGTCGTGCCTATTATGCATCCTTAAAATATTCGTTCTAAGCTGAGCATTTATGCAGAAAGATGCGTTTAAGCATCTTTCTGCTGTAAAATTTCTAAGGTATTACTTGAGTAATAAAACGTTTCTAAATAATGACGTGCTCGCTGCTGTAAATAATCCGATTGCAGCATGTGCTGAATCACAGGTTCGAGTAACTGCTGTAATTGGTTTTGAATCAGCGCTTCATCAATATTTAAATCACGTAATAACACATCAAAACTTCGATCTTGATTACGTGCGTACCATGCCGAAATTCCGTCTTTGACTTGCTGTTCTAAGTAGGTCGTCTGGCGCAAATGATCCCAAATTTCATGCCCTAAACCGACTGTTTGCGGCAGATCATCAACTTCAATATAATTTTTTAAAACATTTAAAGGTAAGTCTTTAATTTTGTGCCATAAGTTGGCTTGGAAATGGTACAGCTTCTCGTCATTAAAATGATGATTTAACACTTGTTCACTCATTTGACTGAGCTTTTGTATATTTTTTTGTAAATAGTGTTGAATGGCCTGATCAAGATTGGAATCGGTTACACTTTCCAGCACAGACTTGCCCATCTTCATAAAGCGTGACACCCCAGGTACATGTTTCACCATGACGGAGTTGTCTAGGTAGTCCTGAATGGCATGTTGAATCAATTGGGTAATCATGGCAGAAAAAGCAGGATTATTGACCACGGTATAAATCAGGCGCTGACGATGTCCACTTTTACTGGCCACATATTGAGCAATTTTATCGATGGTGAGAACAGGGATGGCATCTGCAATTTTGGTGTGGTCATTGGCTGGATGCACCAGTGCAAAACGAATATGTTCTGCAATCTGTTCAATTAAAAAATCGCTGGCACGGGTGTTTAAGACCTGTTGTTGAATCAGTTGATGAATCTGTTCAACTGTCCAAAGTTGTTTTAAATTTTGCTTTCTAAACCAATGATAAAATTCAACAAACTCATTTTGAATCGTTTTTGACTGAGAGAATTCATCATTTAAAAATTGAATATGAGCCTCAATCAGTTGCTCAATCATTGGGTGTTTTTGCATACAAGCTCAAATTCAGTGGAGAGGAATCAGTTGATCAGCCAGTGGATTTTTCAGATTTTGGGTTTTCGCAAGAAACGGTAAGTAATAATTCGCAACTTGCTTATCTGCTTCCAATAACGGCATATGACCAACATTGTTAAGGATGACAGGAGCCTCGGCTCGTTTCAATAATGATTTTAATTCATCTGCCACTTCAACATTAAAAATTTTGTCCTGTTTGCCCCATAAAATGAGAGTGGGGGCTTCAACATTTCGAGTAATTCGGGCAAATGTTTCAGGTGTATAAATTCGGTTTAAGGTAGAAATTTGTTCAATCACCAGATTATTTTTGCCTGATTGAGCAATCAGTAGCTGTTCTTTTGCCCGTTGCAGTTCTGGGGAAAGCTTGGGTGGATTTTGCATGATTTCATGGCGCATATCATCATAATCGCCCGGTTTAGCCACAATAATATGCTTTAAAAAATTGGGATCTTTGCTGTAAGGGGTATTGGCTTTCTTATAAATGCCCGCACTGTTTAAAAGAAACAGACTTTGCGTATCAAAAGGGTATTGCGCTGCATATAAAGTGGCAATCGAGCCCCCTAAGGAATGTCCTGCAATATTGAGTTTTTTTTCTATATCGATGGCTTCAGCAAATTGTCTGAGACTTGAGGTAACATTGGGAACCGCGATGTCAAAATTCGCAGGGATTTTGGTCTCACCATAAACAGGTAAGTCAGGTACTATCACATGATAATTGGGGGTTAAATAAGCCGCTACGCGATTCCAGTTGTCCCGATTACTGGCAAGACCATGCAGCAAGAGCACCGTGGGCTTTTGCGGAGAACCGCCCTCATTATAACTCCAAATAATATCCCCGACTTTGAGGGTTTTACTTTTTAAGCCGCTGCTTTCACGTTCGTGTTGCAAGTAGTTTTGTAGAGTAATTTGTTCAGGGGTGGGTGGTTGAGTTTTGGCTGAGGCGAGATTGGGCAAGGACACGGTAATTAGGATTCCCATTGCTGTAACAAAATGAGAAAAATATTTACTAGTTTGTGTCATTGACTTAAATCCTTCTGATCAAAATAAACTGCTTTAAAATCCATTTTAGAAGCAATTAAATGGGCTGAAATGGTATCAAATTTTATCTTCAGCTTGATGGTGAACTATTTTAAATACAATAGTTAGAATGTCACGCATAAGTTTATTGAAGTGGTTTTTATTCAGACTGAATAGTGTGATGCTGTTCAATCAAGTGATGGTGATCATATGAACTTTTTTGCCAATTCATAAATTCCAAAACACTATCCTTTTTTGCAAGTGACTTTCATTTTAGCTGGGATTAGAATAGTGAAAATTCAAATCATGGTGGAAAAAAGCATGCTAACGGCTCAAGAAGCATTAGACCGTCTTAAAAAAGGAAACCAACGCTTTGTCTCTGGGGAAACGACCCACCCTAAACAATTGACGCACCAAGAACGTGCTCAAATGGCAGAAGATCAAAACCCGTTTGCGATTGTACTCGGCTGTTCAGATTCACGTGTCCCTGCCGAAATGGTCTTTGATCAAGGTTTAGGTGATTTGTTTGTTATCCGTGTTGCAGGCAATGTGGTTGCACCTTCACAAGTGGGTAGTGTGGAATTTGCTGCTGAACGTTATGACTGTGCAGTGGTTGTGGTATTGGGACATAGTCACTGTGGCGCGATTAAAGCCACGATTGATACTTTGATGAATCCAGATAGCCCGCCATCGAATAACTTAATGTCCATTGTGAACCGCGTGCGTCCATCCGTTGAAACCTTGATGCAAACTGAATTGAAAAATGATTTGGACAAGCTTTCAACGCATGCAGTACGTTCTAATGTTTTTGCTTCTGTGAATCAATTACGTCATGGCTCAGCCGTGTTAGAACAATTAATTGCTAAAGGTAAAATGATTGTAGTGGGTGCAGAATACTCACTCGAAACCGGTGAAGTGATTTTTTTTGACTTCTAAGTTTTACCGACTTAGAACATCACATCATGATTAAAGGCGCTTTATAAAGCGCCTTTAATGTATGGATAAGCCAGATTTAATAATTTCGGTTGCGCTTGGGCATTGGGGTGAATTAAATCTTTTTGCATCAGGTTTTTTTGTCCGGCAATTC
Source organism: Acinetobacter sp. GQ146 (assembly GCF_059758585.1). Taxonomy (NCBI): domain Bacteria; kingdom Pseudomonadati; phylum Pseudomonadota; class Gammaproteobacteria; order Moraxellales; family Moraxellaceae; genus Acinetobacter; species Acinetobacter sp. GQ146. The sequence goes on from NZ_JCAXDV010000001.1 coordinate 369,190, forward strand.
CTTCTAAAAAGAACGGCAGTAATTTTACTTGATAGCGCTGACTGATCACCGTGTAATTTTGCTCAAATGCTTTGCTATAGGCTGTGCCATAATTGGGTGGAATTTTCATGCCAAACACTACAACTTTGGCTTGCGCCTTTTGGCTTTGCTCAACCAAACGTGCCAGATTCTGCTGAATCATTTGTGAGGGTTGTCCGCGTAAACCATCATTTCCACCCAGTTCGATCACCACAACATTTGGCTTATATGTTGCTAGCAATTTAGGCAAACGTGCCAGTGCACCACTGGTGGTTTCGCCACTTACACTTGCATTGACCACTTGATGTTGTTTCGGATACTGTTGCTCCAATCGTTTTTGTAATAACGATACCCATCCTTGTTGGGGTTGTAAGCCATAACCTGCACTGATGCTATCTCCCAAGATCATAATGGTTTTGGCAGAAGCCATCACTGGGCTAACACAGCACAGCACAGCGGGAACCCATGAACAAATGAATACTTTAAAACGAAATTGATGCATATAAACTGACGAAAACCTGAGCAAAACAGAAGAAGGATTCATGATGCCACAAGCCGTTATCTCTGCCCAGAATTTGACACAAAAAATACAACTTGCCGACAAGAACCTTGTGATTTTCGAAAATTTGAATCTTGAGATTATGGAGGGTGAGCAAGTTGCCATTACTGGGCGTTCCGGTTCAGGAAAATCCACTTTATTGGGTATTTTGGCTACGCTGGATCAGGCCAGCAGTGGACAGTTAAAAGTTTGTGGCGCAGAGATTCCCCGTTTAGATGAAGAACAACGGGCACAGATTCGCTTGCAACATATTGGGTTTGTCTTTCAATCCTTTCAATTATTGCCGCATTTAAGTGCCTTGGAAAATGTGATGTTGCCGTTACGTTTGCATGCAGATTTCAACTATGCCGAGGCAGAACAACGAGCTTTACAGCTCCTGAAAAAAGTTGGATTGGAGCGGCAGACCACGCAAACCCCCAAAGTTCTCTCTGGTGGAGAGCAGCAACGTGTGGCGATTGCCCGAGCTTTGATTAGTCAGCCCAAAATCATTTTTGCGGATGAACCCACAGGTAATTTGGACAGTCAAACGGCTAAAGAGATTGAGCAATTACTCTTCAGCTTAAATCGGGAGTTGGGCACGACGCTGGTGTTGGTGACCCATGATTTACAACTCGCCCAACAATGCCAGCGGCATGTCTATTTGTTAGATGGTCAATTACATGAGTCTGCACAGGATGGAGAGTAACTATGAGTACGTTATTCCGTCCATTATTGCAGCAGAGCCTGAAAAGCACAGGTATGTACTTGCTGATTATTGCACTGGTTTTGGCAATTAGTGTCACCACGGCACTAAAATTCAGTAATGAACAGATTAAAAATGCAGTCACCTTACAAGCGGCCGAACTGTTAGCGGCTGATCTGGTTTTGTCCGATCAGACTGCGCTTGAACCGCATTGGAAAACTCAAGCCAAAGCGTTGAATTTGAAGCAGTCTGAAGTGACCGTGTTTAACTCCATGGCTCACACCCAAGATCAATTTGTCATGGTTAATGTCAAAGCGATTGATGCGCAATTTCCACTGCGGGGGCAGTTACAGTTGCAGCCTGAGCTGCGGCGCCCCATACAGCGTGGTGAGGTTTGGTTGAGTCCGCGGGTCATGGATTTGTTAAAGGTAAAATTGGGTGACCAGATTCAAATTGCCGATGCCACATTCAAGGTGACAGCTCAAATTAAGCATGATTCCAATCAGGAGTTGGGTTTTTCAGGGTTTTCACCAACAGTGATGATTGCTCAGCAAGATATTGCCCGTACCCATGCCATTCAAGTTGGCAGCCGTATTGACTATCGCTTATTAATGGCAGGCGATCCTCCTCAGATTCGTCAGTTTCAGCGCTTATTTACGCAGCAACAATCGATAAAAAATGCTAAGCATGAAGTTGATGACAGTAGCGGGTTAAAACTGCGTACCGCGACTGAAGGGAATACACGCTTGATGCGTCCGATTGAAAATCTGGACACTTTTTTACAGCTCGCCAATATTTTGACCATTTTACTGTGTGGTATTGCCATAGCGCTGACCAGTCAACGCTATGTTCAGCAAAATCAAGACTATATTGCTTTACTGCGTTGTATAGGAGCATCTAAGGCGCAAATTTTAAAGGTCTATGCATATTTACTGTTATTAATGTTGGGCATCGCGATTGCTATAGGACTGGTCACGGGGATTGCGATAGGTTATGGACTTTTACAGTTAATGCTGCAATTGATTCCAAACTTACAGGTGCAATTTTCGGCCTGGGCTATGCTCACAGGGCCTTTACCGATTGCAGTGCTGACCAGTGCCGTGGTTCTAGTGGGTTTTATTCTGCCCAATTTATGGCAGCTGATGTCTACACCGCCTATTCGGGTAATTCGTCAACAAACACAAACGTTGTCTACTTTATTCTGGACACTCATCACAGGTACGTTCAGTCTATTTATTTTTAGCGCCATTTTAACTGAAAATCTGCGGCTAAGCAGTTTGGTGATTGGGGGCATTATTGTCCTATCTGCTGTATTGTATGCAGTGGTTTGGTTTATTCTGAAAGGATTAAAACAATTAAAAATAGGCGTTTCAGCTTACGTTAAAGTGCCTTATCAAACCGCTTTTCAGATTACCGCCTTAGCCTTGGGCTTGAGTTTAATTACTGTATTGGCGGTTTTAAGAAATGATTTATTGGAACGCTGGCAACAACAATTACCGCAGGGGACACCCAATCAATTTGTATATGGTTTGCCACCCTTCGATTTAGCGCAGTTTAAACAGCAACTACAACGACATGGTTGGCAAAGTACTCCGTTGTATCCGAATATCCGTGGTAGATTGGTGGCGAAAAATGAACAGCCATTTTCGGAACAATTGGTGCAGCAAAATAATTCTCTGCGTCGCGAATTAAATTTGACCCAAAGCAATGTTTTACCAGCGGATAATCAGATTTTACAAGGACAAGCTCAGTTTGCTCAGGCTGGTGAAGTATCCGTTGAGGCCAAAACGGCTGCCGAGTTGGGAATTCAGGTTGGAGACCGTTTAACCTTTAGTCTGCCTGAAGGCTTACTGCAAGCCAAAGTGGTGAACTTGAGAACCGTGGAATGGGAGAGTTTTAGCCCCAATTTCTTCTTTATTTTTTCACCCGAAACTTTAGATGAAAATGCAGGCAGTTATCTGGGGAGTTTTTACCTACCCGAACAGGATAAGCCACAACTGATCCAGTTAATTCAACAGTTTAGTAATACTGTTTTCATTGATGTGGGGCTTATTCTGGATGAGATTAAGCGCTTAATGAATGTATTAATTCGCGTGGTGACCATTTTAGCGTTGTTGGTCAGCGTCGCGGGAATATTGGTGTTAATTGCCTGTTTAAACTTACTCTTAGATGAGCGTAAGCGGGAAGTGGCTTTGTTGCGTTCATTTGGTAGTTCTAAGCAAAAACTGAAACGAATGCTGATGTTGGAGATTGGCTTTATGGGGCTGGTGGCTGGTCTCGTTGCATGTGTTTTTGCCGAATTTATCAGCGCTATTGCCAGTGCAAAAATGAACTTGATGATTCAGCCGCACTGGGAAATCTGGTTGATCCTGCCTATGAGCATGATGCTGTTATGTGCCTTGATTGGACGCTATCGATTAAGTTATCTCTGCGATATTCCGCCTTTACAAAGTCTTAGAGAGATGAATCAGTCTTAGGATTCATCTCTAGTGCATTTAAAAGTGATAATGCTGTCGCATGGCTTGCAACAATTCTGTCCAAAGCGGATCAATCAATTGGAGTTGTTGCAGGCAGTATTGATAGAGCAACCAGCAGCTGGCCACAGCAATCACACTTCCGAAGAGGGTACTCAGGAAAGGCTTGTGCCATTTTTGGCATAGATACCAAATGCCTGCCAGTACTGCGCCCATCAGCATACCCCCCACATGCGCGGCATTATTAATTCCTGATATGGTGAAGCCAATGATCAAGTTAATGCCCATGACCATGATCAAGGTCTTTTTATCTAAGATAAAACGCTGTTGCGGTAAAATAGGAAACAATGAGAGTAAGGTTAAAGCACCACCTAAACCCATGACGGCACCAGAAGCACCAGCGCTAACATGAGGCAATAAGTCAGGATCAATGGCATGGTTTGAGAACATGCTGATGGTCTCATGTATGGACAAATAACCACTGAATAAGCTCCCCATCAGTCCCGCTGCCACATACAACATCAGAAAATAAAACCGACCAAATAATTGTTCAGCAACGCTGCCAAAAATGTACAAAGCCCACATGTTCAACATTAAGTGCACCATGCCAAAATGAAAAAACATGCTACTGAACAGTCGGATGGGTTCCTCTAAAAAGGTTAAAGGTGCATAATCAGCTCCCCAGCGTATTGCATCTGGCAAGCTTGGATGACTCGCATCTACGCCAGAAAAAATTTGCCAGAGAAATAAACCCACATTGATTGCAATGAACAGTGCAGTGAGCCACCAGTCCTGCATATTCAGTTTGTTTGGAACCCAAGGTGGTGTTGAATGAGACATGTTATGGTTTGACTTTCACTCTATGTTTGCATAAAGCTTAGCATGAAAGAATGAGAATATTTGGAGCAACATACTGACATGAAAGCCTTTTTTGTTCGAACTTTGTTAGTCATTGTCAGTTTTTTTCTACTTGTACAGTTATGGATATTCAGTAGTTTGGTTTGGTGGCGTACCCATCCGGTCGAAACTACCATGTTTATGCGCTTAGATTACTGGGCTGAACCGTCTCAACCTATTCAGCACAAATGGCGTGATTATGATGAGATTAGTGACTATGTGAAACGTGCTGTCGTCGCATCGGAAGATGGTAAGTTCATGCATCACCATGGCTTTGACTGGGAAGGTATGCAATATGCCTTAGAGCGCAATCAAGATAAAGGCAAAGTCGTGGCAGGTGGTTCTACCATTTCACAGCAATTAGCAAAAAACTTATTTTTATACAACAAGCGTTCCTTTATTCGTAAAGGACAAGAAGCCATTGCAACGTGGATGATGGAACGTATGTGGTCGAAACAGCGTATTCTTGAAGTCTATTTAAACTCAGTTGAATTCGGGGACAATATCTATGGTGTGGAAGCAGCAACGCAGCATTATTTTGGAAAAAATGCGCGCAGTTTAAGCCGTGATCAGGCTGCATTTTTAGCCGCGATTTTGCCAAATCCTAAATATTATCAAGACCATCAAAATGATCGCCGTATTCAAATTCGTAAAAAAATGATTCGTAAATATATGCGATATAGTCAAATTCCCTAAACGCTCAACTCAACGTGTAAAAGCTCAAATTATTTTGGGCTTTTTTTATGAAAATGTCACAAAATTGAAGCATACTTATGGCTATACACATTTCGTCTTAAAATCATGGGTTGATTATGAATACGGCGGCGCAGACTCCATTAGAGCCAGTAGAATATACTTATAATGATCGATTTATTAATCGTGAACTTTCCATTTTAGATTTCCATTTACGCGTGCTGGAACAAGCTGTAGATCCTCTGCATCCATTATTAGAACGCATGAATTTCTTGCTGATTTTTTCGCGCAATTTAGATGAGTTTTTTGAAATTCGTGTTGCGGGAATGATGGAACAGCTAGATTTAGGCAATGAAAGTCACACCCCTGATGGTCTCACGCCCAAACAAGTTTTAGATCAAATTTCACAAACTGCCCATGCTGCAATTGAACGCCAATACCGTATTTTAAATGAAGAAATTTTGACGAAATTACGTGAGGAAGATATCTGTTTCTTACGTCGTGGGGAATTAACACCGGCACAATCATCTTGGGTCAAAAAATACTTCCAAGAACAAGTTGCCCCTGTACTCACCCCGATCAGCTTAGACCCAGCCCATCCATTCCCGCGTTTAGTCAATAAAAGTTTGAACTTTATTGTGACCTTGGAAGGCAAGGATGCTTTTGGACGTCAAATTGATCTGGCGGTTGTGCCTGCACCACGTTCATTGCCGCGGGTGGTTCGGTTACCCGATGAATTGACCGGTGGCAAAGAACATCATGTCATGCTCTCAGCTATTATTCATGAGCATGTTTCTGATTTGTTCCCAGGTATGACGGCTACTGGCTGCTATCAATTCCGTGTCACGCGTAATGCCGATTTAGCCTTGAATGAAGATGTGGAAGACTTGGCCAAAGCCTTGAAAGGGGAGTTAAATTCGCGACGCTTTGGACGTGCTGTACGTTTAGAGGTTACGGAAAACTGTCCAAAACATATTTATGATTACTTGCTGAATGAATTTGATTTAGATGAAGAGCAGCTCTATAAGGTCGATGGCCCTGTTAATCTAGCGCGCTTACTGTCTAATTTTAAACGTCCGCATTTGCGTTATGACACGCATACCCCTGTGATTCCGAAAGTCTTGAAAAAATCTGAAAATATTTTTTCTGCGATGCAAAAACAGGACATCTTATTACATCATCCGTATGAATCTTTTGCGCCAGTCATTAACTTGCTCAGAGAAGCAGCACGTGATCCGCAAGTCTTGGCCATTAAGCAAACCTTATATCGTAGCGGTGCAGACTCTGAAATTGTGCAGGTACTGGCAGAAGCCGCACGAAATGGTAAAGAAGTCACTGCGGTGATTGAGCTTCGTGCACGTTTTGACGAAGAATCTAATATTGCCGTGGCGAACGTACTGCAAGAAGCGGGTGCTGTGGTGGTGTATGGTATTGTCGGTTATAAGACCCATGCCAAAATGATTCTGGTGGTGCGCCGTGAAAATAACAAACTGGTGCGTTATGTCCATTTAGGCACAGGAAATTATCATGCGGGTAATGCGCGTATTTATACCGATTATGGTTTGTTGACGACTGACAAAGAACTTTGTGAAGATGTACATCGCATTTTCCAAGAGCTGACGGGTATGGGCAAAATGGCAAAATTGAAAAAATTATTGCATGCGCCTTTTACCTTACATGCACAATTAATCAATTTCATCGACGATGAAATTGCCAACGCCAAGGCAGGTAAGCCTGCTCAGATTATTGTCAAAGTAAATGCCTTAACTGAATTGCAGTTAATCAATAAACTGTATGAAGCCTCGCAGGCTGGGGTACAAATTGACTTAATCATCCGTTCGATTTGCTGTTTACGTCCAGGTTTACCAGGCTTGTCGGAAAATATTCGAGTGCGTTCGGTTGTCGGGCGTTTCCTTGAACATACGCGTGTTTATTACTTTAGTAATAATGGTAATCCACATGTGTACTGTTCAAGTGCGGACTGGATGGATCGTAATTTATTCAATCGGGTAGAAGCCTGCTTCCCGATAGAAGATCCTGCTTTGAAAAAACGTATTTATCAGCAGGGCTTATTGAATTATTTAAAAGACAATCAACAGGCGTGGTTACTGCAAGGCGATGGTTCTTGGCTGCGTGCTCAGGTTGCTGAAGGGCAGGAACCGCATAATGCACAACGAACCTTGTTGGAATGGATTAAATAACTGACAGGAAAAAGAGCCTCAATCGGCTCTTTTTTTTATGCTTTATTTATGGTTCAAATGACGATAAATCGATTTAATTCGCCCTTCAATACTGTACAGCGGCATGCTGAGCTGATGGGCAATTTCACGAGTATTTTTTTGTTCGGCAAGTAAGGTCAGGATTTCAAATTCCAAATCTGAAAATTGCACGGGAGCATCTCTAAACTGAATGAAATGGCGCGTAAAACCTTGGGTTTGGGCATTTAAAATATATTGTGCCAGTTCTGCATCCAAGCTTGCTCCCCCCCTCAAGATGGTACGAATTTGCTGTAATGCTTCGCGATCCGTTTGTTCAATAAAAAAATAGCCTTGAGCACCAGATTGGATACCACGGAAAAGCTGTTCGGTCTGTCCTTTTGAGGCCAAAAGTATAATGACCACATAAGGGTGAAAAGATTTCAGCGAACGGATTAAATCATGTAATGGCGCTTGGCTAAAATTTAGGTCAATCAACACAATATTGGGTAAATGTAGGCGATAAATTTCTAGTGCATCATCTAAATAGGGGGTAGAGTGAATCAGTTGTGCAGGATAACCCAACTCCATCAATAATATTTTAATGTGAAGGTCTAAGCTTATTTCTTCTGAGAGAATTAAGACAGGTGCTGGGAGTAAAAGCTCATTCACAATGTTGTTGTCCTAGACGTGAGCATCCAATTTATCTTTTGACTGTGTTCCAAATGCTGAAAATGTTCTATACCTGTAAACAGGGATTTTAAACAATTAGAATTCAGTGTAAGTGTTTGTTGAATAAAAATTAAATGAAAACGGTTTTAATTTTGTTGTTAATTTTAGGCAATTTGTAGAGATTATTTTTTCGTGCAGACGTATTCTCCAAAAGTTTGAGCGGTAACTATTACAGTAAATCTTTACGGAGTTCACGGGCACTGGGTATAGAGGTATAACGAAACACGGTATATCCCGCTTCTGTCAGCATGGCATCACGTTGACGATCTTCATCTTCTTTACCAATATGGCTTGGGTCATCAAGTTCAACAATTGCAATCACTTTCATTTCACGATTCAGCACAACGAAATCAGTGACTTTTCGATTAAATTGTTGACGAATTTTGAAATGATGACTGGTGATTAAGGCACTAAAAGCCACTTGTGCCAAGATATGATGTTCAGGTAATGCTTCATTCAAACGGATAAACATTTTCTGTTCAAACGCGGTAATAATTGGTTTTTGATAAAATTGCTGACGCTTCCAAAACCAATGCTGAAACAGCATCAGCAGCAACACAAAACTTGCTAGACAGCCAATAATAAAAAACAACGTTTGAATGGATGTAAACACAGATTGAATCCAATAAAAAACCCACTACATAGTGAGTGGGTTTTTAGAATCTTGGCTCTCCAACCTGGGCTCGAACCAGGGACCTGCGGATTAACAGTCCGTCGCTCTACCGACTGAGCTATTGGAGAATCTGGAACGCATTTTAGGGGGCTAAGCCAATGTGGTCAAGTAAAAAGTGAAAAAAAACAGGGATTTTGTATTAAGTGCTTCAAAAACAAACAAAGCGTTTATTTAATCGACTGAATCGCTTCAATATATTGGGCTTGGCTCGCTAAGGGGTTGGCCTGACGACATTGATTGATCAACTGCATCAGTTGTTGCTGAGTCATATTGGCATGTAGCTGAGTTTGTATTGATTTTAAAACATCAGGATTTTTTCCCGATAAATCACGGCTACATTGGTATAAACGTTCATACATTAGTGTGGATGCCGATTTATTATTCTCTGATTTTTGAGTGCATTGAAAAACTGCAAAGATCACCACTACAACGATGACCCAAAAGATTAAAGATTTTAACCAAGGCGTATTCATTATAAGCTGCCTAATTTTTATTCTTTCTTAAGATAATCAAAATAGTTGAACAATTCAATCTAGGCAAAAGAGGGGAAAAGGCGGGAGCTTTGCTGAGTAAAAAGTAATAAAAAACCCACGTCATTATGCGTGGGTTTTTTAGAATCTTGGCTCTCCCACCTGGGCTCGAACCAGGGACCTGCGGATTAACAGTCCGTCGCTCTACCGACTGAGCTATGGGAGAATAGTAGATTGGCTCTCCAACCTGGGCTCGAACCAGGGACCTGCGGATTAACAGTCCGTCGCTCTACCGACTGAGCTATTGGAGAATCTGATGCGCATTTTAGGCATGAAAACCAAAGTCGTCAACACGTTCTTGCAGATAATTATATTATTTGATTTATTATTATTCAGATAATCCATAAAAATAAAAAAATCACCCATAAAGGGTGATTTTTTATGCAGAAAAATAAAAATTATTTTTCAACACCAGCTGCTTGACCCGCATATTTCGCATTTGCATAGTCCCAGTTCACTAGGCTTTCTAAGAAAGTCGAGATATATTTTGGACGTGCATTGCGGAAATCGATGTAGTAAGCGTGTTCCCAAACGTCAATTGTTAATACTGCAACTTTACCGTGAGCAAGTGGAGTATCTGCATTTGAAGTTTTCATGATTGAAAGCGCGCCATTAACTTCGTCAGCCACTAACCAAGCCCAGCCAGAACCGAACTGAGTGGTAGCTGCAGCAGCGAATTCTTCAGCAAATTTTTCGTAAGAACCGAAAGTTTCATCAATTTTCGCTGCTAATGCGCCAGTCGCTTTACCGCCACCGTTTTTCGCCATGCAGTTCCAGTAGAACGTGTGGTTCCAAACTTGTGCTGCGTTATTGAAAACACCCACTTTAGATGCATCACCAGCAGAAGCTTTGATGATTTCTTCTAAAGTTTTACCCTCAAGGTCTGTACCCTTGATCAAGTTGTTTAAGTTAACAACATAAGTATTGTGGTGTTTGTCGTGGTGGTATTCTAAAGTTTCTTTGCTGATATGAGGAGCAAGATCTTCATAACCATATGGAAGTGCTGGTAAAGTGATCGTTGTCATGATTTCAATTCCTTGCTTTTGCTGGGTTTTGACATTAAGTGGCACTATTGTAAAGGATTCGAGGTTGAATTTGCGCAATACTTTTAAATAACAATACAGAATAAAGCTCGAATTTATACGTATATAAAAAATACTGTAAACCCGATCACGTTGCTTTAAATCCATACTTTGAGTATGGAAAATCAACCCCATCCAAAATTAAATCGGATTGTTTAATTCGAAATAACTATACTCAAGATTAAACTGTTCTGAAATAGCTTTGCCTAAACGTTGTACACCATAACGTTCAGTCGCGTGATGTCCGCAGGCATAGTAATGCACATCCAGTTCTTTGGCTTCGTAATAAGTTCGTTCACTGACTTCACCTGAAATGTAGGCATCACAATTTTGTTCAGCGGCTTTGCTGATAAAGTCTTGAGCAGCACCCGTGCAGAAACCAACTTTTTGAATGGTTTTTTTATCTGCAGGTAAATGAATGGTTTGAAAACCTAAGCGTTCTGTAAGCAAATTTTTAAAATCTTCAGGAGTAAGTGCTTGTTTTAAATAGCCAATATTACCAATCGGATGACGTTCTGATGCATCTAAAGCTTCAAAAATTTCCAGTTCTAAAAGATCTGCAATAGCCGCATTGTTACCTAGCATCGGATGCGAATCTAACGGTAAGTGATAAGCTACTAAGGAAATATCATTTTGGATAAGGGTTTTAATACGTTTACCGCGCATGCCTGTAATTGGGTAGGCTTCTCCTTTCCAAAAATAGCCATGATGAACCAAGAGGAGATCCGCTTGTTGTGCAACGGCTGCATCAATCGCTTCTTGAGAGGCGGTGACAGCACAGACAATTTTTTTGACCTCATATTTCCCTTCAATTTGCAAACCATTCGGTGCATAGTCTTTAAATTCATGGGTTTTTAATGTGTCATTGCACCATTGAATAATTTCTTGTAGAGCGGCCATAAAAATCTCTTAAGTTGCGAATTAATATCATCAAAACATATTTTCAATTGTAACTAAAGCATCACAAAACTCTTGCATCAATTTTGTGTATCTAACTGTATTTGCCTTTACAATAAGCAGAAATTCTTCGTCATTAAGAAATTAAAATATTTTAAGAGGATAGCAACGTGCGCCGGACCTTTACATGGTTACCTTGGGTGTTACTCATTATTGTGATTATTGGTTTTATTGCATGGCAACAATACCAAAAACCGAAAGCACCTATTGCCTCGGATGGGGTGAAATTACCCGCAGAAAAAGTTGAGCCTTTAATTGATACGAGTCGGACAGGCGGCGTTGTTTCTTATAGTGCTGCGGTTAAAGTGGCTGCGCCTGCGGTGGTGAATATTTTCACCACCCAAAAAGTGAAACAGCTCGATCATCCTTTATTAAATGACCCTGCTTTTCGAGAATTTTTTGGCAATCAAGTGCCAGATCAATTAGAGCCAGGTCAAAATGAAAATAGTCTGGGCTCGGGGGTAATCGTGCGCCCAGATGGCTATATCCTCACGAATAATCATGTGGTGTCTCAGGCCGATCAAATTATTGTTGCTTTGCAAGATGGACGTCGTGCAGTTGCTAAAATTATTGGGACTGACCCAGATACCGATTTGGCAGTAATCAAAATTGATTTGGATAAATTGCCTGTATTGCCATTCAAACTTAGTGGCAATGAAGTTGGTGATGTAGTCCTTGCAATTGGTAATCCATTTGGTGTGGGTCAAACCGTGACACAAGGGATTATTTCCGCGACAGGTCGTTCTGATTTAGGTATCAATACCTACGAAGACTTTATTCAAACTGATGCAGCAATTAACCCAGGGAATTCGGGTGGTGCATTAATTGATGTGGCGGGTAATTTAATTGGGGTGAATACTGCCATCTTTTCGCAGTCGGGTGGGTCATTAGGAATTGGATTTGCAATTCCTGCAAAAGTTTGTCAGCAAGTATTAAATTCTATTCTGAAAGATGGACGAGTAGTTCGCGGCTGGTTAGGCATCAGCCTAATGCCAGTTCAACAAGATGATGTCATGGCGCCGAAACAGGCGGGTGTTGTGGTTGCAGATGTGTTAAAAAATGGTCCTGCGGCACAGGCTGGATTATTAAAAGGCGATAAGATTATTCAAGTGAATGATGAGAAAATTACTTCAGCTTCACATTTAATTAATTATGTTGCCTTACAAGCGCCAAATAGCACCATTAAGATTCAAGTGGATCGTGCTGGTCAACCTTTAACGCTAGATGTGGTTGTGGGTGAGCGTCAAATACAGAATGCGGGTTCACAGTACATTCCGTTACCAAAACGCTAAATCTGATTTGAAGAAAAAGCTCCTGAAAATAGGAGCTTTTTTTATACAAAATGTATGATTTATACGGCTAAATGTGTAGCAGGTTTGGCTTCATTCCAGTAAGGCTTTATGATGAAATACAGAATGATAAGCACAAGTACATATAGGGAAACATCATGTCAAATCCAATGATGCATCAGGTGGTAATTACCGAAGCGGGTGGACCAGAAACATTAGCGATTGTGCAAACGGACGTGCCTGAGCCGAAGGCAGATGAAGTCTTGGTTCAAGTCCATGCTTTTGGCTTAAACCGTCCAGATATTTTACAACGTCAGGGCTTATATCCAATGCCAAAAGGCGTCACGCCAGTGCCTGGTTTGGAAGTTGCGGGTGAGGTGGTTGCCGTTGGTTCATCAGTCAGCAATTTTAAGGTTGGTGATCAGGTCTGCGGCTTAACCAATGGTGGCGGTTATGCCGAATATTGTGTAGTTCCTGAGTCACAAACCTTAACTATTCCGAGTGGTCTTAGTTATGTACAAGCGGCTGCGATTCCAGAGACATTTTTTACGGTTTGGGCAAATGTATTCCAAATGGGCAAAGCCAAAGCAGGTGAAACCATTCTAATTCATGGTGGAACCAGCGGTATTGGCACGACTGCACTGATGTTATGTCAGGCGATGGGGCTTAAAACTTTTGCAACGGTTGGGTCGGATGAAAAAGTTCAGGCAATTGCGCATTTAACCGATGCAATTAACTATAAAACACAAAATTTCGAAAGTTATATTTTGGAGAAAACGGAGCAGGCCGGGGTTGATATTATTCTAGATATCGTTGGTGCACCGTATTTAGATCAAAATCTGAATATACTGCGTAAAGATGGACGTTTGGTGTATATCGCCTTTCTTGGTGGAGCGAAAGCCAAAGAAGTAAAATTGGGTCAAATTATGATGAAACGCTTAACCATTACAGGTTCAACGATGCGTGCACGTAATACGGCTGAAAAAGCAGAAATTACCCAAGGTTTATTGCAGCATGTCTGGCCGTTGTTAGAGCAGGGGCAATGTGTACCGATGATTTATAAAACCTTTAAATTTGATCAGATTCAAGATGCACATCGCGCCATGGATACTGGGGATCATATTGGGAAAATTGTGGTCGAAGTGATTTAATTCGATTTAAAAAGAGCGCGATAAAGAAGATTCAATATTGCTTTCAAAGTAGGATTGAATCTTTTCTGCGTGCTTACATGTCCAAGGTCATCGTAAACACTGCTCTTTATGAAGGAAGTATGCGAGAATAGCACTTTCTAATGAATTTATACGAGCAGTGCATGACTGAACAATCTCCCGCGCAATTAAGTGATATCGAAATTTTAGACGTTTTAAAGTCTATGAAAAACGATAAGCTCAATATTGAAGCCAACCAAATTATTCGTGCTGGTGGAAAAGCGGGTCGTCAGGAGTCGCATAAGCAGGCTTTATTGGCATTGCATCAATCTTTTGAAGAAAAATTTGTTGAAGCAGTGACCTTGGCGTTAAATTTAAATTCGACTCAAGCGAAAAAAATCCGTTATAAAAAAGATCGTATTCGTATTTTGAAAGCACAAGGTATTGATTATTTAGCCATTGATGGTGCTGAAACAGCACAAGTGCTTTCCCAGATTGCGCAAGCCATTACCCGTGAAGATGCAATCGTTACGGAAGATCTTCATAACATCTTTCCATTTTGGAAACAGGGTTGGCCAATGGTGCAATTCGATAATGCTTATAAAATTTTAGAAGAAGATATTCTGATTCACTATCAAGCTGTTCTAGAAGCGCTGCTTGCGAAGTACTGAAATATTTGATTCATACTCAAAAAGAGCACCTAAAGGTGCTCTTTTTTTTATAACGTAGTTATCCGAGCGTTGAATAGAGTGGGAAAATACCAAAAATGACAGCAGTCACCAGCATCACCAAGCACGTTATAACGGCCCATTTAAAAGTGAACTCTTGATGTTCACCAAAATTGATACCCGCCAGCCCACACAATAAATAGGTAGATGGAACCAAAGGTGAAAGTAAATGTACAGGCTGTCCGACAATTGAGGCACGTGCCATTTCTACTGGGGTAATGCCATAATGCCCAGCAGCTTCTGATAACACAGGTAAGACACCGAAATAGAAAGCATCATTCGACATAAAGAAGGTTAATGGCATACTAATGAGGGCAGTGATAGGTGCTAAATACGGTCCCATACTTTCTGGGATAATTGCGACCAATTGCTTAGACATCGCATCGACCATACCTGTACCGGATAGAATACCCGTGAAAATCCCTGCGGCAAAAATAATCCCAACTACAGCCAAAGCACTTGCAGAATGATTACCGATCAGCTGCTTTTGCATGTTTAAGTCGGGATAATTCACAATTAATGCAATAGATAATGCCACCATAAATAAAATTGGCGCAGGCAAAATTCCCATCACCAACGTAATCATCAGGCCGAGTGTCAGTAAGGCATTAAATGTACGTAAATGATGACGGTTTGCTTCTGGCACTTGCGAGATTTGAATATTGTCACCATGGCTAATGTCCAGTTCTACAATACCAATGCGTTTACGCTCCATGCGACCATACATAAAGCCTAGGAAATATAGCCAGATAATCGCCACCAACATCGGGAATAGCATAGGTACAAAGACATCGTTTGGATCGACATGAAGTGCGGTTGCAGCACGTGCAGTAGGTCCGCCCCAAGGGGTTAAATTCATAATACCACTGGCAAGCATCATCAAACATG
The DNA here is from genome assembly GCF_059758585.1 of Acinetobacter sp. GQ146. Classification (NCBI taxonomy): domain Bacteria; kingdom Pseudomonadati; phylum Pseudomonadota; class Gammaproteobacteria; order Moraxellales; family Moraxellaceae; genus Acinetobacter; species Acinetobacter sp. GQ146. The sequence goes on from NZ_JCAXDV010000001.1 coordinate 384,735, forward strand.
CCATGATTAATGGGCTCATCCCAATCCGTTTATACAATGGCAACATGGCTGCTACACAGATCATATAGGTTGTTGAGCCATCACCATCTAAGGATACAATCAAAGTTAGCGTTATCGTCCCTAAAGTCACTTTTAGGGGATCACCTTTCACTTGTTTCAAAATCCATTTTACCGATGGTTCAAACAAGCCGGTATCAATCATGATGGCAAAGTAAAGAATAGCAAATAACAGCATGACGCCAGTTGGGGCAAGTTTCTTGATCCCATCCATCATCATGTTGCCTAATTCTGAAATATTAAATCCAGCTAGACTGTCTACAAAGAAACTTAGTGCATACGTAATTAATGCAAAAAGAATAGGAATAAGAGTTAAGGCGACAAGAGCACTTAGACGCTTGGACATGATTAAATACATAAAGCAAATAATCATGCCTAAGCCTAAAATAGTCAGCATGGATCAATCCTTTGAGTGTGATAGTTTTATTTAATATTCAAGTGAAATTAATACTATTCAATTCATCTGGTTTTTTAAATATAATTTAACAAATGGTGTTATTTATTCTATTTTTCTAATAAATAATATGGATTTATAAACTATCTAAAAATGCAACTTTATTGCTATCACTAAATTTAAAGCAATAAAAAGCCTTGTACAGATGACAAGGCTTAAGAAAAAATCAAAATAATTAATCTTCAACGTTGTCGCTGTTGTTCAGCGACTGTTCCTCTAACAGGCGAGTGACGAGCAATTGGTCAATTTTAAAATGATCCACATCGACCACTTCAAATTTATAACCCGCATAAATAACGATGTCTGCTGGACGAGGAATTTTACGTAAGCGATACATCATAAAACCTGCGAGGGTTTCATAATTTTCTTCGTCAGGCATCTCATCTATTTCGAGTGCATGCTTCATATCCTCAATAGGAGTGCTGCCTTCAATGAGCCATGAATTGTTGTCACGTTTAATAATTTGCTGCTCTTCTTCCATTGGGGTAACCCAATCACCCATTACGGTAATCATGATGTCAGAGAGAGTAATTACACCTACCACAAGGGCATATTCATTAATGACTACTGCAAACTTTTCTTTGCTGGAGCGGAAACGGTCTAACAGTTCAGACAAGGTTAAGGTGTCTGGAATGGTTAGGACATTCCGGATGGTATTTTCGTTGAGCTGCAATAAAGATTGATTATTGAGAATACGAACCAGAATGTCTTTGGCATCAACATAGCCAATTACGTCATCAATATTTTCACTACAAACTAAAAATTTAGAGTAGGGGTATTCAGCCAATTTTTGACGAATACTGGCTTCAGATTCATTTAACGTAAAATACACCACGTTTTCGCGTGTCGTCATACTGGAAGGCACGTTACGTTCTTCAAGCTCAAACACATTTTCAATAAAGTGATGTTCTTGCTTTTGTAGAACCCCAGCTTGCGCACCAGCATCCATCACTGCGGAAATATCATCAAAGGTAATATTGTCATCACGGATGGTATTTACTTTAAACAGGCGGAAGAGTAAATTTGCTAAAGCATTGATAATCCATGCTAAAGGCTTACAGACCTTAATAAAGACCTGAATCGGATTAATCACCGCAATTGAGATTTTTTCAGGGGCGATCATTGCCAAGCGTTTAGGCATTAAATCGGCAAAAAGAATAAATAACGAGGTGACCAAGGTAAAAGAGAGGACGAAACTGATGGTTTCTGACCAAGGGCCTGTGTAGAAGCGAGAGACAAAAGTAAGAAAATAAGGCCGAAAGGCGCCTTCGCCCAAAATACCGCCCAAAATGGCAACGGCATTGAGTCCAATTTGCGATGCAGCAAAGAAGTCAGCAGAGTTTTCCTGTAAATCTAGAACTTTTTGCGCACGTTCTTCACCCGCTTCAGCCAGAATTTTCAATTTGACTTTGCGCGCGCCTGCAAGCGCAATTTCTGTAAGCGACAGAAAACCCGCTCCTGCGATGAGCAGAAAAATGATTATAATATTCTGGAAGAGGCTCACGAATCCACCTGCGGATCATCATTATTATGAAATATTTTGAACAAAAAAAGCACAAGGGGAATAATTTAATTAGTCCCGAAGTGCTTACAGTATAATCTCAAAAATTAAGAATTTAAGAAAAAATCTAATTAATAATGTGAAAATTGTGAGTTATTGAGTAAGAATTCACGATTTTCTTCCTCAATCATCTGGCGTGCAACGTATAAAATTAATTGGCGCAACCAGCGGTGTGCAGGGTGATGATGTAATAATGGGCACCATGCCATTTTTAATTCAAATTCTGGAATATAGAACGGTGGGTCTTTAATCAATAAGTTCTGATTTTTCGCCTGTAAACGAGCAATACGGGTAGGTAAGGTCGCAATCAAATCAACATTCGAGGCTAATAATGCTGGCATTTGATAATGACGCGTAAATACAGAAATTTTACGCTTTTGACCAATACGTTCCAGTGCTTGATCAATCCAACCTAAACCGGCTTGCTTTTCTGGATTTACACCAAAGCCAACTCCCATACCTGTTTTCGATACCCAAATATGTTGAGCATCCAGATAACTTTTTAAGTTCAGGTTGGTAGCGGCTGGGTGTTTGCCATTGAGTAGGCAAGAAAAACTGTCGCGCCAAACCAGAACCTGATGGAAACTTTGCGGTATTTCATTAAAACGGTTGATGGCTAGGTCAACTTTGCCTTGTTCCATATCACGATAAGACACGTCACTTGGCGTTAAAAAGTCGAGTACGACATTTGGTGCTTCAGAACGCAAGGCTTTAACTAGGCGAGGGACTAAAGTCGCTTCGGCATAGTCTGACGTCATAATGCGGAATACGCGATTAGAGGTATAAGGACGGAATTCGGTGCGTGGCTCTAAAATCATCGAAAGGTCAGATAAGGCATCACGAATGCGTGGCTGTAATTCCAGTGCGCGTTCGGTGGGTGTCATACCTTCAGATGAACGAATCAAGAGGGGATCATTAAACAGATTACGAAGACGACGTAAGATGTTACTCATTGCAGGTTGGGTGACACCCAATTGTTCTGCTGCACGTGTGACATTTTTTTCACGTAATAACACGTCAAGATAAATGAGTAAGTTAAGGTCGACCCGCTCCAGATTCATAAAATAAATACCAAGAATAAACTTATGAAATTATGTTGATTATGCCATAAGCTGTAAGGCTTGTGTAGAAAATATGATGAAAAAGCGCGTTTGGATTTTTATGATGAGCCTGCGCATAGTATAGGAAAATGACAACAGATAAAAGCCTGATCTAAACCAATATCATCCCTTATGCGGAGGAAAGAAAATAAGTCATATAGTTGGAATGCCAAGCTGAAAATAAAAAAACTGAAGTGAACTGAGCTGAAGGTTGCATTTATTTTATACGATTGTATTTTAATTATAGTGGCAAAATTAAGTCCATTTAGTTGCGCTATTTCATCCCCAAAAATAGATTTTAAGGCATGCGAGACTTAAGTCTAATGCTGAATATTTAGCCATTTTTTGTAAATTGTAAGTAATTCTAATTTTTCTATATTATTGATATGTAATATAATTATTGATTTTTATTTGCAATATAATACGACTTTGATCTATACATTTATTAAATAAATACCGAAAATTACTTGAGGATATTGGATTAATTTGACAACTCAATCTAATCTGTATTCATCGTAATGAAGTGTTGTAAATCTGAACAAAAATCATTATTCAGATTTTACTGCTTCAATTGATGAAATCCTAATATTATTACAGGAAAATATCATGACTACATACCAAACAGCGATTGATGCAATCCGCGAATTAAAAGCAAAATTCGGTAACACTTGGGCAGACATCAGTCCTGAAGATGCTGCGCGTATGCAATTGCAAAACCGTTTCAAAACTGGTTTGGATATTGCTAAATACACAGCTGCGATTATGCGTCGTGATATGGCTGCTTATGATGCCGATTCAAGCAAATACACTCAATCATTAGGTTGCTGGCACGGTTTCATCGCACAACAAAAAATGATTGCGAACAAAAAATACTTCGGTACTACTGAACGTCGTTATATCTACCTTTCTGGTTGGATGGTTGCTGCTCTTCGTTCAGAATTCGGTCCACTTCCTGACCAATCTATGCACGAAAAAACTTCTGTTCCTGCATTAATCGAAGAAATCTACACTTTCTTACGTCAAGCTGATGCTAAAGAATTAAACGATTTGTTCCGTGCGCTTAAAAAAGCACAAGAAGCGGGTGATACTGCTAAAGCTGCTGAAATCACTGCTCAAATCGACAACTTTGAAACTCACGTTGTGCCAATTATTGCGGACATCGACGCTGGTTTCGGTAACGAAGAAGCAACTTACTTACTTGCTAAGAAAATGATCGAAGCGGGTGCTTGTGCGCTACAAATCGAAAACCAAGTATCTGACGCTAAACAATGTGGTCACCAAGCTGGTAAAGTAACTGTTCCACACGAAGACTTCATCGCTAAAATCCATGCATTACGTTATGCATTCTTAGAAATGGGTCTTGACGACGGTATTATCGTTGCGCGTACTGACTCTGAAGGCGCTGACTTGACTCAAAAAATCCCAGTGGTTAAAGAGCCAGGCGACATCGCTTCTCAATACATCAGCTACTTAGACACAGTTGAAATTGATATCTCTGAAGCTCAAGAAGACGAAATCTTGATCAAACGTAATGGCAAATTACACCGTCCTAAGCGTTTAGCTTCTGGTTTATACCAATTCCGTGAAGGTACACAAATTGACCGCGTTGTACTTGACTGTGTAACTAGCTTACAAAACGGTGCTGACCTTCTTTGGATCGAGACTGCAACTCCAAACGTTGACGAAATCGCTCACATGGTGAACCGTGTTAAAGAAACAGTTCCAAATGCGAAACTTGTTTACAACAACTCTCCATCGTTCAACTGGACTTTAAACTTCCGTCAACAAGCTTACGATCGTTGGGTTGCTGAAGGTAAAGATGTATCTGCATACGACCGTGCTAAATTAATGAGCGCTGAGTATGACAACTCTGAATTGGCTGCTGAAGCTGACGAAAAAGTACGTACATTCCAAGCTGATGCTTCTCGTGAAGCGGGTGTGTTCCATCACTTGATCACACTTCCAACTTACCACACAGCTGCTCTTTCTACGCATGAGCTTGCTCAAGGTTACTTCGGTTCTGAAGGTATGTTGGCTTATGTTGCTGGCGTACAACGTAAAGAAATCCGCGGTGGTATCGCTTGTGTTAAACACCAAGCAATGGCAGGTTCTGACATCGGTGATGATCACAAAGAAATCTTCTCTGGTGACAACGCTCTTAAAGCACATGACGATGCTAAAAACACGATGAACCAATTCGCTGCTCACTAAGCCGCGAACTGATTCGAAAAACCCTGCGTAAGCAGGGTTTTTTTTGCTGAGTCTGACAGAATTGTGGAGCAACTGTTTGGGGCTGATGAGCCGATGGGCGACAAGCCACTTAGACCCAAGACCATAAGCCAATCCTAGTATGCTTTTCTTTTCATAGACCACTGAGATGGCGTTTAAATAGTGATTAAATTTTAATGGTGAGTTTTATTTATTAACCAATTGAAATATATAAAATATTTTATTGATCTTGTTTCTGTAATTCAGTTTTATTTGTTTTTAAAAAGTTTTAAGCCCAAGATGAATCATGAATAAAGAGATATTTGCTTACAAAACAGTCGTTGGGATTTACGGTTATAAAATTTAGAGCACCCTAAGAATTTAATTCCAAATTCACTGTTATAGCATGCATTTCTGATCAGAATAATTACCATATGAAAATCTGCTCAGGATTTAGCAATTGAATTAAAAAAATCAAAATTAACAATTTATACATTTATATATTAATAGCCTGTTTTTTGTACTTATGGCTCTTTTTTTATTCAAATAGATTGGTAGAATTCGCTGTCTTTTTTTGTTGATTCTGGTGTTGCTGTGTTTGAGAAGTTGGCTGAACAATCTTTAGCATTGATGGGTTGGAAGACAGATGATCAGTGGCCGGAAGATCTAGAACAATGTGTGATGATTGCTGCACCACATACCAGTAATTGGGATGCACTCTATGCGCGTTTAGCCTTAAAAGCACTTGGGGTAAATGTCCGAATTACCATTAAAGACAGTTATATGAAATTACCATTTGGTCCTTTTGTGCGTGCTATGGGCGGCATTGGTATTGACCGTCGCCCGAAGAAAGCAGGGGATGCTCGACCAAGTATGGTTGAACTGATGACTGATTTATTCAAAACTCACCCGAAGCTGGTGATGTTGGTAACGCCAGAAGGTACACGCTCGAAACAAGAACAATGGAAAACGGGCTTTTACCATGTGGCAGTAAATGCAGGCGTGCCAATTGCACTGGCTTATATGGATTATGTAAAAAAAGAAGCGGGCGTCGGAAAAATTGTTTATCCCACTGGAAATTATGAGCAGGATATGCAAGAAATCATGCGGTTTTATGCCAGTATTCAGCCGAAGTTTCCAGAAAAATTCAGTATCGATACACGATATCTCAATCAGCGAGATGCTTAAACTCCAGCACTATCAAGCAAGGGCAGGTTTTACTGCCCTTGCTTATATGTACAATCACCACGTGATGGGATTATCGACTTAAGCCGCCTAAAGACTGGCAGGCTGCCTTATAATGTTCATATTCGGCGGAAATAATATCCGGCAAGGGTTCGGTAAAGAGAATATCGCCATCTTTATAACTTTGTAGATAACCTTCCACTTTTTGACGGCTATTGCCTAAAGCGCGTTCATGGTAAGTAATAATAGGGCTATGCATCATCTGGCTCGTTTCAATATTGTGACATTGAAAATGGGTGAGCAGTTTTTCGGCTTGTTTTATTTCTTGACTGGTACCGAGAGCACATCCTGATAAAGCCAGAATGCAAGTGATAAGAGGAAGGCGTAACATTGTATGCGGTGTAGTAATAAATTGAGCAGCATTGTAAGTGTCAATGTGTTTGGAATAAATCTTTTTAATCGGTTGCAGTACTTCTTTGCACGTAAACTAAGCAGTAATAAATAAAAAGAGCGACAGAGAGCGCCAAAAAAATCTATTTGAATAGTCAGTGTAATTCGAAAACAGTAATATAGATTGGACTCCATTGCTGGTCCGACTTTATGAAAATTGTGGCTGATGAAAATCTAGCGTTTACGGATTATTTTTTTGCAGAATTTGGTTCAATTGAACATGCGGCAGGGCGAAATTTGCAGCATGCAGATGTTGTGGATGCTGATGCCCTGTTGGTCCGTTCGGTGACCAAAGTAAATGCAGAATTGATTCAAAATACCGCTTTGAAATATGTTGGCAGTGCCACAATTGGTACAGATCATCTTGATATAGCCGCGTTAAATGCAGCAGGTATAACATGGTCGAATGCCGCAGGATGTAATGCGCAGGCCGTGGCTGAATATGTGATTACCGCTTTATTGCATTTGAGATCGGAACTGATTACTGCTCAGCAGACATTTTGTCTCGGTATTATTGGCTTAGGTAATGTGGGATCACGTTTAGCGGCAATGGCTCAGCTTTTTGGTTGGCGGGTGATTGCGTATGATCCATTTGTTCAATCTCAAGATGTCACACAAGTCGATTTTAGTCAGTTATTGCAACAAGCCGATGCTATTTCGATTCATGTGCCCTTAACTCAAGCAGGGGCTTATCCAACTTATCATTTGTTTAATGCGCAGGCTTTTGCAGAAATGAAGCCGAATGCCATTTTGATTAATTCCGCTCGTGGTCCTGTGGTTGAAGAAATTGCTTTAATGGCCGACATACAGCAAACAGGCCGCCAAGTGGTACTGGATGTGTTTGAGCATGAACCAGAAATTTCGGCTGAACTGTTGAATATGTTGAGTTTGGCCACGCCACATATCGCAGGGTATAGCTTGGAAGGCAAAGCGCGTGGCACGCAAATGATTTATGATGCCTTCTGTCGAGTATTTTACTACAGCAATAACAAAAAGTTTGAAACCCAATTACCGAGTTGCGAACAATATTTCGCACATGCCGATTTCAAAACAGTAATCTCACAATACCTCAAACAGATTTATGATATTGCGCAAGATGATGCGCAGTTGAGAGCCTGCGTGCGGGATGGAAAAGTTGAGCAACTCGCTTTTGATGCTTTAAGAAAAAACTATCCGCTGCGACGTGAATGGGCAGCTCATGGAGGTCCACAGGCATGAGTCAAATTCACTATCAGCCGACTTGTGATCTGGCTGCAATGCAAGCCCGTGCAAAAATGTATGCTCAAATCCGTCAGTTTTTTGCAGATCGCCAAATCTTGGAGGTTGAAACACCGATTTTATCTCAAGCTGGTGTAACCGATGTGCATTTGGCTTCTGTACAAGCACAGCGTCATGTGCAGGGCAAACTGGCAACGCATTATTTACAGACTTCGCCTGAGTTTGCGATGAAGCGCCTACTGGCAAGTGGCAGTGGGGCAATTTACCAGATATGCAAGGTGTTTCGCGATGATGAGCATGGTCGTAAACATAACAGTGAGTTCAGTATGCTGGAGTGGTATCGTCCGCACTTTAGCCTGCAAGATTTAATGTTTGAGGTCACGGATTTATTAAATTTGACTTTGGCACAACGTTTTGGTGAAATTCGTCCAACCATCTTAAGTTATAAACATGCCTTTATGGATCGCTTGGATTTAAATCCATTACAAGCCAGCCTTAAACAGCTCCAAGATTGTTGTCAGCGTATGGGGCTCAATCTGGATTTGGGTGAGGATCGACTCGGTTATATTGATCTTTTGTTCTCTCATTTTGTTGAACCAAGTTTAGGTTTTGACACAGCGGTTTTTTTAACAGATTTTCCACCCGAGCTGGCTTCATTGGCGAAAACCAAGCAAGATGAAGACGGTGAGCTGGTTGCAGCTCGCTTCGAGTTATATATCGAAGGTTTGGAACTGGCGAATGCCTATGATGAACTGATTGATGCAGAAGTATTGCGTCAGCGTTTCGAGGCGGATAATCAAGAGCGTGCGCAGCTCGGATTACATGTGATGCCGGTAGATGAATACTTATTGGCAGCGTTGCCGCAGATGAGTGAATGTGCGGGGATTGCATTGGGGCTGGATCGTTTGTTGATGATTGCAACCCAAAAAATGCGTTTAGAGCAGGTCATCACTTTTCCTGCTCAGGTTTCATAAAAGTTAAATGATGCTAGATCAAAAGCCCTCACCAAACCAAGTGAGGGCTTTTTATTTTATTCAGCAGTAGGAGGGGCGGCGTGTTGTGCTTTATAGGTTTCTAAGGCTTGAATCCGACGTTGAATCAGCATTTCACCAATTTCAGAGCCTTGAATTTCAGGTGGCAAATCTTGTGCTTTAATGCCGCGTACAATTTCCATGGCATTCCGTACATAAGCCGCTTGTGGATATTCCCGGTCTTCTAGCCCTAAACGCCCTCGCGAATCACATTCACAGGCTTGAATAAAGGCTTCAACACGTTCAGGACGGCGCAATACATCTAAGCGCTGTAATAAGCGCCACAATGTTCCCGGTTTGAGTGCTAAAGCCTGATGGCATTTGAGATGTTCCTTACAGACTGCTAAAGCCAGTTGTTTGGTTTGAGTCGGTACTTTTAAGCGGTCACAAACTTCGGTTACAGGTTTGATGCCACGTTCTTCGTGCATAATATGGCGCGGTAATTCATGCGCGGGAGTCAGTGCTTTACCCAAATCATGAACCAGTACGGCAAAACGAACATCCAGTGAGTAATTGGCTTTGCAGGCTTGATGTAATGACATGAGGGTATGAATGCCACAGTCAATTTCGGGATGATACTCAGGGCGCTGCGGAATACCAAATAAGGCATCAATTTCAGGAAATAGAACTTTTAAAGCACCACACGCGTGTAGAACTTCAAAATAGATGTCTGCATGCGGTTCCATGAGTGCACGAGAAGTTTCCTTCCAGACACGCTCTGGCGTTAAGGCATTCAGTTCGCCTGATTCCGCCAATTCCCGCATTAAGTCTAAGGTTTCAGCGGCTATGCTAAAACCTAAAGGTTTATAGCGTGCGGCAAAACGCGCAACACGTAATACACGAAGTGGATCTTCTACAAAGGCTTGTGATACATGGCGCAGGATTTTATCATTTAAGTCCTGCTGACCATCATAAGGATCATAGACTTGACCTTGCTCATCCATGGCCATGGCATTGATGGTCAAATCACGACGAATGAGATCATCTTCTAAACGAACGCTCACATCCGTATAAAATTCAAACCCATGATAACCCTGACCTGACTTACGTTCAGTGCGGGCCAATGCATATTCTTCTTTTGTTTCTGGATGTAAAAAAACCGGAAAATCTTTGCCAACGGGTTGATAGCCGAGATCAAGCATTTGTTCTGGTGTAGCACCAACAACAACATAATCTTTTTCGTGATAGGGGTGTCCGAGTAAGTGATCTCGTACTGCACCGCCTACTAAATAAACTTGCATGAAAAAACCTCTATTCTTCAAGCAATCATGCTACAGAATAGAGGTTTTCTCAAGTCAATAACTTGAGCTTTTCACTAAAGATTAAAGTGCTTCAGTTTCAGCTTGCTGAATTTCAGCTACAGTTAAAGCCGTCATATTCACAAGACGACGAGTTGTGGTCGTCGGAGTAAGGATATGAACTGGTTTTGCTGCACCCAATAAAATAGGACCGATAGTTACGTTGTTACCAGAAGTCGATTTTAATAGGTTGAATGAAATATTCGCAGCATCAAGGTTTGGCATAATTAACAAGTTAGCCGAGCCTTTGAAACGTGAGTTCGGGAAGGCAAATTGACGAATGGTTTCGTCCATTGCAGCATCACCGTGCATTTCACCTTCAACTTCAAGTTCAGGTGCAATTTCACTCAAGATTTCAAATACTTTACGCATTTTTTGCGCGCTTGGATCATTTTGATCTGAACCAAAACTTGAGTGTGAAAGTAGTGCTACACGCGGTGTGATACCAAAACGACGCACTTCTTCAGCAGCTAAAATGGTCATTTCAGCCAGCTGTTCAGCTGTTGGATTACGATTGATGTAAGTGTCAGCAATGAATAGGTTGCGGTCTTCAAGCATTAACGCATTCAGTGTAAAGAATGAGTTGTGACCTTCTTTTAAACCAATGACATTTTTCACAAAGTCTAAGTGAATGTCATAGCTTGAATACGTACCACATAACATACCATCCGCAAGCCCGTGTTTAACCAACATACCTGCGATTAAGGTAGAACGACGACGTGCTTCACGATGTGCGTATTCAGGTGTAACCCCTTTACGTTGCATGATGTCATAGTAGTCTTCAGCAAATTTTTCGTAGTCAGGGTTTTTCTCTTGATCCACAATCGTAATGTTTACACCGTGTTCAAGACGTAAGCCTAACTTTTTAATGTTTGCTTCAATAACCGCAGTACGACCAACTAAAATTGGTTTTGCAAGATCTTCATCCACCGCAATTTGAACCGCACGAAGTACGCGTAGGTCTTCACCTTCAGCATAAGCAATACGTTTAGGATCTGTTTTTGCTTGCGCGAAGATTGGCTTCATCATGAATGCAGAGTTATAAACAAACTCAGACAAGCGTTGACGGTAAGCAGAGAAATCTTCGATTGGACGAGTCGCTACACCAGAATCCATTGCTGCTTGCGCAACTGCTGGTGCAATTTCAAGAATCAAGCGTTGATCAAGTGGGCGAGGAATCAGGTAGTCACGACCAAATGATGCAGATTTTTCACCATAGGTCGCAGCATCTGCTTCAATGTGTGCCATACGTGCGATTGCGTATACGCAGGCAATCTTCATTTCTTCGTTAATGGTGGTTGCACCAACATCAAGTGCACCACGGAAGATGTATGGGAAGCAAAGCGCGTTGTTGACTTGGTTCGGATAGTCAGAACGACCTGTCGCCATAATCACATCTGGACGAACTTCGTGAGCGTGCTCTGGTAAAATCTCAGGATCTGGGTTTGCCAATGCAAAGATGATTGGATCATTTGCCATTTCCTTAACCATTTCTTTGGTTAAGATGCCCGCAGCAGAAAGACCAAGGAACATGTCAGCGCCAGCAATTACATCTGCCAGTTGAGTGCCTTCGATATCTTGTACGTAGCGTTTTTTCGAGTCGTCTAGACCTTCACGTTTTGTAGTTAACAAACCGCGTGAATCCGCAACAATGATGTTTTCTTTCTTCGCACCAATCGCGCAAAGTAAATCTAAACATGAAAGGGCAGCAGCACCCGCACCAGAAGCCACGATTTTGATTTCATCAATTTTTTTGCCATTTAACTGAAGTGCATTCAGTAAAGCAGAACCTACAATGATAGATGTACCGTGTTGGTCATCATGGAACACAGGAATGTTCATGCGTTCACGTAGTTTGCGCTCAATATAGAAACATTCTGGGGCTTTAATGTCTTCGAGGTTAATACCGCCAAATGTTGGTTCTAATGCCGCAACAATATCCACGATTTTGTCTGGATCATTTTCAGCGATTTCGATGTCGAATACGTCAACACCAGCAAATTTCTTAAACAGTACGCCTTTACCTTCCATTACAGGTTTTGACGCTAATGGACCGATGTTGCCTAGTCCAAGTACAGCAGTACCGTTACTGACAACGGCAACTAAGTTACCACGAGCAGTATATAGGGCTGCAGTTGAAGGGTCGCGTTCAATCTCTAAACAAGGAGCAGCAACACCTGGAGAGTAAGCAAGGGCTAAGTCATGTTGGTTGACCAGCTGCTTACTTGGTGTAACACTGATTTTACCTGGGGTTGGAAACTCGTGATAATACAAAGCTTGCTGTTTTAATGATTGATCGTCCATCTGAATCTCGTTTGTTACTGAGTGGTCCAGCGAGGCTGGTGGTTTTTGCTGAATTTGCTCGAATATACCATTACTTGCGTTTTAAGCACAGTCGAACACGGTTCTTTTTTACACAAACTTAGACCTAAAGCCTATTGACTCAGATTAATAAGCTATAAGTTTGTGCTGTTGAAGGTATTCGGTCGCATTATTTTCAGATAAGGGTTTGGAGAAGAGATAGCCTTGCGCTATATCGCATTGTAGTTTTTCGAGATAGCAAAGCTGCTGTTCAGTTTCAATTCCTTCAGCAACCACGGTCAGCCCCATGGCTTTGCCCATAGCTACCATTGCGCTGATGATGGCATCTTGTTTGCCATCCCCAATGTTAGCAATGAAAGCACGATCTATTTTTAAGATATCAATCGGGAAGTCGGCAAGGTAGGCTAAGGACGAATAGCCTGTACCAAAGTCATCGAGAGCGATATTGATCTTGCGTTGTTTGATCTGATCGAGCAGCAGTTTTACAGTTTTAGAGTTTTCAATCAGGGATGATTCGGTGATTTCCAACTCAAGACTTTCACCTGAAATTTGATAAGTTTGAATCGCGTCATCTAAATCAGACAGTAATTGTCCGCGCTGTAATTGCTGGGCAACCACATTGACGGAAACACAGATATTCTTAAAGCCAATCGAATTCCAATAACTAATTTGTTTGGCTGTTTTATGGATGACAATACGTCCAATATCAGAAATTAAACTGGTTTTTTCTGCCATCGGAATAAACAAAGCCGGAGGAATAATGCCCTTGGTTGGGTGATTCCAACGAACCAAGGCTTCAAATCCATAAACGTGCTGATCTTTAAAATTAATTTTAGGTTGATAATAAACAATGAGCTCATCATTACGGATTGCTCGGCGTAAATCACGTTCTAAATAAATGCCTTGTTCAAGCAGGGCGGTATTATCACTCGAATAATATTTAACAGTATGTCCACCGAGGCGTTTGGCTTCAGTCAGTGCCTGTTCAGCACAGTTATTCAGATAATCGAGTTGGCGACCATGTTCTGGATAGAAAGAAATCCCCATAGAAATGGTAATAAAGTGATCTTGCCCAAAAATGTCAAAGGGTTCACTAAAGGCATCTTGAATACGTTGGCAATGCTGCTGAATGGACGGGCGGATATGCGAAATTTCGTACACAATCGCGAAGTCATCGCCATTTAAGTGTGCTAAGAATAAAGCTTCTGTATTGGTCAGTCGTAAGCGTTGCGCGACTTGTCTTAAAAGCTCATCACCACCATTGTTGCTTAAAAATTCATTTAATGGACGGAAACGGTCAATATTGAGCCGAATGACAGCCAATTGTTGAATGGAATCTTGATGCGAAACCAGATATTGATGTAGTTGATAGTTATAATAAAAACGGTTCGGCAGGTCGGTTAAGGTATCGTAATTTTCCAGATAAGACAGACGCTGTTCTTGGAGTTTGCGTTCGGTCAAGTCCGACACAATGCCAATATAATTAATGACACGATCATATTCATCATGAATGGCATTGATATGCAGCCAGAGGGTGAGTTCTTTGCCAGAGTCAAACTTTTCGGTTAACTCGCCATCATATTCACCCGTACGTTCTAATTGTTCGAGAATAAGCAGATGATTTTTTTGCTGCTGTATTTTGCTCTTTGAACTAATGTCAAAAAGATGTAGTCCTAGACAATGCTCTTGCTTAAAGCCAGTAATTTTTTCATAAAAAGGATTCACATTCACATAACGTAAATGTTTATCTAAAATAAAAATGCCTTCAGCTGCTTGCTCTAAGACGCTCGCAGCAAGTTTTAGTCGTTCCTGATCGGTTTTTTCACGATGAATATCACGTTGAATACCCACCATACGCAATGGTTTTTTGCTTTGAGGGTCTCGTTCAATTACACGACCAATATCATGGACCCACGTCCATTCACCGGTACTCTGTAGCACACGGTAAGTGGCTTCGTAACGGTCGGTCTCAGCGCGTAAGTGGCGTTTTAAGGCGGTTTTGAAACAGCGTAGATCATCGGGATGAATGATATTTTTTAATTGAATACGATGATCTTTGGAGTGTTTACGTTTCTGTTGCTGTTGGTAATCACTGACAGAGATATGCCGCTCACGAATATTCCAGTCCCAAGGCTTTAAGCCTGCAATTTCATGCGCAAGATCCAAGTTTTGCTGTTGATTTTCGAGATTGCAGTTCATTTGTTCAATATCAAACGTTCGTTCTTTAATTTTTTGTTCTAAAAGCTGATTGTTAAGCTGAAGCTGTAATTCAATTTCTTTGGATTTGTTCATTTCGTTTTGGAGTTGCATGCACAAGTCTTCAGTCCAAGTCACTTGTTGTTCTGTATTTTTGATTAATTGAGCATTACGTAAATACAGAGCGGATAAACGTTTATGAATTCTAGAAGTTGAATTTGCGCAAAGTAGAATAACAATCAGAACAAAATTGACCGTCAGATGAAAGAGTTGATTAATCTGGTCGGTTAGAATGAATTGAGAAATAAAATAGGGAATAATCGAGGGGATAAAAACTAAACAAAAATAATCTAGGCGTTGGGTTAGAAATGTCAGTGCCAAGGTTTGCGTGACGATCAGCATTAACGCGGATAAGGTTAATGCATGGACATGTTCAAAATTTGGGTTGACCTGAGGTAGGTAGTAATAAATCAGGGCAATTCCAATCGCGATCAAGCTGCCGACACTCAGGCAAAGAAACTGCACCCAGTGATGTGCTTTAGAGATTTGATATTGCTCGGGCTTGAACCAAATGGCGGTTAGTAACCAAAAAAAACTGACTAAAATTTCAGTACCAATAAACCAGATATTAAAAAAGGTAGAAAATTGAGAAAAATTGAATTGATAAACGCAATACACATAAAGAAAAATAATCAGAATGCTGGCTAAAAACAGTTGAATATGCCGTATGGAATTATGAATTTGCGCAGCTCTTAACTGCGGTTTAAGATTCGCATCTAAAAAATCTGGCATATCTTTCATAACCTTATTTTTGTTTTGTTCTAGATACAGTATAGGTTATACGTTCCATTCATTAGCTTAGGCGTTTAATAAAATTACAGTAATTGGAATCACTTTTAGATTAATCAGGTTGTTCATAAATTTCAATCGAATCCATCTGTATTTGCATAAATATTCAAAAACTATGGTCTAACATTGTAATTCAAGATGGACAATGCAACCACAGGGGCAGTTTCGGTGCGTAACACACGTTCGCCGATGCACCAACTCGTAAACCCAGCCTGATTGGCAGCCAGTATTTCCGCTTCACTTAAACCACCTTCAGGTCCAATCAGCAGGGCAATATCTTGACTCGCATCGTTCAAAGGATCGGTTTCGTCTTTATTCGGTGCAAGCACGAGTTTAGTGTTTGGCAATGCAGATGCAAGCCATTTCTCTAAACTGATCGGTGCATGGATTTTTGGCACAATATTCATGCCGCACTGTTCACATGCTGCAATTGCAATACCTTGCCAATGGTCTAATTTTTTCTGGTCACGGTCATACTTCAAACGCATTTCACAGCGTTCAGAGGTCAACAGTTGAATCTCAGCAACACCCAGTTCGACCGCTTTTTGAATCGCATAATCCATGCGATCACCTTTGCTCATCACTTGTCCGAGTAAAGTACGAATAGCAGGAGTCCGATTGCTAGGATTAAACGTCAATACCTGAACAGTCGCAGTCTTTTTCGAAACTTCGGTGAGTTCTGCGAGGTATTCACCCCCTTGTCCATTAAACAAGATGGCTTGATCGCCAACTTGGGCGCGAAGTACTTTACACCAATGATGAAAAACGGTTTCCGTCAGTTCAATCTGGGTTTCAACCGCTAATTCAGCTTCAATATAAAAACGTGGCATAAAGTACAACTCGTCTAAGTCAGGATTAAACTAAACCAAGGTCAGTCACAAGCTGACGGGTTGGATCAGTGGTGTTCATGGTGTAGAAATGCAAGCTCGGTGCACCGCCAGCCAGTAGACGCTCGCAGAGTTTGACCACAACTTCGTGACCAAAAGCTTTAATACTTGCGGTATCATCACCATAGGTTGCCAATTGCTTACGAATCCAACGTGGAATTTCAGCGCCTGTGCCATCAGCAAAACGAATCAGGTTGCTGGCATTGGTAATCGGCATAATGCCGGGTGCGATTGGAATATTCACGCCTTCTTTTTGAATGCGCTCTACAAAGTAGAAATAGGCATCTGGATTAAAGAAGAACTGGGTTAAACCGGCATTCGCCCCTGCATTGGCTTTGTCGCAGAAACGCTGGATATCTAAATCAAAACTTTCTGCTTGTGGGTGCATTTCTGGATAGGCTGCCACTTCAATATGGAAGTGATCCCCCGAATGCTCACGGATAAAGCGCACCAAATCTGTTGCATAAGGCAGTTCACCTAAACCGACTTGTCCAGAGGGTAAGTCGCCACGTAAAGCCACAATACGGTCAATACCTTGGTCTTTATAGATATCAAGTAATTCAGCAATACGGGCTTTGTCATCACCAATACACGATAAGTGCGGCGCAACCGGTGTGCCTTTACCATTGAATTCAGCAATCGCTGCAAGCGTACGTTCACGAGTTGAACCGCCAGCACCGTAGGTAATTGAGAAGAACTCTGGGTTTAATAACTGAAGTTCTTGGTGTACGATTTTAAGTTTTTCTGCACCCGCATCAGTTTTAGTTGGGAAAAACTCAAAAGAAATAGGAACTTTTTTGCTCATCATCAAATCCTTTTTTATAAATGCTTTTTATTTAGACCTCTCCCTATTCCTCTCCTAAAAGGAGAGGAAACTTTCCATATAAGTTGAATTAATCATGAAAAGTCCCTTCTCCCACCGGGAGAAGGCTAGGATGAGGGGGAATATAAAACTTAGTATTTATAAGCGTCAGATTTGAATGGACCTTCAACAGCTACACCTAAGTAGTCAGCTTGTTCTTGCGTCAATTGAGTCAAGACACCGCCAAAACCAGCAACCATTGCTGCTGCAACTTCTTCATCTAATTTCTTAGGAAGAAGTTCTACACGAATTGCTGCTTGTTTTTGATCTTCTGGAAGATCCGCAAATTTTTCAGCGAATAAGTGCATTTGACCCAAGACTTGGTTGGCAAAAGAACCATCCATAATACGTGATGGGTGACCAGTTGCATTACCTAGATTCACTAAACGACCTTCAGAAAGAAGAATCAGGTAATCGCTGTCATTTTCAGAACGGTAAACTTGGTGAACTTGTGGCTTCACTTCAACCCACTTGTAACCACGTAAGTAGTTGGTATCGATTTCAGTGTCAAAGTGACCAATGTTACACACCACTGCACCTGCTTTTAATGAATCAAGCATTGCAGCGTCGCAGACGTGGTAGTTACCCGTCGTTGTTACGATTAGGTCAGTGTTTTGAAGAAGGTCAAGGTTGATGTCTTCTTTCTTACCAGTCTGTACGCCATTTTTGTATGGAGAAACAACTTCGTAACCGTCCATGCATGCTTGCATAGCACAGATTGGATCTACTTCAGTTACACGTACAATCATGCCTTCTTGACGAAGTGATTGAGCAGAACCTTTACCTACGTCACCGTAACCGATCACAAGGGCGCGACGACCAGATAAAAGCATATCTGTACCGCGTTTGATTGCATCATTGAGTGAGTGGCGGCAACCATATTTGTTGTCGTTTTTAGACTTCGTTACAGAGTCATTTACGTTGATTGCAGGAACTTTTAAAGTACCGTCACGAAGCATTTCATACAGACGTTGAACACCTGTCGTTGTTTCTTCTGTAACGCCGTGGATTTTTGCAATCACTTCAGGATATTTTTCATGAACAAGGAGTGTTAAATCACCACCATCATCCAAAATCATGTTGGCATCCCAAGGTGTGCCATTTACATTGATTTGTTGTTCAAGACACCACATGTATTCTTCTTCAGTTTCGCCTTTCCAAGCAAAGACAGGAACACCAGAAGCCGCAATTGCAGCAGCAGCGTGGTCTTGAGTTGAGAAGATGTTACAAGAAGTCCAACGAACTTCTGCACCCAATTCAACCAATGTTTCAATTAAAACAGCAGTTTGAATAGTCATGTGGATACAGCCAAGGATTTTCGCACCTGCAAGTGGTTTTGCAGCAGCATAGCGCTTACGAAGACCCATTAATGCTGGCATTTCAGCTTCAGCAAGTTTGATTTCTTTACGGCCGTAGTCAGCTAGAGTGATGTCAGCAACTTTATAATCTGTAAATGAAGCATTAACCGCGTTCATTACGATCTCCTTATAAATACAAAAATTGATCATTATGTTCGCGGATGCCGTTGTTGATTAGAGCGAGTGTCTAACCGAATCGTCGAGCCTAGCGATTTCACATTTGTGTACCTGTGAAAAAGTCGCAGCATCCCTCGACTGCGGGATATTGTACTTGGAAATTGATTTTGTTCCAATCTGTAATTGGTTAATATCTGGCTGAAAGAAATAATCTGATTTAAAACATATTCTTGGTTGAGAAATCTAATTGTTCTGTAAGTACCGAAGAATGAGGGAGATCAGTCAAATGGGAAGAATTGCAAGGTGAATACGGCTTTAATCTAAGACATTCAGCATGCAGAAAGCCTCAGGAAAAACCTTGAGTTTAAATCTGTAAGTATTATCATCCGCCCATTACATCTTGAGATCAAACCTATGGCTTTAGAGATTCCTGATTCCTTGCTGAATTTAGAAGCAAACTGCGGTGTCTTTGCGGTTTGGATGTTGCTGCAACATCATGGTGTGCATATCGACATCGAAGAGCTAATCAAGTTATGCCGACATGATCGTCAAGATGGAACTTTTACGATCGCGTTAGCAGTTGCTTTAAAAAAGATCGGCTTTAAGGTGTCATTTCATAGCGATCCAGATCCAAATATTGACCGAACTGAGCGTCAGAGTTATACCGAAGCCAAAGCGTTAAAAATTCCGATTGAACCTGCATTGAGCTATGCCCAAATCCAAAAAGAAATTGCGCAGGGAAACATGGTGATCGTGTACTACGACACTTTAGATGAAGTGGGTAATCAATCCTTGGTGTATTCAATTGATGATCAAGACATTTATTTCTTTGATAATTTTGAGTCAATGCCTGCCTTGGTTTTTGAACAGCAGCGTAAAGCGGAAGGCATTTGCCGACAAGCGATTGTGATTAATGATCGTGGTGTTCAGCTTCAATCGACTGTACGCAATTAATAGATTTTGAAGATTCCAAGTTTGATGTATTTTTATGAATAGCCATCAAGCTTGGAATACAAGAATAACCGCTTGGCAATTTAATAGAGATAGGGTTGCTCACTAACTCAAATTCGGGTCTGCGGAATTTAAAGGATTAGTTTTCTTGGTTATTCCATTCTTCAAATAGCGCATTGACCCAAGTGTTCTGACCGTTGTTGATACGATAACTTTCTAATTCTTTGAATTGACCATTCTCCATTAGATAATAAACCAGCTCGCATTGTTCATGATCGCCTTTGCGACTGCCTGTACCTATTAGCAAGCGACTATCAGCTTTGAATTTGATCTCTCTCGATGAAAAACCATATTGTTCGGAGTAACAGTCTCGGAATGAGTCGGGTAAATAGGCGGTTGCACCCGTTTTCGCATCATACAGTAAACCTGCGACACATCCGCCACCACAGCCATAAGTTTCAACGCCATAATGACCGGCAAAATTGACAGGCTGTTTTGAAAGTTCAGTCATTAAGGTTTTATACAGTCTAGTTTCTTTATTCAAAATGACAGCATGGTTTTTGCCTGTATACATCTGCGCTGGATAATCTTGAAAAGTGGGATGCGCAAAGAGTGTACTAGAAATCAGCAGTGCAGAAATGGCGAGAAGCGATTGTTTAGCTGGCATTTGAGTCCCCGAAATGGCGTAATTTTAAATAAATTCAATATAGTATTAAATGATAGATCAGCAAAATTTGAATAAGATAAAAGGATAGAGAATGTATAAATGGCAGTGGTGCAGTATATGGGTAAGTGCCTTGATAGTGGTGAATGCCTATGCCAATGATAGTACAGGTTTTGTGGAGACTGGAGGCGTTCAATATCTGCATAATCCCAAGATTGTGATGCAGAGTGAAGACTTGTTTATTAGTAAAAAGCAGATTCGGGTGGCCTATCAGTTTAAAAATTTGACTGACCAAGACATCGAAGAAATAGTTCTGTTTCCATTGCCCCGAGTCGGTAGTGCTAGGGAGAGCGATTTTGCCGATACGGAAGGGCTGATTCAAAGCTTTCAGATTAGGCAGCAGGGTAAGCCCGTACAACCCAAAACGCATGTGCGGGCCTTTTTGCCGGATATGCGTCAGTCCAAGCATGACTCGGCAGACTATTCGCTGATTGATGTCACACCTCAACTTAAAGCGTGTGGTTTATCTGAGATGGATTTGATGTATCCGTGGATGCAAAATCAGGATGTTAAAAAAATCAGCCAGAAGATGCTGCAATGTACAAATCCTAAAATACAACAATTACTCCAGTCCTATCAGCAAGAGGATGAAGTCTATTGGGAAGCACAGGTGGTTTATAGTTGGCAGCAACGCTTTAAAGCCCATGCGATCACGCATATTCAGCACGAATATCAGCCCTTGGTCGGTGGTTCGGTTGCGCTCTATCCAGAGCAAGATGAAAAAACTTATTGTATGGATGCGACTTTTAAAGCGGGCTTAAACAAGGCGAAAGCACAGCAGGCACCATATCAGGCACTTGGCTATATTTTAACTACGGGTGCTAACTGGGCGAAACCGATTGCAGATTTTAAGCTTACGATTGAGCGTGATGTAGGGGAATTAGTTTCTTTCTGTTGGGAAGGCAAGGTGCAAAAGATCAGCCCAACGCGTTTTCAAATGCAGAAAAAGAATTTTGTGCCAAAACAAGACTTGAATATTATTTTTGTGAATACTAAATTTCGCTTTGAATAATAAAAGATTGCCCATCATCGAGATGGGCATGTCTAAACTTAACTGAATTGTTGTGCCTTAATGGACCATTCATCCGCTTTGGCTTCATCAACTTCGACGCCCAAACCATGTGCATAGATACAGGCTAAATCACGCATGGCTTGTGCTTCACCGAGTTCTGCGGCTTGTTGTACCAAAGCCACTGACTTGGCGATATCTTTTTCCACCACATTGCCACGACGATAGAAGCCTGCAAGTTCTAAAATTGCAGCAGGGTGATTCAAAGCACTGGCTTGTTTTAGCCAGTGATACGCATGTTCAAAATAAGTGTTCGCTTCTTCAGGGTCTTCTTCTAACAGCTCTTTGGCATACACCACATAACCTTCACCCAACCAGTACATGGCTTCGACATGACCATTGCCCGCAGCCTTTAAGGCCCACTCTTCGGCAAGTTCTATATCTTGCTCAGCTTCACTTTGCATATATAAATTGGCTAATTCAAATTGAGCTTCAGCATTACCTGCTGTCGCACGATTTATGAGTTCCGCTGAAATAGAAGGAAGTTGGGACATAACAACACCAGTACACGAGCAATAAAAAAGCCAATCGGAAGATTGGCGCTAACAGTATAACTGAAAATCGCACTTTTGTACGCTATGGAAAATATAGTTGTTTGTGTATGGCAAATTAAATCAGGAGGCATGCGACACACATCGAGCTTTAATCCCACTTGAGATTTATAAAGAACTTCCTTCACAATGTCTGAGTATGCGCATCATCTTGACAAGGATTAACCTGTGCTGAAATTAATTTATTATGTGCCAGAAAGTCATTTAGAAGTCACCAAACAGGCCATCTTTGCTGCGGGTGCTGGAGGGATTGGCGATTATGAACATTGTGCATGGCAAGTGCTTGGTATGGGGCAATTCAAGCCTGTGAATGGTGCTAATCCATTTATTGGGCAGTTGAATACACTGGAGCAAGTCCCTGAATGGCGCGTAGAAACGATTGTGCCTGAAGGACAGGCGCAAGCAGTGGCACAAGCACTGAAAGCCAGCCATCCTTATGAAGAGCCTGCGTTTGAGTTTATTCAAATCTTGGATATTTAGCCCAAATCGCTTTTCCAAACTAAAATGAGATACACGGAAACGTCATCTGCAATTCCTTGAAGCAGGATGAATTATGAAAAAAGTTTCTGTGATGCGCTGACATATCGAGGGTATTTGCCCAGTTTTGCAGGTCTTGCATTGCTATAGTCACACCTCAGCTTTTGCCTACTTTTCCCGAAAGAAAAGTAGGTCGAACCAAAGGCTAGTCCAATCATTAAAATCTTATTGAACAGATTCTATCGGCAAAGCCCTTAAAGTTTTTGAATAAAGAGTTCGCGGTCAAAGCGATATTGTGGGAAAAACACACCATCTTTCGCACGTTCTCCCGCGGCTATTACCATGACTGGGTATTGTTGCTCATTTAATTGTAAGATTTTTCGCACCATGGGTTCATCAAAACCTTCCATCATACAACTGTCAAAACCATAGGCTCTTAACGCTAAAACTAGATTTTCACAGGCCAGCGCAGTGGTTTTACTTGCCCATAATTTGGCATCTGCGGGGGTAAAAGCAGTGACAGGAAGTTGTTTGTTAAAACTTCGCGCTACTTTAAAGGCAATTTTTTTTACATTACCTAAGGTATTAAAGTAGCCCGTTTTATAATTGTACGGAATCACGCGATAATATTTCTGAACTGCTGGCGGGGTTTCGGGAAATGGAAATTCGCTAATATTACGTTTTGCCATATCATCTAAACGGTCAGTACGGGCAATGCAGACTATCAGTTCAGCCGCTGTTTTAGCTGCCAATTGATTTAAACAGGCTTTGACCAATTGCTTTTTCTTGGCAGGGGTCTGCACCAGATAAAAGGTCCACGGCTGTAAATTGGAGGAGTTCGGTGCAAGCAAAGCTAAATCTAAGCAGGCATCTAAAACGTCACTTGGAATTGCCCGATCCGTAAATTTTCTGACCGAACGACGGCTTTCAATGACTTTTCTGAAGTTGTTAATATCAATATCTTGTGGAGCAGGCTCGTAATAGCGTTTTTTGCCTGATTCATCTGTAATGTAATGGGTTTGATCTGAATGAGTCATAGGTTTAATTCAGCGATGAAAGACTGTTTTTAGAATATCGCGTGCTAAGTCAGAGCGATGTTGTTTTTACGTGAGTTGCGTTGTAAAAAAGGGGCATGCAGCCCCTTATTCAGTCTTAGTTAAATTGAGAAAAATCAGGTTTACGCTTTTGCATAAATGCCGCAATGGCTTCGGCCATTTCAGGAGAAGACACGCGCTTCATAAAAATTTCAGCTTCATGGTCAATACAGTCCACGATGCTTTCTAAGTTATGCTTCATCAGAGCTTTGGTTTGGCGTAAAGATGCCAAAGGTAAGGCCGCTAGGGTTTGTGCCTGTTTAAAGGCTGCTGCATAGACATCTTCTTCAATGCTATTGACCAGACCCGCCGCAACCGCTTTTTCGCTGTTGAACTTCTGCGCCGTGAATAAAAGTTCTGCCGCTTTATGATAGCCTGCCTGTTGAATTAACAATTGGCTGGCAGCGCCTTCAGGTGAAAGCCCCAAGCTCACAAATGGAATTTGGAATAATGCCGTTTGGTCACTATAAACCAAATCTGCATGTAATAAGATGGTGACCCCAATGCCAATGGCAACACCACGCACTGCGGCAATTAAAGGTTTAGAAAAACGAGCCGCGGCTTTTAATACCACAAATGGTGGAGCATCGCCTGACTTGCCTTGTAAGGGTGACTGAATAAATTGCATAAAGTCCTGCATGTCATTTCCAGCAGTGAAGTCGGCATCTTCACCACGTAAAATTACCACGCGCACGTCTTGAGACTGATCCGCTTCATTGAGTGCTTGGGCAATCCATAAATACAAATCACCATACAGGGCATTTTTAGCTTTAGGACGGTTGATGGCTAAAGTTAAAATCCCGTTATCTAAATTTGCATTTAAATGTTCATGTGGTTGTTGAATACAACTGAGCGTCATCGTACTATCCTTGCTTTAAAATTTAGTTAAATTTTATGTGCCATTATGTCGTATCTTAATGAAGAAGGGTGCAACTGATGAGTTCATAAAAAAGTTCAGATTCTATGAAGCATACATTTGATTATCTGGTTTTTATTGGGCGTTTCCAGCCATTTCATATCGCGCATATGCGAACCATCCAAATTGCATTGGAGCTGAGTGATTATGTCATTTTGGCTTTGGGTTCGGCACAAATGGAACGCAATATAAAAAATCCATTTACCGCACAAGAACGTGAACAGATGATCTTGTCGAATTTTTCTGAACAAGATGCGGCACGGATTCGTTTTGTGCATGTGATTGATGTCTATAACGATAAAAAATGGGTGAATTTGGTCAAGACTTTAGTCAATGGTATTGTTCGAACCGAAGATAAAGTCGGCTTGATTGGGCACTTTAAAGATGAGTCCTCCTATTATTTAGAGTTATTTCCAGAGTGGGACATGGTGGAAATTGACAGTCTAGAAGGGGCGATGTCGGCAACTCCAATGCGCGAAGCTTTTTATCGTGGTGAGATCTGGGAAGAGGCGTTCCCTCAAGGCACCATTGAGTTTTTACAAAAGTTCAAACAAAGCGTGATTTATCAACAATTGCAACACAAATACCACACCGAAGATAAATCTAATCTTGAGTAAACTATAAGCTCAGTACCTCAATTGAGGGAATGGGCATGCGAACTCACTCTGCATATGATGATCATTCAGGCATACACCGGATTAAGCTGTGTATGTTTTCCTGCGCACTATTGTGCTTCACAAATGTGGGGCATGCCTCGACTTGGCAATTAACTTCGAATTCTGAGGTCGGCTTTCATATTGATTCATTTGGCATGAACTTGGTGAAGGGTCGCTTTAACACTGTACAATCGGCATTGGAGTTTGATCTACAGCAACCTGAACGTGCCACTGCACAGGTGGTGTTGGATATTAATAGTGTAGAACTGAATAAGCCTAGTTATAAAAGTATGGTGCTGGGACCTGATTTGTTCTATGCCGAAAAATACAAAACTGCGACCTTTAAAAGTACCCAGTTTAAAGGGCTTGGGGGGCATGACTACCAAATTCACGGCAACCTGACGTTACGTGGTATTACCCGTCCAATTATTTTCAAGGCCAAAATGAGTCCGCGGCAGGGCAATCCAGATTTAATGGATCTGGAAGCCTTTACCATCATTCGCCGGAGTGATTTCGGTATGAAAAAAGCTTTGGGCGGTATTGGAGAAAAAGTCAATATTCAAGTGGTCGGGCAGTGGAGAAATCTGGATTAATCCCTTAGTCATGCACCTTTTAGGGTTAAAATGAGGTGTTCAGTTGTTGGTTCATATAGCTGGGAGCTTGTTGCAAAAGGGTTTGCGTGAGTTTAGCCAGTGCCAGTGATTGTTGTTTCCAGTGGTGCCAATAGACCGGTAGATCGATGCTTAATGCTGAAGAAACCTCGACTAATTCACCTGACTTTAAATAGTGTTGCGCCTGAAAATCGGGAAGCCAGCTATAGCCTAATCCCATCACCGCCGCATCCAAAAATGCACTGGAAGATGGCAGTAAAAAATGCGGATATTGGTTGGGATTGAGCCCAAATTTTTGCTGAATATAATCAATATGCATATGATCTTTTTCATTAAAAATTAACGCTGGTGCAAGGCGTAGTGCATCGCGGGTCACCCCTTGACTAAACCAACACTGAGTAAATTCTGGTGTCGCCACAAAGCGGTAATGCATGCTGCCTAAATATTCTGCAATACAGCCTTTCATGGCTTTGGACTCAGTGGTTAAACAGGCATTGACCAAGCCAGCCTCGAGTAGATGATGAGTCTGGGATTGGTCATCCACCTGAAAATGTAGCACGATGTTATGTTCAACAAGATAGTTTTTGAGTAAGGGTAACAGCCACGTCGCCAGAGAGTCAGCATTGGTGGCAATATTGATTTGATAAAATGCTGACTCGGCAGATTGTCCCGTCAGGTTTTGCATTAAATTATGTTCGAGCAAACGGCTATGTTGTAAGTAATGTAATAACGATTGGCCTGCTTGAGTCACGCGGCATGGGCGTTCGCGTACAATCAATAAATGACCTAGCGTCTTTTCCAGACTTTGCACTCTGAGGGTGACGGCTGAAGCGGTAATATATAAGCGTTCAGCGGCCAAATCGAAACTTCCTGTTTCTGCCACCGCTAAAAAGGCATCACATTGCTTGCTGTTTAACATTTTAGATCTGTGTGGTTCAAATTTCCTTTTAGCATAAACTAAAAATAATTTAGTTGTATTGATATTTTCTTAATTATATTTAGTTTTGTGCGAAAAAATTGATAATACGAGGAAGTTAAAATCAATTGGGAATCATCATGCTACTACAAACGTATTTTCAAGGAATCGCGATCGGTTTGAGTCTAATTGTTGCGATTGGGGCACAGAATGCTTTTGTTTTAAAGCAAGGTTTAAAACAGCAGTCGGTGTTTTGGGTTTGCACCGTATGTGCTTTGTCAGATTCAATCTTGATTGTGTTGGGGGTAACGGGCTTTGCCGTGGTCATGCAGCAACATCCTGAAATTTTGTCGATTGCAAAATGGGCAGGGGCTTTGTTTCTTTTTTGGTATGGCATGCAACATTTAATCAGAGCATTCAAAGCCAATGAAGGTCTGCAAGCCAGTGAGCGTGAAGAAACCCAATTGAGTAAAGTTATTCTGGTGTGTTTGGCCTTAACTTGGCTGAATCCGCATGTGTATTTAGATACAGTCGTGTTGTTGGGTTCAATCTCTACTCAATTTGAGCACGCTAAACTTTATTTTGCTTTGGGGGCGATTACGGCTTCTTGGTTGTTCTTTTTTAGCCTAGGTTATGGTGCACGTTTGTTAACGCCTATTTTTGAAAATCCGAAATCCTGGAAGATTCTTGATGCTTTGATTGCGCTGGTGATGTGGGCAATTGCCGTGTCTTTAGTGCTGGGTTAATAGCAAAAGAAAATGCCGCTGCATGCAGATGACCCTATCTGATCATGAGCGGCATTTTTTGCATTAAGCTTGCAAGGCTTTTAAATCTTCAAGCACTTGTTCAGCATGACCTGCAGCTTTGACTTTGCGATATTCTTTCACCAGCTTGCCTTGATGGAAAATGAATGTTGAGCGTTCAATCCCCATCACTTGTTTGCCATACATATTTTTTTCTTTAATCACGTCAAAGTGCTTGCACAGCACTTCCTCTTTATCACTGATTAAGTCAATCGTGAGAGATTGTTTTGTTGTGAAGTTTTGATGAGCTTTAACCGAGTCACGTGAAACACCGAAAATAGTGGTATTCAGTGCATCAAACTGGTCTTTTAAACAAGAGAATCCAACCGCTTGAGTGGTACATCCAGGCGTGGAGTCTTTTGGGTAGAAATATACAATCAACCATTCAGTCGGTACTTCAGTTAAGTTGACTTCACCGGTTGTGGTGAAAAAGCTTTGATTGGGAAGTAGAATTGTATCCGTCATGGTTTATCCTTCAATCGGGTGTTGTTTTAGTTCAAGCGGTAAAAAGGCATAATTTCCGTGATAAAGAATAGCACCTTTTGCAATATTCAGGGCATGTTTGAAAATGGGGCCATCAATCACGGTGGTATGGAATTCACCGGCTTCTCCACATGGGTCTATGCCACGCGCTAGCAGTTCTTGCACATAGTCGAGTGTGAGTACTCGGCCTAAATCTTCTACTTGCATACCTAGGTTTAGATTGACTGTCACAATGATGCTTTGAAATCCAAGAGCAATGAATTCATGCACAATGTCCAAACGCGGGCGTTGCCAAAGCGGCATGCATAAACTGAGCGAGCTTTTATCACATACCGATTGATTCCATTCGGCATGAGCCATTAAGTCAATATCCCCAGTGACCAAGGTTTCCGCACCGAATGCCTTCGCTTGTTGCAGCAGTTGGATAAACTGACTTTCATACTCCTGCCATGTTGCCGAAGCGACAAGGATCTGGAGTCCGATTGCATCGGCCTGTGCATGGATGATATCTAAGGACATTCCATGAGAGCGTGACTTTAAGCCCTGTTCTTCCAGCATTACAATCAGTGCAACTGGTTGGCCCATTTGCATGGCCTGATAGAGGGCAAGGCTGCTGTCTTTGCCACCACTATAAGAAGCCACAAATTTTTGACCCTGCGCGTTAGTATTCCATTCAACCTGCATAATTAAGTTCTATCTTTTTTTGCCATAGAAAAAGCCTGCATAAAGCAGGCTTGATTCACGCAGTGCGAATTATTTCTTCGCTTGAGCGTTTTTCATCGCTTCTTCAGTTAATGACTTTAATTTAGTTGTTAACTGAGGACCAAAACATGCTTGTAAGTCTTTATTTTGCTTTTGCACAAAAGCTAATGTGCTCGGGCTTTTCTTTTGGTTAATCGCGCTTTGGATTTCCCATTTTTGTGCATTGGTTAATTTACCATCTGCATCGACCGCACAAGTACAGTACTTACTTACTTCAGCACTTGATAATTTATTACCTTTGGCTGTTTCTTCTTTACAAACATTAATTAACGCAGCTTTTACATTAGTGCTTTTATACGCTTCTTGTAGTTTGTTGGATTCTGCAGCATGTGAAGCTGTTGCGAATAATGCCGCAGCAGACACTAATGTAGAAAGAATAATGTTTGATTTTAAATTTTTCATAAACTGTACCCTGTAATTACGGTATGTAACGTGTTGGGTCTGCTACACCTGCGTCTTCAAAGCCTTGTTTGCGTAAGCGGCAGCTGTCGCATTTACCACAAGCACGTCCTTGGTCATCTGCTTGGTAGCAAGACACTGTTTGACTATAGTCTACGCCATGTTCAATACCCAAGCGAATGATATTTGCTTTGGATAAATGTAACAGAGGTGTTTCAAATTTAAGAGGTTTTCCTTCGACGCCAACTTTGGTTGCCAAGCGCGCCATGTTGGCAAACGCTTCGATATATTCTGGACGGCAATCAGGATAACCAGAATAATCAACAGCATTGATACCAATCACAATCGCTTCAGCCCCAAAAACTTCTGCTGCAGCCAAAGCATAGGACAAGAAAATGGTGTTACGTGCTGGAACATAAGTTACAGGAATGCCATCTTGCAGTTGTTCTGGTACATCAATGCTATGGTCGGTTAAGGCGGAACCACCTAAGTTACTTAAATCAATATTAATAATACGATGTTCAACACCAGCACGTTGTGTTAACGCTTTTGCAGCATCAAGTTCTGTGGTAGAGCGTTGACCATACATAAAGCTAATTGCCATGCATTCGTAACGTGCTTGTGCCCAAGCTAAACAAGTAGTTGAGTCTAAGCCGCCAGATAACAAGACTATGGCACGAGTGCGCATCTGCAAATCTCCTAAATCTCTAAAAGCAATTAACGACCAGTTTCATCGTTCCACAACAGTTTATGCAGCTGAAGTTGGAAACGAACAGGGAGATGGTCTTCTAAAATCCATTGCGCTAAGTCACGCGCGAGTTGCGGTAAGCGTACAGCACCTTTTTCAACAGCAAAAGCAGGGGAGAACCAAACGGTACTGACTTTATCCTGTAGTTGGTACTGTGCAACTTGTAGTTTTGACCATTCGTAGTCTTCACGGTTACAAATCACGAATTTGATCTGATCGTGAGGCGTAAGATGCGCCAAATTACTGATCAAATTACGATGTTCTTCACCCGAAGTTGGGGTTTTTAAGTCTAATACTTTTGAAACACGGGGATCGACCTTAGCAACATCTAAAGCACCACTGGTTTCTAAAGAGACTTCACAACCTAAATCGGCCAGACGCGTCATTAAAGGTAATGCATTGGGTTGTGCCAATGGCTCGCCACCTGTCACGCAGACATAAGGCGTTTGAAAGTCTAGCGTAGTTTCAATAATCTGTTCGAGCGACTGACGCTCGCCACCTTCAAAGGAGTAGGTGGTATCACAATAGGTACAACGTAGCGGACAACCTGTTAAACGGATAAATACCGTCGGCAGTCCTGCTGTATTTGCTTCACCTTGTAATGAATAGAAAATCTCCGTGATGCGTAAGCCCGCAGCCGGATCAGAAACAGGAATAGCCGAAGATCGGAGAGTATTCATAGCACAAGATAACCACATGATAGAAAAATAAAAATCTCTACGATCATGCCTGACCGTAGAGACCGAAAAGCATTTTGAAGAATTAGTCTTCGCGTAATAATTCGTTCAAGCTGGTTTTAGCACGAGTTTTCGCATCAACTTTTTTCACGATAATTGCAGCATATAAGCTGTAAGTACCGCATTTAGATGGAAGGCTACCAGAAACAACCACAGAACCTGCTGGTACACGGCCGTAGTGGATTTCGCCAGTTTCGCGGTCATAAATCTTGGTTGATTGACCAATGAACACGCCCATTGAAATCACAGAACCTTCTTCAACAATTACGCCTTCAACGATTTCAGAACGTGCACCGATGAAGCAGTTGTCTTCAATAATAGTTGGGTTCGCTTGTAATGGCTCTAATACACCACCGATACCTACGCCACCAGACAAGTGAACGTTTTTACCGATTTGTGCACATGAACCTACAGTTGCCCATGTATCAACCATTGTGCCTTCATCTACATAAGCACCAATGTTGACATAAGATGGCATTAACACCACGTTTTTCGCTTGGAAGCTGCCTTTACGTGCAACGGCTGGAGGTACAACACGTACGCCTGCAGCTTTGAACTGTTCTTCAGTCCAACCCGAGAATTTAGTGTCTACTTTGTCATAGAAACGAAGATCACAAGACTCAATTGGTTTGTTGTCGTTTAATTTGAACGATAACAAGACTGCTTTTTTAAGCCATTGATGTACAACCCATTCGCCGTCGATTTTTTCAGCAACGCGTAATGAACCGTTGTCTAAACCAGCGATAGCTTGTTCAACAGCATTGCGAATTTCTGCAGGACAGTCCGCTGCTGTGAAATTGGCACGGTCTTCAAAGGCTTGTTCGATAATTGTCGAAAGCTGAGACATGATCTTCCTTCCAAAAAAATTTTGAAGATTTTACACTATATTTGCTCAAAAATAGATGAAAAATCGTCTTAGCATCGGAATTTATAATTAAGACAGTTAAGTAAAAACCTATGTTAAATTGTATAAGTTGTTAAACAAATTAGTGTTTGCAAACGATATTTCATGAAATATGTATCAAAAGTTAACACAAACCTAGCAAATTGTTCATAAAAAGTACCGATGTTCTGGTCTAGCATGAGTTCATCAAAACAACTTCACGATTAAAAGTTTAATCTTCTGAGGAGACCAGTAATGAAAAAACTAAGTTTAATTGCGATTGCAACTACAATGACCGCTTTTGCAGGTACTGCAATGGCAGAAGAACCAGTCATTAATGATGGTCGTGTTTCTAACCAACTCATGCCAACTTCTGTCCGTGCTGAGGCGGGGACAACAGGTTATGGTGGTGCAGTCACTTGGACCGCAAACCCTTATGTGGGTGTAACCCTTGGTTATAATGGTGGTGATGTTTCTTGGTCAGATGACCTGTCTGTAGATGGCGTGAAATATGACATGGACATGAAAAATAATCTGACTTATTTAAACGCTGAAGTACGTCCTTGGGGTACAAGTTCGAACATGTGGGCAAATTCTCTTTACATGGCAGCGGGTGTTGGCTATGTCGATAGTGAATACACGCTCAAATCTAAAGCTGGTAGTGGCAGTATTGAAATTGATGGCAAGCAAACCGACTTTAAATCTGTAACGGGTAAAGTTAACTATAACAATGACATTGCACCATACTTGGGTCTAGGTTTTGCACCTAAAATTACTGACCGTGTAGGTGTGTTTGGTGAGGTTGGTGCTTATTATACGGGTAATCCGCAAGCCAAATTGACTGGTGTGGGTGGTACAGCCGCAGATCAAGAACTACTTGCTGAACATGAGCGTAATGTTGCTAATGATGATAAATATGAATGGATGCCAGTGGCGAAACTGGGTGTAAGCTATCACTTCTAATAAGAGGTAGCTTAGAAATAAAAAAACGGGCTGCATGCCCGTTTTTTATGCCGATAGACAACGTCAACTAAAAGTGATGTCCAATTTTTCCACCAAAGACCCATGCATCATTCTGATTGACTGAATATAAAGTCGCAATTTTTCCTTCCGCCTCACTATCCATAACGGTTTTGGCTTTGTTAAAGCGTAAATATTGGGTTCCGAAAGCCATGAAGGACTGGGGTTGCCAGTAGTAGAGTGTACCGAGTCCAAGTCCGTAATAACCATCAACGGGGCTTAATGTAGACGCTGTATTGCCGCTGCCAGAATCCCAGCTTAGATCAAGGGTAGAAACCCAGCGTGGGCTGAATTGATGGGCAATGCCAATTTTTCCAGACCATTGATCCTCTTGATATTGAATCATTTTGAAGGAACGAATTTCAGGAGCATATTGCGCGGCACTTGCGATGATGGCAGCGAACTGAGTGGGCTGAATGATATAGTCACTCCAATTGACCCAGCGGAGCGAAGCATAAATCAGATTTTTTTGCGAAATCCCAGTTTGAAAATCCAGATTGACAGATGCAGGTGTTTGAATGGTAGTTTTATCCGCTGTAGTAAAGCTAATCGGCTGGTTCTGAATCGATTCATTTACATGCACTTTATGTTTAATTGCCGAGCGGTAGGTTAGGCTACTGCGAAATGCGTATTCAGGAATTTGATAACTTAGACCAGCAAGCCAACCTACAGCATGATCTTTTTTAAATTCGGCACGATAACCATTTAAAAAAGAAAAACTTTGTCCGAATACTTGTAGCTCGCCTTCAAAGCTTTGTAGAGCCAGTCCGGAGTAGATTTGCCATGAGGGATTCAGTTGATAGCCAAAAATGGTGGTGATATTTTGACTGTCAAAATTGATTTCTGTGGATTCAATCTCGATGGGGCCGATCACGGTCTCAGGACGATAATGATATTGAATGTCGACACCAAAAGGCTGATCGAAAATCAGTCCGACCGCAATTTTGGGATGTGGCTGAAACTTGAGTGCTGCTTGTAGAAAATTTCGGTCTTCGACAAAATTACCAGTAGAAAAATCGGTGACGCCTATCTCGGCTAAAACATCCTGATTTTGCACTTGTCCGGAAATATCGGCATTTAAATGCGCGACAGTGATTTCAGCATAATTGCCGTGTTCAAAAAAGGAGCCAAGGGATTGTCCAGATAATTCCATCCCTCCCGCCTGAACTGAGGAGGGAAGAAAGATGATGGCTGAGGTCAAAGAGCTGATTTTCCACATGAAAACATACCTAAAATTATGATGAATTTACTGATTGTTCTAATGTCGGTGCGACTCATTGTGTGGAATTATGCAGAATGAAGCAAGATGATTATGTTGTTCTGACTAATTGTAGAATTTGTGAATTTGGTTGAAATTAAAAATTAGCAATAAAAGGAGATAATCCTTAGATTATCTCCATTCCATATTGTTGCTTAGTCTTCAGGATAAGCGATTTTCTTTAATGCTTTAATATCGGTTTCAGGCGAGCAAAGGGAAATAAACTCGTAACCATAGCCACGGAGTAAATGGCCTTTACGTACTGCAAGCCATGTGGTGTTGATGCCAAAAATATCGGTTTGGATTTGCTTTAAGCGGTAGTCACGTTCAGCATCATAAGCCACGTTATTGACAATCCCGACCCCCATACCGAGCTCTACATAGGTCTTGATGACGTCGGCATCAAGCGCAGACATGACAATATCAACATTTACATGTGCTTCTTCAAAGGCTTTGTCGATTTTAGAACGCCCCGTAAAACCGCCATGATAGGTAATTAACGGATATTGTGCTAAATCGGTCAGTTCAATTTTTTCTTTTTGTGCCAATTCATGTTGTTTAGGCGTAATAATGCAGTGCTGCCAGTTATAAAACGGCACGCTAGCTAAATTTTCTTCTGTAGTGAGTGATTCGGTAGCAATACCAATATCGGCTTCACCTTGTAACAACATTTCAGTAATTTCAACAGGGCTGGCTTGTTGCAAAATTAAATGCACTTTCGGGAATTCTTTTTTAAATAAATTCACGATCGGTGGCAATACATAACGCGCTTGGGTATGTGTGGTGGCAATGGTTAAAGTGCCTTCATCAACTTTATTAAAGTCATCTGCTAAGCGTTTAATGTTGTCTGCATCTACCAGCATGCGTTCTACAATTCCGAGCAGGGCTTGTCCTGGCTCGGTTAACCCCAGTAGACGCTTGCCTTTACGGATAAAAAGCTGTACCCCTAATTCATCTTCTAGATCTTTAATATGTTTACTGACCCCAGATTGAGAGGTGTATAAAGCCGCAGATGCTTCGGTTAAATTGAAGTTCTGTCGCACTGTTTCTCGAATAATTCTGAGTTGTTGGAAATTCATTTCTCTATACCTTAAAGCGGGTGAGGTGGCGATGCCTCACCTAAATGTCTCTATGCGACTTGATTTTCGAATAAGTGTAATGCAGTTGCGCTTAACCAAACAGTTTGATTTGGTCTAAATTGATGTAATTTTGACTCTTCTGGGCTAAGCGTAATTTCAATCAGGTTGCCTTGGCGGTCTTGTAACTCGGCCAAAACTTTGCCTGCAATCCAGATTTCACGTAAAAACGTGGCTTGAATGGCATTGTCTTTGGGCTGAGTATGAATGCGTAATTCATTCGGGCGGGCAAAGGCTACAACATTGCCATGCGGTGCATGTTTTGCTGTATCTAAGTGAATACGATCTTCACCCAGTTGAATAAGCCCTTGATGGTGGTGACCTTCAAAACGGTTGGCTTGACCCAAGAAGTCGAACACAAAGGGGGTTGCGGGTTGTTCATAGACCTCACGCGGGGAGCCGATTTGTTCAACATTACCTTTGTTCATCACCACGATTTGATCGGCCACTTCTAGCGCTTCCTCCTGATCATGGGTCACAAAAATCGAGGTGATATGTAGTTCATCGTGTAGGGTACGCAACCAGCGACGGAGCTCTTTACGGACTTTGGCATCCAGTGCACCAAACGGCTCATCAAGAAGTAATACTCGGGGCTCAACCGCTAAGGCACGCGCCAAGGCAATCCGTTGACGTTGTCCGCCCGAAAGCTGTGCGGGGTAGCGATCTGCTAAAAAGCCAAGCTGAACCAAATCTAATAATCGAGTGACCCGCTTCTTAATCTCTGCTTCGGAGGGACGTGTTGCACGAGGACGTACCCGTAACCCAAAGGCAATATTGTCATACACGGTCATGTGACGGAATAGCGCATAATGCTGAAACACAAAGCCGACTTGGCGCTCACGAACGTGAATATCCGTTGAATCTTGGCCTTCCAAAATAACTTGTCCAGCATCAGCAGATTCTAGACCTGCAATAATGCGCAGTAGTGTCGTTTTACCGCATCCTGAAGGGCCTAACAAGGCAACCAGTTGACCTTCTGGAAAGTCTAAAGAGATATTTTTAAGTGCATGGAATGCACCAAAGT
Organism: Acinetobacter sp. GQ146; assembly: GCF_059758585.1. Lineage (NCBI taxonomy): Bacteria > Pseudomonadati > Pseudomonadota > Gammaproteobacteria > Moraxellales > Moraxellaceae > Acinetobacter > Acinetobacter sp. GQ146. The sequence goes on from NZ_JCAXDV010000001.1 coordinate 421,106, forward strand.
GTTTTTCAATATTTTTAACTTGAATACTCATATGCTTATGCCTACTTAATTTGTTGAATTGCTATTGATCTGGTTTTGCTTTTCCTGACGGAACTCGACCCATGTTTTTAAAATCAGCGTCACAATGGCCAGTAAAGCCAATAAGGAAGACACAGCGAAAGCCGCACTAAAGGTGTATTCGTTATATAAAATTTCGACATGTAGGGGCAAAGTATTGGTTTCTCCACGAATATGTCCAGAGACCACGGAGACCGCACCAAACTCACCCATAGCGCGGGCATTACACAGGATGACCCCATAAATCAGACCCCATTTGATGTTGGGGAGCGTTACTTTCCAAAAGGTTTGCCAACCTGAAGCACCAAGAACTATCGCAGCTTCTTCTTCCTCTGTCCCTTGAGCTTCCATCAGCGGAATCAACTCGCGGGCAACAAAAGGAACGGTAATGAACACGGTTGCTAGCACAATCGCTGGAACGGCATACAAAATCTTGATGTCATGATCGAGTAACCAGTTGCCCATCCAGCCTTGTGTCCCAAAAATCAGGACTAACATTAATCCGGCAATGACAGGGGAAACCGAAAATGGCAGGTCAATTAGGGTGGTCAAAATCGACTTTCCACGAAAATTAAATTTAGCAACGGACCATGCTGCAGCCACACCAAACACAACATTGAGGGGTACTGCAATTGCTGCTGTTAATAAGGTGAGTTTTACCGCAGATAATGTGTCTGGATCGATTAAAGCCTGAAAATAAACCGCAACGCCTTGCTTGAAGGCTTCAACAAAAACCAGAATCAAAGGCAGGATTAAGCAGCTTAAAAAGAAGATTAAGGCAATACTGAGTAAGGTGTAGCGTACCCAGACCGGTTCACGGGTCGCGTCACGAGACTGTAACTGTTGTGCTAGGGCATGACTGTTAGTGGCTAAGCTCATATTGCAGTTCTCCCTGTACGACGACTTGCCCATGCTTGTAATAAGTTAATTAAAAACAGCAGGGCAAAAGAAATTAACAGCATCACGACGGCAATGGTTGTTGCACCGGCATAATCGTATTCTTCTAAACGCGAAATAATCAGCAACGGTGCAATTTCAGTTTTAAATGGCTGATTACCCGCAATAAAAATCACAGAACCATATTCACCAACGCCGCGGGCAAAAGCCAACGCAAAGCCTGTGAGCAAGGCAGGGAACAAAATGGGTAAAATCACTTTGCTCACAATTTGCAAACGGTTGGCGCCTAAAGCGGCGGCTGCTTCTTCTAGCTCGGTTTCTAAGTCACTTAAAACCGGTTGAACGGTACGGACCACAAAGGGTATACCAATAAAAATCAGGGCAAGGGTGATCCCGATGGGGGTATAGGCCACTTGTATTCCTAAAGGATCCAGATATTGTCCAACCCAGCCTGTAGGTGCATAAAGTGATGTTAGGGCAATACCTGCAACTGCTGTTGGTAAGGCAAAGGGTAAATCGACCAAGGCATCGACTATGCGCTTTCCAGGAAAATGGTAACGAACCAGACACCAAGCGAGCAGTAGTCCAAAAATCACATTGATGACAGCTGCAATGAGGGCTGCACTAAAGCTAAGTTGTAGCGACTTTAAAATTCGCTCTGAACTTAAAATTTCCCATAAACCTGCCCAACCAATATCAAGCGATTTGATAAAGACTGCTGAAAGTGGAATCAGCACGATTAAAGATAAATAAGCGAGGGTAAAACCTAGCGAAAGTCCAAACCCAGGCAGCACTCGGGATCGCTGCGACATGAAAATTCCTCAAAATTCGAGCAAACTGATTAAGAAAAATCAGTAAAAAATCAGTGAATTAAATTATGCAATTGCTATATCGCATAGTTAAGAAAATGGGGGTAATCATCCGACCAACGCATTCGTGACCGAGATGGTTCAGGAATCAGATAGTCATAAATTTCAGGAAAAGGCCCAAAGCCAGATGCCACATTAATATGACCCACTTGCCCTAAATTGATCGGTTTCAATTTCCAGTGTTGGGCCAGTTGCTGAGCATCTTCAAAGCTTAACCACGGATCATTTTCACTAATCAACAAGCTGGTCGGTACATGGATTTTGAAGTTTTGAAAATGGGCCTGATAATTCTGTTTGCTGTCTCGGGCAAAACCCGCTTCGCCAAAACGTGCGGGATTGGCAGGTGCAACCAGAATCAATTTTTTCACCTGTTTGTTCAGTTCAGGATGGAGTGCCAAAGCCGCAACCGTAGTTAAACAGCCGAAACTATGCGCGACGATTTGTACTTCACCTTGAATGGGTTGCAGCGTCTGTACAAATTGCTCAACCCAGTGTGGCAAGATGGGGTGGTTCCAGTCCGTCTGATGTACACGGGAGCTAGACATGAGGTTGCGTTGTAACCACGATTGCCAGTGCTGTGCTTCACTGCCACCTACACCCGGTACAATTAGGGTATGAATCATGACGATGCTCCTGTGTAATTGAATAAGCGCTTATTTTGTGTTGTTGGCTTTGACGATCTGATCGAACACACCACCATTTTCAAAATGTTGTTTCTGAACTTTGGCCCAGCCGCCAAACTCTTGATCAATCGTGACCAGTTTTAACGGTTTAAAGATATGTTGGTACTGCGCCAACGTGGTGGCATTACGTGGACGATAAAAATGTTTGGCGGCCAGTTGTTGCCCAAGTGGTGAATACAAGAAGTTTAAGTAGCCCTGTGCCAAATATTGTGTGCCATGCTTGTTGACATTTTTTTCAACAATCGCGACTGGGGGTTCAGCCAAAATAGATAAAGATGGCGTCACGATTTCAAATTTTCCCGGTTGCTCACGCACCGCAAGGTAGGCTTCATTTTCCCAAGCGAGCAAGACATCCCCAATCCCACGTTCTGCAAAAGTGGTGGTTGCACCACGTGCACCTGAATCCAGTACTTTGGTGTTTTTATAGATTTGACCTACAAATGCTTGCGCCTTGGCATCATTTCCATTGGGTTGATGTTTGGCCCAAGCCCAAGCCGCTAAATAATTCCAGCGAGCGCCCCCTGACGTTTTCGGGTTCGGGGTAATAATGCCGACATTCGGTTTGACTAAATCACCCCAGTCTTTAATGCCTTTGGGATTGCCTTTACGCACTAAAAACACAATGGTGGAGGTGTAGGGCGTTGAGTTTTGTGGCAACTTTTTCTGCCAGTCTGTTGGGAGGAGCTTGGCTTTTTCCGCAATTACATCAATATCGGCAGCCAGTGCCAGAGTGACTACATCAGCTTCAAGTCCATCGATGACTGCGCGGGCTTGTTTGCCAGAACCGCCATGCGATTGTTTAAAATTGATGTCTTGACCTGTACGGCTTTTCCAGTATTTACCAAATTGAGTGTTGACATCACTATACAGTTCACGTGTTGGATCATAGGACACGTTCAGAAAGTCACGTGCTGATGCATTGACGGATGTAATTGAAATCAGTGCAGCGATGACCCCGAGTTTTAAAGTAGAAAAACGCATTTGTTGCCTCAATAATTTGTGTGCTTATGTCATGAGGCAAGAATAGCCTTGAGTTTTTTGCAAAAAAAATAATAAAAAACGAATTTGATATGAATAAAAAAGCAATAAAATTTAAACTAGACTCCCTACACTACGGCAGGGTCAAGAGGACAGATCAATATGCTTTGTTTTAAGAATGCGCAAGAAGTGAAGGAAATTGCACTATTAGACCGTGCATTTCACTATGGCGATGGCTGTTTTACTACGGCACGTATTGTCGATAATAAAATTGAGCTAGAAGCCTTGCATTTCGCGCGTTTACAACAGGCGTGCGAACGTCTGTTTCTGCAAGCAGATCTGGCCCAAATTGAAAAAACCTTGCTGCAGATGCAGCAGCAGTTTTTGCATCTGAACGGGACGTTAAAGGTCGTGATTAGCCGTGGTGAAGGGCAACGGGGCTATAGTTTGCCGCAACATCCAGCAGATGTCTGGGTATTTTTTTATCCTAAAGCGATTGAACCGTTCCACTATGAGCAGATCCAAGCAGGAATATTGCAGACAGCAATGGGCTTAAGTATGCCGAACTTGGTCGGGATTAAAAGCCTGAATCGCTTAGAGCAGGTCATGCTGAAGCAAGAGGCAGATCAACAGGGCTGGTTAGAAGCGTTGGTGTTGGATGTTCAAGGTTTGATTGTAGAAGGTGTAAGCAGTAATTGCTTCTTTCGCATAAATGACACATGGATTACGCCTGAACTTCGTTATAATGGCGTGCATGGTGTGATGCGTAGCGAGATTTTACGACGCATGCAGCAATCTGGCATTGCTTGTGAGCAGCGCTTGGTGGATTCGGAAGAAATATCGAATTTTCAAAGCTTGTTTTTTTGCAATGCGTTGCAGCCTATGAAAATTGCCACAATGCTTGATCAGCAAGCATTAGCGGTTGAACCCTGTATTGAGCTTTTTAATACTTTACAATTGAATCAGATCATCTAGCCTTATTATGAGCAGTAAACCTAAACCGAAAAAAAAACCTGCAAAGAAAAGCACACAAGCCACGACAGCGTTATATAAAAAACGCGGCGTTTGGTTTGTTTTAGCTGTTATTGTTGTTATCGGCATGCTGTGGTCGAGCTTATTTAAGGCTTATCCAGTCGAAGGGAAAAAACAGCTTTTGGCCATTGGGCAGGGCGACTCTTATTCGGGTTTAATTGATCGTTTATCTAAAGAAAATAAGATCCATTTTCCATTTATTTTAAAGCTCTATCAAAAAATAATGATTCATGACACCTTAAAAGCAGGTGTCTATGAAATTCATCAAGGGATGAGTGTACGTCAGGTCTTGGAATTGATATCCAATGCCGAAAATGCGCAGATGAACCGTATTTTGGTGATTGAAGGCACCACGTTTAAGCAACTTGTTGAGCAATTACAACAAAATCCGATGGTGAAAAAAGAAGTTTCGACTTTATCCCAAGCCGAGATGTTGCAGGCCTTAAATATCCCCTTTACTCATCCTGAAGGTTTGTTTGCACCTGACACCTATTTTTTCAATAAAGGTGAATCGGATAAGAAGATTCTGACCGATTTGTATCGCCGTCAAATGAAAAATCTAGATCAGGCATGGGAAAATCGGGCACCAAATTTACCGTATAAAGATAAATATGAAGCGCTGATTATGGCGTCAATTATTGAAAAAGAAACCAGTATCGACAGCGAGCTAGAGCAAGTTTCAGGTGTGTTTGTACGTCGCTTGCAAAAAGGCATGCGTCTGCAAACCGACCCAACTGTGATTTACGGGATGGGAGATCGTTATAAAGGCAATATTACCCGCCAAGATTTAAGAACACCGACGGCTTATAACACCTATACCATGAATGGTCTGCCGCCTACACCGATTGCTTTACCGAGCAAGAAAGCCATTGAAGCGGCCATGCATCCAGATAATGCCGACAATATTTATTTTGTCGCGACCGGCAATGGCGGACATAAATTTAGCGCGACACTGGAAGAACACAATCGTGCGGTGCAAGAATATTTAAGCGTTTTAAAATCGAAACAGGAGTGAGGCATGTTTATTAGTTTTGAAGGCACGGAAGGTGTCGGGAAAACCACCCTGATTCGTAAAATACATGAGCATTTTCAACAGCAAGGTACCGAAGTGGTGCTGACGCGTGAACCGGGCGGCACCCCTATGGCCGAACAGATTCGCAGCTTGCTGTTGGCCGTCAATCACGATGAACTCATGTCCAATGACACTGAATTGCTACTGATCTACGCGGCTCGAGCGCAACATTTGCAACAGGTGATTGTGCCTGCATTAGAAGCGGGCAAGATGGTATTGTGTGACCGTTTCACCGATGCCAGTTTTGCCTATCAATGTTCAGGCCGTGGTTTAAACCAGAGCAAATTAAATTTATTAAATGATCATTTTGTTTCGCATATGCCGAACATTACCTTTTGGTTGGATGCACCAATTGAAACGGGCATGGCGCGTGCACGTGAACGTGGTGCACTCGATCGTTTTGAGCAAGAGAAAGTCAGTTTCTTTGAGAAAGTCCGTGCAGGTTATCAAAGCCTATGGGAGCAACAGCCTGAGCGGATCAAGCGCCTCGATGCGACACAAATGCCAGATCAGGTCTTTGCCCAAGCTTTGTCGTATTTAGCCTAATCCTTGATCGAATTTCCTAGTGCCGATCATCCTATTATCTTTTATAGTGATGATCGAATAGGGAAATTTGGGAAGCGATCAATTAATGAATGTGCAAGTGAAGCAAGCTGAAATTGTTCAGTTTTTAATGCAGCATTTTCCGCAAAGTTTAGAAAAATGTGAAATTGAATCGATCACCGAGCGTGGAGCAACGGTCATTTATCATATTGATGATCGGGATTTACGTCCAGGAGGGACGGTGTCAGGTCCTACCATGATGACTGTGGCAGATTATGCCTTGTATATCGCGATACTGGGGGAGATTGGTCTTGTTGGGCTGACGGTGACCACCAATCTAAATATTAATTTTTTGCGTAAGCCTGCGGCTTCACAGGATTTACGCGGCGTGTGCAAACTCATGAAAGTGGGCAAAGCCTTGATTGTGGGTGAGGTTTGGATTTATTCAGCCCATGAAGATGAGCCTGTGGCACACGTCACGGGGACTTATTCTGTGCCTCCGCAGCATGTAGCTGCTATAGGCTAAGCGAGTCATCTCTGGCACAGTTTTAGCGACTGTGCCAGAAATTTTAATGACTTATACCGCTTCTTGCGCATTGACCAAGGGAGTTTCCACTTGGAAATTAGGTGGCGTCAGTACGGTTTTACGTAATTCAGGTGCTAGCTCAGGATAATCCAAGGTAAAATGTAAGCCTCGCGATTCTTTACGTTCCATCGCACAGCGTACAATCATTTCCGAAACCAGAACCAAATTACGCAGTTCAATCAGATTTTTGCTGACTTGATAATCTTCGTAATATTCGGTGATTTCACGTTTCAACATTTCAATACGATGCAAGGCACGCTGTAAGCGTTTCGTGGTGCGAACAATCCCGACATAGTTCCACATGGTTTGGCGTAACTCATCCCAGTTTTGTAAAATCACTACATCTTCATCAGGATTCATGACTTGGGAATCATCCCATTCAGGTACTTGTGGAGATTGATAATTTTCGACAAATGCTGCTGCAATATGCTCTGCCGCACTCATGCCATAAACGAAACATTCTAGGAGTGAGTTACTGGCCATACGGTTAGCGCCATGTAGGCCGGTATACGAGGTTTCCCCAATGGCATACAAACCTTGCAAATCGGTCTGGCTATGTTCATCAACCACAACCCCACCACAGGTGTAGTGCGCAGCAGGAACAACAGGAATCATTTCCTTGGTGATGTCGATGCCCAGTTCAAGTAAACGTGCATACAAGGTTGGGAAGTGTTCTTTTACAAAGGCTTCAGGTTTGTGAGTAATATCCAGCCACACATGACGGATACCCAAACGCTTAATTTCATAGTCAATCGCACGAGCCACAATATCACGCGGTGCCAGTTCGGCACGTTCATCAAAGCGCAACATGAAGCGTTCACCATCTGGTAGGCGTAAGTAAGCGCCTTCACCACGCATTGCTTCAGTAATCAGGAACGAGCGTGCTTGTGGATGGTATAAACAGGTGGGATGAAATTGGTTAAATTCCATATTGGCAACCCGACAGCCAGCTCGATAGGCCATGGCAATGCCATCACCAGTCGCAATGTCTGGGTTAGAGGTGTAGAGATAGGCCTTCATTGCTCCGCCACATGCTAAAGCGGTAAAGGGTGCTAAGAAGGTATGGACCTGTTCGGTTTTTTCATCTAAGGCATAAAGCCCCAAAGCGCGATTGTTCGGTTCATCTAAACCGAGTTTTTGTGAGGTAATTAAATCAATCGCGATATAGTTTTCAAAAATCGTAATATTGTCTTTTTCTTGCGCCCGTTGCACCAGAGTCGTGGAAATAGCACGACCGGTTGCATCTGCTGCGTGAATGATACGACGTTGCGAGTGACCGCCTTCACGGGTTAAATGCAGTTGAGCCTGTTCATCTAAAGTAAACTGCACGCCATGATTTAACAGAAAGTCGACCGAAGGTCGTCCACCTTCAACCGTATGTTTAACTGCGTCAAGTTCACATAATTGTGCCCCCGCAATCATGGTGTCATCAATATGCTGTTGAATAGAATCCGTTTCATCCAAAACAGCAGCAACCCCGCCTTGCGCATAATAGGTACTGGCATCAGTGAGGGTTGATTTTGCTAAAACTGCAATATTGAAATGATGAGGTAATGACAGTGCTAAACTTAAACCTGCGCCACCACTGCCCACAATAATCACATCAAATTGATGCGTTAAGCTTAAATTAGACATTTCCATCAGCTAATTTTAAAAAAAGTTTGATAATGACACCGCTTTTTTACATAAAAGGCAAGTGTAAATTGGTCGAGTCTTATCAGAAAAAGCAATCAAGTTCCTATAACTTTATCTAAAAATAAGTGCTTGTTTTGCTAAAACATAATTGAACATATTATTACGCAAGAGTAACAAGTTTTATGATAAAAATTTTTTGTCTAATACGTAACAATAATTGAGTGAATGAGCTTTATGAAAAGTGGCTATCTACAAAAAGGAATGTATGCTGCTGTGTTTACAATAGCAGCAGTACAAACTCAAGCCGCATCAGCAGTAGATTTTTCAAACTTGGTTGAGCAAGTCAGTCCTGCGGTTGTGAGTGTGAATGTGGTCAAAAAAATGACCGAAGAAGAAATCTTACAACAACAAGTTCCAGAAATTTTAAAACGATTTTTCGGTAATCAAGTGATTATTCCACAGCAACAAGTCCCGCAAGAAAAGACCGCTTATGGCAGTGCCTTCTTTATCAGTCGAGATGGTTATCTGCTGACCAATCACCATGTGGTGGAAAATGCCTCTAAAGTTACGATTAGGTTGAATGACCGCCGCGAGCTTGATGCAACAGTGGTTGGAAGTGATGAACGTACCGATGTGGCATTATTAAAAGTGAGTGGCGGTCAATTTCCTGCATTGAAAGCGGGGAATGTTGATCAACTCAAAGTTGGTGAGCCAGTTTTAGCGATTGGTTCTCCTTTTGGTTTTGATTATTCAGCTTCAGCGGGAATCGTCAGTGCCAAAATGCGTAATATGATGGGAGAAACCTCCGTTCCATTTATTCAAACCGATGTGGCACTCAATCCAGGGAACTCGGGGGGACCTTTATTTAACCAACGGGGTGAAGTCGTTGGCGTGAATTCACGGATTTTCAGTGGTACGGGCGGCTATATGGGCTTATCTTTTTCCATCCCGATTGATGTGGCCATGGATATTGCCGATCAGTTGAAAAAGAATGGCAAGGTCACCCGTTCATATTTGGGGGTGATGATGCAGGATATTGATCGTAACCTAGCAGAATCCTACAATTTACCTAAGCCAGAAGGCGCTTTAATTGCCGAAGTCAAACCGAATTCTCCTGCTGCGAAAGCAGGCGTGAGAGCTGGGGATATCATCCTAAAATACAATGGGATTTCAATTTCTCGAACCTCAGAACTATTGAATTATTTGAACCGCTCTGTGCCGAATCAAACCATTCAGCTCGAAGTGTTGCGTGATGATAAACATCGTAATATCACTGCAACGCTCACGTCTGCACCTGATGATACACCTGCAAAAGCACAGCAAGTTTCTGAAACTTCAGGTCCAAAAATTGGCGTCGCGATTCGGGATTTGTCCGTTGCTGAATTGTCACAACTCAATATTCAAGGTGGCGTACTCATTCAAGATGTCATGCGTGGCGGTGTAGCTGCGCAGGCACGAATTTTACCGGGGGATGTCATTACACAATTGAATAATAGTCCTATTAATAATGCTAACGACTTTATTAAGACGGTTTCAGGCTTGAAAAAAAATACGGTAGTGCGTGTTTCTCTTATCCGAGATGGGCAACGCGCTATTGTCGGGATGCGAATTTAATCAACCCGATGGGATAAAACTCTTTCAAACTGGTCAATGCCAGCCTATTCAGTTTAGACTGGCATTTTTATTTGTCTGATGATCAGACCCTCTAGCAAGCGACAATATTTAACAGCGTATAGACGTGGTTTGCAGACTTAAAGTAAAACCATGACAAGGACGAAGTAGTTCATGAGTGCAATTTTTGATTTGAATTTAACGGTACAGCCAAAACATATTGATGCTCTGGGGCATGTGAATAATGTGGTGTATGTACAATGGATGCAGGATATCGCTTCTGCACATATCAATCATTTAGGCTTGGGGATTCAACAATATTTAGAATTAAAGCATGCCATGGTGGCGGTGGAACATCATGTGCAATATCGCAAAGCTGCGTTATTGGATGATCAGCTGGTTTTACGAACTTGGTTAAGCGACATTAACAGTATGTATCTGTTTCGTCAGTATGCATTTTATCGACCTGCGGATCAGGCGGTATTATTTATGGGACAAACGAAATGGGCCTGTGTGGAAATAGCGACGGGACGACCAAAAAGAATTTCTCCAACTTTTTCACAAGCGTATCAGCCTTTAGATGCGCAGATTAATCCATTAGATTTTAGCCTCAGCTATACATTTGCAACATGAAGGAGCTGCTGTTTGTAAAATAACCAGTCGTAAAAACCCGTGCGTTTCAACGAATTTATCACTTTTTCATTTTTGCAATCTGTTATAATCGGCAGCAATTTGTTTAACCGCTTACGCTTAGTACCTCTGCTTAGTACTTGGCACTATTTTTTTCTTAAGGTAACTCATGGCGCAAGCTAAAAAATCCGTTGATATCAATAACATCCGAAATTTTTCGATTATTGCTCACATTGACCATGGCAAGTCAACATTGGCTGACCGTTTTATTCAAATGTGTGGTGGTTTACAAGATCGTGAAATGCAAGCCCAAGTTTTGGACTCGATGGAGTTAGAACGCGAACGTGGGATTACCATTAAAGCTGCATCTGTAACCCTGTACTATACCCATCCAAATGGACAAGAGTATCAATTAAACTTTATTGATACGCCAGGACACGTCGACTTTTCTTATGAAGTTTCTCGTTCTTTGGCTGCCTGTGAAGGTGCGTTACTGGTGGTTGATGCTGCACAAGGTGTTGAAGCGCAATCGGTAGCGAACTGTTACACCGCAATTGAGCAGGGACTCGAAGTTCTGCCAATTCTAAACAAAATTGATTTACCGCAAGCTGAACCAGAGCGTGTAATTCATGAAATTGAAGAAATTATTGGCATCGAAGCGACGGATGCACCGACCTGTTCTGCAAAAACAGGGCTGGGTGTAGAAGGTGTTTTGGCGCGTTTAGTCGATGTGATTCCGGCACCACAAGGTGATCGTGAAGCTCCACTTCAAGCCTTAATTATTGATTCATGGTTCGATAACTACTTAGGTGTCGTATCTTTAGTTCGTATTAAGCAAGGTCGTATCCGTAAGGGCGACAAAATGTTGGTGAAATCAACGGGGCAAACCCATCCTGTCACGTCAGTCGGGGTATTTAATCCGAAGCATACCGAAACGGATATGCTTGAAGCGGGCGAAGTCGGTTTTGTGATTGCGGGGATTAAAGATATTTTTGGTGCGCCAGTGGGTGATACCATTACCCTTGCTGCAACGCCTGAAGTCGCTACTTTACCAGGTTTTAAAAAGGTTAAACCGCAGGTTTATGCAGGCTTATTCCCGATTGATTCCAGCGATTTTGAACCATTCCGTGAAGCTCTGCAAAAATTGCAAATCAATGACTCAGCCTTATTCTTTGAACCTGAAAGTTCAGATGCCCTAGGTTTTGGTTTCCGTTGTGGCTTCTTGGGAATGTTGCATATGGAAATCGTTCAAGAACGTCTTGAACGTGAATATGACCTTGATCTGATTAGCTCTGCACCAACGGTGGTCTATGAAGCATTGACCAAGAAAGGTGAAATCATCTATATCGACAGCCCATCGAAAATGCCAGATGGTTCAACAGTTGAAGATTTACGTGAACCGATTGCAGAGTGTCATATTTTAGTACCGCAAGAATATTTGGGTAACGTGATGACCTTGTGTATTGAGCGTCGTGGTGTGCAAAAAGACATGAAGTTCTTGGGTAATCAGGTTTCGATCACGTTTGAAATTCCAATGGCTGAAGTGGTCATGGATTTCTTTGATAAGTTGAAATCGTGTTCTCGTGGTTTTGCATCTTTGGACTATAACTTTGTCCGTTTTGAAAGCTCTTCTTTGGTGAAAGTAGATGTCTTGATTAACAGTGAAAAGGTTGATGCCTTAGCCATGATTTGTCACCGTCAAGATGCACGCCATCGTGGCATTGCCTTGGTGGAAAAAATGAAAGACCTCATTCCACGTCAAATGTTTGATGTCGCGATTCAGGCAGCCATTGGCGCTCAAATTATTGCGCGTTCAACGGTAAAAGCCATGCGTAAAAACGTATTGGCGAAATGTTATGGTGGTGACGTTTCACGTAAGAAAAAACTTTTAGCGAAGCAAAAAGAAGGTAAAAAACGCATGAAGCAAGTGGGCAGCGTAGAAATCCCACAAGAAGCGTTCCTTGCTGTGTTGAAAGTAGAAAGATAAGAATTAGAGGTCGTATAGCTCATGGATTTTGATTTTAATTTAATACTCGTGCCTGCCACACTGATTTTTTTTCTGGTGTGGTTATTAGATAAGTTTGTTTTTAAACAAAGACAAACCAAAGGCAGGGGAAATGAAAACTTCATCATCACATGGGCCTACGATTTCTGGCCAGTACTTGCAGTCGTATTGGTGTTGCGATCATTTCTTTATGAGCCATTTAATATTCCGTCAGACTCTATGGTACCAACCTTAGAAACTGGAGATTTTATTTTGGTAAATAAGTTTGATTATGGTGTGCGTTTACCGATCGTGAATAAAAAAATCATTGATGTGGGTGAGCCTGAGCGTGGTGATGTGATTGTTTTTCGTTACCCACCACAACCGACCATTAGCTACATTAAGCGTGTAGTCGGTTTGCCGGGCGACCATATTATTTACGATCATGGACAGTTGACGATTAACGGGCAAAAAGTTGCTAAAGTACCGGTGGAATTTAGCCGTGAAAAAGATGCTTTAGATACCCCAACTTCAATTTATCATAAAGAAACGTTGGGTCAGCATACCTTTACCATGCGTGAGCTGGAAGGGGTGAACGTAGCACGCCAGGCACCATTTATTAATTATATTGAAAATGGTAAATACTCAACTGAAAATGGTTTATATTGGGAAGTAAAAGTTCCTGAAGGGCACTATTTTGCGATGGGGGATAACCGAGATCAAAGTGCGGACAGTCGCTTTTGGGGATTTGTGCCTGAAGAGAACTTAACTGGGCGAGCATTCTATGTGTGGATGCATAAAGAGCCTGGCTTTAAGCTGCCGTCATTTAGCCGTAACGGTAAAATTGATTAATTGACCAAAATGGAAAATAAAAAATGCGTCGAAATCAAAAAGGTGCGTCATATATTGGGTTTTTAATTGCAATTATTGGTTTTGCTTTTTTGGCAAAAGTTGCAATTGCAGTGTGGGCTCCCTATTGGGATGATCGAGTGATTGATACTCAGATTACTGAGTTAATGCAAAGTAGTCCGAAGGATATTAGCCCTGATAAATTTAATACTCAGATGGAGCAACGTCTGACTATGAATAATATCCGAGATGTAAATTTTAAAGAAATTGCACAGGTTACCAATACAGATGGTATACAAGTGAACAAGAGCTATGAGGTAAGAAAGCCTTTCTTACTGAATATTGATTTAGTGTTAAAGTTTGAGAAAAGTTTTGATCAAAGGTCAGTCCAAACTAAGTGATATTCGCTTGGCAAGTCGTATCGGTTATCAGTTTAAGCAAGCGGAATTACTCCAGCTTGCTTTAACACATCGATCGGTGAGCCATAAATATAATTACGAGCGCCTTGAATTTTTAGGTGATTCGTTATTAGGAATGATCATCGCCAACTATTTATATCATGCATATCCGCATGAAAATGAAGGCCGCTTAACTCGAATGCGAGCGACCTTGGTTCGACAAGAAGCATTGGGTAAAATTGCCAATGACTTGAAGCTCAGCACAAGTCTTATTTTAAGTACGGGTGAGTTGAAGTCTGGTGGTCACCATCGAGAATCAATATTAGCAGATACTGTAGAAGCGATTATTGGGGCAATTTATGTAGATTGTTCTGATTTAACGGTACTGCAGCGGATCGTGTTAAAATGGTATGAACCTTATTTGGATCATATCGAGCCAACAGATCAATTAAAAGATCCAAAATCGAGATTGCAGGAATATCTGCAAGCACGTAAAAAACCACTTCCGCTCTATGAGGTAGTGGATATTCAAGGGGATGCCCCGAACCAGCATTTCAAAGTGAATTGTACGGTTGAAGGCTTACCTTTATTTATGGGCGAAGGCTCAAGTCGTCGTTTCGCTGAACAAGCAGCAGCGGCGGAGATTTTAAAACTATTGGAGCAGTGAACTGCATGACCATGAATTCCGATCACAATGATGCTGATCACGAGTCGTCTACCGACAATAATGATTTAATTGGCCAGTTTTTTAGCGAACAAGGCACCACGATTCCTTCTGACTTCAGAAGTGGCTTTGTGGCGATTGTAGGCCGTCCAAACGTAGGTAAGTCGACGCTGATGAACCACTTGCTTGGGCAGAAACTTTCGATCACCTCGCGTAAGCCACAAACGACACGACATAAGATTGTTGGGATCGATTCTCGTGAAAAATCTCAAGCGGTATTTGTGGATACGCCTGGGATGCATAAAAAAGAAGTCCGTGCCATCAATAAGATGATGAACCGTGCTGCGCATTCTGCCTTACGTGATGTCAACTTGGTTTTATTTGTGGTTGATGCACAGAAGTGGACGCAAAACGATGAACTGGTTTTGGAAAAGCTTAAAAATGCCGAAATGCCAGTGATTCTAGTGATCAATAAACTAGATACCTTGGAAAATAAAAATCAGGCATTACCGCTTATTCAAGAGCGCGCAAAACTGATGAATTTTGCTGAAATTGTGCCAGTCTCTGCACTGCGCGGCGCGAATCTCGAGCATTTGCGCAATACAATTGAGCAGTATTTACCGTTCCAGCCGCCATTGTATTCACTGGATCAAATTACCGATCGTTCTGAGCGTTTCTTGGCTTCGGAAATTATCCGTGAAAAGATTATGCGTCAATTAGGTGAAGAGCTTCCATATGATTTAACTGTTCAAATTGAATCATTCCGTACGGAAGATGCTGTTCTGCATGAAAAAACGGGTAGATTAAAGCCGGCTTGTACTTATATTGATGCCACTATTTTCGTTGATCGTCTAGGGCAAAAGGCCATTGTGATTGGTGAGAAAGGTTCAAAGTTAAAGAAAATTGGTATGGATGCCCGTGCCGATATGGAAAAAATGTTTGAACAAAAAATCATGCTGACACTTTGGGTGAAAGTCAAAGGTGGCTGGTCGGATGATGAGCGTGCACTGAAAAGTCTTGGTTATAGTGATATCTAACTTGTAAGCAAATACGGGAATTGTAATGGTAAAACTATGCTTAATTGTAGCTTGTGTTGTTATGCTGCAAGGTTGTATACATAAGATTGTTACAGTTCCTGCGAAAATTGCTTATAAGACCACCAAGGGTGTGGTGAAAGGCACTGTTGCTGTGGTGGAGTTGGCGATTCCAGATGGTGATCATAAGGCTGAGGAAACACAGCAAAATCAACAGGATTGATGTTGATTTATGCGTAATGAAGTTTTACATGGCTATTTAATTCATCATCGAAAGTACCGTGAACGCAGTCATATTGTGCACTTGTATACTCAAGAATATGGCCGTGTTGATGGCATTCTTCGTCAGACACCACCACCGCAATATCAGCCATTGCGTATACAGGCAACTGGTAAATCTGAACTTAAAAACTTCAGTAAATTAGAAATTATGCATCATCCAATTTTCTTTTTTGGTGATGCATTTTTTTCAGGTTTTTATCTGAATGAAATCTTGTTACGTTTATGCCCTTTAGAAGTGGAGATGCCCGAGACATTTCGCCAATATGCATTGACGATTCAGCATTTACAGACGCTCAATACGCAAGATCATCCAACACTCTTTTTAAGGCAAATCCTGAGACAATTTGAGCATGCTTTGCTTGAGGAGTTGGGTTACCCGCTTGATTATACAGTAGATGCCAATCAGGCCCCAATTTGCCCTGAACAGCATTATACTTTTCAGCTCAATGATGGCTTTATTCCAACCTTAAAGGTTTCTGCATCTACTTTATCGGGCGAATTGATCCTCAGTATGCAGTACTATGAAAGGGGTAGGGATTTTAATGCCGAGCAATTACAATTATTATCAAAGTTGTATAGGCAAATGATTACCTCTTTGTTGGGCGATCGACCATTAAAAAGTCGCCAACTGTGGATTCAGAATACTCAATCTAAAACATGATTAGGAAAAAATTATGGCTGCTTTGCTTGGTGTAAATATTGACCATGTTGCAACATTGCGACAAGCACGTGGAACCAGTTATCCAGATCCAGTCAATGCTGCTTTAATTTGTGAGCAAGCTGGTGCGGAGGGTATTACACTGCATCTACGTGAAGACCGTCGTCATATTCAGGATGATGATGTGCGTCGTATGCGTCCGGTATTAAAAACGCGTATGAATTTGGAGCTTGCAGTTACCCCAGAAATGATTGCGTTTGCCAAAGAAATTCAACCACAGCATGTCTGTTTTGTACCTGAAAAACGTCAGGAAGTTACGACTGAAGGTGGATTAGATGTTGTGGGGCATTTTGAGGAAGTCAAAGCGGCAACTCAAGAACTCACGGCTATCGGTTGTGATGTGTCATTATTCATTGATGCTGATTTTGCGCAGATTGATGCTGCTGTAGCGTGTGGTGCGCCAACCATCGAAATTCACACAGGTGCATATGCTGATGCTGAAACAGCGGAAGCGCAGCTACATGAACTCGATCGAATCGTAAAAGCGGCACGTTATGCTGCGGAAAAAGGCTTGGTGGTGAATGCAGGACATGGCTTAAACCTTGAAAATGTTACACCGATTGCACAAATCCCAGAAATTCATGAATTAAATATTGGTCATTCTCTGATTGCGGATGCTGTTTTTGTCGGCTTGTCGCAAGCTGTGCAGCAAATGAAAGCTGTGATCAAAGCTGCGCGTTAAGACTCTGGGTTTAGCTTAAATTATGTCAACAATTGATTATGATGACTTGATGAAGCCCGTATTGGGCTTCTTAGGGTGTACGACGCCGCAAGCATGGTTAGATGCAGCATTAAACAATCTAGAAATTTTGATGCAAGATCATGCCAATTGTGAGAAAAAAGCTGCAGGTACAGCAATGAACCTGATGTTTCGTTATAGTTTTTTTACCGATTTACAAGTCAAATTGGCCCAATTGGTGCGTGAAGAAATGCTGCACTATGAGCAGGTACTTGAGTTTATGCAAAAGCGTGGACAAGAGTGGAACGGCTTAAGTGCGGGGCGTTATGCAGGTGGCTTGAGAAAAGAAATTCGAACCTATGAGCCAGAAGCTTTAATTGATGTGTTGGTGATAGGTGCATTTGTGGAGGCACGTTCATGTGAACGGTTCTATGCACTTGCTCCAATTGTGGATGAGGAATTAGGGCGTTATTACCGTTATTTGTTAAAGTCAGAATCCCGTCATTATGAAGACTATTTGGCTTTGGCTTTAGATGTGGCGAAAACCGCGAAATTGAAAGATCCAGAAGAGGATATTCAGCAGCGTATTGAGCATATCCGAGAAGTTGAAAAGGATCTCATTCTATCTCCTGATGATACCTTCCGCTTTCATAGTGGTGTGCCCATGCAGGTAGCTTAAATTGATTGAGGTGCTTAAGCAATTAAGCGCCTTTTTTATTGGCAGAAGAAGATCTGGGCGGATGATGCAAAAATTACCGACGAGGGGCGATAGAGGAGAGTGATGTGGTGTCTATAGGCGGCATGATGACTGAATTTTAGGCATAAAAAAAGCCCGCTTGATGCAGCGGGCTTTCTTGAATTTGGCTCTCCAACCTGGGCTCGAACCAGGGACCTGCGGATTAACAGTCCGTCGCTCTACCGACTGAGCTATTGGAGAATCTGAGTGCGATTATAAGCAGATTTTACCGCTGGTCAAGCCTTAAGATTATAAAAAAATGGTTTTTGGATTTGTCTGTTGTATATTTAAGCAAACAAATCAATTTAAAGAAAAAACTAAAGTTTTGGCTTGTGCTCCGTAAAAACGCTTGTTAGATTAATTAAAGAAAGTTGTTGAAGCAAAACTTCAACAGTGTGGATTTAAACCAACTTGCCAGCACTAAAATGGCTAAATCGGAGTAAGCGAATGAATACGCTCAGCATCCCTGAAATTTTTTCTCAATTTTCATATTATCAAGAAAACTATCTGAGCTTGCTTCAGCAACCAGAGCATTATTATACGCCTGTGGAAGGCGCACAGGTTTCGGTACGCCCATTTGCGACCGTACCATTATATCTTGGTGATTTACTACAGTTGTGGTTTTCTGAAAAATGGCTGGTTGAGTCTGCGCGTCAAAGCTGGATTGAGTCATATTTTTCTACCGAAACGGACACACAAGAACGTGTTTATGTATTTGCCTTAGAAGGACAGCTTTGGTCCAAACCTTTGCAAGCCCTAGCTTGGTCTCAGGCACAAAATGCAGTCTGTGAAATTCAGTTGGAACGTACCTTAAAATATTATTGCTATTACAAAGCGTTATCTACACCGCAGTTTAAAGTTGATCCTGCTCAGAAGTGCCTGCAAAAAGTCTAATTTTTTAAAAGGGCACAACACGTCAGTGAATTGTGCCCCGATTTTAAGGACGAATGATCATGCAAGTTGCTGTCGCATGTGCATATAGTTTCCCATCGGCATCAATGATTTTACCTTCTGAAATCCCTAAATTTTTACTCATATTGATTACAGTGCCAATCGCGATTAATTCTTTATTTTGTGGAATAGGACGGCACATTTTAATATTTAGCTCGATGGTGCCATAACCCACTCCAGTATCGAGCATGCTGTGAATTGCACAGCCTGTTACCGAATCTAATACTGTTGCGGCAAAGCCCCCATGTACACCGCCCAATGGATTCAAATGGCGTGCATCAGCTTTGGCCTTAAAGTGGATACTGCCCAAAGCAACCTGATAGGGTGACATAGGAATTGTTTCACTAATACTTGCCGCAGGGATTTGTCCTGCACACATCGCTTCGAGTAATTGTAATCCCGTCATTTCTTGAGTTTTCATTGATTTTCCCTTAATTAATAAGTTCTAAAAAGGAACTTGTTGGTTAAGATAATCTTTGCGGGAAAATGATGTCAAGAAAAGTTTGGAGATAATGCTTTAAGCATCTAACTCATAAATTTTGTCTAGGCTGTCCGCACTGGTTAAAATATTTAAGCAGATGCGTTCTCCGGTTGCCCATGTGGCTTGATCGGCGTGTAAATCTACATCAATGATATCTAAATCACGACAGAGAGTAAGTGCGCTTTCAATGACGATAAATTGTGGGGAGCGGGCTTTTAAGCATTTAGCAATGTAACGTTTAATATTCTGTTGTCGGTATACATCGATAATCTTATAGCGCATGATGAACTCATAGGCATTTAGCTAGGTGTGAGCGTATCTTAGAAGATCAAGCCACAACTGACTATTTAAAAAATGTTGCGAAATGTTTGATTCTTAAAAATAAACAAGCATTACATTTATTTATGCAGTGTAAATTGTGTTCTTACTGTAAGTGTCTTTCAATGGCATGAATTGAAAATAATGATACCCATCAAGCAAAAAGAGGGAAATAAAGCCATCAGGTTTTAATCAAGATAGCGGTGGAGCCAAATAAACAGTTATTGATTCCAGCAAATCAGTTAGAGATGTCTTAGGCGCTGCAAACAGTTTGGAAAATGCAGTTTAGTGGCCAGCAGTACAGTGGCGGTAATTAAAACATCTTGCTATAGATGAGTTATAGCGACATGTACAACACGAATAATTTGAGACGGAGTGGCCTATTGATGATAAGTCTGATCTGAATGGGCTAAGCAAGCAGCCAAATGCGGAAAGATACTGAGATCCATGTAATGTTGATGCTTACAAAAGAAAAGATAGAAAAATAGCTCACAAAAAAAAAGAGCCCAATGCTATTGAGCTCTTTTTTTTCAATAATCGACTCGATTATTGTGCTGCTTTTTCAGCTTCGATAGAAGCAATCGCAGCATCAACACCTTCGATTGAATCAGCCGCTTTTTTAATACGCGCTAAAGCATCGACCAGCACTTCATCCGCAGTTGCATAAGAAATACGCATGAAACCGCCAAGACCGAATGCATCACCAGGAACAACGGCAACACCAGTTTCTTCTAATAACCATTCAGAGAATTCTGTGCAAGATTTTAAACCTTTAGCACGAATCAATGGACGAATGTTGGCGTATGCATAGAATGCACCATCCGCAGGTAGGCATGAAATACCGTTGATTTCATTTAAGCCATTCACAACCAAGTCATGACGACGCTTAAATGCTTCGATCATTGGCTCAAGTACGTCTTGTGGGCCGTTCAATGCAGCTTCAGCAGCAACTTGCGAAATTGAAGTTGGGTTAGACGTAGATTGAGATTGGATTTTTTTCATTGCGCCAATGATTTTTGCAGGACCTGCTGCATAACCAATACGCCAGCCAGTCATTGCATAAGCTTTAGACACGCCATTAAGTACGATTACGCGGTCATATAAGTCTGGCGCAACAGTGGCGATGTTGTAGAACTCATCATCCCAACGGATTGGTTCATACATGTCATCAGAGGCAACAAATACTTGTGGGTGACGACGTAATACCTCAGCCAAAGCTTCTAATTCAGCTTTGGTGTAGATCATACCTGTTGGGTTCGATGGGCTGTTGAGTACCACTAAGCGAGTATTTTCAGTGATTGCCGCTTCTAATTGTTCAGGAGTGATTTTGAAACGTTGTTCTTCACCACATTTCACAATTACAGGTGTACCTTCTGCGATGATTACCATATCTGGATAGCTGACCCAGAAAGGTGCAGGGATAATGACTTCATCACCTTTGTTTAACAAAGCTAAAGCTAAGTTAAAGAATGATTGCTTACCACCACAAGAAACTAGAATTTGGTTTGCTTGGTAATCAAGGTTATTGTCACGTTTAAGTTTTGCAATAATTGCTTTTTTAAGGCCTGGCGTACCATCTACAGCGGTATATTTTGTGAAACCGTTGTTAATCGCAGCAATTGCTGCATCTTTGATGTGTTGCGGGGTGTCAAAATCTGGTTCACCAGCTCCCAAACCAATGACATTTTTACCAGCCGCTTTAAGTTCAGCAGCTTTGTTTGTCACAGCTAATGTTGGGGACGGTTTGATGGCATTTACACGATCAGATAGACGTACGTCCACGGCAGAATTCCTTCTTATGGGGGATAAAAAATAAAAAGCATATTATCTTAGCTCAAAAATAGTGACTGCGTCGTTTAAAATACAAGCAAATTCATAAAAAAGCATAAAATAAATATTTTTTGTCTCGAAAGCATACAAAAACAAGAGAGTCGTATGAAGTCACTCGCAACTGAGCGCAAAAAACCTTAAACTACTGTCAGATTTTATTTGAGTCATGGTCATGAGTAAGCAACAGCCTACGAATAAGCCATTGGTGAAACTCCCATTCCCAATGCCAGCTACTGATGAGCAATCGTCAGACTCAGCTGCCCATAATCAGGTGCGTCCTAAACCTGAGCAATATGCAGATCGAACTTGGATGCCTCCACGTGGTACACGTCGCTCCATGGGTAAACGTTAAAAAAGAAGTGCATATGCACTTCTTTTTTTGTCTAATATCTAGCGCGTTCGACGATCATTTTGCGCATAAAATTGTTGTTTCTGTTGATACATCATGTGATCCGCGCGTTTCAGCATGTCTTCAATCCGCTCGTGGGCTTTTACAGTTGCATATCCGATGGAAAGGCTAATCGGTTGACTGGCATGGAATTGGTTATCGACATGAATTAATTCTTGCAGACTGTGCAGGCAGTTGTGTAACGCGGCTTCATCCGCACCTGGCAGTAACACCACCAGCTCATCCCCCCCAATTCGGGAAGCAGAGTAGAGCGTATTTTGGATCAGCTGGTTTAAAATCCCTCCGATACGACGTAATAAACCATCACCTGCATCATGTCCTAAGCTGTCATTTACTTCTTTTAAGCCATTCATATCAAGAAAAATGCAAGAGGCAGGACGTAAAGGGCTACGTTCTAGGCGGTTCATTTCTTCGGTATAAAAGGAGCGGTTATACAGTTTGGTTAAGACGTCGTGCTTGCCCAGATACTCCAGATAGTTTTCTGCTTTTTTACGTGCAGTAATATCGGTAAGCGCAACCTGCACCATGCTCCAATCATGTTGGTAATCGGGGAAAACGGTAAATTGCAATAGCACATGTCGAATACTGCCATCGAGCGCATAATTGACTGCTTCACGTTGATGATGGATATTGCCATTCCATAATTCAAGCAATTGTTCACGGAAGGTTTGTACCATTTCTTTGGCAAATATTTTATGGACATTCTTTAGTAAAGTGTCTTTATCGGCTGCGCCAAATAAATCTAAGGTTGCCTGATTCACATCAATAATCACAATATCCTGAATACATTGCAAAATAAAATCATGATGTACATCTAAAAAGGTTTGGAAATCTCGAATTCCCATGTGTTTTAGCTGATCAAGACGGTATTTAATTCGACTGAAATCTTCCACCCATAATGACGTTGGGGAATATTTAAAGCGAGATTCAGCCAGCAAGCGGTTTTTTTCTTCCAGTCGGCAGGCGGTTTTGTAAGGGGTAATATCTTCAGTGGTAATTAAAAGCAGGGAAAGATCCTGTTCATGTCCTGGAATTATCGTACCGCGTAATTGAATATCTAAGCGTTGTCCTGAAATGGTGTAATTGACAGTACTACTGGAAAATTCAGTATCACCTGCCCATAAACTTAACAGTTCTTGAATATGAGTTTTTGCCATATCCTGTTTAAAGATCAGCTCAAGGTTTTGCTGTAAATGCTCAAGATCTTGTGCTTGAAAGAGTTGCAGGGTTTTTGCGTTGACTTTCAAAATTCTGATTTTACGAGCACATTCTAATACGCGAGATTCATCTTCCTGCAAGAATTGTTCAAGGTCTTGAATACCTTGCGCTCGCCATAGATCAAATTGCTTTTTGACTTCGCTGAAATCTTCTAGCCACATGGCGATGGGGGATAATTCAAAAATTGAGGAATCTAATAACTCCATGAATAGCTCGTATTTATTTTTAAGTGTGACTTAGTATAGGAGCTATTGTTTCAATTTTAAATCATGTGATAAATAAAAGTTTTAAAAGTAATTTTGTGCTTAATTTGGCATTAAATTTGCCTGAAAATGAGGTTGTCTACCAGTCGTGGTTGACAACCTCCAGTGCAGTGAGCTTGAGTTAGCGTGCCAGTTTGCGTGCTTTATTCTCTGCTTTAGGAGCTGCAATCTCACGTTGATGATTCCAGACATCCAAGAAATCCTGCTCATTGATGTTATACAGCTCAAGTAAAGCCAGTATCACGCCACCAATCACCATTCGGCTTTCTAGAGGCGAATCGATCCGGAAACCCTTTTCATCCAGACGATGCAGAATATCCTCAATCTCAAAAATGCGATCACGTCCATTACTGTCGGTAGGATACATCGGGGTATTTAAAATGATTTGCGCCAAGCTTTTTTCATTTTCTGCCAGATGCAGTTGTTCAATCACTTGATTTAGAGGCTCGGTCGGGAAAATCACAGGGTCTTGCAAGACTGCTTTTAAAAAAGCCTGACGCAGTTTGGGTAAGGGTTGTTCCACAAATGGGCGGAAAGAAATCGGGAAAATCACATTGTGTGAAATGCCTTTAAACATTGGGGCAATTTCTTCAACTTTATAACCAGCTACCCCACAGCCAACTGAGGTAATAAAATATTTGGTTTTGGGATGATGCTGGGTATAGATTTTGAAGTCATCAATATAGTGCTGAATTTGTGAAAGTGGCATTTGTTGTAAATGCTCGTTCATGGTGGGAATGGCATAACTTTGACCAGCCCAACCCCGTCCGGCACCTTTCATGGCACCAAAATGTAATAAAGCGATTTTGGCTGCACCACCCGCATGCGTACCCGCCATATTACTGCCAAAAACAAAAACGGTATCTTCTGGTAAGCTTTTGACGATGCTTTCGTCATGGTAATGGTAGCGCATAAGTTTGTTATCTAATCATCATTATTGCTTCATGTTGCAACTGAATAGCGTAAGGGTCAAGGGGCAAGCAATGCTTTTTTAGTAGAGGAGATTCGAGGGGGAATTTCTACCTGCTGCGAATTGGTTTTCATGCGCATAATTCTCACAATGGACTTGTTGCATGTTGTAAAACTGCCCCCATACTATAGGGGTCATATTGTGTCGAAGATGGAAACCATGCAAGAGCATCAAAAACCTGTGCAAGACAATCATCAGCCTTTTGAGTTGGTGACTCAGTTTCAACCTGCGGGGGATCAACCTCAGGCGATTGAGAAACTGGTGCAGGGCATCGAGCAAGGTTATCGCAATCAATTGCTTTTAGGCGTCACGGGGTCGGGTAAGACGTATACCATGGCCAATGTCATTGCGCAGACACAACGACCCACCATTATCATGGCGCATAACAAAACCCTGGCTGCCCAGCTTTATGGTGAGTTCAAGGCATTTTTCCCCAATAATGCGGTTGAGTATTTCGTGAGTTATTACGATTACTATCAACCTGAAGCTTATGTGCCATCTTCAGATACGTTTATTGAAAAAGACGCGGCGATTAATGATCACATTGACCAAATGCGTTTATCCGCCACGCGTGCCTTACTGGAACGTCGCGATGCGATTATTGTGGCCTCGGTCTCGGCCATTTATGGCTTGGGTGATCCGAATGCCTATATGAGTATGCTATTGCATATTGTTGCAGGGGATCGCATTAGCCGTGATGAAATTATTCGTCGTCTGGTGGAAATGCAATATAGCCGGAATGAATTGGAGTTTTTACGTGCGACCTATCGTATTCGTGGCGAAATTATTGATATTTTCCCTGCCGAATCAGATCAACATGCCATCCGGATTGAACTGTTTGATGATGAGGTGGATTCCATCCGCTGGTTTGATCCTTTAACTGGCAAAATGGTGCGTAAAGTCCCGCGTGTCACGATTTATCCCAAAAGCCATTACGTTACCCCAAAAGATAATTTGGAACGTGCGATTGGCACGATTCGGGAAGAACTAAAAGAGCGGTTGGTGTTTTTCCGTGAGCATGACAAATTATTGGAAGCACAGCGAATTGAACAGCGTACCCGCTACGATTTGGAAATGATGCAGCAGTTGGGCTACACCAACGGTATTGAAAACTATTCGCGGCATTTATCTGGACGTCCGGCAGGCGAAGCACCGCCGACCTTGTTTGATTATGTGCCGGATGACGCTCTATTGATTATTGATGAATCGCATGTGACCGTTCCACAGATTGGTGCTATGTATAAAGGTGACCGTTCGCGTAAAGAGAACTTGGTGAATTATGGTTTCCGTTTACCCAGTGCTTTAGATAACCGTCCCATGAAATTTGAAGAGTGGGAACGAATTGTTCCGAGCACGATTTATGTCAGTGCAACCCCAGCACGATATGAATTGGAAAAATCGGAACAAGTGGTCGAGCAGGTGGTCCGTCCAACAGGTTTGGTCGACCCTGAAATCGAAATCCGTCCGGTGCTGACCCAAGTCGATGATGTGCTGTCTGAAATTAATATTCGTAAGGAATTCAATGAGCGGGTATTGGTGACCACATTAACCAAACGTATGGCAGAAGATTTGACCTCTTATTTAAAAGAATATGGCGTGAAAGTCGCGTATTTGCATTCTGATATTGATACGGTAGAGCGAGTGAAGATTATTCATGAATTACGCTCAGGGATTCATGATGTCTTGGTGGGAATTAACTTGCTACGTGAAGGTTTGGATATGCCTGAAGTGTCTTTGGTCGCCATTCTGGATGCCGACAAAGAAGGCTTTTTACGCTCCGAACGCTCACTCATTCAAACCATCGGTCGTGCTGCACGTAACCTAAAAGGTAAAGCCATTCTCTATGCGGATCGGATTACAGATTCAATGCAAAAAGCCATGGATGAAACTGAGCGACGTCGTGCCAAACAAATCGAGTTTAACTTGCAACATGGCATTACCCCGCGAAGTGCCGTGCGCCAAGTGGTGAGAGAAATTGATACAGGTGAAGTGCTGACCGACGATCAGATTGATGCCAAGTTTGCAGAGCAGACTCAGGCACTTTCAGCAGATGAGCAACATCTTCTTGCGAATCCTAAACTGTTTGCGAAGCATATTGCCAAACTGGAAAAAGAGATGCTGAAAGCCTCTAAAGAATTACAGTTTGAACAAGCTGCTCGTTTACGAGATGAGATCCTGCGCTTAAAAGCACAGCTGTTACAATAGCTTGGGTAACTTTGCACTTCAAAATCATTACATAACGCTACAATACGCTGACCTAAAGCTCGTTATTTTTTAGAGACATGCTGTTTGATTGTGAATGAATCAAAACCTTTTAAGGAATGACATGATGAGTAAAAGTAATCTTCCTCAGGCAGGTTGGCGGATTGGAAAAATTGTATTGGGTGGGGCAATTCTAGTCGGTTTAGGAGCCGCTACATTGGCTTATGCACAAACGAAACCAATGCCAGTGGTTGAAAAGGTCGAGTTAGACCGTTATTTAGGGGTTTGGTATGAAATAGCACGCAAACCGATGTACTTTCAAAACAAATGTGCGCGTGACGTTTCAGCGACCTATACCTTAAATGAAAATGGCAATGTGAATGTAGATAATCGTTGTTATTCCAAAGAGGGCATTTTACAGCAGGCCATCGGAGAGGCTTTTGTGCAAAATCCTCCGTTTAACTCCAAGTTACAAGTCAGCTTCTTGCCGGAAGCCGTCCGTTGGTTGCCAGTGGCGCGCGGTGATTATTGGATTTTAAAACTGGATGATGATTATCAAACCGTTCTGGTGGGTGAGCCGCGTCGTAAATATATGTGGGTTCTTTCTCGAACTCCAGAAGCCAAACCTGAAGTATTGAATGAGTATTTAGATTATGCAAAAACGCTAGGCTATGATTTAAGCGACTTAATTCAAACCCCGCAGAGCAAGAAAGTTGAGAAGAAATAATACAGGCTGAATGTTATTGTATGACGGGTAACTGACCTTTTATCATGACCACCGAATAAAAATACCAGCCTGAGCGACTAAACTTGGCTGGGCAGCATGTGGTGAAAGATTGTCTGTAGTTGATTGGGTTTGGCGAATGAATGTCAACTTCTCGCTTTTTTTAAATGGCACATGACAATAGTTCTTACATACATGCAGTACTTTGAGTGTCTGGATTTACGTGAAAGTTATCTTTAATAATAAGTATTTTATTTCGCTTATCGTTATACTAAACGCGAAAAAATGATCGAGTAAAAAGATGTATAAGGGCGTAGCACTGTCGGTATTGGCATCTGTCACTTTTGGTGTGCTTTACGGCTATACAGAGTTTTTAAAACCGCTCGACAGTGAGCAAACATTTGCTTGGCGAATGCTGGCGACTTTACCTTTTTTAAGTATATTTATGTGGTGGTCGGGTGAGCTCACTCGAATTACTGAACTGTTTAAAAAAGTGCTCCAACAACCCCTTTATTTGCTTTGGTTGCTGATCAGTTCAATACTTTGTACTTCACAGTTATGGCTGTTCTTATGGGGGCCAATTAACGGACGAGGACTGGAAGTATCGCTGGGGTATTTTTTACTGCCGCTGGTGATGGTGTTGATCGGTTGTATTCTGCATAAGGAAAAACTGTCACGATGGCAGTTGCTGGCGGTGATTCTGGCAGCCCTCGGGGTCGCGCATGAGATTTGGCGGATTGGCAGTATTGCTTGGGAAACGCTATATGTCGCTTTAGCTTATCCTTTATATTTCTATTTACGTCGTCTGTTTCAATCTGATCACTTGGGTGGTTTTTGGTGGGATTTGTTTCTGATTCTGCCGATAGCGTTGTATTTGCTGTCAATTTCAAATGGCTTGAGCATTATTCCTCAATTTCCGCATCTGATTTGGGCAATTATCGGTTTAGGCTTTTTAAGTGCACTGGGCTTGGGAAGCTATATTTTGGCTAGCCGATATCTACCTTTCGTGCTGTTCGGTTTGCTCAGTTATTTGGAACCTGTGTTATTGGCAGCTGCTTCTGTGGCTTTGGGCGAACAGATTGCCCCCGATGAATGGCTCACCTATATCCCGATTTGGTGCGCAGTATTGGTTTTGGTACTTGAGGGGAGTTTGCATTTGTATAAACAACACAGACAGAAGCAGAGCTTGGTAAGAAATATAGAAAAAGTTGATGCGCGTTTAAAAGATCAGAATTAAGCAAAATTTTGGGGATAAAAATCTATCTTTATCCCCAAGGCACATCTATTGAGTTGGCGATTCAAGCCAATTCAAAAATCCGTATTTTTCGTCCAAAAAGTAAAATCACATCAAAAATTACAACTATTTTGTAAATTTATAATGAATATGTAGGAAAATAGCAGTGTCTGAACCAGCTTTTGATTCAATCTTGCTGACAATTCCTTTACAATTGTCGGGTTTTGAAATTTATGCCTAGATATACAATTTAATTAGAGGACGTATCTGTGAGCAAAGAGACTATTATCGCCCTACACGCAGAGCACCAAGGTCGCTGGAAAAACCGTGAAGAAATCGCGGAACAAATGATTGCTTTAATCGGTAAACTTTACCGTGAGCAAAACATCGTAACTTCAGTTTATGGTCGTTCTTTAGTTAACCGTTCGGTTATCCAGATCCTAAAAGCACACCGTCGTACACGTATGATGGACGTTGAGCTTTCTGTTGTGAATACTTACCCAATTCTTCAAGCATTGGCGAAAATTCAGAATATCGGTACAGCTGAAATTGATCTAGGTAAACTTGCTGTTGAATACAAAGCACAAGGTGGCGATGTTGATGCCTTTGTTGCGAGCGCGGTTAAATCAATCGAAGGTCGTGCGACTTCAGTTGAAGGTCGTGATGTGGTTCTTTACGGTTTTGGCCGTATTGGTCGTATCCTTGCACGTTTGATGATTGGTCAATCTGGTCTTGGTCGTGGTTTAAACCTCAAAGCGATCGTTGTTCGTAAATCTTCTGATGGTGATTTGGAAA
Source organism: Acinetobacter sp. GQ146 (assembly GCF_059758585.1). Classification (NCBI taxonomy): domain Bacteria; kingdom Pseudomonadati; phylum Pseudomonadota; class Gammaproteobacteria; order Moraxellales; family Moraxellaceae; genus Acinetobacter; species Acinetobacter sp. GQ146. The sequence goes on from NZ_JCAXDV010000001.1 coordinate 450,438, forward strand.
AACGTGCGTCTTTATTACGCCGTGACTCGATCCATGGTCCATTCTCTGGCACGATTTCTGTAGATGAAGAAAACGAAGCAATTATTGCGAATGGTCAATTCATCAAAGTGATTTATGCATCAAATCCATCTGAAGTTGATTACACAGCTTATGGTATTGAAAATGCATTGGTAATTGACAATACAGGTAAATGGCGCGATTCAGAAGGTCTTGCACAACACCTTAAATGCCCAGGCGCTGCACGCGTAATTTTGACTGCACCTGGTAAAGGTGACATGAAGAACGTGGTATTTGGTGTTAACCAAGCAGACATTCTTGATGAAGATCAAATCATTTCTGCTGCAAGCTGTACAACGAATGCAATTACGCCAACCTTAAAAGTATTGCATGACAAATACACTGTGTTAAATGGTCACGTTGAAACAGTTCACTCGTTCACAAATGACCAGAACTTAATCGACAACTATCATAAAGCAGATCGTCGTGGTCGTGCGGCGACGTTGAACATGGTGATTACTGAAACTGGTGCGGCTAAAGCAGTTGCTAAAGCGCTTCCAGCACTTCAAGGTAAATTGACTGGTAACTCAGTGCGTGTTCCTACGCCAAACGTTTCACTTGCGATTCTTAACTTAACGTTAGATAAAGAAGTTGATCGTGAAGAAGTAAACGAATATATCCGTCAGATTTCTATCCATTCTAACCTTCAAGGTCAGATTGGTTTTACCAACTCAACTGAAGTTGTATCTTCTGACTTTATCGGTTCGCGTACTGCGGGTGTGTTTGATGCACAAGCAACAATCACTTCTGGTAACCGCTTAACTGCATACGTATGGTATGACAATGAAGTCGGTTATAGCTGCCAAGTGTTGCGTATTGCTGAACAAATGGGCGGCTTAAGCTATCCAAAAATTCCTGTAGAAACAAATGCATAATTTGTTTTTGTAAGTAAAAAAGAGCTTCAGTCATGAAGCTCTTTTTTTTACCTGAGGTTTAGAACTGCTTTTGAGTAAAAATAACAAGCATATTTATATTGAATTAAAAATATAACTGATGAATTTGGATTAATGTTTTAATTCCCACTAAGTGCATAGTATTCAAATTCATGCATGATGCTCTGCAAAATAAAGCATCAAAATGCTTGAGAGTATGGGGAGTTGTTTGAGGTTAACTTATCCCAGATTGATATCGATCGATAATTAAATTTACCCTGAAGTAGAAAGTACTTGGCTGATTTAAAGTTTCAGGTTGAAACACCGATACAGGTCTTGATTGATGATCAGCTCCTGATTCATATAAAACCACTGATGCCAGTAGAAACCACAACAGATTTGATTTATCAGCACCAATTGTTGCTTCGGTTTTCGCTTAAATGGAATCTTCCTATTAAGATGGAGGTGCCAGTTCATTTAAAAACGTGATTACACTATTCCAGTGCAGATTCGCGACGATGGATCTGTGTATTTCCAGTTGGATGAGCACATTCATTAATATGTCTTACATCATTTAGCAGCACAACTAAATTTAAATGACCCCATGAAAATGCAGCGCATACTCAGCTTTAATGCCACGATGTACAACGCTGTACGTGAGATTTTCGCAAACCTGAAGATGAACCTGCATTTGCCGCTACGCAATATTCATCCTTAAAGCATAAATAGATGTACGACGTTAAGCTGGTGATAGAGTGAGATGTGAATGTTCATTTTAGATCGAGAAAAGCTATTCTTGCTGGCTAAAGATTAATCTGTTAGCTTACCAAATGAAAGTACATAGAATAATAGTAAGCAGAGTTAGGGGAATACATGAGTACATATGCAACCAGTAAAATATTAGGGCAAGTGTTATCTACGGAGTGCCCATCCCGCGAAATTTTAGAACATCTTTCGAGTAAATGGTCATTATTGGTGTTGCATTGCCTAAGTGGAGGGGTACATCGTTTTAGCGAACTTAAAGTCAAGATTGAGGGGATTAGTGAAAAAATGCTTTCACAAACTTTAAAAAGCTTAGAGCAAGATGGTTTTATCCTACGCACGGTTTATCCGATCGTACCACCCAAAGTGGAATATCAACTGACGATTTTAGGTGCGCAAGTCGCTGAAAAAGTAGGTGATTTAATTGCTTGGATTGAGCGTACCCTTCCTGAAATTTTGGAACAGAAACCAAAAATTGCGAATTGAGTGAAGTAAGTGGGAGGGGAGAATAATTGCAGACCCTGATCAATCTTTCTTTTTAAGCTTGAATCTCTCCTCGGGTAAGGCTGATTTAGAGCGGAAGACGTTAATAATCTTTATTTGCGCCCAAGCAAAAAATGAAAAATAAGAATGAAAATAGGCTGTTAAATCTCAATAATGAGCAAAATTAATATTTAGTTGAATAATTCTATTCGAGAAATGCTTTAAAATGTGGCAGAATAAGCGGTTTTAAAGATTTTAGAGGATTGGCAGTATGCGCTTTGTTGATGAAGCAGTCATTACCGTAGAGGCTGGCGACGGTGGCAATGGCGTAGCCAGTTTTCGCCGTGAAAAATTTGTACCCTTTGGTGGGCCAGATGGTGGTGACGGTGGTCGTGGTGGCAGCATTTATATTCAAGCCGATGACGATACGAGCACATTGGTAGATTATCGTTATACCCGTAAATTCCGTGCAGAACGTGGTAAAAACGGTTCAGGCGCAAACTGTGCTGGTCGTGGCGGTGAATCCGTTATTTTAAAAGTTCCTGTGGGCACCACAATTGTCGATACCGATTCTGGCGACATTATTGCAGATTTGGTCGAAGATGGTCAGCAAGTGATGGTTGCTAAAGGTGGTGATGGTGGTTTGGGTAACACGCACTTCAAATCTTCAACCAACCGTACGCCACGTAAATGTACACATGGTTTTAAAGGCGAATTCCGTGAAATTCGTTTAGAACTTAAAGTGTTGGCGGATGTAGGTTTGTTGGGTATGCCGAATGCGGGTAAATCAACCTTTATTCGTGCCGTTTCAGCCGCAAAACCAAAAGTTGCAGACTATCCATTCACAACCATGGTTCCAAACTTGGGCGTAGTCGATGCTGACCGTCATCGTTCATTCGTAATGGCGGATATTCCTGGTTTGATCGAAGGTGCAGCAGAAGGTGCGGGTTTAGGTATCCGTTTCTTAAAGCACTTGGCGCGTACTCGTATTTTATTGCACATTGTCGATGTACAGCCAATTGATGGTTCTGACCCTGCGTATAATGCCAAAGCCATTATGAAAGAGTTGAAGAAATTCTCTCCAACTTTGGCGAAACTCCCAGTGGTCTTGGTGTTGAACAAATTGGATCAACTTGAAGATGAAACCAGTGAAGAATGGTGTAACCACATTCTTGAAGAATTGGATTGGAAAGGTCCAGTATTCAAAACTTCAGGTTTATTAGCAGAAGGCACGAAACCTGTTGTGTATTACCTCATGGATCAAATTGAACGACAACGTGAACGCGAAGTTGAAGATCCTGAATACGCTGCAGAGGTGAAAGCATTCCGTGAACAGTTAGAAGCTGAAACACGTGAACAAACCATTGCCGCGAAAGAAGCTTATCGTGAAATGCGTCGTCAACAGCGTCTTGCTGGTCTGTTGGGCGATGATGACGAAGACGATGATGATGGCGACGATGGCGAAATGGAAGTGTATTACGTTCGCTAATTTCCAAGCGAACAACATGTAACTGAGGACAAGATGATAGAAGTGGTAGATGGGCAACGTCAGCTCAAGGCTTTAAAACGTATCGTTGTTAAAATCGGATCATCTTTACTCACAGCAAATGGGCAAGGTTTAGATTTAGAGGCAATTTCGCATTGGGCGAAACAAATCGCGGATCTACACCAAGCAGGGCATGAAATTATCCTTGTTTCGTCTGGTGCTGTGGCTGAAGGTATGGTTCGAATGAAGCTAGAGCATCGACCCACCGATCTACCCAGTCTTCAGGCATGTGCTGCCATTGGTCAAATGGGCTTAATCCATACTTGGTCTAGCGTATTAGAGCAACATAGCATTCAAACCGCTCAAGTGTTGTTAACGCATGATGATCTTGCAGATCGTCGTCGTTACCTAAACTCATGTGATGCATTGCAAAACCTCATCGACTGGCGTGTGATTCCTGTCATTAATGAGAATGACACGGTATCGACCGATGAAATTCGTTTTGGTGACAATGACACGCTTGCTGCAATGGTGGCGGGACAAGTCCATGCGGATTTGTTGATTATCCTGACCGATCAGCAGGGCATGTTTGATTCTGACCCACGTTCTAATCCAAATGCAAAACTGTTCCATACCGTGCGTGCTTTAGATGAAAGCCTGTTTGATATGGCAGGTGGCGGTGGTAAGTTTGGTCGTGGTGGTATGCTGACCAAAGTTCGCGCAGCGCGTTTGGCGGCTAAATCAGGTTGTCCAACTTTAATTGCCAGTGGTGAAAGTGATCATGTACTTGCGCGCTTAATGGCGGGTGAAATGCTGGGCACTTTATTCATCACGGATAATGATCGTATTACAGCCCATCAGCAATGGTTGGCAGCACACTTACAAACCGCAGGCCGTTTGATTTTAGATGATGGTGCAGTGAAAGCCATCAAAGAAAATCATCGTAGTTTGTTGCCTGTAGGTGTGAAAGCGGTAGAAGGTCATTTTGACCGTGGTGATGTTGTCGAGTGTGTTGATCCATCCGGCTACCGTGTAGCGGTTGGACGTGTGAATTTTAGCTCTCGTTCAGCGGAACTGGTCAAGGGCTTGGCTTCCGACAAGGTTTATCAAGTTCTTGGTGAAGCCCGTTCACTGGAAATGATTCATCGTGATCATATGGCAATTTACTAACTGATTTTATAAATCCCGCTTAAGAGCGGGATTTTTTTATATTTATACAGATTTATTTAATATAGCCTCTTTGAATCAGTGGCTTAAATACATAGAAATGCAAAGTCAGCACCCATTGCATGATTTTCTCTTTATATTGGTTCCAAAGGGTTAAGCCAAAATAATTCAATATAAACGCCAGTATAAATGCACCAAGCATATCCAATGGGAAATGCACACCGAGATAGACGCGTGACCAAGCCACCAACCAAGCCATCGGCAAGAGGAATACACTCAATTTCCGTTGTGCCGAAAATAAGTATGAAAAAGCGATGCTGCTAAAAATCAGCATATGATCGCTCGGGAACGAGCCATTCGGTGCGTGGTAGATCAGTGTGCGTCCAACGTCCATCATAAAGGGTCGTGGGTGATAAAAAGCATGGGAAATACACTGACTAATTAAAAGGGCTATACTGGTAAAAATAAAGGCCTTTAAGATTTGTTTTTTAGTTTCATAATTCCCGCGTAACCAGAACCATGCGAAAAGTGCAATCATGCAATACAGTAGGTCATTGGCAATAAAAATAGCGAAATTGATGCTACTGTTGCTGGCATCAGGAGAGGCATTAATCAGAGAAAAAAGCGTGAGATTGAGTTCTGAAAGAGACATGAAGGCGTATTAGGTATACAAAGTGCATAAAGTGTAATAATTCTGTCATCTTGTTGAAATAAAAAAAGACCACAGAATTGTAGTCTTTTTTTAGGCAAAGATTGTTATGTGCTTAAGTAAACTTCATTTTAGAAATCAAACGAAGTTTGTAGGTAAAACGTACGTGGTTGTCCAACATATTTACCGCCTGTGGCATCTGACGAGCGAGTAAAATATTGCTTATCAAATACATTCTTCACACCACCAGCAATTTTTAAACCATGGAATTGCTGACCAAAGTCGTAAGCGGTACGCGCAGCAAAAGTGGAGTAGCCTGGAATATCTCCGTATTTACCATCGGCCGATTCTACAGTTTGATAAATCCCCGATTCTTGGTTGCCTGGTGAATGTTGTTTTGATTGCGCAAACATATCGGCATTGACTGTCCATTGATCGACTTTATAGCCTAAACCCACATTGGCAGTATGGCGTGAATAGAATGGGAGGTCTTTGTCTTTAAAATTACCTGCTTCAGCTACGGCTTTGGTAAATGTATAGTTGCTATAGACTTTTAGTCCTTCAAGTGCATCTATGAGGTAGCCAAAATCATAGGCAAGACCTAATTCGACACCTTTATGGCTCGTTGCTCCAAGGTCTGTCCAGATGCCATTATTCTGTGCATCGCGTTCTAGAATTAATTCTTTTTCAAAGTCCAAATAGAAAGCAGTCAATTCGGCATTAAGACCATTACCTAAATATTTAGTGCCAATTTCATAGTTATTAGACTTTTCTGGATGTAAGCCATCGGTCGTGCTTTGTGCCACGCCACCTTCTAAGCGAGCCAATTGATTGTATTGCTGAGGTCCAAAGGACACACCCGCATTGGCGAAAATATTCCAGTTGTCAGTGGCTTTATACATGACAGATAAGCTTGGTAAAAACTCATCTGAATCAATTTTAGGTGAAACTGTATTCACGTACTTGCCTTGGTTGTAGGCAGTAAAATTATTATGTGTTTCGATGGATTCAAAGCGTAAGCCTGGGGTGATGACCCAGTTGCCTAAATCAAAACGGTTATCGACATAAATAGCATGAGCTTTGGTGCCACCTTCACTTGATGTGCGGGCTTTAATTTTAGGAACGGCTGCATTAGAAGCATAGTTGGAAGATCGTCCTGCATACTCAGAACTATCTTCTTCTAAATAGCGATAACCAACAGTAAATTCGTTATTGGTATTACCGAGTTGGTAAGCACGGGAAAAGCGGGGTTCAATCGCAAAGACTTGATACTCTCGTGGCGAAATATCCATGCGCTTAGTCGTGGTACTGAGGTCAGTTTCTAAATTACTAGTACGGAATGAGTCAATATAATAAGTGAGTAATTCAAAATTATTTTGCTGATCTTGATGGGTGTAGCGCAAAGACACATCCGAGCGACGACCCGCAAAATAATTGCGGGACTGATTAGATTGGTAAGGATTTTCTGCATATTGAGCCGCAGTTAAGCCTTCCGGCATTTCACCTCGACCTTCGTAATGATGCAGATTTAAAGCAATCGCATCAGCATCAGTCAATTGATAAGCCGTTTTTAACATGACATCGTCAATGTCGGTTTGGTTATTGGCTTCGCGATAACCATTACCTTTGGTGCCTGAATACAGTAGTGCAAGACCTAAGCCATTATCCAAAGTCCCACCAACAAATAAACTTGGACTCAGTTTGGTTTGATCGGTACCCGATGCATATTCGGTAGTAAGACTCACATTACCTGCAAAATCTTGTGGAATAGCGCGTGTTGCAAAATTAATAATACCCCCTACGTTTTGTGGCCCAAAGCGTACAGAACCTGCACCACGAACTACGTCAACAGATTCGATATTGCCCAATGAAACTGGGGCAAGTGAAAGCTGCGGTTGACCATAAGGTGCAACGGATAGCGGTACACCATCAAGGAGTACCGTTGAACGTGGCGATAAGCGCGAAGTTAAACCACGCACGCCAATATTAAGTGATACGTCACTTCCACCAGTGCCGTTGTTTTCTTGAACTTGCACACCTGGAACTTGTTTGAGCGCATCTTTAATGGATGTTGCAGCAACTTCATCTAAGCGTTTACGATCAATAATGGTTCGTGCCCCAGCATGTTTTTGTACTTTTTCGGCATTGGCATTTTCTAGCCAGTTACCTTGTGCTTGAAGCTTAATGGTTTGTAAAGTACTGAGAGAAGCGTCCTCTGCATTTGCTGCAAAAGCAGTTTGAGTTACAACACAAGTCAGTACAAATTGAACCGCTAAAGTTAAAGGTGAGAGTTTATTTGGAGCAGACTGGATTAAGTGATTTGGCATACAGGGGATAGGATTTAAAATTTGCCGGTATCTTATAGGGAGAATTAATTTATTTGAATAATAATGGTTATCATTAATAACCATAATTTTTTAATATTATTGTAATATTTCGATCTTAAATATGACGTAAATCAAAATAAAATTAAAAAAACCGTGTCAAGAACACGGTTTTGAGTCAATTACTACAAATTATTTAAACTGTACAGTTCCGTTCGCATTCACGGTAATTTTAGATTCACCTGCGGCAACATCCTGCATAGGGGTTGCTTCGGCACTGGCAAATTTCGCCATACTATTTCGCATCATAATGGGTTGAGGATAGTTGTTACTGGTATTCAAGTTAAGGTTGACTAGGTTATAACCAGATTTATTCCAAGACTGGCTGAGTAATTGTGCGCGTTGTTGGAAATTCTTAGAGGCCTCAATCATCAGTTCATTTTCAACTTTTTTACGCTGTGCATCAGAAACAGTAAAGTTGATGGATTCCGTTTGGAAGTTTTGCTGTAACTCACTGATGAGCTGACTGGCTGCTTTAAAGTCTGTGCTTTCAATTTGAACTTCTGCGCGACCACGCCATTCTTTTAACTTGCGGCTGTCATTGTCATAAATTGGGTAGGTGGTTTGTGAGCCTGTTTCAACTTTTACATTCGGGTATTTACGTGAAGTCGCAATTGCCTGATTCATCAGTTGTGTGATTTGGCTCGCTAGTTCGGCAGGTTGTTTATTGCTCTTTTCGATATACAGTACAGCATGCATTTCATCATTGGAAACTTGGCGAGAAGCCTCCGCTTGAACATTTACTAAATTGTAGTTTAAAGCTTCAGTTGCTTGAGCAAAAGCACTGGTGCAGGTTAGGCTACTTAAAATGAGAGAAGAAAGTACAAAATGGCGCATAATTGATGACCTTTATTTGAATATTCAGATTTATTTAATTCAGCTTATGGTAATTGTTGTTTATGGGGAATCCTCGTAGGAATTGTGGTGAGTTTGTAATTTTTTTTAGGAGAAATGAGACCCATATTTTTATATTAAAATGAATTAAATTATAGACTTAATTTTAAATTGATATGAACTTGAGTTTATAAAGGGCTTAAAACAATAAAAAGTTAAAAAAATCATATTTTCTTTCGCTTGTCACAATGTAAGATGATAATGAATGAACAGGTTAGCAGTAGATTTTTTTTCGATAAAATTAGGGCGGAAATTTGCTAAAAGTTGTTTATTTTCCTGAAAAATTCGGTATCATGCCGCACCTAGTTCTTAAATAGATACACACTGTCTAACTAGATTCTATAAAGCACCGAGTCAAAGGACCGCAAGTCACCAGACTTATTTCTTTCAACCCATATCAGAGATGGTAATTCGATATGAGCGTTTCTTCTGTAAACCCTGCCACCAATTCCACCAACGAATACTACTTGACTCGCCAAAGTCAGATGGAATCGAATGTTCGTAGCTACCCACGTAAATTACCGTTGGCGATAGCGAAAGCACAAGGTTGCTGGGTTACCGATGTTGAAGGTACAGAGTACCTTGATTGTTTAGCTGGGGCAGGTACATTGGCTTTAGGCCATAATCATCCTGCGGTCGTTCAAAGTATTCAAGATACACTGACAAGTGGCATCCCACTACATACTTTAGATTTAACAACACCTTTGAAAGATGCTTTCACAGAAGCGTTACTTTCATATCTTCCAGGTGGCAAAGAAGAGTACTGCTTACAGTTCTGTGGTCCATCTGGTGCAGATGCGACTGAAGCAGCAATTAAACTTGCGAAGACTTATACAGGCCGTAGCTCTGTAATCAGCTTCTCAGGTGGTTATCATGGTATGACTCACGGTTCTTTAGCAATGACAGGTAACTTGTCTGCTAAAAATGCTGTGAATAGTTTAATGCCAGGCGTACAGTTTATGCCGTATCCGCATGAATACCGTTGCCCACTTGGTTTAGGTGGTGAGGCTGGTGTTGATGCTTTAACGTATTTCTTTGAAAACTTCATTGAAGATGTTGAAAGTGGTGTAACTAAGCCTGCTGCGGTAATTCTTGAAGCCATTCAAGGTGAAGGCGGTGTTGTAACTGCGCCAACCAAATGGTTGAAGAAAATCCGTGAAGTGACTGAAAAGCACAACATCGTATTAATTCTTGACGAAGTTCAAGCGGGCTTTGCACGTTCAGGTAAAATGTTTGCCTTTGAACATGCGGGTATCGAGCCAGATGTTGTAGTAATGTCTAAAGCTGTAGGTGGTGGTTTACCACTTGCTGTACTTGGTATTAAACGTAAGTTTGATGCGTGGCAGCCAGCGGGTCACACGGGTACTTTCCGTGGTAACCAATTGGCAATGGGTACTGGCTTAGTGGTATTAAAAACCATTACTGAACAGAACTTGGCGCAAAATGCACAAGAACGCGGTGATTTCTTACAAGCTGAATTGAAAAAATTAGCGCAAGAATTCCCATGTATCGGTAACGTTCGTGGTCGTGGTTTAATGATCGGCGTTGAAATCGTTGACGAGCGTAAACCTGCGGATCATATGGGTTCTTTACCTGCTGATGGTCAATTGGCGGCAGCAATCCAAGCGGCATGTTTTGATAACAAATTATTGTTAGAAAAAGGTGGTCGTAACGGTACAGTGATTCGTTTACTTTGCCCATTAATCATCAAGCAAGAAGAATGTGTGGAAGTGATTGCTCGCTTTAAGAAAGCAGTTGCAGAAGCGCTTGTTGCTGTGCGAGGCGCTCAATAATGGTTGATTTTGCAGAACATCGTAAAGCGTTACTCTGCAATGATGCCCAATCCATTGCTGACTACGAGTCAGCAATGGAGCAAGCTACCAAGGCGGTAGCGGCATGGTTGCAAAATGACAAAATGTACACAGGCGGCAGCATTAAACAATTACGTGATGCGATTGCTTTTAACCCGACCAAAGAAGGTTTGGGTGTACAAAAGTCATTAGATCGTATGGTTGAGCTTTTCTTAAATAAAAGCTTGAAAGTACATCATCCTCATTCTTTAGCACATTTACATTGCCCAACCATGGTTGCAAGCCAAATTGCTGAAGTTTTGATTAATGCAACCAACCAATCTATGGACTCATGGGATCAAAGCCCAGCGGGTTCTTTGATGGAAGTTCAATTGATTGATTGGCTTCGTCAAAAAGTCGGTTATGGTGCAGGTCAAGCTGGTGTATTCACTTCAGGTGGTACACAGTCCAACTTGATGGGTGTGCTACTTGCGCGTGATGCTTGCATCTCGAAAAACTGGAAAGATGAAAACGGTAATCCGTGGTCTGTACAGCGCGATGGTATTCCTGCCGAAGCCATGAAGAACGTTAAAGTCATTTGTTCTGAAAATGCTCACTTCTCTGTGCAAAAGAACATGGCGATGATGGGTATGGGCTTCCAGTCTGTGGTCACTGTTCCTGTAAACGAAAATGCTCAAATGGATGTAGATGCTTTGGAAAAAACCATGGCACATTTACAGTCAGAAGGCAAAATCGTTGCGTGTGTGGTTGCGACTGCAGGTACGACCGATGCGGGTGCAATTGATCCACTCAAGAAAATTCGTGAAATCACCAACAAGTTTGGCGCGTGGATGCATATCGATGCGGCTTGGGGTGGAGCACTGATTTTATCGAATGAATACCGTTCAATGTTAGATGGCATTGAATTGTCTGACTCGATTACGCTGGATTTCCATAAGCACTATTTCCAAACCATTTCTTGTGGTGCATTCTTGCTCAAAGACGAAGCGAACTATCGTTTCATGCACTACGAAGCTGAATATTTAAACTCAGCCTATGATGAAGAACATGGTGTTCCAAACCTAGTATCGAAATCTTTACAAACAACTCGTCGTTTTGATGCGTTGAAATTGTGGATGACGGTTGAAGCATTAGGTGAAGAGCTTTATGGTTCAATGATTGATCACGGTGTTAAATTGACACGTGATGTTGCTGATTATATTAAAGCAACAGATGGTCTAGAGCTTCTCGTAGAACCACAATTTGCATCAGTATTGTTCCGTGTCGTGCCACAAGACTACCCAGTAGAGTTGTTGGATACATTGAACCAAAACGTTGCCGATGAGCTATTTGCTCGTGGTGAAGCAAATATTGGTGTAACCAAGGTTGGACAAGTGCAATCATTGAAAATGACGACACTCAGCCCAGTTGCAACTTTAGAAAACGTGAAGAACTTGTTGTCACTAGTACTTGCTGAAGCAGACCGTATTAAAGGTCCAATTCAAGCAGGCACCTATACGCCAGCAATTGACTAATCGTCATGTTGTTCAAAAAAGCCCGGAAATCTTCCGGGCTTTTTTATGGCTGAAATATTCCATTGTAGACAGCATTGATGCAACTCCCTGTACTTGCATAAAGGCTACAGGCGAGGTTGTTATACGGTTTTTCTAAACATGGCTTGTTCTAGCAAGCGTTACTGCTAATGTAGGGGGGCGATCAGCTTACTGTACAGCCACATAAGCAAAAGGCGGATGTCCTTTCCGCCTTGTTCATCGAGTCAAGTCAGTTAAGGCTTAACTGGCATGCGGGAAATTATAGTTTTTGTTTTTAATCATAAAATGATTCTGTTCCTTAATTTTTTTCAGAACAATGTAAGATTTAATATGACCAATAAAACTATAAGTAAGTAAACGTTCAGTGACAAAATGAGAAAGCTGCTCCAAATTCTCAGCAACGACTTTAAGAATAAAATCTGCATCGCCGCTGATGGAAAAAGCATCTTGAATATTGTCTTCGGCCTCGATTAACTCTTGAAATGCCTGTTGCGACTTGGCTTCGTGAGTTCTTAGATTGATATGAATCATGGCAGTGACCTCAAATCCGAGCGCCTGTTGCTGGATTCTTGCAGCATATCCCAATATCACACCTTTTTGTTCAAGCAATTGTCGTCTTCTTGAGCACTGTGATGCCGATAAGCCGATTTGATCTCCAATCTCCTGATTGGTGAGTCGTCCATTTTTTTGTAGTGCCTGTATGATTTGCCAGTCAAACTTATCCATTGCATAAAATCCTTTTGTGATACACAAATCTTGTATTTTTATTCGAATCCGTTTCCATTATGCACGAAATTTAGCACGTAAATGAAATATTATTTTTCTAAGTAATAAAAATTTGTCTCAAAGGATAGAGCAATGTTCATAGAAATCGGTGAGTTTTTAAATCTACGTTTAAAGCAAATGGGTATCCAGCATCTTTTTGGTGTCCCTGGTGATTTTAACCTGTCTTATCTCGAACAAGTCGAAGCGGATTCAGAACTCGAATTTATTGGAAACTGTAATGAACTGAATGCAGCCTATGCTGCGGATGGTTATGCACGCATCAATGGTTTTGCTGCATTGGCGACGACCTATGGTGTGGGTGATTTAAGTGCCATCAATGGTATTGCGGGTGCTTATGCCGAGAATGTGCCATTGGTTCATATTTCAGGGATTCCACCCTTGCATGCGGTACAAAAGGGAATTCTGGTACACCATACTTTAGTGGATGGCAACTATGACAACATTATGAACTGTATGAAAGAGTTCACGGTTGCACAAACCCGTTTAACACCAGCAAATGCAGCCTTTGAAATTGATCGAGTGCTACGTCAGTGTTTCTTAGACCGTCGTCCTGTGCACATCCAGTTAGCTTCAGATATTACGCATGTCAAAATTGAAGTGGATGAACAACCACTAGATTTAAGTTATCCATCCGTTGATCCTGATGTGCTGCAAAGTGCTGTGAGTCGCTTATGTGAAGTGCTTGCACGTGCTAAAAAACCAGCTTTATTAATTGATAATGAAGCTTCGGTATTTGGTGTAACATCTTTGCTGAATGATTTATCGCAAAAATGTTCAATTCCATTTGCCAGTATGTCGACTGCCAAAAATATTATGGATGAAGGTTCAGCACGCTATGTGGGGACTTATGTGGGTGGGGCAAGCCAAGCACATGTAAAAAATACGATTGAGCAATCAGATTGCTTAATCGGGGTTGGGGTGCGTTTTACCGATGTTGGTACAGCTGTGTTTACCCATAAAATTGCCACTGAAAACTACATTGAAATTAAACCCTATGGCTTGAATATTTTTGGACAAGACTATCCGGGCATTGAAATTGGTCAACTACTGGTTGAGTTAAATAAAAAAGTAGCTGCACGTAAAGCACCTAGTTCAGTTCTGGAAAAACCATTACACAGCAGCGTCAAGGACGTTCCAGAGCAACAAAAACTGAGTCAAGATGTACTTTGGCAGTCTATAGCGGGCTTTTTGAAAGAAGATGATGTGATTATTGGTGAGGTTGGTACATCAAATTCAGCATTATCGGGCTTAAAGCTGCCTGCAACGGCCAAATATATTTCCCAGCCACTTTGGGGTTCAATCGGTTATACCTTGCCTGCGTTATTAGGAAGTTCACTGGCTGCACCAGAGCGTCGCCAAATTTTATTCATTGGTGATGGTTCATTCCAATTGACCGTACAAGAATTGTCGACCATTATTCGCCATGGTTTAAAGCCCATCATTTTCTTACTCAATAACGGCGGTTATACCATTGAACGCCTGATTATGGGAGAAAATGCAGCCTATAACGATATTCAAAACTGGAATTATACTGCGATTCCAAGTGTGTTTAATGGGGTACGGGACCATAGCACTTATGTGGTAGAAACCGTGGGTCAACTCAAAACAGTTTTAGACAATGTAGAGCAAAATCAAGGTTTAACCTTTGTAGAACTCAAACTCCCTGCAATGGATGCACCAGCCAGTTTGAAAAAATTTGCTGAAGTGATTGCACGTTTTGATTATGGAGATCGAGCGTTTGATTTGTTAAAGGAGCGTACTCAACCAGTTGCTTGTCAGAATGTTAGCTCATTCTGAATAGAGGACAGGACGGTCTTCTCTAAAAATAGGAATAATATTTAGGTCAGCTTATGCCCGAGGTGCGATTATTGTACTTCGGCTAGGCTGCTGCAAAAAAGTGTACAGGACGTCACACAACATCGGAGATTAGATTATGGATGAAAATAATCAGCATGTATTGAAACAAGGACTATCCAACCGGCATATTCAACTTATTGCACTGGGCGGTGCTATCGGAACCGGTTTATTTTTAGGTCTTTCCCAAACGATTAAACTGGCTGGGCCATCAATTTTATTGGGGTATGCCATTGCCGGGATTATAGCCTTTTTAATCATGCGCCAATTGGGCGAAATGGTGGTTGAAGAGCCTGTGAGTGGCTCATTTAGTTATTTTGCCAATAAATACTGGGGCAAAATGGCTGGATTCATGTCGGGTTGGAATTACTGGGTGCTTTATGTACTGGTCAGTATGGCTGAATTGAGTGCCATTGGTACGTTTATTCAGTTTTGGTGGCCGGAAATTCCAACATGGCTGACGGCATTATTTTTCTTTATTTTAATTAATGCCATTAATTTGGTGAATGTACGATTCTTTGGTGAAACTGAATTTGTCTTCTCCTGTATTAAGATTGTTGCCATCTTAAGTATGATCGGCTTTGGTGCTTATCTTTTATTTTCAGGTAATGCAGGCCCGCAAGCGGGTATTGCCAATTTATGGCAACATGGCGGCTTTTTCCCACATGGTATCCACGGATTTGTCATGGCGCTTGCGGTGATTATGTTCGCGTTTGGTGGCTTAGAGCTGATTGGTATTACTGCGGCAGAAACCAAAAATCCTGAAACGACTATTCCTAAAGCAGTGAATCAGATTGTTTACCGTATTTTGATTTTTTATATCGGGGCCATTGGTATTTTACTGTGCCTATTTCCATGGAATATGGTGGCAGAAGGTGGTAGCCCATTTGTACTTATTTTCCAGTCATTGAACAGTAATGGTGTAGCAAATGTCTTGAACTTTGTGGTGCTGATTGCCGCGATCTCGGTATACAACAGTTGTATTTATTGTAATAGTCGTATGTTACACGGCTTAGCCGAACAAGGTAATGCCCCTGCATTTTTGAAAAAAGTAAATGCTCGTGGTATTCCAATGCCAGCAGCAATTGTTTCGGCATCTATTACAGCCATCTGTGTTTTGGTGAATTACTTGATTCCTGGGCAAGCTTTTCAGCTCTTCATGATGCTGGTTGTTGCAGCCTTGGTTATTAACTGGTTGATGATTTCAGTGACCCATCTGAAATTTAACAAAGCCATGAAATTGCAAAAGCGTCTTACCAAATTCCAAAGTATTTGGACACCTTGGAGTAACTATCTTACCATTGGTTTTGTCTGCTTTATTTTGATTATCATGTTCTTAACTCCTGATATGCGACTGGCTGTGATTTTAGGTCCAATCTGGATGGCTGTTTTGGCATTGATGTATTTCTTCAAATATCGTAAGAAAATAGAGGTTTTGCCAGAAGTGCAATCAAACTGATAGCAGATTGCGACTCATGCAGGGATTGCTCGACGAAAGTTGAGCAATCCTTTTTTATCTCTAACAAGCTCGCATTTGAGATGCTGGAGTTGTCATATGCAGTTTAGTGTAATGGATTGAGATGTCATAAACATTTCACCAAGAAGAATGTGGAATGCTTCAAAATTCAATTGATGCAGTGCAAATAAGCATTAAAAAATGACATTCAGATGAATTGTTACACTTTACATATTGGAATGAAATAATAAAAGTAAGATTATAATTAATGTTACATGCTGAATTTAAAAGAATTTTAAATAAATCATCACTCAAGCATCAAATATCATAAAAGCGTCATATTGCTGTAACTTATTTGTCATATTTTAAAATCAAAATGCACATATCGAAAAAAGTACAAAACTGAATAAAAAAAGTGGCGTACTCCAAATTGCATACATATTAAGAGAGATGAGCATGCGCTTAAACCACATCGCACTTGCATTGGCAGTAACAGGGGCAGTTGTAACCACAACTGCAAATGCAGCACGTGACACAATCCAAATTGCGGGTTCTTCTACAGTACTTCCATATGCAAGTATCGTAGCAGAAGAGTTTGGTAACACCTTCCCACAATACAAAACTCCAGTAGTGGGTTCTGGTGGTACTTCTGGCGGTTTAAAGCAATTCTGTGCGGGTGTGGGCGACAATACAATTGATGTTGCAAATGCTTCTCGTAAAATTAAAGATTCTGAATTAGCAGCGTGTAAAAAAGCTGGCGTAAACAAGATTCAAGAAATCAAAATTGGTTATGACGGTATTGTATTTGCATCGAATTCAAACAAAGCGGCTTATAAATTAAAGCCATACCATGTATTCGCGGCTTTGGCTGAAAAATTACCATCAAATGGTAAATTGGTGCCAAACCCATATACACGTTGGAATCAAATTGATAAATCACTTCCAAACGAAGCAATCACTTTGGTTATTCCAGCATCTAACCACGGTACGCGTGAAGTGTTCCAAGAGAAAATGGTTGAAGCAGGTTGCGAAGCTTATGATTACTTCAAGAAGTTAGATAAAGATGCTCAGAAGAAAGCATGCTCAACTTTCCGTAAAGACGGTAAAGTCATTGAAATTGCGGGTGACTATACTGAAACATTGGCGCGTTTGAAAACTTCTCCAAATGCAGTGGGTGTATTCGGTTTAGGTTTCTATGATCAAAACCGTGACAAGTTACGCGTTGCAACAGTAAACAACGTTGCACCTTCTGAGAAAACAATTTTGAATGGTTCGTACCCAGTTTCACGTCCATTGTTCTTCTACGTGAAAGGTGAGCACCTTCAATCAATCAAAGGCTTACAGCAATACACAGAATATTTCTTAAGCAAGAAAGTATCTGGTAAAGGCTCTAAATTGGAAAAAGCAGGCTTGATCTCTATGTCAGACAAAGAGCGTGCAAAAATCCTTGCTGATTTTAAAGCAGGCAAAGCGGTTAAGTAATTCGGTGAATTAGGCAAATGGTGGGATCTCCCACCATTGGCTTTTTGTACTTAGTGAGTTTTTTCAAAGAATGAAAATTGAAAAAACGGTGGAGAATACATGAATCTGCTACTTATAGGCGTGTTACTGGCGTTAATTGCGATAGCTTACCAAATTGGTCTCGCAAAAAGTCGTAACTTAGCAGGTAAGGGAAATAACTCAGCAATGTTGCATTCGCGCCCAGGTTATTATGGGGCATTGGTTGCGCTGTGGTGTGGTATCCCTGCTTTTTTAATTTTGATTGTTTGGAATATTGTTGAGCCAAATATTTTGCGTCACATTGTGATGAACAATGTTCCTGCAAATGTGTTGAGTGGTTTAGACGCTGCGGGTGTTGAAGTACTTCTAGATCGTGTACAAGCAATTGCATCAGGTTTTGGCGTGAGTGATCAAGCTGCTCCATATGAAATTGCGGCTGCACAACAATTGGCAAAAGTTGAAAGTATTGGTTCATTTGCAAAATTAGCCGTGGTAATTTCTGCCGCTTTAGCCGGTTTGGTCTGGGCAAAAAGACATGTACAAGGGCAGTATCGTGCTCGTAACCAAGTAGAAAAAATCATTAATATCGGTTTGGCATTGTGTTCGGGCGTGGCAATTCTGACAACGGTTGGTATTGTCATGTCGATGTTTACTGAAGCCATGCATTTCTTCCGTTTTGTCAGTCCAATGGATTTCTTCTTTGGTACCGAATGGAACCCAGGGTTTAGTACTTCAGGCAATGCAGAAGGTAGTTATGGTTTGCTCCCATTAATTTGGGGAACCTTGATGGTCAGTGGTATTGCACTCCTGGTTGCCGTACCTTTAGGTCTTATGATTGCCATTTACTTGGCTGAATATGCTTCATCAGGATTTCGCTCTTGGGCTAAGCCTGCGATTGAAGTCCTCGCTGGGATCCCGACCATTGTATATGGTGTATTTGCCTTAATGGTGATTGGCCCCTTCTTTAAAATGCTAGGCGAAACAATTGGGTTGAATATTAATGCGACCAGCGCATTAACTGCGGGCTTCGTGATGGGTGTGATGATCATTCCTTTTGTGTCGTCATTATCGGATGACATCATTACACAAGTGCCTCGTGCATTACGTGACGGTTCTTTAGGTTTAGGTGCAACCAAGTCGGAAACGATTCGTCAAGTGGTGATTCCAGCAGCCTTACCGGGCATTATAGGTGCCTTCTTATTGGCAGCTTCACGTGCAATTGGTGAAACCATGATTGTGGTACTTGCGGCAGGGAATAGTCCATTGCTGCACATTAACCCACTCGAAGCAGTGTCTACCGTGACAGTCACGATTGTTAACCAGTTAACAGGGGATACAGACTTTGCTAGTCCACAAGCACTGGTGGCTTTCGCTTTAGGTTTGACCTTGTTTGTCATTACATTAGGTCTGAACATTGTTGCACTGTATATCGTGCGTAAATATCGCGAGCAATACGAATGAGTACATCAAATTCTTCTCCTATGGGTCAAACTTTCGATCCACAAGCTGCGGCTGAATTACGTGACAAACGTAAAAAGACCATTGAGAATTCATTGGCTAAGCGTCATCGCAAGGAAAAAACCTTCCGAATTTTCGGCTTGGCAGCAGTAATCTCTGGCTTATTCTTCGTGGTTTTGTTGTTCGGCAGCATTTTGGCAAAAGGGTTACCGGCTTTTTGGCAAACCAGTCTTTCTGTTCCAGTCTATTTTGATCCAAGCATTATTAATGCTGGGCCTAAACCTGTTCAAAGTGCAGGTGAATCTCCAGCGCATTACCAAGAGCGTTACGTGGCTTGGCAAACCGAGATGGGCATGGTGGATTGGGATGCACTCATCGTGAATGGCATGATCAAAAAAGATCCTAATTTGGCTGATCAGCGTGATGATTTGACCAGCATCTACACAGGTTCTGAATCATACCGTTTACGTGACATGGTATTTGCTAATCCATCTTTGGTGGGTAAAACTGAAGAAATTAAAATTCTGACTGAAGCAAATGTGGATGTATGGTTAGCTGGAAATATTGATCGTAGTCTTCCGGATGATCAACAGCAGTTAAGTCCTGAAATTCGCCAACTGGCAGATGACTTAAAAGCTAAGGGCATTATTGAAAATACCTTTAACACCAAAATTTTTACGAACCCAGATTCACGTAGTGCACCAGCAACTGCAGGTTTGGCAGGCGCATTCATGGGCTCATTGTTCATGATGTTAATCGTGATCTTCATTTCGATTCCGATTGGTGTGGCTTCTGCAGTCTATCTTGAAGAGTTTGCACCAAAGAATGTGCTTACGGACATTATTGAAGTCAATATTAACAACTTGGCTGCGGTTCCTTCCATTGTGTTTGGTTTGTTGGGTGCGGCAATTTTTATCGGCTGGATGCATCTTCCAATTTCTGCACCTGTGGTCGGTGGTTTGGTCTTAAGTTTAATGACCTTACCAACGGTAATTATTACCACACGTGCCTCGTTAAAAGCCGTTCCACCTTCGATTCGTCAAGCTGCTTTAGGTCTGGGTGCTTCACGTGTACAAACCGTATTCCATCATGTTCTGCCGTTGGCATTACCAGGGATCTTGACGGGCGCCATTATTGGTGTTGCACAAGCATTGGGCGAAACTGCACCGTTATTATTGATTGGTATGAGTGCCTTTGTTGCCAGCGTGCCAACCACTCCATTAGATCAATCGACCGCCTTACCTGTGCAAATTTTCTTGTGGCAGGGTAATGAGTTACGTAACTTCTTTGAAGGACGTACTGCGGCAGCCATTATCGTACTTCTTGCATTAATGATTGGATTAAACAGTCTTGCAATTTGGTTACGTAAGAAATTTGAAGTCCGCTGGTAATTGAGGGCAATATATGAATACTGTAGTAAATAACTCTTTAGAGCAGGACAAGTCAGTGAATCCACAACAGACTCAATTTACATCTCCTGATGCTGATTTAAATCGTCAAACTTCGTTTATTTCACAGTTTGATACGCAGGCTTCTGCAAAAAAAGAAAGTCAAACGGCTCAAGTCAAACTGAGTACTTCGGATGTTCATGTCTACTATGGTGAAGCTGAAGCGATTAAAGGAATTGATTTAGAAATTTATCAAAACGAAGTGATTGCATTCATTGGACCATCAGGTTGTGGTAAATCAACTTTCTTGCGTACTTTAAACCGTATGAATGACACGATCGATTCTTGTCGTGTCACGGGTAAAGTGATGCTTGATAATCAAGACATTTACGATCCAAATTTAGACGTGGTGTTGTTACGTGCTCAAGTGGGTATGGTATTCCAAAAACCAAACCCATTCCCTAAATCAATTTTTGATAATGTGGCGTATGGACCAAAGTTACATGGTTTGGCGCGTGACAAATATGATTTAGAAGAAATTGTAGAAAATAGTTTGCGTAAAGCTGGTCTTTGGGATGAAGTTAAAGACCGTTTGAACCAACCGGGTACAGGTTTATCAGGTGGTCAGCAACAACGTTTGTGTATTGCGCGTACCATTGCAGTAAGCCCAGAAGTTATTCTGATGGATGAACCATGTTCGGCACTCGATCCAATTGCGACTGCAAAAGTAGAAGAGTTAATTTCAGAACTTTCGAATCAGTATACGATTGCGATTGTCACGCACTCTATGCAGCAAGCCGCACGTG
Source organism: Acinetobacter sp. GQ146 (assembly GCF_059758585.1). Lineage (NCBI taxonomy): Bacteria > Pseudomonadati > Pseudomonadota > Gammaproteobacteria > Moraxellales > Moraxellaceae > Acinetobacter > Acinetobacter sp. GQ146. The sequence continues at coordinate 471,783 of NZ_JCAXDV010000001.1, forward strand.
TTTCTGATCGTACCGCTTACTTCCATTTAGGTGATCTCATTGAAGTGAACTCGACAGAAAAAGTCTTTACTCAACCTGATCATCAGCTGACAGAAGCTTATATTACCGGTCGCTTCGGTTAAGCGAAGAAAAACAGCAAAACCGCAAATTTAAATTTGCGGTTTTTTTATTCCCGTGAGAGGCGGATATATGCAATCAATTGCACTGTATTTTTTGCCGATTGAATATTGCGATATTCTTGCAAAATCTATATTGAATTTTCGGAATAAAAGCCCCATCTTATAGTCAGTCTAAACAAAATTGAGAATTACTTACATATGTTATTTCAATTGCCCAAGTTGCCTGCGGAAATACGAGTTAGTCACTTAAATGCACGCGTAAATGAACAAAGAAAAAAAATCGGGCAAACCACAGCTTCTAAATTAGAATTATTGCAATTGAGCCAGCAGCTTGCTAAAGAAGCTCGCGCGCGCAAAAAAAATAATCAAAAAGTTTATGTATTGGACTTTAAAGGGGATACCGCAGCCTCTGCTGTCGATAATATTCGTGAAGAAATTACCCTGATTTTAGCGACGGCGAAAGCGGGGCGTGATCGTGTGGTGGTGCGTCTAGAAAGTCCAGGTGGTATGGTTCATGGCTATGGCTTGGCGGCAGCCCAATTGGTTCGTCTGCGTGACGCAGGCTTTCATTTAACCATCTGTGTAGATAAAGTCGCTGCCAGTGGGGGTTATATGATGGCTTGTATTGCCAGTGAAATTATTTCTGCACCATTCGCTGTGGTTGGCTCTATTGGCGTTGTGGCACAAGTGCCAAACTTTAACCGTTTATTGAAGGAACACCACGTCGATTTTGAATTGTATACCGCTGGGCAGTTCAAACGCACGGTGACCATGTTTGGTGAAAACACGCCTGAAGGTAAAGCCAAATTTGAGGAAGAATTGCAACAGACACATGAGCTGTTTAAGCATTTTGTCGAAAAATATCGTCCACAACTCAATATGGAGAAAGTGGCCACAGGCGAACACTGGTATGGTCGTGATGCCTTAGATTTGAATTTGGTGGATAAGCTACAAACCTCAGATGAGTATTTACTGGGCTTATTACCGCAACATGATGTCTATGTAATTCAAACCCGTCGCAAACCGACTTTGGGCGAGAAAATTGGCCTACAAGCTGCGCAAATTGTAGATTCGATTGTGCCTGTGGTGATGAATAAGGTGATGGAAAGCTTATCTAGTGCAAACAGTAACTTGGTGCAAATGCGTGATCCAAAGCTTTAAATAGATACTTTCCTTTAAAAAAAGGTGCTGTTATAGGCACCTTTTTTAATGCTCTCGACAGGGAAAATTATCTTGAGTGGCCTAATCAATTAGGCATCATCCGAATGGTCGGAGAGGAGTAGTTGTCCAATCCCATAGATAATCGCCCCGATTGTCGCCAGAAGCATATCTTTATGTGCATCCCACATGTCACCTTGTTGCCCATTGTAGTTTTCGGCATCTTCAGGGGAGAGTCCCATAGCAATCAGCCATTCAATCCATTCGTAGATTAAACTACTTGCCATGACAAATTGGATCACTAAAAGAAAATATACATAAGGCTTCAGTGTTGGGAGCCAAACTTGAAGAAGGCGATAGAAAAAAGGGTAGAGGAATAAACCATAAAATAAATGCACGACACGATCATACATATTGCGTGTCCATCCCATGGTTTGATTTAAATCAAACTGGAAGTGCTGAATTAGCCACTCATTATACGGCACATAGGAGTAAAGATAGTGTGCAGCAAGAATATGAATCAGTAAAAAAGCCAAATACAAAACATAAGTAATAAAGGTTAAGCCGATTTTGTAGAGGGCCAACAATAAAGTGATGAGCATCAATACTGTACCGACTTGATGCAGTAAATAAGATTCAAATTCCAGTGGGTCAATACTGGCAACGCCAATTGCCAGTACAACAATGGCTAAGCAAATATAATGTTTAAGGTGAAGTTGATACTCTATCATGCTGTTATTTTCGTCAGTACATAAACATAGGGCATAAAAAAAGCGAAGCCGTAGCCTCGCTTTTCAAATTAACAGCTAATTAGATTTTAGCAATTAATTCTTTAATTTGTTTGGCTTGTTCAGCAGCATTACCCGTGTAGCTAGCAGGTGTCATTTCAGCCAAACGCGCACGGTCAGCAGCAGGCACAGCTTCAAGTTCTGTACCATTGACAAAGTCCACCATCATGTCGCGTGTCATTGCTTGACCACGAGTAAGGGCTTTCAATTTTTCGTATGGCTTTTCAACGTTATAACGACGCATAACTGTTTGAATTGGTTCAGCTAATACTTCTTGAGCGTTGTCTAGGTCTTCAAGAATACGCGCAGCATTCAGTTCAAGTTTACCAATACCTTTTAAGCAAGCTTCAAAAGCGATTAAGCTTTGTGCAAAACCAACACCCATGTTACGAAGCACAGTTGAGTCAGTTAAGTCACGCTGCCAGCGAGAAATAGGAAGTTTTTCACCTAAGTGCGCCAATACTGCGTTGGCAATACCTAAGTTACCTTCAGAGTTTTCGAAGTCAATTGGGTTAACTTTATGTGGCATCGTTGAAGAACCCACTTCGCCTTCTTTCAATTTTTGTTTGAAGAAACCTAAAGAGATGTAACCCCATACGTCACGGTTAAAATCGATCAGAATAGTATTGAAACGACGTAAAGCATCAAAAAGTTCCGCCATGTAGTCATGTGGCTCAATTTGAGTGGTGTACGGGTTGAAGTCTAAACCTAAAGATTCAACAAATGCTTGTGAATGCGCAGGCCAGTTGATATCTGGGTAAGCAGACAAGTGAGCGTTGTAGTTACCCACAGCACCATTAATTTTGCCAAGCAATTCAACGTTTTGGAACTGCTTGATTTGACGCGCTAAACGATACGCCACATTCGCCATTTCTTTACCCAAAGTGGTTGGGCTTGCAGTTTGACCGTGGGTACGAGAAAGCATCGGTTGTTCAGCATGTTTTTCTGACAAAACAACAATTGAATCAATGATTTGTTGCATAGAAGCAACCAGTACATCACGACCATTTTTTAACATTAATGCGTGAGACAAGTTGTTAATATCTTCTGAAGTACATGCAAAGTGAATGAATTCACCCGCATTTTTAAGTTCATCAATATTGGCAATTTTTTCTTTTAAGAAATACTCAACTGCTTTTACATCGTGGTTGGTGGTACGTTCAATGTCTTTAATGCGGTTTGCATCATCTTCAGAGAACTCAGCAACGATAGCATCTAAAGCTGCATTGGTTTCAGCAGTAAAAGCTGGAACTTCAACAATCTCTGGGTGGTTCGCAAGCGCTTGCAACCAACGCACTTCAACAGTCACACGAGCATGAATTAAACCAAACTCAGAGAGGAAAGGACGGAGTGCGTCACATTTGCTAGCGTAACGTCCATCTAATGGAGAAAGTGCAGTTAAAGCGTTCATGGTGATTCCTTAAACTTTGGAATAAAACGTAAAACGAAAATTTCGTACAGCATCCGGTTAGACCACCTGATACTGCAAACGAGCGAGATCTTGAATATCTTGGAGCAATTTACGCTTGCTAAAGATCATGCCCCAAGAGTTGCCGCCTAATTGACGCCACAAATGTGCCATTTGTAGACCCGTAAACAAGGCAGCACGAATTCGATTGGTGTGTCCAGCATCTTTAAATGCTTCTGCATTACCGCGAACCATAATGCGCGGATTGATTTGACCTGCGGTTTCAACATAGGTCTGCGCAAGATTGGCAATAATGCTGGGATGGCTGTAGTTATTGTCAAAAAATGAGAGTTGTTTCAGAATTTTTTGTTGTGATTTTTCAATAATTTCAACGAATTTAGGATTGCTATACACTTTCTTCTCGAGTTGTAGTAATGCCATGGCGTAAGACATTGGAAGTTTCGTGTTGGACAGCTTGGGTAAACGAGATTTTGGTGCTGGATTGAAAGGCTGGGTAATGCTGCTTTCGAGTGTCTTTAGACCTAATGAAATATCTGCAAGTTGATTGAAAAAATCTAGAGTTTGGCAAGACTGATTGGACGTGGGACGAATATTTAAGCTGGCTTTGATCAGCTGCTCTAAATAGAAGTTTCCGCTATCTCCGATGCTCTGTCGTCCAGAAATAGCGGTCATATGGGTGAGTTGCGTTGCCTGAAATACAGCCGCTAAAGCCAACGCTCGATTTTGGCGTTGACTAAGCGTTTGAGGCTGTTGAAACGGTAACTCAACCATACCGAACAATCCTTTTAAATAAAATCAGGTTTAGGGGCATTGGTATGGTGAATCACACCACCACCTAAACATACATCATCAAGATAGAACACAACACTTTGACCCGGAGTGACAGCACGCTGTGACTCATCAAATTCGACGCGAACGCCATTCGGCATCGTGTCATCTTTATATAATACGCAAGCTTGATCGGGTTGGCGATAACGCGTCTTTGCTGTACAGCGGAAACCTGTCGCAGGAATCTCTTGTTCACCTGCAACCCAGTCAATCGATTCGCTCCAAAGTACGGTACTGTGCATCAATGGATGCTCATGACCTTGACCAACGACAAGACGATTATGCTCAATATCTTTGTGTAATACGAACCAAGCACCTTCTTCAGCACCTTTCATACCACCAATGCCAATACCGCCACGCTGACCGAGCGTATAGTACATTAAGCCGTGATGTTCACCAACCTCTTTGCCATTATCCAGAACAATTTTTCCAGGTTGTGCAGGTAAATATTGTTTCAAGAAGTCATTAAAACGACGTTCACCAATAAAACAGATGCCTGTTGAATCTTTTTTCTTGGCAGTCGCTAAACCGAGCTGTTCTGCAATACGACGTACTTCGGGCTTTTCAATTTCACCGACAGGGAATAAGGTCTTGTTAATTTCACGGCCATGAACCGCATGTAAAAAGTAGGTTTGATCTTTATTTTTATCTAAACCACGGAGTAAAGGCGCATACTCCTCACCACGAGAGTTGGTCATGGTTTCACCACGACGGCAATAATGACCTGTGGCAATAAAGTCGGCACCTAAATTCACCGCATGGTCGAGGAAGGCGCGGAATTTAATTTCTTTATTACACAGGATATCTGGGTTAGGCGTACGACCCGCGGCATATTCAGCAAGGAAGTGTTCAAACACACGATCCCAATATTCCATCGCAAAATTGGCGGTATGTAACTTAATCCCGATTTTATCGCAAACGGCTTGTGCATCAGCCAGATCTTCCATGGCAGTGCAGTATTCGGTGCCATCATCTTCTTCCCAGTTTTTCATGAAAAGTCCTTCAACTTGATATCCTTGTTGAAGAAGAAGTGCGGCAGATACAGAAGAGTCTACACCACCAGACATACCGACGATGACACGTTGTTGCATAGGATTAAGCATCCAGATTTGAAATTAAAGGAGAGTTTTGGTGCTCATAGATGAGCGATAAAGGGTATTTTCGACCTGCCAGCGCATCTTTCACGGCTTTAATTACCAATGGGCTTCGAGCGCGAGCTGTTTCTTGAAGTTCGTCTAAACTCATCCATTTGGGACCAATAATGCCTTGATCAAGTTCAGCTTCAGGAAAATATTCTAAGACATGTGCTAAAAAACAAAATCTAAAATAAGTACGGTCTGGAAACATGGGCGGGGTATAGGTGTAAATGCCCAATAAAGCATCGACCTCAACCGCATGACCTGTTTCTTCCATGGTTTCACGCACAGCCGCCTGAATAATGCTTTCACCACATTCCACATGTCCAGCAGGCTGGTTAAACACGGTATGTGTGATCCCTTCACTGTGTTCTTCAACAAAGAGGAACTTTCCGTCTTTTTCAACGACAGTAGCAACGGTAACATGAGGCGCCCAAGCGGTCATAAAAAACTACCATGGAATAAAAGGAGTATTCTACAAAATTTAGGGGGGGATGGCTATGTTGATGGGGAGTTTTCTTCGAGCTAATCCATTCTCTGTTGTTTAAATTATGAAGCTTTATTCCCTAGATGCTATAGATTGATGCATGGGTTTGAGTCAACAGGTATTCGATAAATAAATGCCATGCCAATGTGCCAAATTATGAGTCGCATTTTTGCAAGATTTTAGGGAGTAAAATCTAACACTCTTATGTTGATGTATGATATTGATTTTAAATACTAAATGTGTTGAATAGAGAGTTTTAGTTTCTTGGAAAAGTGGCTAGCGTTATACTTGTGAAATTCACATCTGCTAGAAAAATTATTCGAATCTAACGCTATTGCTATTTCTAGATGCTTAGTCTATTTTATTGAGTATGAATTATTCTTCCTTACCGAAACGACCTCGTGGTAGACCAACCAAACATGGTGGTAACTATGCAGACACGAAAGATGTGTTAATCCGCAGAGGGATCGAGTTGCTGACTGAACGTGGTATGAATGCCATGAGCTTGGATGATCTGATGAAATCAGTTCAAGTTCCTAAAGGGTCTTTTTATCATTATTTTGCAAATAAAGAGGCTTTTATTTTAGAAGTTTTGGACGCTTATGAACTTTATTTTGTGAAGCGATTAAAGCAGTTTTTAAGCCAACCCGAACTTTCTCCATTGGAAAGGCTGCAAAATTTTGTAAAAGATGCGGGTGAAAAACTGCAAAAATACGACTTTAAACGAGGTTGTATTTTAGGCAACTTAGGCCAAGAAGTTTCGTATTTGCCGCCTGAGATCATCGCCCGAATCGAAAGTATCTTTAAGGTATGGGAGAAAGTAGTTTCTGATTGTTTGTATCAGTCAGATTCACCATATAGCGTTGTTGAGTGTGATGAAGCTGCTTATCAGTTTTGGATTGGATGGGAAGGTGCGGTGCTGAGAGCGCGCTTGGTCAAATCTGCCAGTCCTTTAGATGCATTTTATCGCTTATTTGCTGTCAGTGTAGAACAGCGAAATCGTGTTAAAAATTAAGTAAAAAATGAATGCAGATGTATGCATTTATTTTTTACTTAATTCTAGACAGGTCGTCTAATTAAATGAAGAGGAAGTTCTATGTACAAGGGTATTGAAATCACTAAAGATGATGCGGGTTACAGCTCAAAAATTACAGAGATTGCTGCAAAGCCTTTACAAGAAGGAGAGGTTAGAGTCGAGGTAAAGTATTCAACATTAAATTATAAAGATGCTTTAGCCATTACAGGGCGCGCTCCAGTGGTACGTAGTTTTCCGTTGACCCCAGGCATCGATTTTTCAGGCGTAGTGATTGAATCAAGACATCCAGCATGGACAGCGGGAGATGAGGTTGTGTTGAATGGCTGGGGCGTGGGTGAAAAGTATTCTGGAGGACTGGCTGAACAAGTCACTGTTTCAGGTGATTGGCTCATCAGAAAACCTTCTATTTTTTCTTTTAAAGATACGATGATCATTGGTACAGCAGGTTATACCGCAATGTTGTGTGTCATGGCTTTACAAAAACATGGTATTAAACCAAGTGATGGAAAGATTTTAGTGACAGGTGCAAATGGTGGAGTTGGTAGTATTGCGATTATGCTTTTGAAGCATCTGGGTTATGAGATAACCGCTTCAACAGGTCGACCTCAAGAATCAGAATATTTAACTTATTTGGGTGCGAGTGAAATTATTGATCGTGCTGAATTAGCTTCATCAGGTAAGCCATTGAGCAAAGAAATTTGGGCAGGTGTAATTGATACTGTCGGTAGCCATACTTTAGCCAATGCATGTGCTGGAACCAAATATCGAGGAGCTGTTGCTGCGTGTGGTTTGGCTGGTGGTATGGATTTTCCTGCTACAGTAGCTCCATTTATTTTGAGAGGAATCACGTTATATGGCATTGATAGTGTGATGGCACCGATCGAATTAAGAACAGAAGCTTGGCAGCGTTTGGCTACCGAATTAGATCAAACAAAATTGGAAACAGTAACGACTGAAATTCAGTTAACGGATGCTATAAATATTTCAAATGATATTTTAGATGGAAAAATTAGAGGTCGAGTAGTTGTAAAATTATAATCTGAAAAATTCATTCATAAGGGCGTATTGATGAATAAGACTGACGGATCAATATGATTACATTTTGTGGTCAAGGAGCATTTTTTCGTCTTCTAGAGCCATTGCTGTTAAACATAATGGTGCATCTTTAATAATTTTAAAAAAGCCCCAAACTATGGGGCTTTTTAATTAATCTTGCTCTCGGTAATTATTCGCCACCTTCACATAATGACGTGCAGAATAAGTTAGAAACTCTTTTTCTTTATCCGTTAATGGACGTACCTGCTGTACTGGACTGCCAACATACAGATAACCACTTTCCAGACGTTTACGCGGTGGAACAAGACTGCCAGCACCAATCATCACGTCATCTTCGATAATGACATCGTCTAAAACGATACTGTTGATTCCAACCAAAACTCGATTGCCAATAGTACAGCCATGCAAGGTTACATGATGCCCAATGGTGACATCTTCACCAATAATAAGGGGAGAACCATTCGGTTTAGCGTCATTCTTATGGCTAACATGCAGCATGCAGTGGTCTTGTACGTTACTGTGTTTGCCAATTTTAATGCTGTTCACGTCTCCACGAATCACAGCAAAGGGCCAAACTGAAACATGATCAGCCAGTACCACATCACCAATCACAATCGCAGCATCATCAACATAGCAAGAGGCATCAATTTTGGGTTTGCTATCAAGATAAGGGCGGATATTTTTTTTCATATTCATACAGCATCATTCAGCAATTTACCCTAGAGTATAAAAGAAAAAAGCACTCGTATTTGCATACGAATGCTTTAACTTTAGTTTAAGCAATCAAGTCTTAAAATAAGTTAGCGAAGAATTGTTTAATATGGTCGAGTAAACGTGCGAAGAAACCTGCTTCTTCAACTGACTGTAACGCGACTAATGGCTTTTCAGAAATCACCTTGCCGTCTAAGCTTGCAACATATTTACCCACCACTTGACCTTTTTGTAGAGGTGCTGTGAGTTTAGGCTGTACAACCAATTGGGTTTTGATGGCATCAGCTTTGCCTTTAGGCATAGTTACGTTGAAGTTTTCTGCAAGTCCAATTTGAACTTCATTTTCTTTACCAAAATAGACTTTTGCTTTGGCTAAAACTTGGTTGGCAGGTTGTACTTTTACCGTTTCAAAGTTTGCATAGCCCCAAGCCAATAAGCTACGTGTTTGTGATGCACGTTCCTGAATTGTTGGCGCACCAAAAATCACAGAAATTAAGCGCATTGGACCACGTTTAGATGAAGTGGTTAAGCAGTAACCTGCTTCTTCAGTGTGACCGGTTTTTAAACCATCTACGCTTGGATCAGTATAAAGCAGGGCATTACGGTTGCCTTGTTTAATTCCATTAAAGGTAAATTCTTTTTCAGAATAAATTGGATAGTATTTTGAACTGTCGTGAATAATATGTTGCGCGAGTGTCGCCATATCTTTTGCAGTTGAGTAGTGACCATCTGCAGGCATACCAGTTGAGTTGATGAAATGCGTATTGCTCATCCCCATACGTTTCGCTTCTTCATTCATCATGTAAGCGAAAGTACCCTCATTACCTGCAATGTGTTCTGCCATTGCTTTAGATGCATCGTTACCTGATTGAATGATAATGCCACGTAACATTTCTAATGCTGTCGCTGTGCCATTAAGAGGAACATACATACATGATTCGGTACTACTGCCACGACACCATGCAGATTCGTTCATGCGGACTTTTTCATCTTCAGTCAGCTCGCCCTTCAACAGTTTTTGTTCAATGATGTAACTGGTCATCATTTTTGTCATTGAAGCAGGTGCTAACTTTTCATTTTCATTTTTTGCTGCGAGGATTTGCCCCGTCTCATAGTCCATCAAAACATAAGATTTATTATTGAGTTCTGGCGGCGTAGATAAGACAGTTGCTGCGAAAGAGAAACTTGGTAATAGTAATGTTGCAGCAAGGGCGCTTTTACGGATCATTTCTAGCGGGTTCCAATATCTTGATATAAGCAGAAAGAACCTAGCATTCTAGGGTAAAGCATAGCCGACTTCCACCGGTGAAATCGGCTTATTGCAAAAGTATTGTAACCAATTTGTTTCAATTGCTATAGCTGGTTAATTCTTGACAGATTTCTTGGTTTTTATCATTGCCTGCATTTTGGGCATCTAATTTTGCTTCAGCTAAAATCGGTTTAAATGCTTTTGCTTGGCTAAGTTTGGCAAGGGCATCCACGGCATTTTTTTCTTCAGGCATATGCTCTTGCACTAACTTGGCATAGCCTTGTTCAAAGCCGTCTTTATTTTCGACTAAGCTTGGGCAAATTTCTGAAAGTACATAAATGGCAGCAAGCTCTTGCTGTGTCACAGTTTGATTGAGGGTGACTTCAATATTTTCATCTTTGCTTTCTTCTGCGTGGCTGAATGAAAAAGTAAGTGTTGTTAACAAGGCCAATGAAGCCATTTTGAAAGCTTTTAATTGCATAACCAATAAACTCAAAAAGTAAATCTATTTGCGCTAAGGTTAAACCGATTGCAAAGAAATGGAAGGGGATAAATGTATATAAATGGTTGAAATGATAAATAAGTTATGAACGATACTTTTCTACATCAATCTACGAATGCCTGAATATAGAAGCCATTCGTAGATCATGTACTTAATTAAGCTTGATATTCAACAACATCCATACAGACTGCTTGTTGTTCTTCTTTGCTGGTTTCATGCGCGGCTTTACGCGTTTCGTGCAAAATTGATTGGTATTCAGCATCTGACTGTAGTTTGTCTAAGGTCATCGCAGCATCAGAATGTTCTTTTAAATACATTTGAGTGAGGGTATTTACGTTACTGTTGAGTTTGGCATTTTTACCAATAAGGGCAGGGCAAACTTCTGCCATCACTTGAGTTGACGCAATGTCTTCTTTCACCATGGTATTGGCTTCTTCCTGAGTTAAGCCTTCGGTAGCATTGACAGCTTGAGCAAAAATAATCGCGCAGCTTAACCCCATAAAACGACGAAGTGATACATTTTTAATCATTGTAAGACACTCATTTAATGATTGATATTGCGCGTTAATATATATAATTTCACATATAATTCAATGAAATGTTCTAGTCAGTCACTTTTTAAAAGGCGTGTTTTTTTGTGAATATTCTGATTGCGAATGCGCATCTAATATCTATATTATTGTTTATAATAAATTTATTTTACTTTATTGGTTATATTACCCGTTAAGTTACCCGTTTTTATAAAAGCAATAGGTATAATAAAGCCTGCTATGAGCAGGCTAAATTTTTTGGTTTAAATTCTTCAACTTTTTGCTTCACATAAGACTCATGCCAGTAGACATCTTTCTTATTTAATCGCACTGGTTGTTCAATTTCACCCAATTTGACCTTATTGTAAAACGCATCTTTTTTAATTGAAAGCAGCTGCATAAATTCTTTCGCTCGCACGCGACGATCAATATTCATCAAGTCGCCTCCTTCAAACTTTCCAACTTCATAAAAGTAATCCAGTGCGTATTTGCACGCTTACCACTAATGTGACCAAACACTGGCTTTTGATCTGTTAAGGCTAATATTTCACTAACCTTAATTTGAGTTTCATTCCACTTAAAAATCAAAACGCCACCATTGGCCAACACGCGAAAGCATTCTGCAAAACCTTTTTGAATATCTTCACGCCAGTTTTCCTTTAGCTTTCCATATTTCAAAGCAAGCCAACTTTGTTTGCCAGCTTTAATTAGATGTGGTGGATCAAACACTACCAAATTGAATTGACCATCTTTGAAAGGCATCTGACGGAAATCCATTTCTAGATCTGGTGATACCTCAAGAATGCGTCCATCACACAGAATATGATTTTCAGTTCTGATGTCACCGAACAGCACGTTCGGATTTGTACGATCAAAATGCATCATGCGAGAGCCGCAGCATGGATCAAGGATTCTTGCTGTCATGACTTAGCTCTTGTGCTTTGATCATCGTTTAAAATATTCATAACTATCGCCAGAGTTCGTATTTAATAAACAGTGTTCCATTCACTATTAGCATCACGTCAAACCATAAAATTAGACATTCCATGTGAACCAACCTTCGAGAGTTGTACTCGGTGTAATTGTTTATTTATCTACCCTGACAAATCTAGCTCACTTAAGTGAACTTTCTTATCCTTACACTGGCAATTTTCAGCATCTAATGTATCGATATAGTGTTGACCACTTATTTCATAGAGAAGTGAAATTTTCTCATTGGAATCATTAGCTGCTTTTTGTAGATTTACCATATTTTTAGGATAAATTGTCATAATATCATGAGCTTTTGATGGTTTTGACGAATCCATGTGGGCTGATTTTTTTACTTCAGATATCGACTCCATTATTTCCTCCAAAGTGCTTCTTTAAACTTGGCATCAATCACCAGTTCCTCAATTTCACCAACACTGACGTTGTGGAAAATGTGGTCCATCTTTGCCCCGAACACTGTAAGTGTTCGGGTGATTGTTGAGTATTTGAATTTCATGATGCATTCCCCAGTGGGCTAAAGAATGGATCTAACTACGCACGACGTTTTTGTACCAACTCCATTAGCTTTGGTTGGATGAACTCATCGCATGAGGAGACATCAATTTCTAAAGCATCCAATTCAGTAAGATCCACAGCTTTAGAAATGCGAACTGATAAGGAGGCATCATTAACTGGTGGATTCAACTCAACCAAACGAGCATTGATTGCATCAATCAAAGGTTTACGCTGTTCTTCGGTCCAAGAACCTGTGTATTTAACAAGTGCATTTGCTTCTGCAGGTGTTTTAGCATTCTTAACGCGCTGAATGTATTCATCCAAAGACTGCTGATATTGGATAAGATTTTCAGCATCTTGTTGAAGTTGCTTCAAGCTTTCTAAACCGAGTATATGTTCATTACTGGCAAAAAATGATTCACGCTTTAACTGGATGCGATTTGTAAGTTCAGCATATTCGCTTGCATGAACTTTTGATTTATTTCCCTCGAGATTGCGCTCAACTCCTTGTAATTCATAGTCAGACTGGCATTTCTCAATTGCATCAACGAACTTGTGAATAGCAGGGTCAGATTCATCAAAGTGATCAGTTTCAATTTCTCCAGATTCTTTCGCTTTTAATTCTTTAGTTTTATCCGCAAATTCACATAGACTATTTTTCTGGTCTTCACTTAAAAGGCTATTTTGTGTAGCTTGGCTAAGAATTCCATTTATAGTCTCAATAGAACTAGTATTTGCTATTCCTGATTTGTGAGCTTGAAAGACCTCTTCAGCAGAAACATTGGATGAGTATGTTGTTTGCCCTCGTGACTCAATATCCGGAACTTGTTCCAACTCTGGCTTAGTTGATACCTTGCCCTCATCACTTTGTTTTTTGGATGCTGAACGTTTCTTAGGTTTTTCATTACCAAGTCTGGTTACCAAGCATTCGCCAATTAACTCGCGACCTAAAACTTTAGATAGAGCTCGCAATTGAAGTTTGGCATTCTCTTCATCACGTTGTACAAACCCTGAATTGATAGAATCTATAAGTGCACTACAAGTCATCTTGCCGAATTCACTGATATAGATAGTCTGACCATAAGTATTGGTGACATATACATCCTGACCTTCTTGAATTTCTTCAAGCTTTAAAGGTCTAGTAAATGTGATACCTGCAACTTCAATTGTTTCGATTTTGATGCAAAATTCATAACCGGGTTTAGCAAAAATAGTGGCAGGGAACTGGCCTATATCATCAAATTCAATTAAGTCACCAATAGCTCGGCACAAAACAGTCTGACCAGCCATCATTGCAGCAAAAGCTTCGGTACCATTTAAAATATTCATGTTCTTATCCTTTTAAATTATTAGTGACGTAATGCTTGCTGCTGTTGATTTTGTTGAGGAGGTGCTTCATTCCAACCCATCTGATCTGCTCGGGCACGGCAAGCTCGGCGAATGGCTTCGTTGTATTGTGTATTTGCAAAAGTATTAATCGCTTTGTCGAGTGTTTGAGGTCTTTTAGCTTCACGAATCGCTACAAGGGCATCGTTATAGCGTTGCCCAATGGTTTTTTGTTGTTGGTCATTACCATTTTGCTGGCTGGATCTTTGTTGATTACCTGTATTGCGGTTTGCCTGTTGAGTCTGGTTGTTGTTCTGCTGCGAGTTATTTCGCGCATTATTATTGACCTGATTATGGTATTCGTCAGAATCATAGTCTTTGGTGTCATCAATCAGAAATAAGCCATTAAGGGCATATTTACGCGCATAAGAACTGGACGCACCAAAAGTTTGAGCTACATCCATACCTTTCTTACTGATCTCTACACCTGCATGGGCTTGAACCGTAGTTTCTTTACCATTGGCATCGGTAAAGATAACTTTTGCTGTCACGACTACTACAGGTCCAACTTCCTGAACTTCATCAGTAATGACCAGTGAAGCATTGTATTTTTGCAGTAGGGGTTTAACTGCTTCCAGAATGTCTTCACAGTTACGGTAGTTATAGTTACCAAAGGTATTACGCTTGCTTTTAGGTGCTTTAAGTTCAAGTTGAATAAGCTGTAATACGTTCACAGGTTGTTCTACAGCATTTGAGTTTTGTTGATTTGTATTTGTCATGTCCGTTACTCCTTAAGCCCAAACTCGTCCCATACGTTTGTTAAACGCACGACGGTCTTGTGAAGGGATGTGTGAAGACTGCAAGCCAGTTGCTAAAGCTTTACGTTTCTGAAAGGTACGTTCACGTTTAAAGTTTTCGCGGATCCATGGCTTGCTTGCATGGGTCTCATCAGTAACTAAGACCAACTCACCAGACTTGTTTTGCCAGAAAATATCAGCACCTTTTTGGACATAGACCGTAGGACCAAGGCGCATAGTTAGATTGCGGTTTGCATCCATGCTGATGAACTCAGCAAATTTTGTTTTGACTTGAGCATTCATGAGTTTTGCTCCTGTTCTACTTCACCAAGGATGATTGAACCTTCTTCTGGCAAATCTAAATACCAGCAGTAGTAACCGGGACCGCTATGACCATCCTTTCTAAATTCGATAGCCATTTCAGTTTCAAGCTGGAACTGTAGGTCATCACCTTCCTTGGCTTCTTGAAAAAGGTCAGGTGCGCCAAATTCAACAGCTTCTTTAAGTTGCTGGCAGGACAGAATTACACTTCTTGCTTCTTGCTTCTTGCTTCTTGCTTCTTGCTTCTTGGGCTTTAGCTAACTCAGCAAACATGCGCTCAACAATTTCAGTGAAAGAACAGCCTTCCATGCTGTGATCTGCACCAAATTTACAAAGCTTATGGATAGTGCTTAAGTCGTGAATTTCGATAGTTTCTGGATTACTCATGGCTGAACTCCTGCTTTAACGATGTGTTCAACTTGAGCAGCGGTTGCATGTTGATCCACCGTGCAACTGAAAAGACCTGAAATAATCGAAACGCTACAGATGATTGCAGTGATAGAAGCGCGCACTAAACCTGATTTGCTTTTGTACTGCACTGTATTGGCAGCAGTAGGGTGCTGGTATAGATGAGAAGTCGTGCAGCTTGGGTTCTTTTCGAACTCTGGCATTTGACTGTGGCATATAGTTTGTTTCATACTTGTCTCACTCTTAGAGTAAAAGCACATTTGATTTCGAGGTCTGGTGTGCTTTTTTGTTATCTGGTGAAATTAAGTTTAGTAAACTGAACTGTATGAGTCAATAAATATGTTTAGAAAAATGAACTTTATTTATAATTAACTAAACTTAGGTTCCAAAAGGCAAAAGAAAACCCATCACATGGATGGGCTAGTTTGCGCTACTTTGTTGTTACAGGTCTTGTGCAAGTGACCTTGATAGCAGCTTATAAAATTTTCATTTCAGATTTAAGAAATAAAGAGCTTAGCATTGAATATTGTCTTTTCCTTTGTAGTAATCCAAAGCTGATTTCAAATCACGATCAAGTTTTACTTGAGTGTAATCTTGAGGGAAATCTTTAAGTAAAAGTGGCGCATACTCTTTGTTGTAAAAATTCGGATACTCAACACATAGGATCTGTTTACGCTCAGCTATAGGGGTTTGAGGGTTATCTAATTTATCAAGATACCCATCTATAATTGCATCTAACTTCTCGAATTTTGCTGATGTATCTGAATCATTCACTGGGGTGGATGATTCTTGTTTTGAGCAACCAGTAAGAACTAGTAGAGTCACAAAAGTAAAAAGAAATGTGGATCTCATTGAGTCACCTAATGAAAAAACTAGGGGAGACCCCTAGTTTTCAGTTTTCAATTATTGGCTGGAGGCACGCTTAAAGTTTTCATCATTCATACAGTGCTCAAGGCTATCCCTGAGAATACCAACCATTCTGTAAATGTGTTCAGGCTTTTCAATAAAAATTTGCCCATTATTTTGAACTTCCAATCCAGCGCGTTCAAGTTCGATTTTCCGAGAATCATCAACAGTAACATTGAATTGTATTGTTGGTCGCTTGCGATTCACATCATATCTAAAGAGCCATCTATTCGTTTTACTCTGATAAAGGACCGAGTAGTATGATTCTGTATCACGACCTTCGAGCTCAACTTCAGGAAATAACTCAGTCACAATTCTAAGCAAGTCTTGCTCTTCTTTAGTTGTAATAATTTTCTCATTATCAGGATTAACAATATAATCAGGCTCTGGAGCAACTATTGTTGTTTTAGGTTGCTCCTCAACCACTTTCTGTTCAACAGGTTGAGCTGTAATAATAGTAGGTGAAGACAAGCCTTTTACAACAGTATCACTTATAGCTTGCTGAACTGCTTGTTGCACAAATGGCTGAATTGATTCTAAGAATTTTGTGTTTAACTGTCTTTGGATATTTGCTTGTTGCGCTACGTAGCGAACAAAATCTATATCTACTTCATTGATACTTTTTTTAATAACTGTTTTAAATTGTTGGATATATTGATTTTCTTCAGCAAAAAATCTTAGTTTTTCTGCATGGAAGTTATCATGCTTGAATTCTGCTAATTGCGTTAGATCCTCAGGGTGAGCTTTCGTAAAATCAATTGTTAGAAATGGTTTTTCATCCATTACATTTGTATTTATGAGGTCGGTAAAGAAGCGCCACTCTTTACCATTAGTTATTGCTCCAATAGTAACCCCTAAGCTACTGTTAAAATATCTAGATAACTGGGGTGCATGATTGGTCAAATCAGATGAATATGGTTTTGCTTCAATAAACATAACAGGCTGACCATTGCAATATAAAGCATAATCAACACGTTCGGTTGCCTTTACGCCTGGGAAATCAGCAGCAAATTCTGCAAGGACTTTAGTTGGGTCGTATGGATTAAAGCCCAATATATCAAGCAATGGCAGGATTAGGGCCTGCTTTGTAGTTTCTTCTGTAGTGCAATGACTGCCTACTTTTTTTACATGATCGATATGGTCTTTAAGCCTTATTAAAAAATTATCCATGTTTTACCCTCTGTGTTTTATAAGTAATTTATTTAATTAATTATATTTTATTGTTATAAGGTTGCTGGGATTTACCCAGCTCGCCAAAATTGACGCCCGATAACTTTAAAATTTTTGCCGTTCTCTTCAGTTACGACTTTATCTCTATATTTGTCATTAAGACTATGAAGAATCAATGAACCATCAGCTTCTTTGAAAATCTGTTTGATCATGCCGTCACCAGCAAGGTAAACAGCGTAGATCTCACCATCAACTATGTCTGTTTGAGCAAGATTGATACCTACTAAATCACCATCTTTAATGAAATCAGCCATGCTATCACCCTTAGCTTTTATGATTTTCATTGTTTTTTCAGTGACATTCTTATCTTTTAAAAAAGATGGTGAGAAGGGGATTTTTCCATTGATAACATCAAAGTGAAACTCAATAGACTCACCTGAACCACAAGAAAAACTTGCTTCTACAACATCGATCCAAATGAAGTGGTCTCTGAGATCATCAGTGACGATAGTTGGCTCAATGATTTGAATAGAATCATTTGATTCCGATCCTTGACCGGTCAATATCCATTCTGGAGTTGTTTTTAATGCTTTAGCAAGCAACAGCAATCTATTGCCAGTAGGGTTGTTTACTCCACTGATCCAGTTTGTGACAGTTCCTTTGCTAGCACCTGTTGCCGCAATAAGGTCTTTATGCTGCAAATCAAGCACTTTCATTCTTTTTAAAATTCTATCTGCAGTACTTTCCATAATCACAACTTCCTAAACACTGTTCAAAATACTAAACAATAAAATTGACATATTCCTAAACTTATAGTTCAATAAACTAAACATATTAGTTCTGGAAACTAAACATGACAGTAGATGACCTTAAAGACTTTTATAAGGCTGAAAGTGATGCAGGACTTGCGCGCATCTTAAAGCGCAACCGTTCGGTTATTCACTATTGGAGAGAAGGCGGAATACCCCTTAAAACTCAGGCGACATTTCAAGTCCTCACTAACGGAAAATTAAAAGCAAATATCCAGCAACTCACCGCATAACCAATTATGTTTCGGTCAATGTTTTAAATAAACGTGAAATAAAACAGGGATTTCACAATGCAAGAAATATCACTAAGCAGTGAAGCACAGACGGCACTTTTTAAAATGATTAACCAGACTAAGGGTATTTCTCCAAAGGAAATTGCTCAGGTTACTGGTGACTCGCATAACACAATTTGCAACTACGGCAACGTAAGAATGCCAAATCACTTACCGAGCTTAAAGAAGCTTGAAACCATCATGATGTTCACGCAAAGCCCTGAACTTCTAAAAGTGTGGGCGCATCAATTGGGCTATGCATTAGTTCCAGTGAATTGTGATCCAAGCAAGCACCATGAATTGTCGATTTTTGAGGCAATGATGCAGCACAACATTAAGAGTGGTAAAGCCAACCATGTTGTGTATGAGGCTTATGAGGATGGGGTGATTACACCTGCTGAGTACGAAGAGATCCATCAACTTACTCAAGGCTTAACAGAGCTGATTGCTGCGGTTGATCAGGCAGCGCTTAAACAAATGAAGAAATACACGGCCAATTTTGAAAAAGAAAAAGCCTGACGTGCGAATCAGGCTTTTTCGGCAATTCAAAACACTTGCGGAGATGAATATGAGATCAAAATTAGCACGAGAATTTTTATTGTTCAATAAAAAATTTCGAAAAAAGTGATACGCAAAAAAATAGGTCTGTTGAGTTAGTTCAGACCTACAAAAGTGCATCAACCTTTTCACAGTTGAACATTTTTTATACCAAGTTTTATAAGAGTTTTCAAATGAAATTAAAGGAATTTAACGCAAACAAGTCTGTTGGTTTAGATCTAGCTTCTATATCAATTTAAAGGTTATTAAAAATGAATGTGAGATCGAATTCTGCGCGAAAGTTTTTATTGTTCAGTAAAAAATATCAAAGAGCGATTATCAAAAAAAAGCCTGAACATTTAGTTCAGGCCTATTAATGAGCTTCAATCCTTACGGAGTTGAGTATTTTTTATACCAATGTTTTAGGGTGTTTGCAAATGAAATTATACGAAATTTACATAAAAAAAAGCCCGACGTGCGAGATCAGGCTTTTCATATTCAAGAATTTAGGAACCCAAGAATGAAAACAAATTTAACACAACACCCATGTTCTGGCAAATGCACTGACTTTAAAGAAGAACAGTGCGCTACTTGTTTGCTGAGCTTTGAGTCACAAGCGGACTTTTTATCTGGTGATGTTGTGGTGCTTAAAGAACTCAATCTGCTTTTAACGACAGATTTGATCACCCTAAAGCATTTTGATGGGAAGTACTGGCATACAGATCATCGTATTGGCCGTGTGTCGGGATTGGCCATCCGTACAGCTACGGTAGCAGAACTGAATGCCAAACATCGTCTAAGCCAAATCGAACACTCAATAGCGGAGGTTCCATGATTACCAACAAGGTACTTAAGAAACAGCCTGAGTATAAACATGTACAAGGCGTTCAGTCATGGTATGAGCCAGCACTTCGCACTCTAGATGAGCTATTAGATATCCGTAGAGCAAATCTACGAAAGATTAACCGTGATGAAGCGAATGCCGCGGTGATGCGTGATGAATTTCTCGAGATGCTCATGAACGAACACCGGTTATCAGCTTGGTATGCAGGAGAAATCATAGCAAGCCTGTTACGTGCCGAGCGAATCATGATGTTTGGTCGCTTTATACAAATAATTGAAAAGGAAGGTGAAGCGTGAGCCTAGATGCAACGATATGGGCTTGGAAGGCAGATATTGAAAGTTCCTCCCAACGCTTAATACTACTCTCACTCGCTGATCGGGCTGGTGAAGATCATAAGTGCTATCCGAGCTTAATGCGGATGGTTAAAGATACCAAAATGAACCGTAAAACCATCATCAAGGGATTGGATGATTTAGAGCAAAAGCAACTCATCAGATTTACGGGTGAGATCGTGGGTAATGGCGTAAAAGTTTATCAACTGATCGGCATCATTGGCCGTGAAGAAGAAAACACCAGTACCAAAAAGGGGACTAGTGCTAAAAGCGGTACTAGTACCAATTTAGGCACTGGTTCCAATATTGGTACTAGTACCGAAAATGGAACGGGGAGTAGTACCAAAAACGGTACCGAGACCAGTACCGAAATTGGTACACAGAATCTCCCAAGGAATCTTCCAGTAGAATCTAAAAACAAAAAAGATTGGCTTTGCTTCAAAAAACTTCGTGAAGAAATTACTTTGGCCGATGACAGCATCGATCCAAAAATCATCCTGACAGCGAAATGGGCAGAACGGGAAAAACGCGCATTCGAAATTTATAACCGAGATAGATCTCTTTGCGATGAACTCATGAATTTCCACTTTGCTGATTGGCTGATCACCGCATATCGAAGCAAATATTCCCAAGACACCAAAGCTGGATATGG
Organism: Acinetobacter sp. GQ146; assembly: GCF_059758585.1. Taxonomy (NCBI): domain Bacteria; kingdom Pseudomonadati; phylum Pseudomonadota; class Gammaproteobacteria; order Moraxellales; family Moraxellaceae; genus Acinetobacter; species Acinetobacter sp. GQ146. Next base: position 492,671 of record NZ_JCAXDV010000001.1, read on the forward strand.
CAAAACACCTGTAGCCAACAATCCAAAACACCTTTCTGAAAAACAGATTGCAACCTTCGCACAGAAACTTTCACACCATCCTGAGTTTGCAAGCAAGTACAGCGAGCCGGGTGAGTCCTTTGAAAAACTGGCAGCGCGTATCGCCGTGAAACTTGAAGATCCAACTCAAGCCAAAAAGTGGGAACCATACCTCAAACAGGTTGGATTCTCTGGCACGTTGCTGGAGGTGGCATGAGATACGGTTCAGTTTGTTCTGGTATAGAAGCAGCAACAGTTGCATGGCATACACTTGGATGGAAGCCGACATGGTTTGCAGAAATAGAAAAGTTTCCGAGTCAGGTTCTTGCATACCATTATCCCGATGTGCCAAATCTAGGTGACATGACAGCAATTGCAGAAAAAGTAAAAAACAATGAGGTGGAAGCACCTGAAGTTTTAGTTGGCGGCACACCATGCCAAGCATTTTCTGTAGCGGGGTTAAGAAATTCTTTAGATGATGATCGTGGACAGTTAAGTCTCGAATTTGTGAGATTAGCAAATGAAATTGATACAGCAAGATCTATTCGAGGACTTAAGCCAGCCATTATTATCTGGGAAAACGTACCAGGAGTACTCAATACAAAAGACAATGCTTTCGGTTGCTTTTTGGGAGCACTCGCAGGTGAAGGGGCTGAGTTGCAGCCGACAGGGCGAAAATGGACGAACGCTGGTTGTGTGTTTGGACCACAACGACAAGTCACTTGGAGAGTCCTTGATGCTCAATATTTCGGACTCGCCCAACGACGCAAAAGAGTGTTTGTTGTCGCAAGTGCTAGAGCAGAAAGTGTCGCCGAAATACTATTTGAGCGAAAAAGCTTGCACCGGGATATTGCGCCGTGCGGAGGCAAGAAAAAAAGTACTTCCTCCAGTAGTGAACTTCACACTTACAGAGCAAGCACGACTATTAGCGGGAAAACCTACACTCCACCCATTTTAGCTTCTCATGGACAAAAGAAATGGCTAGGTAATCAGGAGGCTTTCTGTGGTGATTACTACATTAAACATGCGATTGGAGTTGGTGGATGCACGACAAATGCTGCTATATCAAATGAACTCTATCCAACACTCATGGCAAATAACGATCGAGGATATGTTGTTAAAACTTACGGGGTACAAGGCAATATTATTGGGCGATCTATTCAAAATGGTGGGGGATTTAAGGAAGAACAAGCGCCAACCTTAACCAGTGCTGATAAGCACGGTGTTTTGTATTGTGGGACGAAGAATGATCATTTAAGAGACTTATCACAAAATATTGCACCAACTTTAAGGACGGGTGGTAAAGGTGGTGGAGCTATAAATCAAGCTATATTTTATTTTGTTCCCCCTAACATTTTTTATTTAGCAAGATATCTCACTGAAGTTGAGTGCGAGCGTTTACAAGGCTTTTCAGATAACTACACCAATATCCCCAAAGCAGCATCCACATCAAGATATAAGGCACTTGGCAATTCAATGGCTGTGCTTGTCATGCGATGGATTGGAGAAAGAATTAGTCTTTATTTAGGTGGGGTTGCATGAGTTCTATCAGCGTTGCTCAGTACCGTGAAATGTTCCCACAACCGAAGAGAAAGAGCCAAGGGAACAAGTTCAAAGCCGTGAAAGTCGAACTTGATGGAATGACCTTTGACAGCAAGAAAGAGTTTGAACGGTACATCGAACTTAAAGCGATGCAGCAATGCGGGGAGATCCGAGATTTAAAGCACCACACCAAATTTGAATTGGCACCGAAGACAAAGATTGAAGGGGAGAAAAGAGCAAAACCAGCATTACGATACTTTGCTGATTTCACGTATTACCGCATTACTGGAGAGTTTGTAGTGGAGGATGTGAAATCAGTAGCGACAAGAAAATTAGCGAGTTATCGCAACAAGAAACACTTGATGAAAACAGTGCACAACATAGACGTAAGAGAAGTTTGAGGATAGAGCATGAATGCAGCGGTTAAAACAGAAGTGATGGATTGGTCTAAATACAACATTGATGGCTGGTTGGAGCAGTTTGGGGCTTGGTGTGAGACTGTTCGTATGAAAGGTGGTGGCTTACCAGATGGACTGCATGTGAATCAAATCTATTGGTTGATCCAAGAGGCAGATAAAGCTCCACGCAACAGTAAATCATACATTAAGTGTGAAATTGGTGATTTCGAAGCTGATCATATACAGGCTTTGCTTAAAAGCATTTTTAAGAGTGAAAATACTGATTTCACAACTAAATTTGCATTGATGTGCTTAGTGAAAAATAAAGTAGAAAACAAAGGCCTAAGTAAAGTTGCTGAGGAAACCAATCAATCTAAAGCACAAGCAGCAATTATGGTTAGTTGTGCTAAATTCTATCTATCTGGACATGATAAAAGATTGCGAATTTAGTAATGGATAAATTTACATTGGTGGTGACAGCTTCTCTTAAAGCTTATGATCAATTACTTAAAGCTTTGGGAGAGACTTATTTTGAATTTTCTATTAGTAAGGAATTCAAAATTGACAATAAGGGATATATTTACTTTGAGTTCGGCGATAGGGAGGTCGATGTTTGTACGCTACCTACCATTGAATATTTATATAATAAAATCCAAAAACTTAAAGAAATGGGTGAGACAGTAGATATTAGAAAAATCAAGGCTTGATCGTCTAGACGCAATATGGCATATTTCTGCTATAGTGGACGAAGTTATACAAATTCACTAAATATTTAAAAGCTCATCAAAAGATGAGCTTTTTTGCATTCTGAAATATGAAATTTTTATTAATGTGTATTTTAGATGCATTTTAGTATTGCAATCCATTTAGATTTTCTGCAAAATTCGCTTCAGATTTAGTAGATAGTTCCCTGACTAATCTTTTAAATTTTAATAGCCTGCAATACAATTTGCGGGCTTTTTTTATGCCCTTAGAAATGTTTTTTGCTTAAGCAATATCAGGGCACCCAATGCGCCATTAGCTCAGTTGGATAGAGCATCCGCCTTCTAAGCGGATGGTCGCAGGTTCGAGCCCTGCATGGCGCGCCATTTTTCTAGTTTACATATTGCAAAACAGGCTCAGGATAAATACGTCATAAAAAGTACAACTGGTGGGCCTGAGATCCAGACATAGATGTTATCGAAGAATAAAGGTAAAAATTACACATGATGATTATGAGCTAACTTTTTTCAATAAATGACTAAAGTATGTATATCAATTATCTTTATTTGAGAAATTAGTTTAATGAACTTGCGTGAATATTCATAATTCTTCAAAATGCGCGACACATCTCTCATATTGATATGTTTCTTCAGAGTTTGGGTCTGCATTAATCCGTAGTGCAGACCTTTTTTTTATGGCGGCACTGTTATTCGTTGTGGTTTAAACTGAATGCCACCACCCAGATTCTCAAGCTCATCCTAAAGTGGGCTTTTTTGTTGCTTCAAGTTCTTATATGCTCTAAAAAAATTCTGAGCATCATCATGAGTGTTTTAACAAAAGAAGAAGTTGAATGGTTACTTGCGAGAGCAATTAAAGAAAATGATGAGCTAAGAAAAGAAAATGATGAGCTATCTTTGATTGTCGCGGATGCGCTTGAAAGATTAAAACTTGCTGAAAATATGACTATTGAATCACAAAAAATGCTCAATAAGCTTCTTGAAGTAATTAAGACGAGATATGATGCAGAATTCAATATTGGTGATATGCAGAAGTGATTAATTTAACGTCTTCTGAAGTTGAAAGACATACAAAATCAGCAAAAATATATTGAATTCTCTTTCAAAAACTAGGCTGAATTCGCGCCATATTTAAGTAGATAATTCCCTGACTAATCTTTTAAATTTTAATAACCTGCAAAAGATTTTGCAGGTTTTTTTATTGAAAAAATATTGTGTAAGTGCGATAACTAGAACAGTTAATCACAGGAAGTGAAAATTGAGTAATTTGCAATAAACCTGTGATAGCTTTTCAGTTAGGTGTAACCATAAATTTATTAACCAATTATATAAATACGGTATTGAGATGTTTGTAAGAATAAATGATGTATTAGTAAATACTACTCTAATTCAATACATAGAAGTCAAAAGAGACGGAGCAACCAACTATGTAAATGTCCACTTTAATGTGGGGAGTATAAAAAGAATTAGGTTTAAGAATATTGCCGAATTAAATGACTTTTTAGAACAATTAGGTTCTAAAAACCCCCAATGCTTCAATTGTGCTGAAGTGGTGTGAGAGTACACCAAAAACTCTGAGTAACCGATTTACTATCCAAGATAAGAATAGAATTTGGGGTGCTCTATAACATCAGTTGTACAAATGTAGGGTTTCTTTAAATAGAGACTCTAAAATTTCTATTGAAATGCCTTTTAGGATTTATTATTTTTATAAAAAATTAACAGGGAATATTTAATTTATTAGTTTTAATCTAATTTTAGTCTAAAGAACTAGGGAAAATTTAATTTAAAATCATGAGGATAATAAAAAATGTGTGACTTAATTTTAGATTTAATTGATCAGATGGTTAAAAAAAATCAAGAAAAGGACGAGAAGATTAGCAAATTATTAATTGGTCATGGGTTTTATAATAAACTTATGGCAAACCCGCGGTTTGCTGAAGAGGTTATAAGTTCAGCATTAGATCCAGATGAGCGTTCTTATCGTGGAGTAAGGATCAAGGTTACTCATAATGAATATGAGCTAACATTCTTGACAGAGAACCGAATTAGCATTAGCAATATAAGCATCTAAAAAACAATAAAAATCTCTTGATTGGTTGTGCTTATTTATGCAAAATGTGCGACATATTTTTTGCGCTGTAAGTTTTTCAGAATTTGGCCTGTTTCTAACCCTAGAACAGGCTTTTTTTAATGATAACGAAACAGAAAATTGATCAGTAGTGTGTTTATTCAGTGGCAATTAAAGTAGGGTGTAGCTATAAACCCCAATATAAAACTTCTGTGCTGATCAATTTAAAATCAGATTTATTGTGAATTAAATGTGATATTTATCAAAAAATTACGAAATAAACTGATTGATTGATCAGCAAATACAGAGTAATTTTTTACATGGTTAGACGAAGTTAAATATCGCCTAGCTGGAACGACTGACACTCGGAAAGACGAGAAATACCATAACTGCTCACAGTAATGTGAGCATTTTTAATGCCCTGAGAAATGTTTTTTGTGTAAGCAAAATCAGGGCACCCATGGCGGTACTTTTATTCGTAGTGGTTTAAATTGAATGCCGCCACCCAGATTCTTTGAGCTCGATCAAATGATCGGGCTTTTTTATTACGTATCATTTCTGTGCTTTATTTTACGTATTAGTTTAAAGTTAAACTATCGTTTAAAAAAACAACACATGGTGAATGTAATGAGCGATATTACTTTAGACTTTTTAGATGAAACATTAGATAAAAACGAAAACAAAGACAGGAAAATTAAAAAGATAAGAATAGGTTACAAGCTGTATGAAAAATTCAGAAGCTCTTCTAAATTTGCTGACGAAGTTGATAATTCAGCTTTAGATCCTGACAAGCGTTGTTATCGAGGCGTAAAAGTTAAAATTACCCATGATGATTATGAGCTGACTTTCCTAACTGGTGACTAATTTTTTAAAAACATTTGTTTATATAGGGTATAGGGCGTATAAAGCAGGCATGTTGATGTGAGACAGAGCAGTCTGGTAGCTCGTCGGTTTGATAACGCGAAGGTCGTTGGTTCAAATCTAGCTCCCGCTTCCAAAGTAAAATCAAAGTTTATAGCCCAATCTCATAAGATTGGGTTTTTTTATGGTGGCATTCTTCTTCAAGTAGATTAAGGTTGAATAGTGCCACCTGATACCTCCACCATTAGTTTGGACACAGAATCCATTTAAACAGATGGCTGTATGTTCTAGCGCCTGAATGGTGCGCTTGATTTTGATCAAAATGCTAAAGCAATTAAATTCTATTATTGATGTTAATTTAATTCGAGATTTTGCTCAGAAGCTCTTTTACATGTCTAATTCTATAGTCTGATGGTTCCGTTTCAATGAAAGAGTAGTCATAAATATAGATAGCTTGGGTATTAAAAATACCATGACCATCATATTTAATTTGAATCCTGTAATCGCCTTGAGTATCTATAAAATAAATTTTGGTCGAGAGAACTCTTAATCCGGGTAAGAAAAAGTTGTATACCTTTTCTAGAATTTTTTTGAGATCAATTTGTGATATATCAACTGCGTGATCTCTATTGCTATGATCTGTAAGTGTTGGATTAGTAAGTACAATCCATGTTTCTAAGAAGAAGTGAGGGTGAAGAATTTGGACGTTGATATTGAAGTCATCACCTTTGTCATTGGTGTATTTCAGTTTAATGGTCATGCAAGACTCTCACTTTTATAAAGAATATTTGTACTAGTCTCATTTTTTTTCAAAATTGAATTAAAGGCAATGTTAAAAGTTAACTATGCAATCTATTTGGGGTGTTATTTATCATGGAGTTATGTGCGTATAAAACCTTAACTCGGAAAGTGCTGCCAAAAATTAAACCTCGTACCAAACCACTACCTAAAGCTACTCAAAAATACTTAGATGCATTTGAGCGAATTAAAGAAATTCTTGATCGCATGGAAATTAAGTATGAAGAATACTTTCATTTCAAAACGACTAAGCACTGGCGTTTTGACTTGCACCTTATTGAATATCGGATGTTGATTGAAATTGCGGGTGGGCCTTGGTCAGGTGGTCGTAAGGGCAAGCTTAAAGACAAAGCCTGGAGCATAGATCGATATGATCATGCTGAAGAGATGGGATTTCGGTTTATGCAGTTTGTTCCAGCAGATATTGAAATGGGGCGAGCAACAACTTGGCTTAGAAATTTAAAGGAAGCACATGGACCAGATCAGACCATTCCCGCCAACGGATCTGATTGATCAGGCAGAGGAAGAAGAGGCAATACGCCTTGCGCCCGCCGTGGAGCTAAAAGACTGGGTGATTAAAAACTTCTTAACGCTTGGTGGTGAACTTCATAATCCGGACCACGACCATATTGCTGAGCTACTACATGATGACGAAACATTCTTAGCATTTGCTTGGGCTTCATCTGCTTGTATGGCTAAAAAGCGAATGGTATTGGGTCAATGTGAAAAAGTGATGTTTAACCAAGGTGGTTGGAAGAAAGCACGCCAGGAACAACAGATGCGGGATTGGTTTGGCTATGTGCCTGTCTATCTCATTACTATTGATGCCAGTTTTTGTGAAAACTCGAATGACCATGACTTTTGTGCATTGATCGAGCATGAGCTTTATCACATTGGTGTTGAGCGCGATGAAGATGGTGAAATCATCTACAGCGACCACACTGGTTTACCTAAGCATTACTTGGCTGCTCATGATGTAGAAGAGTTCATTGGTGTGGTTAAACGCTGGGGAGCAAATGAGAACGTGAAAAGGCTTGTTGAGGTTGCTAAGCAAGCGCCGTTTGTATCAGAGAAGAATATTGCTGCGTGTTGTGGGACCTGTTTGATCGGGTAGTTTTCAATTTTTTTTGCCCACTTACCTTGATGTACCTTGATGGATGGTGAGTTATGGCAAGACTAAAAAAAGCTGAAAAAGTCTTTATTGTACGTTCACTTGCACAATTTATGACACCCACTCAAGTCGTGGGGGAGATCAAGGAAAAATTCAACATTGATGTATCACCTCAACAGGTGGAAACTTATGACCCAACAAAAGTGGCAGGTGCGGATTTATCACAAGAATTTGTTGACCTGTTTAATGAGGCACGCAAGATTTATATCGAACAGCCGATCTATAACATCGAGGGCGCCAATGACATTGTTCAGTTAAAAATCCTCAGTGATCTTTTAATGAAAAAGAAAAACAATACTCGAGATGCAATCAAGCTTTCAGATCAGATCCAAAAAATCATCAAAGGGTTTTACGAAAAGAAAATAGAAATCACTGGCGCTGATGGTGGACCACTACAAACCACGACCGTTCAAGCAACCCAAGAGCAAGTAAATGAAGCTGTGAGGAAAGCCCAAGAGGAATACTAAATGGATCTACAAACACAGGTAGAGAAAAAGCTGTGTGAGGATGAGCATTTATATTTCACACGAAGATTCTTTAAGCCTCGAATGGGCTTTAAGTTCATGGTGAATTGGCACCACCAGTATGTCGCTTGGCTAATTGATGAGGTGATTAAGGGCAATATCGCCAACCTAGTGATTAACGTTCCTCCAGGTGCGGGTAAAACTGAATTAACGACAAATCTGATACCGCGTGGACTTGCACTTAATGCTCGCTCTCGTTTCCTGTATTTGTCATTTTCACAATCCTTGGTCGAAGGTGTATCTGATACAGCCCGTGACATAGTGAAGTCTAAGGACTTTCAGGCTATGTGGAACTTACAGGTATCAAATAGTACAGATTCAAAGAAAGAATGGAAAATTACTGTAGATGATTACGATGTCGGGCATATCTACGTTGCGTCAATGGGTGGTCAGGTTACTGGTCGCCGTGCAGGTACATTAGCTGAACAGGGCTTTACGGGTTGTATCATTATCGATGATCCACTTAAGCCAGAGGATGCCTTCAGTAAACTCAAGCGTGATTCAGCAAACCGTAAAATCCTAAATACGGTGAACTCACGTAAAGCCAAGTCTGATACGCCAATCATCATGATTATGCAAAGACTACATGTTGAAGATCCAACGAACTTCGTCATGACAGGTAATCTACCAGGTGATTGGGAACAGGTCTCAATCCCGGCTCTGATTAATGATGCCTACATTGATACTTTGCCTGATCACATTCAGCGTTTGGTACCGAGAGATGTTGAACGTGATGAAAAGGGACGTCAGAGTTACTGGCCGCAAAAAGAAACTCTGAAATCTTTGCTACAGCTTGAAAAAGGTGGGCAAGACAAAGAGGGTGCCACGGTATCAAGATATACCTTTAGTAGCCAGTACATGCAGAATCCGAAAAAACTGGGTGGCGATTTAATCAAGGCTGAATGGTTTGGATCTTATAAGGACCTGCCTCCGCTCCAATGGCGTGCAATTTATGTCGATACAGCCCAAAAGATCAAAGAGCACAACGACTTTACCGTATTTCTTTTGGTTGGGTTGGGTAATGATGGAAAACTCTACCTGATTGACCTGCTCCGAGGTAAATGGGAGGCACCTGAGATGAATAGGCAAGCCAAGGCATTTATTGATAAACATAAGGACTATACTTATGAGACTAGGCCTATACGTTGGATGAAGGTCGAAGATAAAGCACATGGTACCCAATTGATTCAAAACCTCGGAACCTATGCGGGTGTGCCAGTTATTCCAGTACAGCGAAGCACAGACAAGCTGACACGGTTTATGGACATTCAAGTACCACTCGAAAATGACTTTGAAAATAAACCAGATGATCGTTTTGTATTACTGCCAACCAGTGCACCGTGGACTGCTACCTTTATTGAAGAATGTGAATCCTTTAATGCTGCAATGACACAAGATCACGATGACCAAGTGGATACATTGATCGATGCGGTAGAAGAAGCAACGGTAATGCAGAACTATCAAGAACCAATGACGGGTTAAGTTATGGCAAAGAAAGACAAAAAGAAAGAATCGAATAACCCCCAATCTGTTGGGGGTTATTTGTATTCGCAGCAAGCCGAAATGGCATTTCTGAATTTTCTGACACGCATGCCTGATCTGGATGAGGTGTTAAGAAAGGCGGGTGTACCACGTCATCGATTATCAGTATTGATGTATGACGATGAGATCTATCAGTGCGTAGAGAAGCGTCAAGATAAACTCGAAGCTGCTCCATTTCGCTTAGAACCATCGGAAGGTTTGCCTTCTCAAATCATTAGCAGTGAACTTAAAAAGTGGTGGTCTGAACTGGTCTTAGGCACTCAAGATGCACGTTGGTATGGATATTCAGTTCTTGAAGCTGTTTATACCAAACCTGAAAATCCATCGTTATTCATTGAGGGTCCCAACATTACCACGTTCATAGGCTGGCAATGGGTAGGTAAAAAGCCGATGCAGTGGTTTGAGCCTAAGAATGATGGGCGATTGATGTTATTGCAAAACTACAATGATCAGCGCCGTGATATCGAGTGTGATCAGCAGTTCAAGCACTTCTTAACCCAGTGCAAGCCGAGTTTTGAAAACCCTTACGGTGAAGCCTTATTTAGCCGTCTGTACTGGTTGTGGTTCTTTAAAAATGGAACGACGAAATTCTGGGCGAAGTTCGTAGAGCGCTTTGGTAATCCGATATTAAAGGGCAAGTCAAAGAATGTGCCAGCTATGCTTAAAGCATTACTCAATGCGCATGCAAGTTCGGTACTTTCACTTAATCCCGATGAAGATGTAGATATCATTTCAGCTTCAACAAATGGTAATGGTGGATCAGCAGCATTTGAGAGTTTTGATAAGAAGATTGAACGAAGTGTTCAAAAGTTAGTACTTGGCCAGACTTTAACGAGTGGAACGGATGGAGCAGGATCTAGAGCTTTGGGCGAGGTTCACTTAGAAGTCCAGAACAATAAGGTTGATGCTGATATCAGGATGATTACTTCAACCATTCAAGCCATGATCGATGCGATTTGTGCCTTGAACAATTGGGAGCGTCACATCATCGTAATTGGGGATGAGAAATCTTTGAATGCCTCTAAGGCTGATCGTGACGTGAAGCTAAAGAACGCCGGTGCCAATCTAACGAATCAGTACTTCATGCGGGAGTATGGCTTACAGGATGGTGATGTTTCAGATGCACCTCAAATCACTGTGCCATCACAGTTCAAAGCTTTACCACAAAGAGCCTTTAGCTTTGCCGCCAGTACCAAGATACTCTCGCCAGAGCAGCAAGAAGTTGAAGAGCTTACGGATGAGCAGCGATCGTTTGAGTTACTTGATCAGAAGCAAGTAAATGAGCTGATTCAATCCAGTGAAACACCTGAGGCTTTGGCATTTAATCTGATGAGGCTTATGCCAGGTGCAAGTGAAAGCCAATTTACGGCCAATCTTGAAATGGCTTTGTATGCAGCGGATGTGCTGGGGTATGTCACGGCAAGTGGGGATAAATGAAACCAATCACTTTTTTAGAGGCTCTGCATTTCGCTCAGTCTCGTAAAATCGTATTGCCGGATGAGTTCTACTCAATGGATCTCAATACACGGCAATTGGCAACTACTGTGAGTTTTCTGTCTGGTATTGAGCAGATTGAGACTGTCATTAAGTCGCTCAATAAGACCTTGGCAGAGGGTGGAACATTCAATGACTTTCAGAAGTTGATTCAAGAAAATGAGATCGTGCTGAGTAAGCATTATCTCAAGAATGTTTTCCGAACCAATATCCAGACAGCTTATGGCCATGGACGTTGGCAACAGCAGCAAAAGAATAAGGCGAAACGTCCTTATTTGATGTACTCAGCGATTGATGACACACGGGTACGTCCCAGTCATTTGGCATTGAATCGAATCATCAGACACATCGATGATCCATTTTGGTTGCTGTATTACCCGCCGTGGGGATTTATGTGCCGATGTACAGTGATTGCTTTGACAGAGAAAGAAGCTCAAAAGCTCGGTATTACTTCTGATGAAGATCTACCACAAATTGCAGAGGATATGGGGTGGTCTACCAGTCCATTAACATTCGGTGAGATGCAGGATGTAGTCGATCAGAAGATCGCTGACTCAATTCTGGATAAGGAATATCTGCTCGAGCAGAAACAAGTAATTCAGGCCGAATGGACTGCTAGCAAGAAGCTCACAAGCCTGTTATCTCCAATGAATGATTCCAGCCGAGATCTATTCAATACGATTGCCGACACGGTGGTACCACTTGATCCGACACTCAGACCAAGTGCGATCAAGACATTGGTTGATTATGTACAAGGCAATGCTGCTGCATTAACAGCTTACGTCCAGAAGCCTGCTATCTCGTTGGCAGAGGAAGTGCTTAAGCGTTGGGTGAAAGAGGATATGGCCAAGATTCAGGCTGTATCGGCAAATACCATGGATGTCGTCACAGGATCTACAACACTGGCTTATGCAGCTTCGCTTGAAGTGGGCAAAGTCATTACGCTTGATTCGCCGTTACTGCTTACTGGAGCACATTCAAACATTGTGATTCAAATCGATAATGCAAAGGGCTTGGGTATTGATCTTGAAAAGCTCAATGCAGGGCAAGGTGTGTTGTTTGAAATGGGTTTGATTTTTGAGGTGGTTTCGGTGGAGATGGTGGAGGGTGAGATGATCTATACATTAAAGGCATTGGTGAATTAGATGAGTGAAAAGTGCGAGTCTTGCCGACGTGTATTTAATGGTCGAAATGGTAATGGTTATTCACCATGTAGTTGTGGGAAGAAAGTGGTTGTGATTGGTGGACCATCAAGAGTGAATAATCTTGTTCGTGCTATGTGCTGCGCTCTATCGCGATCACCAAAGAAACCATGAGTAGAAATTAACTGAAGCCGCCTAATGGGCGGTTTTTTATTGAGGATAATAAAATGCGTGTAATAGGTATTGATGATTCAAACTATGTTGTGGTTGAAGAAGGTGCAAAGCTGCCTAAGTTCATCCGGACAGTAAAAATCGAAACTGCGGAAGAAGAGCGTCAATTACGATTATTTTTAACAGGCGCCTTACAGGTTGATGCAGATGGTTGCCACTCAATGGGTTGTGACTTTGGGTTAAAAGCTTTAAATCAAAATCCAGATGTATTAAATGGAAATGTGGCTTTGGGTATGAACCCTAATGGGAGTAATGCATTAGCGGGTAGCAATACTTCAGAAGCCGCTCTTAAGCTAGATTATTCTCTCGAAGAGAAGTTGCGAATAATTGATACGTTGGCATCTGCGATACAGCGCAATGAGCCAATGATGTATGAGCATACAAAGGAGGCTGAAACAAAACTTCTAGCCCTAGTTAAAAGTATTTAAAACACAATCATTCAAAACCGCCTTTATAGGTGGTTTTTTTATGCCTGAAATTACTCAAAAAACTCAGGTAAATAGATAGCAGAATCTTAATCATAAGGTTCTGAAAAGCAAAAAGCCCATGACGGCAATCATGAGCTTTTTAAATCTCAACCCACCGACTAGAGTAAGAGGAGATACAACTTATGGCAGATTATATCACAGCAATTACAGGATTGATCAATATGACATCAGGTTTATCAATGGGAATGTTATTGTTTTATTTAGTGGCAGCCGTGCTATGTATTTTGGCTTGGAAATTACCTGAATTAATTAAAGCATGTCGAAAAGCAAAAGATGATGACTAGAACTAGAGCATCAAATCCCATACCGCCGTAAAGGCGGTTTTTTTATGGAGCATGAAAATGCCAGAAGAACAGAAGCAAGATCATTTTTGCTTTCGGCTCGGTGATCTAAGCGTAGATCCTATCGAGGAAGGCAAGAAAAAGCGCACCTTTTCAGGAATTGCTTATAGCGGTGAAGTCATTACAGATCACTGGTATTGGAGCCGCGTGATTTTTGATTTAGATAGCATGCAGATCAAAGGACGAATTCCTGCCTTACTGGAACATAGTTCTCGACAGCGAGCAGGCGCAATCAACTCCCATACGATTAGTCATCAAGAGGGTTTAGTTGTCCATGGCGACTTAATGAGTAATGAATTCGGTACTCAAGTAGCCCAAGACTCTGATGACGGCTTTCCATGGCAAATGTCAGTACGTATTGAGCCAGCCAAAACTGAAGAAGTAGCTGCAGATCAAACCGTCATTGTGAATGGAAAGACACTTCAAGGACCAATCACGATCTTTCGTGGAGGTCGAATCCGAGAAGTTTCATTTTGTGCCTTAGGTGCAGATGAAAACACCATGGCAGTAGCCGCAAGCCATAACCCCACTAACCCAACCAAAGAGGAAACGGACGTGACTGAACTCGAACAGGCGAAAGCCGCACAGAAAAAAGCTGAAGAAGAACGTGATGCTGCTCAGAATGAACTGAAAAAGTTCAAAGCAGATAAGCGTGAAGAAGACATTAAAGCACTGGAAACGACTTTGAATAAGCAGTTCAGTGCTGAAGAAAAGACTTCATACACCAATATGGATGATGCTTCATTTGCATTCATGTCACAGCAACTAAAGCAGTTCTCAGGACAACAACCAGCACCACCTGCAGGTCAACAACAGCAAACTAACACCGTTCCATCTCACTTACAGCATTTGTTTAGCCATCAAGCCACAGGTGGTCAGGGTGGACAGCAGGGGCAAGGTCAGCCGCATGGCTCTGCATTAGATCAAGCATTCGCACAATTTGCTGCAGCACAACAAGGAGCTCATAAGTCATGAGTCAAACAATTACAGAAACTATTGTCAGCAAACAGCTGATAGTTGGTGATGGTGTACGAACAGAAAACGCTAAACCCACTACGGGCACTGCATATAAACGTGGGGATCTCGTACACGTTGATGCAAATAACGTGGTAACACACCCAACATTTACGGGGAATACGTTAAGTGCGTGGGAAGCCATTGTCGTGACCGACTTTACGGCAGAGCAATCGACTTATCACGTCAATAACGGGCTGGAGATGCCGATCTATGTACAGGGTCCCTTCGATGTTGAAGTGGTGACTGTGAATGGTACGGAACTCACTGCAGCTCAGGTAGATGGCGTTCGGGCACAGGCATTAAAGAACAAACTTGAATTGCGCAAAGTCGCGGAGTAACCCTTAATGAGTCAATCATTTACATTCCAAAATATGCCAGTTGAATTACTGGACGTACCTCAACTGGTTTTGTTGACGGATACCACTCAACGTGTAGATACATGGTTGATGGACCGTTTCTTCCCTCAGCGTGTTTCATACACCGATGATGTTGTTCCAGTAGGTGAATTGAATACAGCAACCCCACTTGCTCCATTTGTCACACCGACAGCTGCTGGTCGTCAGATCAAAGTTGGTGAGTCAGGTAAAGTGAAATCGGTCAAACCGGCTTATTTAAAGCCGATGATGACGATCACACCTAGTAAGTCTCAAAATACGGCTTTGATCTCTCAATTACGTCGGTTTGGTGTGATTGCAACAGGTTCAAATCGTCTTTCTGATGCGGATCTGCTTTTGATTGACCAAGCTCAGAAAGCTTTATACCTTCGCCAGTCAATTGAAAACCGAAAATTGCTGATTGCACGTGATGTCTTGCTCTACGGCAAAACCACATTCGCCTCGGCTGACTTCCCAATGTACGAAGTTGACTATGAGCGTAACCCAGCTTGTAACTTCACTCCATTGATCAAATGGGGGCAAGTAGGTGCAACTGCAGTAAAAGACATCCAAACCATGATTGACTTGTCAGTTGAACATGCCGGTGTTTCTCCGAATATGGCATTAACGACATCTAAGGTGTTCAATACCATGATTAAGGATGCTGAGTTTAAAGAAAAATTCATTGCGCCGTATGCGGGTATTAGCGTACCGATCACGCCGACTTTTGATCACTCTGATAAGCCGCAGTTCCGCGGTACGGTCGATAACATCGAAATCTGGACCTATGATGCCAAGCATAATATGGGTGGCAGTGTAGAGCGTTTCATTCCTGAAGATTTCTTTGGGTTGATTTCTGATGCAAATGGCTGGATTGCTCACTGTGCCCTGCAAAACGTAGAAGCATTTGGTCAGGCTTTAGAGTTCTATTTAAGCCAATGGCAAGAAAAGAACCCATCTAGCATTCAATTGCTTGCTGAGTCTTCACCATTAGCCGTACCTAACAACAAGAATGGTCTTGTTGGTGGTCGTGGCTTTGTATAAGGAATGAATAATGACGAAGTACATTGCAAAACAGTCCATTGGTCCTTTCCGACCAGGACAAGAAATAAAAGGGCTTGAAGCGAATCAACTTCAGGCCCTTTTAGCATCTGGGGCTATTGAAGAATATCAAGAGCCCGAGGAACCTAAGGCGGATGGTACTGCTGCACAGTTGGCAAATCTTGCCGCAGAAATCGCAGAGCTGAAGGCGAATGAAGAAATTCTCATTGTTGGTAAAACTCAAGCTGATGCAGAAGTTGCCGAGCTGAAAGCGAAGGTTGATGGTTTGGAAAAATCGCTGAATGCTTCTGAAGCTGCTTTGAAAAAAGCGAATGCCGAGGCTAAGAAGGCCACAACGCCAACTGAAAAATAAGTAGGTGATCTATGTATGCAACGCGTGAAGACATAGAGGCTCGGTTTGGTGCAGGGGAGATGGAAAACTTGGAAGCTATGCAATCCACCTCGAATGCAATTGAGGAAGCCCTTCGTGACGCTGCTGAGGAGATTGATAGTTATGTGGCAGTGAAATACAAGCTGCCACTGCCTAGCATCCCAAGTACGTTAAAACGAGTCGCATGCAATATTGTGCGATATCGTTTGTATTTTCAGCAACCAACTGAAGAAATTGAAAATCGCTATGAAGCAGAGATTAACTATCTCAAGCGAATCGCTGATGGAAAGGCTGTTCTCAATATTCTTAATGACCAAAACCAAGTCACTGAAGAAAAGCCAGTGAATGCTCCAGCAACGATGCCGATCGGCAGTACATATCGTGGTGGTGTATTTGGGGATGCAACTTTAGACATGATGCCTAGCATCAAGTGAGGTGAGGATGGCCTTCTCGATATCACTAAAAGCAAGTGATGAATCACCGATTATTGCAGTACTTTCTAGAATAGCTGGATTTAATAAAACTCAGTTATTTGAGGAAATTGGCGCGTACGGAGTTACATCAACTCAGTTCCGATTTGCTGATCAGCATGATGTGAATGGCAATCCATGGAAGCAATCTTGGAGAGCCAAAGCGCAGAATGGACAAACAGGTCGTGATACAGGCGCATTGATGAATAGCCTCAACCATCAAGTTTTAGCAAATGGTGTGGAATGGGGCTCAGATATTGAGTATGCGCATGTTTTTCATTTTGGTGCTCATATTGTTCCTAAGACGGCTGAGTACCTTGTTTTTAATGTGATGGGACGCTGGCGTAAAGTCAAAGAGGTTGATATTCCAGGGCGAGAGTTCTTGGGTATCAATGAGGATGATGAGAGCAGCATTCTAGATATTATTGGAGCACATATTTTTGGCTAATTTTTTTGCTGTACGAAGTGAGATTGCGCAGAAGCTTGCTGACGTGGTTGGTTTAAAAAAGATCTACACACCAAACAATTCTGTCAAAGTCACTGAAATGTCGCAAATCGTGCCTGCGGCCCACGTTAATTTTGTGCGGATATCACCCTCTGATAGTGCGGGCAATGGAAAGGTCAATATGCTTGCCAAGCAATGGTCTGTCACGGTTGCTTGTCGTAATGCGCAATCACAACAAGACGATATCAGCGCTGTAGCGGATGAAGCGGGTAGTTTTCTGCAAGAAATCATTGAGCTATTGAGTGGTTGGCAACCACCATCTTCAGCTAGACCGTTAAGTCTTGTTGCTGTGCGAGATGGTTACGGTCCTGCATTTGTCTATTTAACGGCCATATTTGAATCAAAGGAATTCATATGAAGCAATATAAAGCCCGACAACCCGTCGGGCGTTTTCGTACTGGGGATATTGTTGGTGGCTTAACTGCTGCACAGATCCAAGACTTACTGCAGCGTGGAGTGATTGAAGAAGTGAAAGGAACTTCAGAGACCAAGTCTGCAGCAACAACTAAAACAGCAAAAGAGGTAAAAGCTGATGGCGAATAAACCCGATTTAATTTCCCTACAAGGGGAATTGTTTTTAGCAAAGATGATTAATGGTCAGCCTGCTGCATTATTACCTGTGGGAAATATGCCAGAACTTCAACTTCAAATCAGTTCAGAATCTACAGATCATTATGAATCTAAAACAGGTATGCGTGCCAAAGATGCTGTACTGCGTAAACAAACGGGTGTTTCGGTCAGTGGTACGCTTGAAGAAGTAACCAAAGAAAACCTAGCAATGGTTATGAGTGGTAAGTCTATTCAAGTTGCTGCTTCAACGATTACCGATCAAGCGATTGGTGCGGTTAAAGCTGGTGAAATGGTTGATCTAGGCATTCGCAATCTAACAGGTGTTTCATTCAAAGGTCCTGCTGATGCAGCAATCACAGCTGATAAGTACACTTTGGATGAAGTATTTGGAACTGTAATTTTCAATGAAGAAATTACTGATGTGAAATGGTCTGGTGCTGCTGGAGCAATCACACGAACTACAATCGCAGATAACGTTGGTGGTGAATACCGTTTCTTCTTTAAAGGGGTTGATACTTATCAGGGTGACAAGGTTGCGGTAACGCTATGGCGCCTTGAGCTATCGCCTGATACGGAATTTGATTTAATTCATGAAGACTTCGCCAGCTATAACATTGAAGGTGAGTGCTTGGCTGATATTACCAAGGCGAACGATGCAGAGCTGAGCATTTTTGGCCATATCGATCGTTTCTCGGTTACCACTTAATGTTTTAGAGGCACAAAGAATTTCAGGCGCATGAGCGTCTTTTTTTGTGCCTGTTTTTAGGATTCCATCATGAATGATTTCTTTATTGCTGCAAACCGTAGCTTGAGCCTAGGAGTTGGTGATGTTTCACTTGAGGTTCGGCAAATTACGATGAGTCAGTTTGACCTATGGGTGAGTGCTGCTGATCCCATAAAAAATACACTGGGCACTGTGAGTGATTATTCAGATGGGATTCTTAAGGAGGTACTTGAAAAGCATTTGATTGAATGTGTTGTGATGCTTCAACTCATTACTGATCTAGACCATCAGTCGATCTTAAGAACAGCACAAGATCAAAGGGTATTCCTTCAATTACTGCAAACTGCTCTTAACGCTAATCAACCCTATTTCGTTGATAAAGAGCAGAAATTAAAACGCCGTAAGAAGCGAACTGAAACAAACGATAATGGTTCAACTTGGTTTGATTCATTCCAGTTGTTGGTATCACATGGCCATAGCCATGAAAGCATTATGAATATGACATATGGTGCCTTTAAGTTCTATACGGAAGCAGTGGTGAAACGTGAAAAGCAGAACATTGCTACGCAATCCAATATTATTCGTATGGCTCATCATGCCGCAGCCAAGCCATTTAAAAGTTTTGTTGATGAATTAAAGGAATAAAAATAGACTAGATCACGGAATATGGGGGTATTCATGAAAAAACTTATAATTTTAGCTTTAACTGTTATTTCTACCGCTGTTTTTGCAGCTGAGCGTACGACAAATAACTTCAGAACCAATTCAGGTGATTTGGTTTCTGTTGGCCAAACCGAAGCAGCTCTTATCGAGAAAATGGGTAAGCCTAGACCAAAACATTACATTCTTGATGATGGTCAGTTTTACTGTGCAGCAACGGAGTATGTTTACCGTGTTGATTTGCAAGTATACAAAGTACTGTTATGCCGTGGAAAAATTGTCAAAATTGAATGGTGGAATGCTTAGGATTGAGTATGGCTGAGATATTTTCAATAAGCCGTGCAGCGAGTAATGCTGCTGGGATCTAAACCTTACATCGTGAGCGGTAAAACTGTTTAAAATCAATAGGTGTAAAAAAACCTTGTTCGACTACCAGATCAAACAAGGTTTCTGCGTTAACACTGGAATATTAACAATCTCAATTTAGCACAAAATTTTTCAAACACAAATAGGTGAAATTACGAATCAATTTGACAGTTGATTTGATTTTCATACTGAACGGATGAGCTAAGTATATATAAGCTCTTTTGAGAGAAGGCTCTCAATACAAATTTTGAGTGTGAAAAGTATTGCCAGTGATCGTGGTTGAGATATCTCTCAGGGAAAAGTAAAGAGATGTATTTTAAATTGTAATTGCTAATGTGGGTTATCAAAACCAGCTGTGCCTATTTGAAAACCTGAACTAATACTATGCCAATCAGCAAAACCTAAAGGGTCGCATTTTAAATGTGACCCTTTTCTTTTATGTGGCCGTTTAAAGCTAAAGGAATATTCATGTCTGGAAAAAATTTAACTTTTAAATTGGTGATGGATGCAGACACGAAGGATTATGTCTCCAATACCAAGCAAGCCCAAGATGTTACGGTTAAAGTATTTGAGGAAATTAAGAGAGAAGCTGAGGAAGTCCGGAAAGCTTCTGAGTCTATTTCTAAGGAACTTGAAAACATTGTTCCTAAGGGCACCAAAGAATTAGTTGAAAGTCTTACTCAATCACTGACTAAAGCTACAGAAATTATTAATGGTGCTGGCGAACATGCAATCGAAGCCGCGAATAATTTTACTGATTTTGGTCGTAAGTCCGAAAAAGCGATTGATGTAGTTAAGTCAGATCTAGCCGAAGCAAAAAAGAAACTTGAAGCTTTTGCGAATACTAATGCTACTCCATCTGACATTGAGCGTGCACAGACAGAAATAGATCAACTTGAAAAAGAAGTACAACAGGTTGATCAGGCTTTTGATAGCTTTAACGGTGCAGTCGCAGATGTTGGCAATCAAGCAGAAACATCAAATGCAAAAGTAGAAACACTTTCAAAAGGGTTTGGTGCAGCCAAATTCGCCGTGACAGCCTTAGTTGGAGCAATGGGGGCATTAGGTATTGGGCTTGGCTTACGTGAGCTTGCTCAAGCAGCAGATTCTTATACCAACCTCTCAGCACGAATCAATATTGCAACTCGTGAAGGTGGAAACTTTAATCAAGCCATGGCCGGTGTGCATCAAGTTGCCTTGATGACCAACTCTAGCCTTGAAGCTACTGGTGATTTATTCACTCGAATCAATACGATCAGTAAAGATATGGGGATGTCACAGCAACAAGCTCTGGATCTAACTAAGACGGTTACGCAGGCAATTCAAATTGGTGGTGGTTCAGCCCAAGCGAGTGAAGCAGCTGTACAGCAGTTTATCCAAGCCATGCAAGGTGGGGTGCTCCGTGGCGAAGAGTTTAACTCCATCATGGAAAACGGCTATGGACTTGCTGAGGCATTAGCTAAAGGTTTAGGAGTTACCACTGGTGAACTGCGTAAGATGGCTGAGAATGGTGAGCTTTCATCAGAGCGAGTCATTAAGGCTATTCAATCTCAGTCAGCATCGATTCAAGAAACATACAGTCAATTCCCGACAATGATTTCCAATGCTCTGCAAAAGATTGCTACCTCTTGGCAGATCTTGATTGGTGAAATGGATCAGGCAAATGGTACATCGGCAGCTGCAGCAAATGCTTTATCAGCCATCGCGGATAACCTTGGAATTATCAAGATGTTCTTTGATGATGTTGGAGAGGGCTTTAATTGGTTCGGTAGCAAATTGGCTGAAATAGATCCTTCTACAATTGAGGCGATTAAGTCTACTTTGGCTGAAACATATGAAACTATTAAGAACCTTGTAGCGAGCTTTGCTGGTATTGCGGAAACTGGTTGGAGTGCATTCACATCAGTCTTAGATGCTGTCTCTCCATTATTTAGTGCACTACTCAGTGGGCAAAATGATGTAAGTGGTTTAACCACATTATTTAATGTGTTTCGAGTTGCACTTGGCGTGGTTTCAGATGCAGCAACTGGTCTGAATATTGGGTTGAAATTGTTGTTAGCTGGACTGCAATTTCTATCTGGAGGCTTATCAGCACTTCAGGCCAAAGCATTGGACTTTCTTGGGTTTGATGCTTTAGCAAAACAAGCGCAGGATGCTTCAGACCGGTTATTTGCCCAGGCAGAAAAAAATGCAGCTGAAGCAAAGAGGCTGGCTTTGGAAACTAAGTCCGCCGTCGTGTCAGCCATTGAAGATATGCGCAAGACTGAAGCAGAGAAAAACGCTGAGCGTGTTGCAGACAATCAAAAAACACTTAATGACTTAAAAGTCCAAGAGGAAAAGCATAAGGCTGATTACAAAGCTATTAGTGATGAGCGTCTTCGCTTGGAGCAACAATTATTTGATGCTCGTAAGACTGGCAATCAAGCATCTATTGATCTGGCCACTAAAGGCTTGGCTGAACTTGATGCCAAAGAAAAGGCATATCAAGCTGAAAGCCAAAAAATTACAGATGCCAAGATTGAGTCAGCGCAAGCTATTGCGACAGCCATGATTCAATCAGCTGATGCAGCTGGCATGGCCCAGCTTAAAGTGCTAAATGCTGAGCTTGCTACACAGGGTTTAAAAGCTGAGTTTGATAGTACTGGTAAGGTCATTGTCAGTGCTATGGATAATGGCGCTAAAGCAACTGAAAACCAAAGCAATGCAACGGATAAGGCGCGTAAAGCAGCTGCTGCTCTGGGTATTGATTTAGATATAGCACTTAATCGTGTATCAGAAAAATTTGCTTCAGATCAGGGCCATTTAAATAACTATGCGAACGGTTTGGCAGCTATGGGGGCAACAGGTGCTCAGGCCACCGAACTAATTTATCAAGGTTGGCGAAAGTGGGCTGAGCAAGCTAAATCACCAGCCGAAATAGATGCCGCAAAAGCTCAACTTAGCTCTTTTGAAAAGCAAGGCGTGTTCTCTGCGAAACAAGTAGAAATGGGAATGCGTTATCTTGATGAGGTGAATGGCAAACTCCCTGAAAATATTTCTGAGGTTGAAAAAGCCTACAAATCACTTGGTGTAACGTCCAGTGCGGAAGCCAATAAAATGGCAGATGCACAGATGAAAGCATTTAATGTTATGACCAAGAGCGGAACGGCTTCGGCTGAGCAGATCCGCCAAGCATTAATCAACATGGCAGATAAAATCTATGCCTCTGGTGATGCTGCAAAAATTGCTTGGTATGAGGGGCAGCTTGCAGCAAATGGATTGGCTTCGAGTGTAGATGATGCTGGTAGGAAATCTGTTTCCGCTATGAATAGTCTGGATGATGCAAACAAGCGCGTCGGTGACTCAGCTCGCGCAGCGATTAGTGGATATCGAGAGTTGGGTCGTGCTGCTCAAGAAGAAGCGAAGAACTCCATTGATGCCTGGAACGAGATGATGGATGCTCGATCTAAGGCCGAGAAGGAGAGCACGACGCAGCGTGTAGGTGCTGATTTCACGACTTATAACGTTTCTGATATCCAGTCGAAATTGAACAGTATGGGCTATGACGATGCTGAAGCCGCCAAGATTGCCAAGAATATTCTGAATCAAGCTCTTGAGATTGATAAGAATAAGGCGCGAGAAGCTAGAGATACTGGAGGAATATTTGGTGACTACAATGCTAAGGCATTTGAGAAGCTAATTGCTCAGGGGCAAACCTCAGCTTTTGGTACCCAAAAGGTGAACGAGTTGCTAGCGCGTTATATGTCAGGTCAAGGATCAGCAAAGTCTGGTACCAAGAGCACATCTGTAAATGCTTTAGCACCTGAAATCAATGTGGCAGTACCAACAGCAACATTAGAGCAACCATCTGCAAAGACAGTGACCTATAACCTTTCACTTGGAGGGAAGACCGTTCAAGTTTCAGGTGACGAGTCATCCCAACTAGATATGAATGCATTTATGAGTGAATTGGAGAGATTCGCTAAAGGTATGTAACACATGAAACTAATACGCAAATCAACAAACGAAACCGTCCCATTAGAGGACGGTTTTTTATGGTCGGATGAATTTGATTGGAAGCCAATTGAGCAGACGCAAGAGCGTGCAGTAGATGGCACATTGATTATCCAGGAAGGAAAAAAGAAATCAGGGCGACCTATTAGCTTGCAACCTGCAGCAGATGGTATGGGGTGGGTTAAACGATCGGTGCTTTCCACTCTAAAAAACTGGTCAGCAATTCAAGGCGAGGAGTTTATCTTGAAGTTTGAATATGGCAGTGATCAACGACAGTTCAACGTCATTTTTAATCACACTGAAAATGCGATCGAAGCTAAACCGGTAAAAGGGATTCCAGCGGCTTCAGAGAATGAATTTTACAGTGTCACTATGCGATTTACGGAGTTAAGCGATGCCAATTGAAACCAATAACCTAGTTTTATATAAGTCAGAACGCTTAACTGATACGGATGATGGTGGCGGCAAATACTCCGGTCAGGTGATTGTCGATGGGCAGAGTAATAACTTATTCAATGATGTCTCAGAGATGGATCGCACCATGGGTCGCGTGTCTATGCGCAAGATCTTTCCTGCTGTCACAACCAATGATACTGATACTTTAATGGGGGCTACGGTTTTCATCTCGGAAAACCCAAAAGATCCTAACGTATCGGCATTATTGTTTAGTACAGAAAACTGGACAGATGAACGAGTTGCTGCACAAAACCGCGTGGAAAACTATTTAGCGAAAGGTGGGCAGATTGCAGGTATCCCGCTGGATACTTTGTGGCAAGGCATGAAAGTCATTCAAGTAGCGATGTTTAAGCAGGAAGTCGAGGCAAATGTCGGGGATACGATTGTTCTGGTCTCGAATGAGGGGCTTTCTAACCAGCAAGAGCAATATATTCGAATCACTAAAGTTGAAACCCGCACTGCAATTTTAATGGTAGATGGTAAGCCATTTGAATACAAAGTAGCGACTTACGATATCAATGATCCGCTTGATCGTGACTTTGTTGGTCTTTCTGCACTGCAGTGGTACAACGGCAATAAATCCACCACGATTATTCGGGATACATTGGTGGCTGATACGGGTAAATACTATGCCAGTGTGGATGTAACAGAGAATGCAAATGTCGGACAGTATACGGTACAGGCAGCCAGCATCTTTTCACAGTTGGTCCCATCAGCACAAATCGAAACACCGCTAGTTGATTTGAATGCATCAAGTGAAAGTGTAGCTCTGGTATCAGGCAATGCAGGTACCATCTCGGTTTCATATCAAGTCACGGTAGGGACGACACAGAACCTCTATATTGGGTCTAGTGTCATGCCATCCAGTGTAACTTTTACTCTGTTTGGTAATGAGATTACCGATCAGGGGGGCTTGCTGAAAAAGGCTGATGGTACTCAGGTGGGCACGATTGACTATCAGCGTGGTCTTATTCAATGGACTCCATCAGCAGGAACTGGCTCAACTACACTCAGTATTGCTTTTAAGCCGGCAGCTGCACCAACACAGCCGTTCCATTCTTATGCCGTACCAGTGACACAGAACAATCAGTCGACGAACTGGACAGGGGTATTGGTTCCAATTCCTTCACCTGGTTCTTTGACAGTATCTTATATGTCTCAAGGTAAGTTCTATACCTTAAAGGACAATGGCTATGGACAGCTGAGGGGATCGAGTGATGCTTATGGTGCTGGTACGATCAATTACACGACAGGCTCATGGCTAATTACAGCAGGTGCATTACCGGATGTAGATACACCAATTTTGTTGCTTTGGGGTTCACCAATTACAACATTTGAACGTGCCAACCTTGCGGTTTTACCAGCCGCAATTGAGTTTGATATGCTGCAGGCGGGGATTGCCGCCAGCAGCGTAACGGTCTCATGGACGCTGGATGGTGTTGCAAAAACAGCTACATCCAATCCACAGGGCCAGTTCACTGGTGATGCCACTGGCATGATTAATTATGCAGCTGGTACAGGACGGATTGTTCCGAATAAGCTACCGCAAAAGTCTACTGTATTTACCATTAATTACAGCTATGGAACACCTTTAGCACAGGTAGTATCTGATGTACCACCTTCAAATGGTCAACTGAGTTTTAGTATTGGTACCGGCACAGCGATTCAACCGAACAGTGTTGAACTTTCTATTCCAGTGATCAATCAGGATCCTATTTCTGGAGCTAACCATAACCGGAATTTATCTGGGACAGTCGTGCTTACGGATGTTCCTGTAAATGCGAGTACAGGTAATTTAGTGGATCATTTTGGCAATGTGCAAGGCACGATTACCTACGCCACTGGTGCTGTTCAGGTTACGCCAGTATTAAATCAAACGGTTTATAACACTTTATATATTTCAGTTAATTATGTTGCGGGGTAAGCATGTCATTTTATCCACAAGCATCTAGAATTTCTTCTTCGACTGTTCAGCTTGGCGCTGTTGGGAATACCAATATCACAGTGAAATACCGAGACACATCGGGCGTCGATTCAGGTGTACATCAAGTAACAGCAGATACGCTTAAGTTTGATTTGACGAATGGTTTCGATGAAGAAATTCTTGCGGGATCAGTCCGTTTCAAATTAGGTAATGATACTTTTATTGATCGAACCAGTACGCTGTATCGCAATATTGATCCATCAACAGGAAGTGGAACCGTATCAGGTAATGTTCAATATGGTACCGGGCAGATTGAACTTAGCAGTTGGACACCAAATTCTGATAATGCCTTGGTTTTACAGTCTTTAACGACCACCACCGATTTACCTCCAATTAACCATATTAGTTTTAGAACACCGACTATTCCTATACGGCCAGGATCTTTAACTGTGGTGGTGTCTTTGCTTAATGGTGGACAATTAACTTTAGTGGCCAATGAGCAAGGTATTATTGAGACCAGCCAAGCGCATGGCAAAATCAATTACGATACTGGTTTTGTTGATCTCCATTTTTACACCAAGACAGAAATTACTTCAGCCAATCGCGCTGAAATTGAGGCTTATCCTTGGTATGACCTCGTACTTGAGTATGTTGAAGAAGGTAAGATCTTCATTGATATACCTCAGTGGGTCGTAGCCAATACGATTCGATATAACGCGATTGCTTATACCTACATTCCACTGGATTCTGACATCCTTGGTCTATCTGCAACCCGCTTACCGCTTGATGGCCGAGTTCCAGTCTTTCGTATTGGAGATATTGGAATTATCAGTGCTTCAAAGTCGCAAGAACTCCCTGGCAATATTGCTGGACAAACCTACAATCTAAATGATCAGCGTATTTCTTGGTGTGAGCTTGAAGACAGCAATGGTGCAAAGGTCCCATATGAGCTCTACACCATAGATTATGACTATGGCCGTGTGACATTGGGCGGTGACTTCGCCATCGGTGCTCTAGTTGCTCCATTGATTGCTAAATATCGCTATCAAGACATGGGACTAATCAATGACGTACAAATTAGTGGTCAAATAACATTCACCAAACCCTTGACGCATAACTACACAGCTCAAGATTCAATTGTAGGATCAGCTCTGGTGATTGGGGATATGCAAGCGCGATATACCAAGAAGTTTGCACAAACAACTTGGAATAACACTTGGGCTGATGTGGCTAGTGGGTCAGCAATTTCAGCAAATTATAATGATGCTTTGTACCCGATTGTAGTCACCAATAATGGTGCTATTCAGGAACGTTGGGCATTGGTATTCACGGACAATATCAATTTCCGCATCATTGGTGAGTATTCTGGGCAGATTGGGACAGGCAGCGTAAACGCAGACTGTACACCAGTTAACCCAGTCACTGGTGTACCGTATTTCACAGTAAAGAAAGAAGGCTGGGGTAGTGGTTGGGTTTCAGGCAACGTGATGCGCTTTAATACGATTGCAGCGAATTTCCCCATTTGGTGTATCCGGACCGTGAAACAATCTGAACCGACAATCATCTCTGATCAATTCCAGATTATGTATCGCGGTGATATTGATCGAGAGATTTAATTTATATATTCATCATGACCGCCTTCGGGCGGTTTTTTATTGAGAGATCAAAATGGCAGGATTAGTTAAGCATTATCAAAATGATATGCAGGGCATACCCCAGTTAACAAATGCTTGGGGATGTATGATCAATCTGTTAGATGCTGTTTTAATAACAGGTTTTAATTTTCGCCCAGTGCTTGAGTTGTCAAAAGCATCAACAGAGTCTTTAACAGCCACTATAAGTTTGGCAACAGGGCATGGATTTATTGCTCGTCAGGTTGTTCGCATAAAGGATTCTACGAATGGTTGGAACGGAGATTTTAAGGTTTTGTCTATTACGGCAAGTTCAATCACCGTAGAGTGTTTGTCTAGCCACCCTACAACTATCTCAGGCACGGCACAAGTATTCACATCCCCCTTAGACTGGGAGATTGTATTTTCCTCAGGAGTAGGATCGGCAGAGCCTAAACGTGCTTACCGTTCCAAAAGCCCTGATTCCTTGGGGTTAATACTACTCGTACATGACTTCTGTGTTTCGGGAGCATCTAGCACAGGGGCTAAATTTGCAAAAGTTGGATTGGTGTCCTCTATGTCTGATATTGATACCATTACAGGGAGGCAACTTCCATATGACAGCGCTAATCCTGAGCGGAATTGGGGGTGGGATGGAACGTACCACGGGTGGGCAAAGTGGTATTATGCAAATCCCGCTTACTCATACTCCTATTCAGCAGTCGCTGACTCTTCTTCACCTTCCACTTACAACCGAGCCTTTATTTGTGTCGGGGATAATACAAGCTTCGTAAACTTTATTAGCGAGTCCTACTGCCCAATGTTTACAGGTGTGTGTGAGTTCTTTGATGACGCCTATCAAGGGAAAAATGTGGCACTTCTTGCAACGCATATCAATGGTACGGCTATATCTCAAGCTGCTACTGGGTACGGGGGGATGCGTGCAGGGTATGGCTTTATTCTCGATGGTCTTAATTATGGGGTTCCAAATTACTTCATGCGAGGTATGATGTGGTTTGATGCGGATGGAAACCCTAATAATAGTGTACTAGGCGTTTATTTCTACGCGGCGGCGGCTCAACAGAACAACACAACTAACTATGATATTTATTATGCGCCTGTCGGGGTTACCCACGCCTTCATCCAAGAATATTTTATTGACTCTTCTTATAAATTTCGTGGAGTGCTTCCTTTCTTTCGTAAGGCTATCAAGGCTGAGAATGGATACTTGTTTACCTCTAGCGGTAAACATTACCAAATAAACTACGCGGACCGTGGTCGATTAAGGATGACGTTGAGCTTGGAGTACATATGACTGTGAAGGCCTTTGGAGGTAGATACGCCTCATTATCCTTGAAGCTTATTTATGGAAAGACTACCGCGCTAGGTGTGCCTGTATCCCGTGAGATTCGGGCTTACAGTCGTACTTCAGGAGTGTTGCTTGGTAGGACACATAGTGCTGAGGATGGTACGTACAAGATGTACCTCTCTTTTGAAGAAGAATACACCTTGGTAGCGATAGACAAGTACGATCAATACAACGCAGTAATACAAGATAGGGTGAAGCAAAAATGAGTGTAAGTCCGTCTCTGGCGGCAAGTCTTGCTCAGTTGCAAGCACTGGCCAACTACATCGACCAAGGTAGCTCAAATGCTACCTTTGTTTTTTATGACGATTCAAAGCCTGTAAGTACGCTTATTGAGGCAAGTGATCCAGCAAAGCTGGTTGTACTTGAATTGCCAAAACCCAGTCTTTTATCTGTTAATGCGGATAGCATTTCTCTTAAGCCGACAGAGTCAGGAACAGTCACTAAAACAGGTACTGCAGTATGGGCAAGATTATTGAATGGCAATGGTGATGTAGTCGCTGATTTCGAAGTGGGCACAGACATCACTTTGAATTCCGTGGACATGGTTCTTGGCGGTACTGTCAGCATCAGTGCGATAACTCTTACACCATCCACATAATGAGGTGGTCATGTGGCAGATTACATCCCACCATCTGGTGATAACGTTGTTTTAAATTTTAAGGATCTGGCCACTGGTAGCACGGATTTAAACTTCGGTGGTAAATCTGGAGAGATTTTTGCAAAGATCAATGTAGCTATTCGAGCCAATTTTGTTGCGGATATTCAGGCGACATACACAGGCATTAACCGTATCGATGCTGTGGTTAATACTGTATTCACAGCGAATATTCAGGCAATTTACGCGGACAATATTGCGGTCATTCATGCCGTGATCGATACTAGTTTTGTAAGTCAAATAGATGGCTTGTTTGATATCAACTTCATTCTTGGCGTGAATACATCCTATCGGTTTGGCCATCAGCAGGTAGCAACAAGACTAACAGCTACTGAGTCATCTTGGGCAAAACCCTTCTTGAAGGCGCATAACAGCGCCTTTATTTTTGAGCAGGGTTTAACACTCTCGAATGCGGCATCTGCCAGATTTGATAACAGCTTGGTAATTAGCCAAAGCATTCAGCAAGTCTTTCAGCAAAGTAAATCTTTGCTACAAAACAGCTCGGTGATTTGGCAAGACAATCAAAGAATCAGGGCTTCAACATTACTTGATTGGGATGAGTCGGCAAAATTACGCATTCAGGCCACGATCCACTATCAAGAAATGATCCGCAGACGTAAGCAGATCACGTTTAGTTATGATGTAGCAAGGCAGTTTGAGAAACACTACAGCTTTGAATGGGACAAAGGGCTTGAGCTGACGACATTCGACTCAATCAAATGGGATAACGCAAAACCTATCCACTATCGTAAACACACAGTTCAACCGTGGCCAAAACCTCAAGTTCCACAATATCTAGGGATTAGTGATCTCGATTTTAATTGCTTGTGTATTGATGTTGATCCGCACAATGTCATTTTGAATTTTGGCGTAGATGACTGCATACCCGCATTAGCTGCAAAACCATGGTGGTACATCGTGAATGAAATCAGCGTAACGCGCTTAGATAATGGGCAAAACATTAATGTATTGAGCGGAAACTACCGTACTGATCGGCAAAGTTGGTGCTGGTCATATACCTTAGTAGTTCCTGCCTCAGAATTGTCAAAATTTGATCCAGTTGCAGGGCAACCGGTCATCTTAAAAATTGTGGTCAATGGCTTTGAGCATCTGATGCTACTGGAGAGCCGCACCCGATCGCGGCAGTTTGCTCAAGAAACATATACCTTAACCGGTCGTAGTCCATCGGCTTTGCTGGATTCACCATCTTCGCCGCCTCGGGCATTCCTTCAAGAGAATGAGCGTACGTCGGTGCAACTGGTACAGGCAGAGATTGATCGATCTGCTTATCCTGATATTGGTTTGAATTGGCAATTGATAGATACATTAGGTTGGATTGTTCCGACTGAAAGTTTCAGTTATTCGGGCTTAACACCAATCAAAGCCATTCAGGAAATTGCTGCAGCTGCAGGGGGTTTTGTATATAGCGAAGCGCATAGTCAGGCGATTACGATCAAGCCACTATATAAGAAAACCTTCTGGGACTCGATGAGTCTAGATGATTACGACATTTTGTTGCCTGAGTCATTCATCACGGAACAATCGACTGATTATGAACTTTATCCAGACTATAACGGTATTAGCCTTACGAATGATAAGACAGGCACTACAGGACTAGTAAAGCGCACTGGCACCAGTGGTGATGTACTGGTAGAAACAGTGAATAATAACCTGTTTACCTCTGCATCAGTGATGGGGAGTTATGGTAAGTCAGCATTGGCCAAAGCTGGAATGGTAGAAACACATACTTTTAACATGCCTTTAACTCCAGAGGTTGGTCAGTGCAAACCTGCAGATATCCTGACATTCAATGCGGAGTGGTGGGGGATTGTAGACTCGGTCAGTTACTCTTTTACATATAGTAAAGTCACTCAAACCGTTACAGTGGAGCGAGTTAATCATGAGTAATGCATATAAGCGTTTACTGGATCTTATTCCGAAAGAGTCTGAGTTTGTGGGTACGGTCCAGACTGCTGAGCATCCCAACTACAAAGTTCTTGTTATTGATGGATCAGGATTGGTGGCCTGTACTGCAGCGACGGTATTTCAATTGGGCAGTCGAGTGTTTGTTCGGGGACAATTGATCGTAAGGGGTGCACCAACTGGTGAAGTCATGAATATTGAAGTTTAAGTGAAAAGAAGTGAGTGCCGCGTTAAGCGGTTTTTTTATGTCAAAAATTTGGGGAAATATATGGAGCCTGTCTCTACAAGTAGTTTTGGTTTAAGTGCACTTTTAAAGTTTTATGGTGCAGCAATTATGGTGACTTTGGCGGTTGCATTAGTTGCTGCAGTCGTCTTGATGACGCGTATGCCACGCTCACCGCAAGAGTGGGCCGTAGGTTTAATATGCACAGTGGTATCCAGCCTAGCTGGCGGATCATTCATCATTGTTAAATTTGCCCTGCATTCATGGGTCGCTGACATTTGGGGGATGATTACTCTTGGTGGCTTCTTCTTTGTATGCGGATTACCTGGTTGGGCGGTCGTTCGCTGGATTTTCAATTACATCGATAAGCAAGAGGGGAAAACCATTATAGAAGTCATGAAAGAGCTGAAGAAATCCAAAGACAATCTGACGAAGTAACATCAATTCAACCAACGCCGCCTTAGGGCGGCTTTTTATTGCCTAGAGGAAAATGGAATGAACATTGAACAGTTTTTAAATGAGTTGATCCAGCGTGAAGGTGGTTATGTGAATGATCCGACTGACCGTGGTGGTGCGACCAAATATGGTATTACTGAAGCAGTTGCACGAGTAAATGGCTACAAGGGCCACATGAGAGATTTACCAGTTGATGTGGCCAAGGCTATTTATAAAAAACAATACTGGACTTCACCTCGCTTCGACCAGATAAATACTATCAACTCAAAAGTAGCTGAAGAGTTGCTGGATACAGGTGTGAACTGTGGTGTTGCCTTTACTAAACCACTTTTACAACGTGCACTCAATTTGCTAAATAACCAGGCCAAGGAAGGTTGGCCAGATTTAGCGGTAGATGGCGTGTATGGTCCAGCAACTTTATCAGCTTTGAAAACCTTTTTGGCCAAGCGTGGCAAAGATGGTGAGACCGCCTTATTGCGAGTGCTTAATATCATGCAAGGCAATCGCTACATTGAAATTGCGGAACGCAATCCATCTCAAGAGAAGTACTTCTATGGATGGGTTTTAAATCGGGTGGTGATTTAAATAGCAATAGATCATTAGAAAAAGTTATATTGCTTGGGCTGACTTTGATATACATTATTCTCAATAAATCAATAAAATGGTGATTAGTGTGCCAAATGCTAAAGATTACACAGGCATGAAATTCAATTCACTCACATTTATTGAGTTTGTAAAAAACCATAAAGTTAAGTCTCGTTACCAATATGCAATATGGAGGATTAAATGTGATTGTGGTGTTGTTTTTGAGCATAGCTCTAAACCAATAGTCTCTGGACAAAAAAAATATTGTTCATCACCAATCCATATTGCTGAAAAGCGAAAAGCGAGATATGACTCTAGGTGGGGAGATTGTAATGGCACTTCAAGCCACCCTTTATATGATACTTGGTATGACATGAAAGCCAGATGTTACAGATCAAGCCATTGGGCATTTGAGGATGTTGGGGCGAAAGGGATTAAGGTTTGTGAAGAGTGGTTGGATAGTCCCAATGCGTTTATATCGGATGTTGAGTCATTAGGATGGTCAATAAATCAGACAATTGACAGAATTGATTGTAATGGTAACTACGAGCCCAGCAATATCAAACTAGTAGAGACTACAACTGAGGCTAAGATTGTACGTAGAAACAGAATGCTCACATACAAAAATGAAACTAAAACAATGGCTGAATGGGCAAGATATTTCAATATGCCGTATTGCCGATTGCAAACAAGAATTAATCGAGGATGGGATATCGAAAGAGCTTTTAATACTTAGGTCGGTTTTTCTAATTATTGATGGAATTAAAAAGACTTATTCCGTAGACCCAAAAATATAATACTGTGATTCCCTAATGACTTCTCAGGTATTTATACAAAGCCCAGACACTAGATCTGGGCTTTTTGTGGCTTCTTGTAATAGCCATATGTTACAAGTAAATAGATTTATTTAAGACTTGCTGTGAATTCTAGTATCAGATTGCAAAGTGTATTTGATTTATAGGGATTTTAGATAGCACTCTTTAATCCAGTGTTTGTACACCACCACCATTTACAAACAATGTTTGTCCAGAAATCCAAGATGAAATAGGTGCAGCAAAGAATAACACAGCTCTAGCGATATCTTCTG
The DNA here is from genome assembly GCF_059758585.1 of Acinetobacter sp. GQ146. NCBI lineage: Bacteria > Pseudomonadati > Pseudomonadota > Gammaproteobacteria > Moraxellales > Moraxellaceae > Acinetobacter > Acinetobacter sp. GQ146. The sequence goes on from NZ_JCAXDV010000001.1 coordinate 526,410, forward strand.
GTTCACCTAATCGGCACAATGGAGTATGAGAAAGCATTCGCTTCTCAATTTCAGGCGTCAGAACGGTTTCTAATGCAGCTGTACGGATTGCCCCTGGTCCTACAGCATTAATACGGATATGAGGTCCGAAATCGTGTGCAAGATTCGATACCATATGGTTTAAAGCAGCTTTTGATGATGCATATCCACTCATAGCTGGACTTTTGTTGATAGAACTCATAGAGCTGATGTTTACGATTGAACCATAACCAGCTTTATTCATATGTGGTGCCACAAGCTGGCATAATCTCCAAGCGGCAAAGACGTTGAGCTGAAAATCACGTTCGATTGTATCTACAGTAATCTGATCAGGAGATTCACGGCCACCGCCGCCGCCGCCAGCATTGTTCACTAAGATATGAATTTGACCAAAGGTTTCGATAGTTTTATTTACTGCGTTAACCAGTTGATCATCTTGCAGAATATTACAGGCAACACATTTTATGTTACCTTTAGTGAGTTTATTGATCTCTTTGGCTGTATTCTCAGCTGCTTCTAAATTTAAATCAGCAATCATCACGTTAGCACCGGATTGCGAAAGAATCAGAGCGCTAGCTTTGCCTATACCAGCTGCACCGCCTGTTACAAGAGCGGTTTTACCTGTTAATGATAGTAGACTTTCTGGCATCATTTTTATTTATCTCCGCGTCTATATTAAAAAATCGAATTATTTAATTTCTTGGTCTTCATATAAGTATTTCTTACATTTAAACTTCTGAGTCAGTAGTATTATTTTGCACTACAAGTATTTATAAATTTCCCTTCATCAACTGAATCGATAAAGTTTCCAATCAGAAATTCACTCTGTCTCAGAGAATCACGGTGATCACCATTTTTAATGGGATGAAATGCTATGGGCTTTTGCTTCGTGCATATTTGTTGGTAATAGGCATAAGTGCCACGATAATCTACAAGTTGATCTTTTTCACCTTGTACAATTAATACAGGCACAGTAGGTGTCATATTCTCAATAGACTGTTTTCTTAAATAATTTGTCAAAGGCACCAAATTTACATTAGATTTAAATATTGTATTAGGTGCAACCTTTAGGTCCGATTGTAATTCGGACAAACAACGACTGCGTGCATGATTAAGGATTTGTCTCATTTCAGGGCTAACCAGATTTTCTGGAGCTAGGTTAGGATCTGCTGCTTCTGCACCAAGAAGAACAATTGGAAAAAAAGCAGCAACATCTGTTGTAATTTGTGAATTACTTGCAACATATTCTGCAATTCCCTCGTATTGGTAGCCACCTGGCGCGAGTGCAATCGCTCCCTGAAGATTAAACTCAGGTGCGTCTTTTTGACCATCTGCTGCTACTTTTAAAGATGCAGCACCTCCTTGGCTATGACCCATGACATACCAATTTTTACTAAATTTATAAGGTTTTATATGGTGGGTTGCTCTGACAGCATCAACAACAGTATGCAACTGACTTTCAGCATTCATATATGGATGTCCACCTGGGGTGCCTAAACCTTGATAATCAGGTGCGATAACAGCATATCCACGAGCAAGCCAGGCGTTTAGTGCTTTAGCAGTAATCTGCTGATAGACATGGACTGGTCCACCTACATAATCTCCAGATGGAGCGCAAGTATCTGCTATACCAGTTGTACCATGAGCCCAAGCGAGAATAGGCCAACCTTCTTTAGGCGCCTTACCTTTAGGTAGCAAAAGATATCCTGAAGCTACAATTTGTTCAGACTGAACTCCACGGCTATGGTAAGTGATCAAGAATCGCTGTGAAGCATTTGTAAATAGATCTGTACCTTCTTCTTGTATCGATAATATTGCGCCAGGATTATTGCTCGTAATATCAGATACTTGATATTTATTGTTATTTAGAAGGATGGGGGAAGCGATCGTATATGTCGAACCTAAACATAAGCAGCTTATTGTAAATTGTAAAATAGGATATTTAATTTTCATCACTCGTGACATCTCTTTTTTATAATTTAATTTTTAATGTATCAGCTTTATCCTGTTTTCTAAACAGAATATTAAAAAGTCTGTGCGAAATTAAGTTTTTAGTGATTGGTGAATATTCATATCTTTTATCTTGTAATGCTTTCATAGTGATTAAAAAATAGCACAAGATAACTTTTAAAATTGGCAGAGTCCTATAATTAGTGAATTACGTTAGATAAAGATAATCATGTTAAATCAGCTGCTGATTTATGTAGACGGTATCTTATAAAACGTTCATTACTTAGAGTAACTTCACCATCCAATTTAAATCCTAATGAATAGATGGCCTTAAGTTTTTTCCTTGTGGGCGGTAGTAAAATAGTTATTGATTCAAGCCCCATTTCGTTAAAAGCTCTTTTTATAATTTCATTAAAAACTTGCTTACCAACTCCCCAGTATTGAGGATGTAGTACTAATGCTAAATCAGCATCTCCATCTTCATATTGTAATCCTCCCCAACCTGCAAATTTTCCACCAATAGTAAATGCCCAAGGACCATAACCATACTCGGTCCATTGTTTTTCTTTTTCATTTACCCATGCAATACATTTCTCCTCATCAAAAATAGTGCCATTAGCTAAAGGCATTTGTTTGAGGACTCGATCATTCGTATTCAATTCAATAATATCGACAATGCTCATGTTACTTAAGCGGTCAAATTGGATATCCAATATATTCTCCTAAAATTTAGATAGTTGTAGATTTAAGAAACTAAAATTAAAAGAGTATGACAAAGATCATTGGTAGAAAGAGTATTATGAAAGTGGTGTTTAAACAAACAGATACGCTTTTTTATAAAATAGAGCAGCGTGAGGTGCTTTATCTTTTCTTCTTCGGGCACTTCTTACCATTTCCACCCGGCAGGCAATCACATGCCTGACCATCGCCGTCTCGGTCTAGTTTTTTCCAACCAGTTTGTCCTGATTTTTTGCGTTGTTCATACCAATTCTGTGCTTGTTTCTGAGTGCTAAAGTCAGCGCATTTTTTTGCATAAACTTGGAAAGTAGTTAGCCCCAAAACTAAAAGAAGTAAAAATTTCATAATTTCTGTTTGATTTGATAACGGCTTTTATAAAAATTTAATTGTAGTATATTTAATGTATTGTTTATTAGAAATTTATCATAAAAAATTTAGGGTGATGATGTGAAAAAAATACTAATCTTGAGCTTAACTTTAATGGGGATTGGTCACGTAGCATATGCTGAAACACTTATACCGCGTAGTGTGGCAGGAGATAAAGGTAAATATTATCTAATTGATTCTAAACGTAGTGACAATGTTGTTACTGCAATTCATAAGCGTATAGGTGTTTACGATACTTATTACACTAAGACAGAAACTAACTGCTCTACTATGAAAATGCGTGAAATAGGTGGTAGTGATGTCTCTGTGAAAGCAATCAAGGTCAACCCGACAAAATGGTTCGATTTAGTTCCTGGTTCAAGCAAGAGCGATCTAGCAAATTTTGTATGTAAGAAACACAAATAGGTTACTTCTTTTCTTAAAAAATTATTGGTTGTCTACCTTCAATTGGTAATTAAGTCTATTAATCTGGAAAGGAGGAATAATGGGTTTTAATTTTCGAAAAAGTATAAAGATAGTACCAGGTGTACGCTTAAATATTACGAAAAAGGGTGTTTCTAGTGTTTCGCTAGGCGGTAAGGGCATGCGTGTAAACCTTGGCAAAAAGGGAACAAGAACAACTGTGGGAATGCCTGGTACTGGGCTTTCGTATAGCAGCTTTAGCCCTAAGCAGGTAAAGAAGGAAACTGTTAGATGTGAACCTGTCCGTTCAAGCATGCAAATGAATATGCCTCCAGTAAAAGGGCAAATTCCTCCACCACTACCGTTTATACCAAGATTAGAGCGAAGGGTTTCGATTCTTTTAGCTATTGGAATCTTTCTGATGCCGTATTTTTTTGCATGGTTTACTTTACGTGAAGGCTACTCTAAGTCAGCAAGATTTATAAGTTTTGGATGGCTTTTATTTTTAGTTTTTATGAGCATGCAAAAAAATTAATTTTAGATGATATGTGTCTTACGTGTTAGCAACTATAGAAGATTCGGATGAATTTACTTCTAGTAAGTGATTTTAATTTTCTATCCGCTTGGCATAAGCTTAAGTTTGCTGCGGAATATGCTCATAGTAATTGTGCGTGCCTTGTTCGCCTATCATAACATGGCCAATCATCAGCTTCACTTTTAGCTCATAACTGCATAGTTTTTGTTTAAACCCAGCGACCAGCCAGCCTCTTTATAGAATGGCTCACCATATTTGATTGTGTGTTCAATGTAGAAGTAGAGCTAGTCTTTCATTCTTATTTTTTCCAACTATCCACAATATCAGCCCAATCTTGAAGCATCTTTCTTCGATCCTCAAGCCAGCGTGCATGGTTGTATGTAGCCCTTGTCTTATTTTCTTCAACATGAGCCAATTGCTTATTTATCCAGTCAGGCTTGTATCCTTTTTCATTTAAAAGGGTAGAAGCGGTTGCTCGAAAATCGTGTGTGGTTACTTCAGGCAAACCAATGAAAACCAATGCTCTATTAAGTGTTGTTCTCGCTAGCATTTCATTATTTTTAAATGGCGCAGCAAAAACATAGGTATCGTTTTGAGATATTTCATATTGCTCTTTAAGTAATGCACACAGCTGATCAGACATAGGGACCAAATGAATATGGTTCTTTTTATTACTTCGTTCCTGCATTCTACGTCTTGAGGCCTTTGGGAACTCAATAACTTTTTCAGTAAAGTCAACGAATAACCATTGCATGCGTCTAATCTCAGATGCTCGTAACATGGAATACATCATAGCAAGGCAAGCGTTTCTTACCGTTGCTGTGCCTCCATATAGCTCTAATCTTGTTCTAAGCTTGATGCGTTCATCTTTCTCTAATGGGCGTGCATGCTCAATCTCTGGTGATTCTATGGCACTTCTTACAGCATATGTAGGGTCATTATCAGCTCTAAGAGTAACGATGGCATATTTCATCACCAAGCTGATAAATCTACGGTTCTGATTCGCTGCGGCTTCACCTGTTCCGTAATGGCTTAGTTTTTTAACTCGAGCCATTGTGTCTTTCATGATAGTCAGAACATCGGAAGAATTGACATCCTTTACTGGCTTGTGACCGATAACCTTATAGATGTCCTTTCGCATTGATCGCTTGAACTGCTCTATATATTCCTCGCTTTTATATTTCATTTGCTCTAAAGCATATTCTTCAGCCACAGCTTTAAATGTATTTGTCGTGGCTGTAATGGCTTCAATTTTCTTTTTCTTCTTTTCCTCAACTGGATTGACATCATCCTTTAGGAGCGCCTTGGATTCATCTTTCTTTTTGCGAGCTTCAGCAAGTGAAACAATGGGGTATTCACCGAAACTTATAGTCCCTTCTTTGCTGTTCAAAGTGTATTTGAATCGCCATATTTTCTTGCCAGAAGGTCTGACTTCAATGTATAACCTTTCAGCATCAAGCACTCTGTACATTTTATCTTTTGGTTTTAAAGATTTTATTTTGGTATCTGAGAGCATTAAGTTACCCGTTCAATTAAATAAGTCACCCGCCACAGTACCCGTTTTTTTGACAGATTAGTGCGAACCAATACCGACTAAAATAGATTAAAGAGTCAGATAAATAAAGGGGTGTGTAAGATTTTTCAGACTAATATAGATTTAAGTAGATTACAGTGAATATTCTGATTGCAAATGATGATGGTGTTTTTGCACCAGGGATTCAAGCTTTGGCGCATGCGTTAAAACCTTTAGGTCGTGTGGTTATTGTGGCACCTGAGAGTGAGCGCAGTGGGTTTTCCAGTGCCTTGACTTTGGATCGTCCCTTAAGACCAATTGCGATTGCACCTGATGTCTGGGCCGTAAATGGCACGCCAGCGGATTGTGTCTATTTGTCGATGAATGGCTTGTTTGATTTTGAATTTGATCTGGTTGTGAGCGGCATTAACAGCGGTGCAAACTTAGGGGACGACGTTCTGTATTCAGGTACGGTGGGGGCAGCATTTGAAGGGCGACTTATGAAACAACCGGCTATAGCCGTCTCGTTGGCTGGAAGCAATGTGCGCAGTTATGAGCAACCCGAAGATTATGCGGTAGCGGCACAATGGGTGCATGATTTTATTCAGGCTGGGTTACCTGAATTACCGCCACGGCATATTCTTAATATTAATATTCCTGATGTTACAGAATTGCAGGGACAGAAAATTACCTATCAAGGCCGTCGTCATCAATCCAAACCAATTACCAGTCATGTGGATCCGCGCGGGCGTCAAGTCTATTGGATAGGATTATCGGGGGAAGCCGTTGCAGAGCCTAAACAAGGCTTGATGGGTATAGAATCCGACTTTTTCGCAGTGGCCAACGGATTTGTCAGTATTACTCCCATCCAGATGGATGCGACCAATTATGAAATTTTGCACAGTTTGTATGAACAGTACCGCTAAAAGCCTTGTAAATGTTGTAACTTTGTGAAAAAGTCCGTGAATGCGGATTTTTTCAAAATATTTTTGCTACTCTTACGCGCATGAAAATCAATAAAGATATATAGAGAGGAAGATAAATGCCTGCGATGTCGCAAAATCGGATCTTTGCTACGCCAACAGCATTGTTGAAAACCCTAGTCATCTCAACAGCTATTGTCAGCACTGTAATTTTAAGTGGATGTGCATCTAAACCTCAGATTAATAATCCGACCCGCTACGCTGCGGCACCTGACTATTATACTGTCCGTTCAGGGGATACCTTGAGCGGAATTGCGGCTCGTTATGGATTAAGTTACATCAGTATTGCAGACATGAACGATATTGCTCCGCCATATCGAATTTATGTAGGACAATCGATTAAGTTAAAAGGCTCGGGTAACCGCCGTACCGCAACCACTCAAGCAGTTACACAAACGGCACCTATTCAGCGTCAGTCCATTACCTTGCCAACCAACCCGCCTGTTGCACCGCCTGTATCGAGCAGTGCTGCTACAACGGTTGCACCAACGCAAGCAACATCATTACGTTGGGTTAAACCTTCTAATGGCGCAGTGATTGAAAACTTTAACTTAAGCAATAATGTCAAAGGTCTTCGTTATGGCGGTAATGTAGGTGATCCAATCTATGCTGCTGCAAATGGTCAAGTGGTTTATGCTGCGGATGGCTTAAAAGAATATGGTAATTTGATTTTAATCAAGCATATTGATGGTTACATTACCGCCTATGCACACAATAGCAAGATGATTGTGAAAAGCGGTGATAATGTAACAGCCGGTCAAAAAATTGCAGAAATGGGCTCATCGGGTACAACCCGCACCATGCTTGAGTTTCAAGTACGCCTAAATGGCAAACCAATCAATCCGACTAATGTTTTACCAATAAATTGAATTAAGAACATTACAACTTTTAGATTTCACCGTATAATCCAATGAGTTGCTTTTATCGAAAGGTAGGAGCATCTCATAAGTTTAGAGGGAAATTTATGTTAGATCAACTTCGAGCAATGGGAGTGTTTGCTTGTGTTGTGGAAAAAAGTTCATTTAGCGGAGCCGCACGAGAGTTAGGAATTACTACTAGTGCTGTAAGCCAGCAGATTCGTTCTTTAGAACAAGAGATGGAAGTGATCCTTCTGCATCGTTCGACACGGAAATTGAGTTTGACTGAAGCTGGACAAGCTTTTTTTCATAGCTGCCAAGAGATGCTAGCTGCTGCAGAACGCGGGAAAATTCGTATTAACGAATTGCGCGATGACCTAGTCGGGGAGTTGCGTATTGCAACCACTCCGGAACTTGGTGCCAATCACGTTATTCCTGCATTATCACATTGGATGTCGGCCCATCGAGGTTTAGCTGTTCATTTGGAAGCGGATAATCATTATATTGATTTGATTCAAGGTCGAATTGATATTGCGTTACGCATGAGTCCGAAAATTGAAGACCAGAGTTTACATGCGGTTCCACTGGCCCGCGTTGAACAAGTGCTAGTTGCTTCACCAAGTTATTTAAATCAGACAGCACCAATTTCACGTCCTGATGATTTAAAGAATCATGATCTGATTCCCGTTAACTTAATGAAAAACTATGAAAGTTTTGCTTTTCAGCATGGTATTTCTGGAGAAACCGTTAGCATTGAAATGAGCTCGCGTTTAACCACCAATAATGTGTTGGTTGCCAAATCTTTGTGTCTACAAGGACATGGAATTTCTCGAATTTTATATCTTGATGTTCAAAAAGATTTAGTCAATGGGGCATTGGTAGAGGTATTACCTGAATGGAAACTACCTAGTTTCTACCTCTATGCAATTACGTCTAAGCGTGAACAACAGCCAATGAAAATTCACCGCTGTTTAGATGCATTGAAACAATATTTTAGCCAATTACCAGGTGGCAGAATATATCAAGAAGCTTCATAAAAAGCTGAAATAAAAAAGCCGCTATACGCGGCTTTTTTTGTGAGGCAAAATTATAAATCTCACCTTACTGTGTGCTTATGCAAGATAAGCGCGGATCATGGTGACTAAACGTTGAATCAACTGATCGGCCTGTTCTTGGGTGATATTCAGCGGTGGTAATAAACGCACAACTGAACCCGCAGTCACATTAATAATCAGTTGATGCTCATCACGTGCAATATGCACCAACTCTGCACAAGGTTTTGGTAAATCAATACCAATCATTAAACCAAAGCCACGAACTGCTACCTTTTGCTCAGAGAGTTGTTGAGCGAGTTGCTGCACAATATAACTGCCCATCTTCGCAGCATTTTCTACCAGATTTTCTTTCTGGATGACATCAATCACGGTATAGACCACACGCGAACCTAACGCTGTACCGCTATAAGTTGAACCATGGTTCCCCGCAGTCAGTACACCGACAGCACGACCTTGAGTCATGACAGCACCAATCGGGAAGCCATTCCCTAAGCCTTTTGCTGTCGTTAAGACATCAGGCACAATATTGGTGTGTTGATAGGCAAAGAATTGGCCTGTACGTCCATTCCCCGTTTGGACTTCATCGAGCATCATCAACCAGTTATGCTGGTTACAGATACGACGGATATCTTCTAAATAGCTAAAGCCTTGTGGTGCTGTATTGACGCCACCTTCACCTTGAATTGGTTCAACTAAAATTGCCACGATATCGGGATGTTGGATTGCAGCTTCTTCAATTGCCTCAACATCACCAAATGGGACACGAATAAAGCCTTCAACCAAAGGTTCAAAGCCTTCTTGGACTTTTTTATTGCCTGTCGCTGAAAGGGTCGCGAGGGTACGACCATGGAAAGAATGGTCAGCCACAATAATTTTAGGTGTGCTAATACCTTGCAAATGTGCAAATTTACGCGCAATTTTAATCGCACCCTCATTCGACTCTGCACCGCTGTTAGAGAAGAATACTTCTTCCATACCTGCAACTTGTGCGAGTTTTTGTGCAGCAGCCGTTTGCCAAGGCACTTCAAACAAATTACTGGTGTGAATTAGCGTGCCGGCCTGTTCCGCAATGGCTTGGGTAATTTCAGGGTGAGAGTGTCCCAAACCACACACAGCAATCCCGGTTAAGGCATCTAAATATTCGGTGCCATCTGCAGTGTACAAATACGTTCCTCGGCCTCGGACAAAGCTGATCGGCTGACGGCCAAATACAGGCATCAAATGTGATGGTTGATCAGTTTGTATAGGGGCTTGAGTAAAGGTATTCATAACTAACTCGTATTTGAAAAGAAAAAATTGACTTCACTAGCATCGACTTACCGAATGTAGGGAGATGATAGTGGATTGATTTGACAATTCAGGAGAGAATTGAAAAACAAACCCTATATAAGCAAAATCTCATCTAGAATTAAAGTCTGAATGTAAATAAAACTGGAATTATTGCTTTAACCATACTGTTTTGTTGTGTTTTGGGTATAATGCAAAGCAGATTAGTTGAGGATTCATCAATGACTGAACAAACACGCGATACAGAAGCGTTAATTCGTGACCAAATTGCTAAACACGCAGTTCTTCTTTATATGAAAGGCACTCCACAATTTCCACAATGTGGTTTTTCTGCACGTGCGGTAGAAGCACTCAGTCAAATTGGTCGTCCGTTTGCTTACGTTAATATTCTAGAAAATCCAGATATTCGTGCAACATTACCTCGTATTGCAAACTGGCCAACATTCCCACAATTGTGGATCAATGGCGAGTTGATTGGCGGTAGTGATATTATGCTCGACATGTTCCAAAAAGGTGAGTTAAAGCCTTTAGTTGAACAGTACAGCCCAGCACCAGAAGCATAATTGTTTTCTGCTGTATAAAAAAGCCAACATTGAGTTGGCTTTTTTTATTGGGCAATACAAGTGGCTTCAGCGATTAAGCCATTTTTAACTGTGACTCAAGCGGGGGTAAGCTTTGGTCCCGTCCCACCATATAGGTGTATTGTGCAAGGCTAAACATTTCCAAATCTTCTTCACTATTGCCATAAGCATAAATACTGGAATATTCAGCAATATTGTAGTGTGCACTTATGCGGATTTTTTTTTGCAGACGGCTACAATCCGCGCTTTGATAGCATCCCGTTAAGCGTCCATCCCGAACTTCGGTTTCAGTGCAAATTAAATTGATGTCTAATAATTGACACAAGGGTTTTAAATATAAATCGACTGAGGCTGAAACCAAGACCACATCATGGCCTAAGCTTTTATGTTGACGTAGTTGAGTTATAAACTTTGCATCAAGCTCGTGCATGAGTAGCTGCGCATACGCTTCAGCCATCTGCTGAATTTCAACATAGTCCGCATCCTTAAACATGGCGTTAAACAACTTCGGCCGCATGGCATGCGCGGGGTAAATATTGAAGTAGTAGGCTTGAATCCAAGGGAGCAGTTTCAAGCCTTGTTTCACGATATGTCTTTTAGACAGTGCATAAAAGATGAAGCCAGTAAAGCTGTCTTTTTTGCAGAGCGTACCGTCAAAGTCGAAGAGTGCTAAATTTTTATACGTTTCGCCCGTTGCATACATGTTTCATAACGTCCGTTCACGCGGCTTGCAAACCAGTTGGTATTATAGTCTCGGCTTAATTTAGGTCCTGAAATAACCACTTGTGGCATAGTGGCATAAAAGGCTTTTTTGCCTGTTTTTTCTTCATAGAGTTTGGTCACGGCACGATAGGTTGCCGTGTCTTCAAAATCTTTCTCTTTTTCTTTCTTCAAATCGCTACGAATTTGACGTGGGGTAACCAGAATATTGTTTTTCGCAAAAACATTAATTAATTCACGCTCTGATTCACTTTTGCTCGAACGAATTGACCCATCTTTATTATACAGCAGTAAATCACCATCTAAGCTCAGTTCAGCTTCAGTTAAATCATTCAACATGCTTTGAAATGCGGCATTACGGCTCGAATACATACCAGAGTTATAATCTGCAAAACGATAAATGGCTTTATCATAATTGGTTGGATACATCATTAAACGATGGATACCATAATACAGTCCGCCGTATTGGCTGTATAAGTCTGTACGCAACTCGGCAATGCTCCCACCTTGACGCTTATGTGCCTTGGCATAGCCGATATGCACTTGCATAGAACCTAAGGTGGTAATCGGGTTCATTTTTTCCCCAACATCTTGTCCTACCAGTTTGGCAGCACCTGTTAATGCACTGACATGATAGTGTTGAGACATATAGTCGAAGATTTCACGATAAAGCTCATCCAGTTGACGTTCGGTTTGAACGCGACGCATTTGACTTAAATAGTTGTCTTCTGGGCTGGGTTGAGTTTTCAGCACTTCCTCAAAATAGCCTGAAACTGTGCCGCCAAGCGTTTCACCAAGTTTATCTGTGAATTTTTCAGTGAGGCGATCTTGAACTTCCTTGACTGCTTTTTCACCTAAGCCTGGCACTTTCGGATCAGCGACAAAATTCGATTCCTGATCGACGACAGCCACAATACTGCAAACATTTTCTTTGGTTTGTGGAATACCGAGTTGTTCGGTAATGTCGAAAATATCCTTCGCCCAAGAACTACGATCATTTACGCGAGTAGGTATTACGCGCTTGATTTGATCAGCATCTAATGTTGGCTCATCATCTTTCCACCAAGAATGATCACCACAAGCAATTAGACTGAGTGAGAGTGCTAAGATGCTTAACGGTTTGAGAGATTGGGTAAGGGATGTCGAAAAAGCAGTTTTTCTCATAGTCTCGGGGGCAATAGGTAAGGGATGAGCAAATAGTGCAGATGCAGTATACTATGTCAGTGATTAAAAGTTATGAATATATATGTATATTGGTCCCTATCAACTGTCAAATAATTTAATTGTCGCTCCTATGGCTGGAGTGACCGATCGGCCGTTCCGTACCCTCTGTAAATACTTTGGTGCTGGGCATGCGGTCAGTGAAATGATGACAGCAGACAAAACCTTACGCATGAGTAAGAAAAGTTTGTACCGGGCAAATTTTGATGGGGAATTGGCACCTATCTCAGCACAAATCGCGGGCTCAGATCCCAAAGAGTTGGCAGAGGCGGCACGTTATCAAGTTGCCAATGGTGCGCAGATTGTTGATATCAACATGGGGTGTCCTGCTAAAAAGGTCTGTAATAAATTGGCAGGGTCGGCACTATTACAAGATGAAGATTTAGTCGCACGAATTTTAGATGAAGTGGTGGCCGCAGTAGATGTACCTGTTACACTCAAAACGCGCTTAGGTTTTCTCAATGGGCATGAGAACATTTTACGTGTGGCGCAGAGAGCTGAACAGGCGGGTATCGCGGCTTTGGCACTGCATGGCCGTACTCGTGAGGACATGTATTTAAATACAGCACGGTACGGCTTAATTAAAGAAGTTAAGCAGCTCCTGAAGATTCCTGTGATTGCGAATGGAGATATTGATAGTTCAGAAAAAGCCAAATATGTATTGGACTATACGGGTGCGGATGCGATTATGATTGGTCGTGCTGCACAGGGCCGTCCTTGGATTTTTAGGGAAATTGCACATTATTTACAAACGGGACAACATTTGGCTGCGCCACAAATTGCTGAAGTCAAAGAAGTGCTTTTGGAACATTTAACTGAGCTCTATCAATTTTATGGAGAGTATTCAGGCTGTCGAATTGCTCGTAAACATATTGCTTGGTACACCAAAGGCTTACGTGCAAGTAATGAGTTCCGTCAGAACATGTACAAAGTGGAAAGTACACGAGAACAGGCCCAAGTGGTTGAAAATTATTTCAACTTACTGCTAGGTGAGGGGCACACGATGCATGATGTACAAGATGAACCAGTCAATTTACTCGATGTTTAAAGCCTGATGTCTTCCGCATTAAACGACACAAGCCCGGCAATTGCTGGGCTTATTGTTACTGGGCTGAGTATTATTGAGCCTGACTCATTTCTAGGACCAGTTGATTAATCAGATCCGCAGCTTCCAGTTCACGAATCTGCGCTACATTGGTTCCTGCCCAGAAAGCGCCGTAACCATGATCACCTTGTTGACAGGCTGCTGCATATAATTGTTTGGCTAAGTCATAAGTGTAAGGATAAGCTGGGACTGCGGGGCGATTCGGTTGATCAATTTCTTTATGCCATGTATTGACCAAGCCACGCGCAGGGCGACCTGAAATGCTGTCGGTAATTTGTGTAATTGGTGCATCAAACAGGGCTTTACGATAGACAGCATTCGCACTAGAGCTTTTACACTGCACAAAAGCAGTCCCCAGTTGAACGGCTTTTGCCCCTAGCTGCATGAGCATATGCGCTTGCTGCCCAGTCATGATGCCACCCGCGGCAATAATTGGAATGTGGCAGTGTTGGCTTAATAAGCGCACTAAATCTGAGGTTTTAATTGCACTATCAATGCTTTGATTAAATATACCTCGATGGCCACCCGCTTCAATGCCTTGGGCAATAATCATATCAATTCCAGCCGCCTCAATTGCCAAGGCTTCAGGCAGATTGGTCGCGGATACCATCGTGAGAATGCCCGCATTTTTGAGTGCATCAATTTGATGGGCATGCGGAATGCCGAAATGAAAACTCACAGCTTTGGGGCGCGTTTCAAGCACAAGATTTAGAAAGTCGTCATTGTCTAAAAAACTTGGATAGATGCATTGTAATTGTTGCGGCACTGGGGTGTTAAAACGCGCAAATTGTGGGGCGAGATAGTTTAACCATTGCTGGGTAATGTTAGGATCCAAGGTCTGTGTTTGGTGACAGAAAAAATTCACTTGGAAAGGGCGGTCGGTTAATGCTTGGGTGGCTTGAATTTGTGTGCGAGCGGCATCAATCTGACTTGCACCTAATCCCAGTGAACCGAAACCACCTTGATTAGAGACTTCAGCTGCCAAAGCCGGTGTCGATACCCCTGCCATAGGTGCTAAAAATATAGGATGTTTAATTTCTAGTAATTCTAATAAAGACATGACAAAGCTCCTTAAGTTTATTTCACTCTGCCGAAGCTCAATTAAATAAGCAAATAATATTCACTATTTATTCTCAAAATAGAATCCAAAAGGTAATGGTCGCTTAAGTCCAAAGAAGTGCTTGGTACAACATTCGGCGCATATTTTAATCCGCCATAAAAAAACACCCTTACAGGAAGGGTGTTTTTAGAGTAAAAATTATTGCTGTGCTTTTTCTTTCACATCACCTGCACCTTGTTCAACGGCACCCGCAACGTGAGCTGTTGCATCTTTAGCAGCATCTTTGACATCATTTGCTGCAGCTTCTGTTTTGGCAGCAGCTTCATCCGCAGCCGCATCAATTTGGTTAGCTGCATGATCTGCCGCAGCTTCAGTTTGCGCAGCAGCTTCGCTCGCCGCATTTTGCATATCATGCCCAGCTTGTTCAGCCGCATTTTCTAAATGTTCACCAGTGGTAGCCCCTGTTTCAGGCGCTTTTTCTTTACTACATCCAACTAAAGTCACAGCAGCAGCAAGACCTAAAGCAACAAGTAATTTATTCATAAGATATTTCCTTTTCGTTGTTATATCCGCATTGGGATAGACAAAATATAAAGTAAAAATGACGAATTAATGAGCTAAAAATGTTAAGTATATGTAATTGTGGGTAAAAAAATTATATGGAAATGCAAATCAGGCTTGAGTACTAAAAATCGGGAAATATAACGTATTCCATGATAATTAAAATACAGTTCAACAATGACATTGATTAAATGCCTATCAAAAAAAGTAGGTTTTAAGTAGGTTGAGTCATAATTAAGAATAAATGAATAATATTTTTCAGTTTTTAAAATTTCTAATTAATAGTTGACTTGTTAATACAAGAATACCGATTTTAGGGGGTGAGCAAAAATGTCAATCCAAGCTAAAATTTATGGAATAAAGTGCTTAATAAATAATTATTATAAAAAATAGATTTTTACAGTAGTTTTTGATGGAATTATCTTCAATAAGTGTATCTAAAACCCTATAAAAATTATGGAAATATGTAACAAAAAATTTAAGAAAGTTTATATTTATGATGTTTTAAGCAAATTATTTCCTATATAATGTGAGATAAATCACATTTTAATGATTGGGCTGGTTCATGATTTTGCAGCAGTACAAAATTGTTTTTGGTGGGACGATGGGGGCGGGAAAATCGGCTGCAATTAAGGCGATTTCTGACGTAAATGTTATTAGTACTGAAGCTGTTAATACCGATGTTGAAGCACATTCTAAGCTATTAACGACTGTCGGCATTGATTATGGCGAAATCGGTTTAGATGATGGCACCTTAATTGGTTTGTATGGCACTCCAGGACAAGATCGATTTGATTTCATGTGGTCGATTGTCTGTAAAGGTGCAATCGGCATTGTGGTATTAATTGATCATAGTCGTGCAGAACGATTGTTAGATCTTGAATTCTATTTAAGTGCCTTTGAAAATTACGGCTCGAATATCGTGATCGGGATTACTCATATTGATGAGGCTGATGATTTAAAGCTCAAGGTATATCGAGACTGGATGCAGATTCATCAAAAAAAATATCCTGTGTTTGCTGTGGATGCACGCGAAAAAGATGATGTTTTACTTTTAATTGAGAGTTTAATTGCATTGCTTGAATGTCAAACGCTTGCGACAAATTAAAGAGAGAATATAGATGTCGGTTTTACGCGAAATACCTCAAACCCTCAAAGATCAGAGCCAACTGCAATTGCAAAATTTTCTACATGAAATTAGTGGAATTACATTTGTCATGTTGTGTTCTTCTGATGGCTTTGAATTGGCTACAGCATCGAAAAAGAATTTGGATAATCATGGCAAAATTGCAGCAGTGAGCAGTTCCATTATGGCGATGGTTGGGGCATTTATTTCTGAAATTAAGTTAGTCGGTTGCCAAGCAATTACTTTAGATGCTGAAAATGGAAAAGTGTTTCTATCTGCCGTAAATCATCCTCAGTTTCCAATGGTGTTAATTGCGGTGACGGATAAGGATTTGTTGATTGGACAAATGCGTTATCACTTTCAGAAATTAAGTGAAACATTGGTAGAATTGGATTTCACTCTGTCATCTATTTGAATCTGGTGATTGATGTACCCAGATATGGGATCAGCAGTAATGCATGGATGTTTTTTTAAATCTTAAAATTATGGTTAATTGGGAATGAACAACATCTTAAATATTGCAGTATTCGGATTAAATCTAAGTACATTAGATCAGATTAAAACTCAGGTGTTATTGGCTTTACCTTCTTCAATTCAGGTAAAATGGGTCAATTTGGCTGAAAATAAAATAGATTTATTACTGGTGAATGATGTGTTCTTTAATGCACCAGGTATTCAAAAGGTTTTAAATAATCAACGGATTGCTTATTTACGACTGGTCAAAAAAGTTGAACATGCAGGGCGTATTATTGGAGACCAACTGTTTTATCCTTTTACAGATTTAGAGCATTTGCATGAATGGTTGTCTGATAAATTGATACCTGAGAATCCAATGACTTTTGCCATGCCATCAATAGAGCCGAGAAAAGCGGTTGTGTCATCATCTTATATGCCGCAAGCCGAAGTTCCGCTTGAGCGGGTGATGACTGAAATTTTTACGCCCCGTAATGGTTTTATTCAATTATATGATACACAGGGTTTTCTGGCTTTAATTGATACCCGTACTGAACGCGTTTGGGTGGAAGCGGGTAAAATGATTCAATTTAATGCAACCCTGAATCAGACCTATGCCACAGCTCAATTTGTTCAAGAAGTCACTCAGAACAAAGAAGTACACGATTTAAGAGCTTGGTTATGGAAAGTGTTGAATCAATCAACTGCTTTGGAATTGCCTAATGTAGAGCTCAAGCAAAATTTTAAACTAGAGATTTGGCCGCAATTTGAGCGTGATTTGAAGCGTAAAGAATACCTAAAAATGGCAGTTTGTTTCTCGCATGGTGCAAAAATAAGCGATGTAAAACAGTTCTTAGATTTAAGTCATGATCGGATATTGAATTTTGTATCTTGTGCTGTTTTACTGCAAATGGGGCGTTTTGTAGATCAAAATGAAGTGAAGTTTCAGGGAGATACAAAACAATTAGAATCTGGCCAAGGTCATAAATTACGTAGCTTTATTGGAAAATTACGCAAAAAGCTTGGTCTATAAAAAATCTGCACTTGCAATAATTTTAACGGGGTAATTCCCATATCAAGAGGAAAGAAAGAATGGCACGTATTAGTCTAGAAGCTTTAACAAGTTTAGATGGTTTTGTCGCAGCAGCACTGGTAGACAGTGACAGTGGTCTTGCTTTGGCAACTCAGGGGACTGGTGTAGATTTGGAACTTGCTGCGGCAGGGAACACAGAAGTGATTCGCTCTAAACGCAAAGTGGCAAAAGCTTTACAACTTAATGATAATATTGAAGATATGCTAATTACATTAGGTAAGCAATATCACTTGATCCGCCCATTAGATACCAATGAAACATTATTCTTGTACTTGGTGTTAGACCGTTCTAAATCAAACTTGGCAATGGCGCGTTATGAATTGAAAGGTTTTGAAAAAGGTCTTGATTTTTCTTAATCAAATCAAAGTTATTGAAATGCCAATGTCTCTGACATTGGCATTTTTTTGTCTAAAATCTCAGTCTTTTGCGTAATAGATTTGATAAGCCGCTTGAAAGGTACTGACATGCAGCGGTACCAGCGCATTTAAGGCTTGGTATCCCCCAGCCAAAACAAACATTAAGGGAATGTGATGAGTGTGTGCGAGTCGGAATACCATTGCATCACGTTTTTGTATCAACTCGGTTGTAAACCATGAGGAGCCACAGGGATCATCTTGGTGACAGTCCATTCCGGCCTGATAAACCATTAAATCGGCCTGCCATTCTTGTGCTTTTGTAAATGCCTCGTGTATGGCCAGAATATATTGACTAAAATTGCCATTATGCTTGTGTACATGACGGGTTTCGGAACGTTCATACGTTGGGCAACCAAAAGCTAGACCATAGATACTAAAATTAAACAGGTTGTCATAGCGTTTGGTAAATTCAGCCGTACCGTTACCACCGTGTTGGTCGCAGTCCAAAACAAAAATGCGTTTATTGGGAAATTTCTCTGCCAGTAAGGCTAAACCATTGAAGGTGCAATATGAGCTGCCAAATTCATGCACTGCATGATGAAAACCTTGCGCAATATTGGCTGAAATTTGATGCTGCCAAGCCAACTCCGCTGCAAGGACTTGTCCAGAATTAATCTGGTACACCGCATCTCTTAATTGGCTATTCCATGGTTTAAACCCCTGAAAAGTTGCCATTTTTTCGGGAAACCCGCTGTGAAAGGCATCTACATATTCAGGCGCGTGTAATTGCTTAAACAGTTCGATAGGTTGCGTGTTGGGGATATGAAATTCTGCAATACCCAAAGGCTTCAGTGCTTCCGCTACAGCTGTTAATTTTTCCATACTGTTGGTATGCGTGCGAGCATAATAATGCGGGGAGTAGCAGACCTGTAACATGAGACTAACCTTGAATTTGCATAAGGGCAATATCGCGTAATTGTTGCAGTTGGGTGGTACCTGGACTAAATAGCCCATTTTCAACTTGTTGTGCATAGTGTGTGCTAAAGGCGCGGGCACGGTTTTGCGGCGATATGGCTAAAGTGGTGAGTCTTAAAAACCAAAAACCATTAATCGCGGAATAAGGCAGAACAAAACCCTTGAATTTTTGATTTGGTGTTTTATCAAGGATGCGGTCCCGATTATAAGCTACAGAAAATAATGAACCTGCGGGTAAGCACACACCATTCATTAAGACAGGTTTCAGGCTAATACAAGAGTGATTATCTCCCATATTGAGTTTTTCCAGTAAAACCGGTTGCTGCTGTTCATCGACAAAAATATTAATTTCACCTTGTCTCAACATGCGACCATGGGCAATCTTTAGGAAGAAGTTTTCAGCCATTGGGCAGGAGCCCACTTTCGGCTTCTCCGCTAATGCTTTTAATTCGACTAAACTGCTTTCGGTCGCCGTTTTGGGAAGAATAATATCTGCTATTAGCCCACACAGCAGCTGGCTTTCTTCGAGTTGCGCCTGAGCGGCAATCTTGCGTAATTGCGCTTGGAGTCGCACATGATACTGAACCTCTGTTTTAAATTCTTCGGGGGTAGCCTCGGGTAAGTGCTGTGCAGCCGCATTTTGGTCCAGATTGTGCCAATCGGAAATCTTAAAATGAGATTGTTCGATTAGGTTTTTCAGCACTTTGGTTTCATATTGGTCAAATAGCTTTAAATCGGCAAAGTCTTGTGCGAGTCGGCTGGTATTGATGTATTCCGCCAAGACACGTGTGGCTTGCGTGTAACCGCAACCTCTGCGTTCAGTTTGATGTGAAAAATGTTCATTTAACATTTCAGTCAGTTTGGAAGACAAAGGATGAACATGTTGTTTGAAGAGTTGAATAATTTCGTGGTCGGTCTCGCGCATCCGTGCCTCATTTTCTACGCTTTAATCTATCTTGATCTACTTGAATTGAAACTAGATGTTTACTTTATTCTCAAGTTTAAGTTGAATATTTAAAGGATATACAATAACAAAAATCTTTTAAAAAAAATAAGTTATATTCAAATTTTTCTTTGCTGCCGAATGTGGCTATGTTATGCCATAACAACAAAAAACCAGCTTTTATGGCTGGTTTTTTGTTGTGGCTCAGAAGTTTTACTAAGTACTTTGTTGGTTAGAGGCTTCAAGGATTTCTGTAGACTCTTTTAATAACTCTTCCTTGATCTCATCTGCGACCTTGGCTTTTTTCTTGTCCTTTTTGACTTTTTTCTTCTTTTTCTTTTTCGGTTGCTCCTCGAGTTCGGCACCATCTTCGATGGCCTGCCAGTATTCGAGCTGTTCCATTACCGCAGCGTAAATAGACTCTTTGCTGTAGCGGCCTTTTTTATCCAGTGTTCCTACAGGACGTGCCATCAAGATCTCTAATGCTTGATCAATGGTGTCGATGGCATGAATATGAAATTGACCTTGTTCAACGGCTTCGCGTACATCTAAGCGAAGCATTAAGTGCTGCATATTTTGGCGAGGAATGATTACCCCTTGTTTGCCTGTTAAGCCTTGTAATTTACAAGCATCAAAGAAGCCTTCAATTTTTGCATTGACCCCGCCAATGGGTTGGACTTGCCCCAGTTGGTTCATGGAACCCGTAATTGCCCAAGACTGATCAATTGGTAATTGGCTAATCGCTGAAATCAGCGCCGAAAGTTCTGCCACTGTGGCACTGTCACCATCCACTTGACCATAGCTTTGTTCAAAAGCCAATGCCGCAGAGAAGTGTAGAATTTGTTCACGACCAAAATGTGCTTTTAAGAAACTAGACATGAGCAGGACGCCTTTGGCGTGTAATGAGCCACCGAGTTCTACACTGCGTTCAATATCCAAAATATCGCCACCACCTTGATAGACTGAAGCAGTGAGGCGTGAAGGTAAACCAAACTCCACATCGGCATAGTGAATAACCGACAGGGCATTGATTTGTCCCAGTCGGTGCCCACGAGTTTCGATTAATTGCGTACCACGGGATAAATCTTGCCAATACAACTCACGTAAATAGCCTAACCGGTATTGGCGATGTTGTAGCGCAGTATTAATGTGCTTGTCGGCCACTATTTTATCACCTGCCTGAGCCGCATGATGATGAGCTTCACGAATCAAATCTCCCAGCGTTAAGGCATGCAGGGAGAGTGAACTTTGGTCTTCGGCTTGACGACTTGAATCAGTCAATAAGGCTGCCAAGGCAGAGCGATCAAAAGGCAGCAACTTATCCGCTTGCACATAGTCAGCGATTAACTGCATATAGGCTTGTTCATTGTCATCATTACGTTGTAGCGTATCGGTAAAGTCTGCACGAATTTTGAATACACTGCCGAGTTCTGGCTCTAGCTCCAAAATCTCATAATAAATCTCTGGTTCAGCCAATAAGATGACTTTGATATTGAGTGGAATAGATTCAGGTTCAATCGAAATACTGCCCGTCAAGGTCAGCATGTGCTCCAAAGAAGACAGTTTTAGTTTTCCTGATTTCAATGCACGTTTTAGCCCTTGCCAAGCATAAGGTTGTTCTAACAACTGTTCCGCTTCTAACATCAAGAAGCCACCATTGGCTTTGTGCAAAGATCCGGGACGAATTAAGGTGAAATCTGTGGTAATGGTGCCATTTTGTGTTAGTTGTTCGACATGACCCAATAAATTGTAGTGGGTTGGAAAGTCCTCAAAAATCACAGGGGCACCACTATTCGGTTTATAGGTCACAATCACATTGGCTTGATAGCGCGCTGGTACTCGGCTGAATAAGCCCGGTGTAAAATCATCTTCTTCTTGTTCAAGCACAATTTCGACATTATTGATAATGTCTTCAGCATAATATTTAAGATATTCCGCTAAACCTTCTACCTTGGGAAATTTATTTAGCAGCAAGTCGATACGTGGCATGACCACTTGATTGGCAATTTCGCGGTTTAACTCTTGTACTTTGTCACGCGCATCATCTTCCAAGTCGCCTAGATGTAGTCCCAAACGTTCCAGTTTTTTATCCATATAGCGCATATTGGAGACGATTTCTGCACGTTGCTTGCTGCTGAGTGCATCAATATCCTGTTGGGACATTTCATGCAATTCGTCATCTTTGAAATGTACTGGAATAAAACAGTGCTCATCATTGCGTGTCACCAGCTTTAAATCGAGTTCTTCACCTTCTTTGGTTAATTCGACCAAAGCTTGTTGTTGCTCATCACCAGTTTGTTGGCGAATCAACTCGATCCGGTTGTGATAGGTTTCTGCAGTAAAGCGTCGTTCGAGCTGTTTTAAAATGGTTTGCCATGTCTGATGCAACATGCTTTGAAATTTTGGAGCTTGTCCCGCAGGGAGTTGTAGGGCAATCGGTTGGCGAGGGGATTTAAAGTTATTGACATAAATCCAGTCATTTGGTGTAGGCATGGTTTTGGCATGCTGTTGCAGCAAACGTTTTACCATGGTGCGTTTGCCTAGACCTGCAGTGCCGACAGCAAAAATGTTATAGCCTGAATAGGGCAAGGCAATGCCCGCTTCAACAGAGGCGCGCGCGCGGTCTTGCCCCAAAAAATTATTGAGTGGCTTAATCCGTTTGGTTGACGATGGGATATTTGTCAGGTTTGGAATGTGGCTCAGCTGTTCTGGTTTTAAACGTGTCTGGTTAAGCGTATTTTGAATTTCTGCTTGCTCGAAAGCGGTGATCAGGTGGCTGTGTGAATCTCGTGAATTATTATTTGTAAGGTTACTAGATAAAGAAGAATTCATCTGTTCAAGTTTTTGGGTCACTGTGAAATCCAAAACAAAATATTGCGGTAGAGATTTAAGGTATACAGGTTTAGTGGAAAAATTCAAGCAATGCCGCTGCTTTTCTCGTCAAAATACTGCAATGATTTCATAAATACTGTTGAAACCCGAATACTTAAACGGTTGAATAGCAGTCATGATTTTTTTGTAGAAAATAATAACCTAATGACAACGCAAGCAAATGGATGGAAAGCTGCTTTTCAGGCTTTTCTCGACCGTCGAGCAGCGATTATGCTGTTTCTCGGTTTTTCCGCGGGTATTCCAATTTTACTTATATTTTCCAGTCTTTCACTGTGGCTTGGTGAGGCAGGAATTGATAAAAGTGCCGTGACTTTTTTTAGTTGGGCTGCACTGGGCTATTCCTTTAAATTTGTTTGGGCGCCTTTAATTGACGAGCTGCCAGTACCTTTTCTGACCAAGCGTTTGGGGCGGCGTCGGGCATGGTTACTCATAGCGCAATGTCTAATTATCTGTGCCATTTGTATCATGGCATTTTCAGATCCCGCTCTAGGGCAGAGCTATTTATATCAAATGGCAGCGGGGGCGGTGCTGTTGGGCTTTTCCGCAGCGACGCAAGACATTGTGATTGATGCTTACCGTATTGAGTTGGCGGAAACGGAAATGCAGACGGTGTTGGCATCGACCTATAATGCAGGCTATCGTATCGGGATGATTGTGGCAGGTGCGGGGGCTTTATTCCTTGCCGCGTCACTGGGGACTGCAAAAGGCAACTATATTTACAGCGCATGGAAAATAACCTATCTGGCGATGGCAGCAGTCATGTTGGTCGGAATAATGACCACACTGTTGATTCGAGAGCCAAAAGTCGATCGTATTTATAAAGAATATCGCCGTTCGGATTACTATCGCTTAGTGGCAGTATTCTTTGTGGCAGTCATCAGCTTCGTCGTGTCTTATATATATTCAGGGGTATTGATTGATGCTTTAACGGCATCCTTGGCGATTAATGACTCATTTTTGCTGTTTTGCATGGAAGCTTTACGTTTTATTGCTTCAGGTGCAGCGGCATTAGCGATAGGTACGCTCTTGGTTAAACTAGGGGCAGTCAACAAGCAGATGGCATTTGAAACTTGGGTCAACCCGATTGCAGATTTCTTCAAGCGTTATGGGGTGAAATTGGCTCTAGTACTGTTGTTGTTGATTGGTTTTTACCGCATTTCGGACATCATTGCCGGGGTCATTTCCAATGTGTTCTATCAAGATCTGAACTTTACCAAAGAGCAAATTGCTGAAGCCGTGAAAATCTACGGGGTGATTTTTAGTTTATTGGGTGGCTTTCTGGGTGGATTACTGGCTCAGCGCATGAACATTATGAAATTGATGTTTGTCGGCGCGGTGCTCGCCAGTTCAACCAATCTTATTTTTATTGGCTTGGTGAAATCGGGTCAGCCATTACAGTCCGTAGAAGTTTTGATTGGATCACAGCAATATCAAGTTCAGGCAGATGAAGTAGGCTATTGGAAGTTGCATGTGCCTGCACAAGTTTTGGAGCAGTCTCATCAAATCCAAGCTTCTGTTGCATATGCCGACACACCACAAGAAAAGTCATCAGTTTTGATGCCTTATTTAACGGGTTCTACTTCTAAGTCGATGATCTTATTTCCTTTGACTGCCGATAATGCCTTGAGTCCGAAAGAAGCTCAGCAATCGGTTGTAGTTAAAGGTCAAGTTCAGGGTGTCGATGTTGCTCAATTACAGGCGGATCAACCTGTCAGTGTATGGTTAGATGGTCAATCCTATTCAGCTAAAATCGACGCACAGGGCATTTTTAGTGCTGCAATTGATGGTCAATTATTGCAAAATGCTCGCCATAAACAGCTCACAGCTCAATTGAATGAACTGCATTCAGATACCTTGCTCAAGGTGAGTCATGAGTATCAGGTGTCAAGCCAACAATCTACTTTAGAGCTCATGGTTGATCCAATAGCTACAACACCTGATGCTCAGCAGGACGTATTGATTACAGGTAAAGTCATTAAGCCTTATAGCTCATTGTGGTTATATTTTGCGATTATTGTCGATAATTTGGCATCAGGTTTGGCGGGCGCGGCATTTATTGCCTTTCTTTCCAGCTTAACCAGCGTGTCATTTACTGCGGTACAATATGCGATCTTTAGTTCATTGATGACTTTAACGCCTAAAATTCTAGGTGGATATTCAGGTACCATCGTCACCAATATTGGTTATCCAAACTTTTTCCTCATGACCACATTAATTGGAATTCCAATTCTGATTTTAGTGGTTTGGGTTGCGAAACTACTTCGTGAACATCAACATAGACAACTTCAACAGAAGGATGAATAACATGCGAATGCTCCATACCATGCTACGTGTAGGCAATTTAGAACAATCTTTGAAGTTCTATACTGAAGTGCTGGGTATGACTTTGCTTCGTAAACGTGATTATGAAGAAGGTCGTTTTACTCTGGCTTTTGTCGGCTATGGTGATGAAGACAGTACAACGGTACTTGAACTCACCCACAATTGGGATACCGATCATTACGACTTGGGTAATGCCTATGGCCATATTGCGATTGGGGTAGAAGATGCCTATAAGGCATGTGAAGAGATTAAAGCACGTGGCGGCAAAGTTGTGCGTGAAGCGGGACCAATGAAAGGTGGTGTGACGGTCATTGCGTTTGTTGAAGACCCAGATGGCTATAAAGTTGAATTGATTCAACAAGATTCAAATGCTCGCAATAACTAAGGCAATCGGTTATTGATTTACTAAATATTGAATATAGCACTCGAAACGCTAGCAAAATTTGAACAGCCCAGTAAGATGAACTTGACCTACGGGTAAAATTTGTCTACTGGGTTTTATTTCATCTTCACTTTTTAAAATATATATAACAGGATGTTAAGCAATGAACATGCTCAAGCTTCTTGCCTTGGACCGCTTTACTTTATTCTTAGTTGCCATGGTTGTCTTGGCTTCTTTTCTCCCTGTTTCTGGTTCCGCTGCCCATTTCTTTAACGTTATTACCACGGTTGCGATTGCGATATTATTTTTCTTGCATGGCGCTAAGCTTTCTCGTGAAGCCATCGTGCAGGGAATTATGCACTGGAAATTTCATGTCGTCGTCTTTCTCTTTACCTTTGCCGTTTTTCCGATCTTAGGTTTGCTGGCTAAACCGTTGTTATTACCCTTATTGGGGCAAGAGCTCTATTGGGGCTTCTTGTTTATGTGTTTCTTGCCTTCAACCGTACAGTCTTCGATTGCCTTTACCTCGGTAGCCAAGGGGAATGTTGCGAGTGCGGTATGTAGTGCATCTTTTTCCAATATTATTGGCATGTTTATTACGCCAGTATTGGTCAGTGTGTTTATTTTGGGCAAATCGCAACATGCGTTTGATCCAACATCGTCGATTATTCAAATTACCTTATTGCTGTTACTACCATTTGTATTGGGACAGCTATTACGCCCACTGGTTTATCCGCATATGCTGAAAGTACCTCGTTTAGTCAAAAGTTTTGACCAAGGCACCATTTTAATGGTGGTGTATGGGGCATTTAGTAGTGCGGTAGTGGCTGGATTGTGGCATGAGGTGAGTGCTAGTACTTTGCTGATTTTAGTTGTGGCGTGCTCAGTGTTCTTAACTTTGATTATGCTGCTTGCGTATTATGTACCCAAAATGCTGGGCTTTGAACGTAAAGATCAAATTGCGATTTTTTTCTGTAGTTCTAAGAAGACCCTTGCAAGTGGTGTACCAATGGCACAAATTCTGTTTATTGGGCAGCCTTTAGGAATGATCGTATTGCCGATTATGATCTTCCATCAAATTCAATTGATGGTCTGCGGTATTATTGCGAACCGTTGGTCCAAACAAAACACGGATGAGTGATGAGAATTATTCGCTATCTCGGTATTTTTAACGTATAATGTAGCCCACTTGTTGTGCTTAGCTCTGACGGTATCCGTCTCGGTGGGCCAAGAGAATGGTCTGTTGTGGTGTTGACCTGCTTTTTAGCTTTCCTTGCGATTTGCAAGAGTGGTCAATTGCGATGACAGCATAAGCCTTTCTTACACTTAGGAGTAATCGACGATGCGCGCCGATATTCACCCAAAATATGAAAAATTAGTAGCAACTTGTTCTTGCGGTAACGTAATTGAAACTCGTTCAGCAGTTGGTAAAGAAACTCTTTACCTAGACGTATGTTCTGCATGCCACCCATTCTACACTGGTAAGCAAAAGAACGTTGACACTGGCGGTCGTATCGACAAGTTCAAACAACGTTTTGCTGGTATGTCACGTTCTATCAAACGCGACTAATACCTCAGTTGTAAAAAAACGAGCCATTGGCTCGTTTTTTTATGCTTAAAATTTATCTATTAACAGGTCGGCTAATCTTTCATGTTCAAGACCTATTGGTCTTGAACATCAATTAAGTGATCTAGTTTTTTCTGGAAGTAGTCACCCTGTAAATAACGGGCTTCTACATTCCAAGCATTGGCAAACATGGTCATATTATTCAGTTCACGTAAAAGCATCTGCGTTGGCTTGATTTCATGGAAGCGAATAATGCGCTCTTGTAGTTCTTCCGTCGATTTATCAGCGTCTAACATCTTCGTGAGTTGCGGATGTAGGGTGACCTGATAAATATTCATTTGATTTAAAATGGATTCGCTGTAAATAGAATGTCCGAAATCGCGTAAAGAAACCTCCGCACCACTTTGTATTAATTGCGCCGTGTATTTCTGTGCATCTGTGAGATTCTTTGCAATGTCTTCTTCAGAGAACTGTAAAACCAAAGGATGAGCTTGTTTACTGCCGACAATAGTAATTAATTTGCCGATGAATTCAGGGAAAGTACGGTCAGCAAACAGGACTTCTTTGTTTAAATTGACAATGATTTTGGCATCAGGATATTGAGTAATGAAATTATGTAATTGTTTACTGGCCTCAACTAAAATCCAGCGATCCAGTTTTACTGACAATTCAGGATCTTCCGCCAACTCACGCATTCCCGCAATGTCATACCAGGCATTATTATAAATAAAGCCGCTAGTGACCTCGTAGGTATACAAATTGGTGTCTTGTTTGTCATAAAGCTGTTGGTATTTAAGATGAATCTCACCTCGTTCTAAACATTTTTGTAGGGCTGTTAATACGCTAGGCTGTTCTTGCGTGTTTAGATCGAGGCTATGATCAATTAGCTCAATACTTGAAGTGGCCACAGAAGTTAGAGCCGCTTCATTTTCTGGCTGTCCTGAAGGTAATGGGGTGTTGTAAGCACGTTCCGTATATTGCTCAAACTGCTGTTCGTCGGCAATTTCGTTCTGGATTAAAGTGTAGCCGATTCTAAGATTCAAAGGATAGCTTTGCTGCTGAACACCCAGTAACTGCGGTTTGGTTAATGGGCTTAATCCAATTAATTTAGATTCAAGTACGCTTTCACTCGAGGCTTGGAATAGACCGGCATATAAAGCATGATTGATTTTAAATAAAGGCACATTGGTTTGTTCTTTTAAGAATTGATGCATATTGGCAAAATAGGCATTTGAAGTGGCCCAATCTTGCTGAAATACAGACTCTGGGCAGTTCGCCAATGAAAACAGGACCAAGGCATTATAATCAGATGGTTGTTTGGTCAGCGTACGGTTGATTTGCTGATACACATTCGGTTTTTGCGCAAAGCTTTCAGTTGGAATTGTATTTATTTGAGGTGCAACAGAACTCTGATCTGCTGTAAGTTCAATGGTAATTTGAAGGGCATCATCTTCCGCAGCAGCTAAGAATTCAATTTTTAAAGGATTGCACTTCACATGTTGATTCAGTGTTGTAAGCTCGAATCGACCTTGATCAAACTGTCCCTGCGAGATTTTTTTGAAGCGGAGTTTAAAATCATTGAGGTCTTTAGGTTGTAATACATCGAGCAAAGGTAAGCCAATAATGTCATCTTCGCTGTTCAGCCCAAACAGACTCAGGTATTCCTGATTGGCTTCAATATGAATGCCTTCTTGGATAATCGCAACAGCTTTATTGCTTTCTGCAACCAATGCCTGTGCTTGAGTTTGTACATTTTCCAGTTCTTGCATCAAGTGTTGCTGACCTTGATTAAGTCGGCTGAAAGAAAGGGCACGAAGTACACTTAAATAGAAGCGATCTGGATCATCTAGATTTGCAACATCATATACACCTTTACGAATGTAATTGACGTATTGAGAGGATTCGTAATCTTCAGGCTTGAGTAGAATCAGGGGTAATTCAGGCTGTTTAGAAACGCGGATCAAGCTCAGTGCTTGTTCGTATTTTAAGTCGTAAGCACAGCCAAAAATGACAATATCCCAGTTTAAATGGAGTTGTTTTTCAAATGTTTGTAAGTCATCAAGTAAAAAAGCATGAACTTGGTGCTCACTTGCTGTTAATAATTCACAAATTTTGTTAAAACGAATTTGGTTATCATCGATAATGAGTAAACGAGTTTCCGTACGTTTTAACTTTTTGGACAATAGTGGATTTCTCACTTCAATGCTTCCCATAAATCGTGATTCTTAATTTTAATGCTTTGTTTCTGAATAAAATTCTTAATCAGATGCTCTTGCTGATCGTTTAGTAATTCAAAATCAAATCGCATAAAACTTTGTGTAATTAAATGTGCTTTTAATAAATAGACCTTAAGTTCGTCTTGACCTAAACGTAAATGAATCGTTTGTTTTTCTCTAAATAGATGTGAGCCAGGTAATATCAGTGTCGTTGAAACCTCATTCAGTTCGGAAGTTTGTACCAATAAGGCTGGATAATAGTTTCCAGTATTACGATCATTTTTAACATATACGGCACAAGGAAAAAGATCTTGAGCCAGCATTTCTAAACCAAGTTCAAGGCTTTTTTCCGTGGATTGTTTGATCCAACGAATCACACCGCCACGCCATTCACTTTGCGCATTTTCCTGAACCAGAATAAATTCCCCAGTTTTTAAATTTTTTGGGGTATTGCCTGACCATTTAATTCGGTAGCCATTGACACTAATATCCAGAACTTCAGCTGGATAAATCTGTTTAGCCTCACGGTCTAGCTTTTTAATATTATTGGTATTTAAAAGACTTTGTTCGCCCATAGAGCTAAAGATGTTATTTTCAGATTGCAAACCATAATGGGCATCTAGTTCAAGTGTTTCATTAAAATTTCGCCCTTGAGATAAATAAAAATGTGCAACACTTAAGCCAAAACAAATATGTAATTGCGCTGAATATTCATAACGTTCATGACGTCGCTCGGCATTACTGGTCAGTAAACTGTGAATATGGAAGTGCAAAGCAGGGGTCAGGAAGATCTTTTCATTTCTAGACAAATACTCACCGTGTTTACCTTGGGCTTCGGTTAAATGGTCGAGTAAATTTTGTGTTGAAATATAAATGCTAGGTTTAAAACTACTGTTTTGATGCGCATTAAAGACAGGTGGATGGTCTAACTGGGTATCCACGATATAGCGCGATAATGTTGTTTCCTTTGGTAAAACTTGAATTAACTTTGCCCAATCATAACTACACAGAAACAAGCCCTGAATTTCAGATGGGCGAATTTGGTGTGGATTTAAAATATCCAATAAAATGATTTGAGCATACACTTGAGTGATGCTTTGCAGTTGGTGCTGTGTACCTTGTAACTGGTTAATATTGGTCTGATTAAAATTATGCTTGATGGCATTTTCCATCAATTGATGCGTCACCAACCATTGTCCAGATAATGGATTGGTATAAAGCACTTGCTGTTGATAGAGTAATTGTCCCAACTGCTGTAAAGCATAGTAACTCGCCAAAATACGTGCAGTTTGCAGATTTTTCTTTTGATTAAAGGCAAAAATCGAAAATTTCTGTTGATCGAGTAAATGATCACAACGTTTGGCAATATCGATATAAGTCTTGGCAAAACAACTGCGGAGTAACATCGCCAATTCAATAATATGATCATTGCGATCGGTGGTAATTAACCCTTGATTGAAAAAGTGTTTTTCTAAGCTTGCCAATACATTTTCAATGGTGGGGTGAATCGCATGGATTAAATCAAAACGGAGTGTTTCACTGCACTGCAGTTCAGAAATTTCCAGTAGTGCATTAAAGAGCGCCCGAGAAGAGTCACCTAATTGTAGAATAGACAAATTAGACACCCAATCTTGGATGTCCGTCACCGTGCTTTGACTAAAACTCAATTTATCCAACTTCAATTCAGTTGGGGTCTGAAACATTTCAGCGGTGCTCATATTCATAATTGTTATTTAACTCAAAAAGTTGAAACTCCAAAAAGCGGTGTTTTATTTTTTTCGCCCGCAATTTCCCTCACAAGTTTAGGAACTAAATATCCTGGCAAGTTGGCTAAAACCTCTTTGTAAATCTCATCGATTTCATTTGCCATTAAATCAAAATGCTGCGCACCTTTCACTTTATCTAATACATGTAAATAATAAGGCATAACTCCAGCTTCAAATAGCCGATAACTTAAGTCGACTAAAATTTGTGCGGAATCATTCACTCCTTTTAACAAGACCGACTGATTTAAAACAGTAATTTGATGTTCTACCAACGATGCCAGTTGGCTGCAGGTGAAATCATCGAGCTCTGCTGCATGATTGGAGTGTACCACCAGAATAATGCGTAGCCTACTGTTTTTTAATAAAGAAACAAGCTCTTCATCGACGCGGTTGGGGATTACAATAGGAACCCGTGAATGAATTCTCAAAAATTTAATTTGACTGAGAGACTCTAAACGTTCAATCCATAATTTTAATTTACGATTGCTGAGGGTGAGGGGGTCACCGCCACTTAAAATCACTTCATTAATATCAGGTTGGCTTTGTATATAGCTCTGAATATTTAGCCAATCTTCATTTTTTGGCAGGTTTTCTTGGTAGGGAAAATGTCGACGAAAACAGTAACGACAATGAACCGCGCAAGCACCTGTCAGCGTCAGTAAAAATCTGGTTTTGTATTTATGCAGAACACCGGGTTGTTGATTGGCTTGTTCTTCGCCTAAAGGGTCGGTGACAAATTCTGGATGTTCGACCAGTTCCAAGTGATGGGGTAAAACTTGTAATAAAAGCGGATCTAAAACATCCCCAGTGTTCATTTTTCCGACGAACGCGCGTGGAACACGTAATTTGAACTGTTCAGAAGCTAAGATTGCCCCTGATAATAATTGGTCTGGAGATAACTGGAGCGTCCGAAGCAACTCTAAAGGGTCTGTTATTAAGTCACTCAGTTGAGATTGCCAGTTTTGCTCTTGATACAAATAGTTTATCATGCCACGTGTTAAAAATAGTGCTAGTCTAGCATTAATCGACTATTCTAGCATTAATAGATTTTAAGTTAGCAAGTTTGGAGTGTGCCAGTCATGGCCAATTATTCTACAAATGATTTCAAGCAAGGCCTTAAGGTAATGCTTGACGGTAACCCATGCTCAATCATGGAAAACGAATACGTTAAACCTGGTAAAGGTCAGGCGTTTAACCGTGTTAAATTACGTAACCTTAAAACAGGTAAAGTTCTAGAAAAAACATTCAAGTCAGGTGACTCACTTGAAGGTGCAGACATCGTAGAAGTAGAAATGAACTACTTATACAATGATGGCGAATTATGGAACTTTATGGATCCTGTAACTTTTGAGCAAATCTCTGCAGATAAAACTGCAATGGGTGATGCGGCAAAATGGTTAAAAGACGATTCTAACGAACTTTGCACCATCATGTTGTTTAATGGCGTGCCGTTAAACGTGAATGCACCAAACTTCGTTGTGTTAAAGATTGTTGAAACTGATCCAGGTGTACGTGGTGATACTTCTGGCGGTGGTGGTAAACCAGCGAAATTGGAAACTGGCGCAGTAGTGCGTGTTCCATTATTCGTACAGCAAGAAGAAAGCGTTCGTGTAGATACTCGTACTGGTGAGTATTTGGAACGCGCATAATAGTTTAAGCATAGACTATTATCAAAGGGATGATTTTGATCATCCCTTTTTTTATCTTTCATTTTTCCGATTTAAATATTTTCTCTCTCATTATTATTTTAAGTGTTATTGAATAAATTTTTTATCAGTACTTGTTCCTAAATAAAGGTTTTGAGCTTCTCAGGCTTAATAGACGAGTCTATGGGGAAATTCTAGTCGTTTAATAGGTTGTATGAAGGCAGGTGCTAACAATTTATCCATCTACATATGAATCTTTATCAATCAATTGCAGATTCAGCTTAATGTCTGACAATTCAGAGGATTAATTAGCATTAGCAGACAAACAGCGATCTGAAGATATACTAAAAAAGTAAATTAGCCCTGAAGATGATTTTTCATCGTAGTTGTTTTATTCCATCCCGTATTTTTTGTATTTCTGAATATGACAGGATGTCTTCTTTTGAATACATCGGAATGGATCAACGGCTAAAATGCTGGACTAACGATGATGAATCTACTTTGATAGGTCATGCAAGATAGTATCTAAGTGTTGTATGAAAAGAAAATATCTTTATGCAAGATTGTTTATTTAAAATTCAGATACATTCATTTTTTTTATTATTTAATTCAATGATTTTATTTATTAAATAAAATGATGAATTGGGAATGTAGGCGTATACTCTTGATCACATTAGTTTTGGGGATGTCCAAATGCTGTTCAAATTTGCTTTAAAATTTTTAGCTATCTTCCTATCAGTGCTGGTTCTAGGTGCAATTTTAATTAGTGTATTCTTTAATAAACCACCTGTTGAATTCTGGATTCTGCTCGTGCCAGTGTGCTTTGGGCTACCTGTCATTCTTTCTGTTTTGATTGCGGAAGATAAAACTTTAGAGATCCAATAAATCATACTGTTGCGGGATATGTAAGCAAATGGCTGTATCATATTCCGACTTTAGATACTTTGTGCGGCCCATCTGGAAAACAGGTGGGTTTTTAATTTTCGAATATTCTAGTTTTAGTCATCGTAATCAGGTACAAATATTTAAGTCTTAAAAAAGCCTGAGGGGAAAACTACATGAGTGACTTAAATTTAGATTTGATAGACCAGACCATTGATAAATATGCCAAGAAGAATAAGAAAATAAAAAAAATGCGCATCGGTTATAAGTTATATGACAAATTTATGGGTGATCCAAAATTTGCCGAAGAGGTTGTGAACTCTGCTTTAGATCCAGACAAGCGTTGTTATCGTGGTGTAAGAATTAAAATTACTCATGATGAATATGAGCTTACTTTTTTAATGAAAGACTAAGCTTAGACCATGCTATAAATATTTAGAAAATAATGAAAAATCACTTGATTGGTTATTCATTTTTATGCAAAATTGCGACAAATTTATCACGCTGGTCGTTTTCCAGAGTTCGGTCTGTATCTAATACTAGAACAGACCTTTTTTTATTACTGCTGCATTGTTCTGCATCAAAAAGATGCCATCTTGCGGCTTTAATACCCTTATTTTGATGATTTATTGATTGGGTTTTTTACATGGTTTCATTTTCAACTTTATGATGGTTCGGTATACAGAGCCAACCGCACTACTATAATAGAAGAGATGTACATATCTGGTCGAAAACAACGAAAGCGTCGTTTGAGTCAAGATGAAAAGAGCATGGTACAGCACGATAAGCGTAAAAATGCTATAAAGCATGTTGCAATGTAAAGCACTGCAAACCTATATAAAAATGCCCTCACTTGAGGGCATTTTTATTCAATTAGTGCGGCTTAGCATCTTCGCCAGCGGGATCTGCTGGGTTAGATTCTGTAGAGCTTTGTACTGGGGCTGTAGTGGGTTGCGTGGCAACTTTAGGTTCACGATTTGGCATATATTCTGGATCGCTCGACATTGCCAAATATAAAAAAGTAAAAAAGATCGCCGTGATAATTCCGACAATTGCAATAAATTTCCAACCTAAAACGGTTGATTCAGTGTCATTAGAAGAAGATGTGTTTTTCATAAAAAGCCCAAGTGGCCAAAAAGTAAAAAAAGCACCTCCTTATAGCATAAAATTGAATCAATTGAAAAATGACAGTACTACGGACTACTCATGAGGCTTCGGATTTATTTGAAGTAATGGGTTTTGTTTTGCATCATCTATGCAAGCTTTGAGTTGGTCGATACTGGCTAATTTTACACTGGCATCTGCATTGGAAAATTTGTTATCTAAAATATGATCCACGTAATCCAGTAAAATTTGGTCGAGATCATAACCATCTAATTTTAATAAATTTACAAGAGCAGCTAAGGTTGTTTCTGCAAGTTCTTGTTTGGAATAGGTCTCTACTGACATGATGTTCTCGTTGTAATTATATAAGGGTTTATATTAACAATTTTATTCATCAAAAACCTCAGCTTCCCGCCAAAATTCCCCATGTTTTCTTGCCAAGTAGCCTTGAGCACTGACTCGATCAATAAATGTCATTGCATGATCATGATCTTTCACTCATGTATAACTTGTCGTAAATTGAGTATCAATCTCTGAAGGCTCCCAATGATTATCATGTTAGACAATGTTTTGACTTAATAAATATAAGCTTTCTTCTTGATATACCACATAAAAAAATTTATCAATGAATAGATTGGATTGCTAAAGGAGGTTTAGGAGAGGGCATCAGAATGAAAAAATAGTGTTGAGTTTTTTATGCGTATTCTTATTTAAATGCATTCTAATTAAACTGTATTTGTTTACACTTTTAATGCTTAAAAGCTTAGACACTTCCGAGATTGTCCTGTTCAACGGCCTGATAGATTTCTTCAAAGATATTTGGGAATGCGGACTGTACTCTATTCCAACTTGGAATGAAGGGTTGATCATTGGGTCTGTCTATAAATGCCTGACCAGCTTCTAAAATGGATTGGGTAAATAACTCAACCGCAATCTCTTCAACATTCTGATCGAATGTCAGCCCATTCATTACGGCATCATGATGATAAATTTCTATCATATCTAAGGCACTCCGATAATAGGTTGCTTTCAAGACTCGAAATGAGTCGCTGGTCACATTCACACCCAATATCGCCAATTTACGTAATAACGATAAAATTATGTCCTGACTCATGCGTTTTAAGCCGCCAGTGCCATCCTCCTGTGTTAATAGCTGGTGCTTATGTTCATAGTTATCCAGAATTTCGATTTGGCAGCTGCGCTTCGGGCTGTAATTTCGATAAATTTCCGACAATATTCCAATCTCAAGCCCCCAGTCTGAAGGGATTTTAATGTTGTTCAGGACTCGGGTACGCATTGCAAACTCACCAGATAATGCATAGCGAAAATGGGACAAATACGTAAGGAAATCATGATGACCATATACCAGCTGTAATGAGTGTAATAGGGGACCCACAAGTAATCGGCAAACACGCCCATTAAGTTTATCTTGCGCTATACGAGAATAATAACCTTTGCAAAAAATGTACTGGAAAGAAGGGTTGGCAACAGGGTAAATCAGCCGTGCTAGTAAAGAGCGGTCGTAGGTTAAAATGTCACAATCATGCAAAGCTACGCAGTCGGTTCGATCAGATGCTAGGTTATAGCCCATACAAAACCAGACATTGCGCCCTTTACCAGCTTCTAGGGGAGCAAGTCCTTTCTCCTTTAATTTTTCATCAATTGCTTTTAAACGAGGACCATCATTCCATAAAATACGAAGGCGTTGCGGTAGTCGTCCAAAAAACGCTTTTGCATATAAAAATTGCTCCCGATCCGCCCGATCTAGCCCAATAACAATTTCTTCTAAATAAGGCACTTTGGTGAGTTCATTGATAATGTGATTTAAGGCGGGTCCGTCAAGTTCACTAAATAAGGAGGGTAAAATTAAGCCCATTTTTCGGCGTTTTGAAAAAGTCAGTAATTCTTGTTCTAGGTCTTCTACAGGACGACGGGTAAGATTGTGAAAGTTGCTAAACATTCCATTTTGATGAAAATCAGACATATAGCCCTCCTTTTTAAAAGTACATTGCTATAGTAAAAAATGTCGAATACCTTCACACCATCCTTGGGGACCTTGATATTGACTATGATAAATATTGTGCGTGTCTTTACGGTTTAACCGCATCGTTTTGTCTAAGGCAGAACAAATAATGACTGCATAATCAGTTAGCTCTAAAAAAGATAAGTCATTCGGACTGTCACCCAGACCAATTGTTTTCCACGCTCTCTGTTGTTGCAGCTCGTGTTGTATAAATGCGTTGAATGCTGCACCTTTATGACTGCCAGCATTCATCACATGCCAAAAGCGACCACCTTGAATCAAATCCAGTTGCTTTGAAGCCAATAATTGCTGAAAGAGCGCAAAATTCTCAGCGGTGTCTTTCCACAAAATAGGTTCAGATGCGATACGTTCTTGCGAAAATCGTGCCTGTTCAAGGCTTAACCCTGTTAACTGTATAATTTGATTAGTGTTAACATCATGAAATCCAAGGAATTGAAAACCATAAGTTGTTCTCATCTGAGTTAATATTTCTGTAATTTGAGGATAACTTAGACCAGTCGCAGCATTCGAAATAATCTGGATCTCATGATTGATGGACAATATTGCACCATTTTCCGCAATATAGGGCTGACCCAGTAAGCCCATTTGCTTGTGCAAGGTCTCTATCTCGGATTGGGTCTTGCTGGTACAAAACACAATCGGAATGGCTTTATTTTTTAACTGGCACAGACAGGGTTCTGCTGCGACCCAATCATAATGACGATGATCGAGTAATGAACCATCTAGATCAGTGATGATCATCAATGCTGTTTCATGTCGATTGGTCGTTTTTATAATGAAAATCCTCTGTTAGGTTATTTTTGTGGATCGAATCGTATTAACATTTTTATTCATAGAATGCCTGATCCAATTTCTAAAAAGTACGCCCTTTAAGTAACTAAATTCTTGCTGATGAGTTTTGTAGAAATCATCTGGGCTATCAAACAATCCAAAATCTTGATTAATCCCTTTGTCTTGAATGTAGGTATTGCTGAGATTCCAATCTATAGGTGGATGATCAAAATGCTCTGTGAACACACCAAAACCACAAAATAGGTTTGAAGTACTTTTATTCATTTTTTGAAGTTGTGCTAAGTATGGTTTATCTAGAATGACACCTTCCAGAATGTACCAGTTGTCATGCACAAAGACTTCGACCCAGCTATGCAGAATATTATCTGGTGAAAGTGCGTACCAGAGTCCATCAAGTGCACCTTTCTGTAATTTCTTATCGATAGTGAAGCCGTGTAGACGATTAGGAATGCCTACAGCTCTTAATAGTGCCATCAATAAGGTGGCTTTGGTATTACATTGTCCATAGCCATCGGTTAATACTTGCGATGCTTTGATTGCGTCACTGGTGTTATAGCCGAACTTAATATCATCCCGCACAAAGTTATAAATTTGTTTTACTTTTTCCACCTCATTCAGTTGATTCCATTTTTTCTGATGAATAAGCTCTTTTATTCGCGGATGCTGAAAGTCTAAAAGGGGAGTTACTTTCCGGTATTTTTCCAAAGTGATTTCTCATTCTAAAGTCAGTCCTTAGATTAAAAACTATGGACTAAGACTTAGGTCAACATGAAAAGTAGAATAAGAATTTATGTGAGACTATTTGTAGTCTGAATCTTTTTATGCAGGGCTATGGTTTTAAGCAGTTACATTGGAAATTAAGGGAAGAGAATTTTATGGCAAAGGCTCTCAATGAGAGCCTTAAAGCTTTCATGACTCGCAAAGTTCTGTGCATGCACAGCCTATCGCATCGACAAAATGCCAGAAACATATATCTGCCGTAAGGTTTTGTGGCTTGTTCACAATGGTGATATCAAATAATCGGGCGGAATTAATTTCTATTCCATTGTCATCACCACCTAGAAATTTAACTTTACCTTCGGTAGCGACATCGATGGAAACAACGGATGGAGAACCATAACCTAAGTCATTGAGTGCAGCAAAGGGTTCAAAGATATGTATTATTTTTTTATTGCGATCTACTTGAACCGATATAGAGTCATTACTACTACTGTCGATTAATCCATTAATTACATGCTTTAAGTATAAAAAATCATTCTCTTCAAATGATTTTGCCCATGTAATTGAGTTTAAGGCCGTTATTCTGTCTTGATCTATAATTTCAGGCATTGTAATTCCTTATACCATTCTGAAAGCGATGAAGTAATTATTTAGGGAAGGGAATTGTTCTACAGTTCTTATTCATGGCACTGATCTATGTCCACTTTTTATATTTGTGATTCTTGTAATCATCTCATCATCATTTAACTCCTTTACTTACGGCTTTAGCGTTAAGCAAAACTCTCCATTTTTGCTCAGTCGCTTAGATGCTTACAGTCCAGTAAAAACGGGATTTTCCAAAGTCAGGAGTTCAACCATAACGGGTTGCTGGCTGAGCGTCAATTTCAAAGATGCTCAAATAAGCATCTATATGGGATGGCCCAATCAGCCATAATTTTTGATTTTTACAAATGTGAAACTATCTATACAATGATGTTTTTTAGCCGATTTATTGGCTTTTTATTTTATCTCAGGGATAGTTTCATGAAAGGCTTAATCAAAAATACCTTGGCAATTTTGCCAGCTTTATTCATTTCAACGCATTTGTTTGCGCAAGAAAAGTGTCAAATTGCCTACATTACCAATCAAGAACTGGACAATATGATTATGGATAGAGGGCTTGAACTAGAAGATTACGACAAGACGTGTGCATTGTTGAAAGCAGCCAATGCCACGATTGATATTCAGTATGCTTATCAAATTACACCACATCAAACTTCTGCCTCAGCATCTATTCGTTTGCTGGCGAATGAGTATTTGGAGCAAGATGTCGCTGTATATTCAACAGCGGATAACTGGATGACTTATGATACTGAGCGTACCTCTAAAGCTCAAAAAGATGTTTTATATGATGTTGCCATGATTGGGATTGATGATATTAAACAAGATGCGGTAGATAGTTTGAATGAGCAACGCGCTAAATTTAAGGCTTACAAAGTAAAGAAATAAATCACATTTCAGCCGAAGAAGATTAAGCTTCGGCTATCATCAGTACTTAAATAATTAGTAGATTATTGGGGAGAGCTAGCCATTAAACCTCAAATATATATGATCATGCTGCTGAGTTTTAGCATTATTGCACTTGCGCTGTATTTTACATTTAAGCCCCTGAGCAGAAAAATTTATATTAAGGACTTGGCGCCTGCTGAAATGACAATGCTACATCGTCCAGATGAAAGACCTCACAATCTACAGGGAGATGAGAGAATTGTGATGCTACTTGATAGTTTTATGCGCCAGTGTCATGCAGCAACTTATTTAGAGACAAAGGCGCAGCCAGATTTTCACTTTGTCTTTGAAAATGACGAGCGGATAGTCTCGTATATGATTTATCAGATTGATGAAGACAATTTTCAGCTGCTGACTAACCAGCAAGTGAAAGATTCAATCTGGGGTGGGGTTAGGGCTCTTTCTTATGAGTGTGATCAAAAACCCTTATCTATTTGATAGATTTCAATATTTTTAACGCCTGCGGAATGTCTAGATTAGAGATACGATTTACTCTATAAATGCATCTAGTGGACAGTGTGCTACTAACCAATACATAAATATGGTGAGGTGATCTGTAAACTAAGCCTCTAAGATTGCTTTTGCTGTCCATGACCATTGTATAACTGGTGCTATCGCCATAGAGTGGTTTATAGCGGAATTAGAGAAGCTTTTTTAAGAAAGCAGTCCGAAGTTTATCAATAGCAAAGCAAGAATAAACGATAGGGGTCAACCTATATTTCATAACTTAGCACGCCTTATGGAATATCGAAGATTTATTCAATTCAACTAGAATCTCTATAAGTTCAGATGATTAATTATGAGTCAACTTCATATACTAAAACCAAGTAATACAACGGTAATCAAGGCAATCAAACCGCATAGCATCCATAAGCCAATAGCAAGAAATAAAGATATAAAAAATTTCCTAAAAATTGAAAGCTTATAGTGTTCTAAGCTCCATGCTACCGATATACAAACTGCAATAAAACACACTAGTCCGATCAATCTTGAATATGTGAAACTAAGATCTTTAATTTTATTTAGATCAGTAGTGATATAAGCAATATTGGAAATTATCCAGCCAATAGAAAGAATAATAAATACAAGTAAAAATCTGAACCATTTTTTGTGAATTAAGCTCATTCTAAGCTTCTCTTTTCTCTAATTATTGTGTTCTAGCAAACATGTGGTTAGCTTTAATTCTAGACAGAGAATCCATAAATCATCTGTGGTATTACCTGTAAAAAAGAGCAGACTAAAACGACTAATAAGAGAAGTCTATCTTTTTTCATTAAGGTGTGATGTATGGTTTTGAATACGTCTGATGATGTAACTGCTTTTACATCTTTATCGCCTATAAGCTTGTAAATGTCGTACATGCAACTTGTCTATAATTACACAATACCGGTGAGATTTGTTAGCCTTTTTCATCTTGGCAGACTCCTGAATAATCCGCTTAAAAGTATTTGTACGAGTATTTTCAGCACCTACTTTTTTTTCTGCACAATGAGTGATAGGGTTAATGTTATCAACAAGCAAAGCCTTTGCTTCATCACACTTTTTAGGCTACAGCTCATCCAATGAGGGGGATAATGATCAAATCAAAGGATTTGGGGTCACAGTCTCGGAAAGTAGAGCGCTAGGGTTTGTCCAGCGTTGAATGGGCGTTTAAATGCTATCGATCTAAATCAGAAAGACCTATATCTGGGGGGCTTTAAAGAGCGAAGTTTAGCATCACTCAGTTTGAT
This sequence comes from Acinetobacter sp. GQ146, assembly GCF_059758585.1. Taxonomy (NCBI): domain Bacteria; kingdom Pseudomonadati; phylum Pseudomonadota; class Gammaproteobacteria; order Moraxellales; family Moraxellaceae; genus Acinetobacter; species Acinetobacter sp. GQ146. The sequence goes on from NZ_JCAXDV010000001.1 coordinate 567,940, forward strand.
GAAATGAGTATAAGAATATCTAATCATCCATTGGGGGCTTGACGGAAATGCCAGCAACTTGCTAATGCGGTTTATAAGACATGTAGCTCAAAATATTTTTAAAGCTTGGTCAAGATTTACTTTAAAAATAATATGATTAATCAATCTTTTTTATGCCAAAGTCGTAGAGGAATACCAAAGTATAAGGAGTAGAGTAAATAAGGAATTCGGCAGACAACGCGAATAAGAATACAAACTGCTTAACGAATCTGAATGAGGTTATGAATGGATACGATTCAACAAAAATCTACGCTCCCCTCAAAACTTGTCTGGAGTTTAGTCGCGATTATAGGCGCGGTGTCTTTTGGAATATTAGCGGTTAGTCGTGGAGAGCATGTCAATGCAGTTTGGCTGGTCTTGGCTGCCATCTGTGTATATAGCATTGCTTATCGCTTTTATAGTCTTTTTATTGCAACCAAAATTTTTGAACTGAATCCGAAGCGATTAACACCAGCACATCGCTTGGCGGATGGTTTAGATTATGTCCCGACCAATAAATATGTATTGTTCGGACACCATTTTGCAGCAATTGCAGGTGCGGGACCCTTAGTTGGCCCTATTCTGGCTGCACAGATGGGTTATCTGCCGGGTACGCTCTGGTTATTGATCGGGGTGGTGTTTGCAGGTGCAGTGCAAGACTTCTTGGTGTTGTTTATTTCTACCCGTAGGGATGGACGTTCACTGGGTGAAATGGCAAAACAGGAACTGGGTGCTTTCGCTGGGATCGTCGTTATGCTTGGGGCACTGGGCGTGATGATCATTATCTTGGCCGTCCTTGCACTGGTTGTTGTGAAAGCATTAGCGCATAGCCCTTGGGGTGTTTTCAGTATTGCTGCCACCATTCCAATCGCCCTGTTTATGGGGGTGTATATGCGTTATCTGCGCCCTGGAAAAATTGCAGAAGTTTCGATCATTGGTTTTGTACTGATGATGATGGCAATTGTCTATGGGGGCAATGTTGCAGCAGATCCTTATTGGGGGCCTTTCTTTACCCTAACAGGGACTCAGCTCACATGGTGTTTAATCATTTACGGTTTTATTGCTTCTGTACTGCCAGTATGGTTGTTACTTGCGCCACGTGATTATCTGTCTACCTTCCTTAAAATTGGGGTAATTGCAGGCTTGGCTGTCGGTATTATGATTGCAATGCCAATGTTGAAAATGCCATCTGTAACACATTTTATTGATGGGACAGGTCCAGTATTTTCAGGCAGTTTATTTCCCTTCTTATTCATTACCATTGCCTGTGGTGCTATTTCAGGTTTCCATGCCTTAGTATCGAGTGGGACATCACCGAAACTGGTCGAGAATGAAGTCGATATTCGTATGATTGGTTATGGTGGTATGTTGATGGAATCTTTCGTTGCCATCATGGCAATGATTTGTGCCACTGTGCTTGATCCAGGGATTTATTTCGCCATTAATGCGCCATCGGCAGTCTTAGGTACTACGGTTGAGTCTGCAGCAGAAGCCGTTCGAAATTTGGGTTTCGTGGTGACACCTGAAACTTTAAGCTTATTGGCACAGGAAGTTGGCGAATCGACAATTCTATCCCGTACAGGTGGTGCACCAACTTTTGCGATTGGTATGGCACACATCATTTCGGAAATTTTCAATAACCGCTCCATGATGGCATTCTGGTATCACTTTGCCATTTTATTTGAAGCCTTATTTATTTTAACAGCAGTTGATGCGGGTACACGTGCTTGTCGCTTTATGGTGCAAGACACCGTAGGGATTGTCATTCCAGCAATCAAACACTCAGGTTCTTTCTTCGGAAACGTCTTGGGAACAGTTGTTGCTGTTGGTGGCTGGGGCTTCTTCGTCTATCAAGGTGTGGTCGATCCATTGGGCGGGGTGAACTCCTTATGGCCACTGTTTGGTGTGGGTAACCAGATGTTGGCTGCCATGGCACTCATTTTGGGTACGGTTATCTTATTTAAGATGAAGAAAGAAAAGTATGTCTGGGTCACGATTATCCCGACGATTTTCTTACTGATTACCTGTATGGTTGCGGGTTGGCAAAAGATTTTCCACGAAAATCCAAAAATCGGATTCTTGGCACAAGCCAATCGTTTCTCTGATTCAATGGCGCGTGGTGAGATTTTGGCACCAGCGAAAACTGTGTCGGAAATGCAAACCGTAATTATGTCGAATCAGATTAATGCAGCGTTATGTGGCTTCTTTATGATTGTGGCAGTGGTGATGGTGATCGCTTCAATTGGCATAGTCCGTCGTGCTTTAGCCAGCAAAGTGCCAACCGTGAACGAAGCACCAGCAGTCTATGCAGATGAAAATGCCTCTACAGCAACATCAAGAGGTGAATAATCATGGAATTGAAAATCGCTAAAAATGGTAAAGCCATGATTGTTAAAATCATCAAGATGACCATCATGTCACAGAAAGATCTTATTCTTAATCCTAAGAACTGGTCACGTATTGCCACTTTATGGCAGCGTTTGCAGCAGAGCTTTCGTTTGATGGTGGGTGTACCTGATTACAATCATTATCTGGAACACATGAAAAAGCATCATCCTGATTTGACCCCTATGGATGCCAAGACGTTTTATCGTTATTGTGTAGATGCACGTTATCCGAGTGCGGGCGGTAATTTAAAGAAATGCCCATGTTAAGCAAGTGTTAGAAAATTATTGATTCCTTTGGGAAAAATTGAAAAACGGTGTATGTTAATCATGTGCCGTTTTTTATTTAGGGAAATATTTGTGATTTGGGCAAAGCAAAAAGCTGAACAGCAATTACCACAAGATACACATAAAATTGATGCCAATATTCAAGCCTATGCCAGTAAAATTCAGCAGTTTTTAACGCAAATCAATCGAATTATTTTAGATAAAGAACACCAAACACAATTGGCGCTTTGCTGCCTATTCGCTGGCGGGCATGTGTTATTTGAAGATTTGCCAGGTTTAGGCAAAACCACATTATCCAGTGCGCTCGCCCATCTAGCAGGACTACAATTTCAACGGATTCAATTTACCAATGATATGTTAGCCAGCGACATTATTGGGGTGAATATGTTTAATCAAAAAGAACATGTTTTTGAGTTCAAGCAAGGCCCCATTTTTACGCAAATTTTACTGGCAGATGAAATCAATCGCTGTAGCCCAAAAACGCAAAGTGCCTTACTGGAGGCGATGGAGGAGGGTGCGGTGACCGTTGATGGTTATCGTTATACTTTACCTCAACCCTTCTGGGTGATTGCGACACAAAACCCGCTTTTTCAAAGTGGGACTTATGCCTTGCCTGAATCGCAGCTAGATCGGTTTTTAATGCGGCTCTCTCTCGGTTATCCGTCGCGTTCAGCAGAAAAATTGTTATTACAACAAGATTCGCGGCAGGTTTTGATTTCATCTTTAGCGCAAGTTTTCGAACCACACGAAATTATAGAATTGCAGCATTTAGTGCAACAGGTATTTGTGGGTGAGGTCGTGATGGATTATCTGTTGGATTTAGCCCAAGAAAGTCGTAAAGGGCGACATGGCTTATCGACGCGAGGGCTGTTGGCGCTAAAGAAAGCCGCCCAAGCTCACGCTTTAATTGAGCAAAGAAGTTTTGTGACTGCTGATGATGTCCAAGCGGTTTTTGTCGCCGTTACCGCGCATCGGATTGGGTTAAGTGACGCTGAAACTGCGCAAATGATGCGTAACATTCGTGTCAGCTAAGCTGAAGGATAGAAATTGTGATTCAGTCCGTATGGCAAAAATGGGCCAAGAAAAGGTTTAGTCTGGAGACAGCAAAAACTTTAAGCCAAAAGGATGTGTTGGTTTTTATCTACCAACAAGGTTTTTTATATCTGGTGTTGATTTTAATTACCTTTATTGCTGGGGTGAACTACGCCAATAACTTAATTTTAGGTTTTTGCTTTTTAATCAGCGCTATTTTATGTATTAGTTTTTACATTACATTTAAGCAGTTGCATGGTTTACAAATCGAATTGCGTTTTGCAGAAGTTGGACAAGTGGGTCAACCGCTGCTGTTACAGTTATATTTTAAACAACCTCAAGCCCAAGCCCGTTATCTTTGGATTAAAACCGATCAACATCTTGAGCAAGTCTTATTTAACGAGCTACAACATTGCTATACCCTTGAATTTGTCCCCTCTAAGCGGGGAATGTTTCACTATCCGCGCATTCAGCTGTTTTCTGTTTATCCCTTTGGTTTAGTTAGGGCGTGGAGTTATTTGTATTTACAAAAATATTCGTGGGTTGCACCGCAGGCGCAGGATTTACGAACAGAACAGCAGCAGACCAAGCACAGTCAGCAGTTAGATTGGGATGAATTTCGTGAACTGCGTGATTTTAAAACAGGTGATTCCCTCCAGTCGATTTCATGGAAGCAAGTGGCGAGAGGACAAGGGCTCTACGTTAAAGTTTTTGAACAGCATGATGAGCAACAGCATGTACAGATCAATTATCAACAAATGCCGAGCCCTGAACATGAAGAAAAACTTCGCATGATGATGGGGTTGATTGAGCAATGTGAACAACAGCAATGTGCTTTTAGTTTAGTGTTGCCCTATGCCGAGCTGGAAACTGGAGTAGGAACGCAGCAGATGTTAAAAGCAAAATTATTATTGGCGCAGGCGTAGCCCATGAAAACCAGTATGACACATGGAGTTAAAACTGCCATTTTACTCAGCCTGTGCTTAATTTTATTGGCACAAGCTCTATATTTACCGATTGCTCTAACTGGGCTACTTTTTGTAGCACTGGTCACGCTGTATGTGCATTTCAGAAAAACGGCCGTACAGCCTTTTGCAAAATTATGGATTGGTTTGGGAGTGGTGGCTGCACTGGCCAGTATTTATTTGCAGTATCAGACTTTTTTAGGTGTAGAAGCGGGTGTTGCCGTTTTAACGACTTTTTTATTTGCCAAAGCCTTAGAAATAAAAAATAGCCGTGATGTGATTATTGTTTTTAATTTTGCTTTATTTGTCAGTGCCAGTTCGTTTTTATTTAGCCAGTCGGTTTGGATGGCTCTGCTAATATTTTTCTGTTTAACCAGTAGTTTAATTGGATTATACCGTCTTCAAATTGCAGGATTTATGCATTCTTCGGTTGAAAAAACCAGTTTTCGACATGATGTGCAACATGTTGTGAAATTTATTGGCTATGCATTGCCATTTTTTATTCTGCTTTTTTTATTCTTCCCACGCTTACCTCCATTATGGCACATTCCTGTACCTGAAAATAAAGCGGTCACGGGGATGAGTGATCGCATGTCACCCGGTGATATTGCACAGCTTTCACAATCAAGTGCTTTGGCATTTCGTATCTTAGGCGATATGTCCAAACTGCCACCACGCTCACAACTTTATTGGCGCGCCATGGTGCTTGATCAATATGATGGTCAGACATGGACCAGCAGTCCTCGTAATCAACTCTCGATGCCCATTGCACATCAAGCGGTATGGGCTCAGCAACCGAAGTTTGCTTATCAATATTTAGCGGCCAATCCGCAACAAAGCTGGATTACAGGGTTGGAACAATCCGTTGTTACGGATCCACAATATGCACTGAAATACGATGGAAGTATTCGACCTGTTCGGGCGATTCAATCTAACCAGCCGATTCGTTTGCAGTGGGTGGGGGCAGGACATTTGAATGACAATGTTCAGGAACATCCCTTGAGTGTAAAACGATGGACTGAATACCCAGCGCAACTCGATCTTCAAGCTCAAAGCTTTGCTCGAAAATTGTTTGAGCAGTCTAATCGAGATCCCGAACGCTATATGCAGAATCTGATTGGTTGGTATCAAGCTCAGCATTTTGCTTATACCTTGCAGCCTGGTGTATTGGGGCAAAATCGAATTGATGAGTTTCTATTTCAATCCAAACAGGGTTTTTGTGAACATTATGCTTCCAGTTTTGCCTTGTTAATGCGTTATGTGGGGATTCCTGCGCGGGTGGTAGTCGGCTATCAGGGGGGCGAATTGGCACCCGATGCCAAAAGTTGGGAAGTACGACAACTTGATGCACATGCTTGGACAGAGGTGAAATTAAAGCAACAATGGATTCGGGTTGATCCGACAGCAATAATTGCGCCTAATCGAATTGATACGGGCATGCAAAATTTAATGGATACTGATCAAGATATCTGGGGTGAGCAACGTTCGAATTTGAATCATCAGCAATATGCTTTACTCAAAAAAATAAGAGTTTGGAGTGATTACGCGAGTTATCAATGGCAAAGTAAAGTGGTTGGTTATAATGCTGAATCACAGCAAAGTTGGTTGAATAAAATAGGCATTCACTCAACTTATACGATGGTTCTTGTTTTAATAATAAGTATCTCTTTAGTTCTTGCTGCATATTTTGTCTTTATTTTTTATCGTAAATGGCAAACTACGTCTGATGTTGAACGTTTAATTGAACGGTTTTCTAAAGGATTACAACTGGAATGGCGTAAACAAGAGACAGAAACGGTTGCAGTTTGGATGCTACGGCTTGCCGAGAACATGGAAAAGCATGAAGCTGATTTCTTTGAAAAGGTTGCTGAGTTACATCAGAAGATTGTTTATGCCCCTCAATATGATATGAAAGATATGATGCAATTCAAGAAAATGCTTAAAACTTGTACATCTGTGTTGAGGGAAAACAGAAAGCACTTGTCGAAGTAAAAAAAAATGAATATTATGCGTGGCATATAGGCGTATAGCTCAGTTGGTTAGAGCGCTACGTTGACATCGTAGAGGTCTCCAGTTCGAGTCTGGATATGCCTACCAAATATAGCTGTTAATTCAGCAACTTAAAGCCCACTTCAAAAGTGGGCTTTTTGTTTTCGGGGAACTTTCGCGGTATTTTCGGGGAATGAAATATTTTCCTACTGTTAATAACTCGCCCATTTAAATTTAAAAACGATGACTAACGGTAGCTAAATAAAAAATTAAATTACGTATAACGTGTATTATATTAATTTTAGAATAAGTTAAAGACTTTCTAATAACTATGGATTTACAAAGTTTAAACAATTTCATAATGTCATTTGATCAATTTCCAATACATTGGAGATTTGACGATGATTCTTATAATCAGCTTAATCAGATACATTTAGATCAAATAAAGCCTATGACTCCACAGGCTTCAAATTTCCTTTGGAATTATAGTTCTGAAATTACTAAAAACTTGATGAAAAAAAGAATTTTAATTGTTTTAGAGAAATTTATGCCGAAGATAAAACAATCAAAAAATGGTTATTTCGTACAGGGTTAGCTTTTCAAAAAGATATTTATGTCGTTTGGCAACCTGATATTGCTGTTAGTACTAACTGGAAAATTTTCGTAAAATTTTTCGATGATTTTTATTACTCTTCTGATGAGATGTCAATTTTTGATAATAGCCTAAATTGGGGACTATACATTCATCATGGAAGAGTAGTTTTTGGTTCTAATATCCATGATTAGTATCCCATTTAACATTATGGCAATGATACAAAATTTTTTAAATTGGGTTAAATGTACCAAAGCTGATTATCCATGTAATGAAAGAAAGCATCAGCTTTGGTATGACTAACGGTAGCTTAATAAATAACTACTTGGACATCTATTCTTTCTTCATCTGGACATTTTTTTCTGTTTTAGGGTTAAATGAGACTACACAAAGCCGTGGAACTTTGTTTAATAAGTAATCGTGGAACATGATAAGCTATTAAAAAATCCTAATACATCTGAGTTGGGGGGCATCAAGTCAATTAATACATTGAATTATATGAAATAAAAAATTAAATTACGTATATCGCGTATTATGTTAATTTTAGGGAATTTAAATAAATAGAATGAAGGTATTTATCATAACTAGTAAAGTTCATGCTTTACAAAAATCTATCATGCCTGTCTCAAACAAAGCATATGTAAATTGCTATACAGGTGGGAATGATTATGAGGAAGCTATAAAAAAAGTATTTGAAAAATTTCTGATAGATGGAATTCATCCAGATGAGATACTCAATCCAATTTGTGAAATGCCACTTGAAGATTGGACTATTCATATTAAAGAGAAATATGGTGACTTAGCTCAACGGATGCTGTCTCAAAAGGATTTTGAAACGAGAATTTTATCTAATGAAGTTGTATACGGTGGATTTGCTTGCTTTGACTAAAAAAGCGCTATTTAACATACTGGCGAATATATGAAATCAAAAGCTGATGATCCATGAAATGGAAGCATCAGCTTTATTGGCATGACTAACGGTAGCTAATCCGCTCTGGTTTTGGCGCTTCATGTCCTTCTAAATAGTGGTCGGTCATCTTCACATTTGCATGTCCCGCCAGTGCTTGTGCGTACTTCTTCCCATACTTCTGCGTGATGTTATAAATGCCTAGGGCACGTAAGTCATGCAGCGATGGTCGTTGGTTTGGTTCTAAATGATCATAAGCACCAGATAGGTCCCGATACTTTTTAAACTGCTTGGTAATGTGATCTTCCGTTACAGCAAAAGGATGCAATTTCGCATTACGGATTTGCTCGTTAATGCGGTCTGGTCGCGTTGCAATCAGGTAAGGGCAGCGTAGTCGCATAGAATGCTCTATACACAGCAATACGACTTCTCTTAACTCTGGATGCATATCCACTTCAATAAACACAGGCTTGTCGTAATTCAGCGATTTATGCTGTAGTGCGGTCATGGTGTTGTCTTTAATGTTAATGCTTGAGCGTTCCATTACCACCAGATCGGCACGCCGTTGAATGGAATGCAGTGCAAGATCTATTGCCAGTTTTAACCAGGGCGGACAAACCGACTTCACTAATTCAATTGATTCGTTGGAGTGACGAGTACGCAGCTTTTCAGGTCGTATTGGTTTTAAGGTTTTCTCGGCAATATTGTCTGGTGCCCAGCCGTTGGCTACTAAGTATTTCCAGATGTCGATAAGCTGTGAACGGTGCTTTTCAGCCTGAAAGTCTGTTTGCTGTTTCAGGTATTCAGAAATCATGAGCAGGGTAATATCGGTACAGTAAAGATGTCCCCACATGTCCTGATATTTAGGAATGTTCGCCGTGACATTGACCAAGGTATTTTTGGCAAGTTTCTTTTTGGGTAAATGCAGCTTTTCATATTCACCCAAGGCTTGGCCAAAGTTGGGAACACGTAAAATCCATCGTATAACTGGGCCCTGATCAATCGAGGAAATATTTCGATTTGGATTGACCTTGCTACTCAATTGTACGCAGAGCCAAAAGCTAAACAAGCGAGAAATCAAATCTACTCAGATATAGCTATCCAATGCTGCTTAATGATTAAATCACTACTTCGACTTTCTTTGCGTATGGTCACAGGTGTTGTGCAAAGCCTTATTAAACTTTGTGGACTAGATTGGACAGCACCTGATTATTCGACTTTTTATCTATTTTATTACTTGTATAAAGCGGGTCAGAATATCAATAATTTGCAATTTAAATTTTACTATTTTTTATTTTGTTTGTAATAGCTCTAGCTATACTTAATTTATTCATCAAGTCATCGAAAAGTAAGAATTTTTTAGAGTTCGAAAAAATTGAAGCTGATCAGACTCAAACTAATACTTTGAATAAAGCTGCTTAAAAGGATTGAAACATGATTTACGCTTTGACGTTTGGTTTAGGTATTTGGTTGATGGTTCCAGTACTGATGATCTGGTACTTAATAAAACCGAATACTTATTTCCTCACTTTTCATGGTGAAATACCTTCGCGTTTAGCTATTTTTACCCATCATTTCTTGGCATTTTTGCTGTTGTTTATGATTTTAGGTTTGGGGATTGAAACTGTCATTAAGTCGATTGATGGTACGTCTGCACATCTATTGTTTTATCTTGCGATTTTTTTAACAAATATCTTCTGCATTTACTTTGGTCGTAACAAGATAAATTTGGGCGATAAGAGAAGGGCTTAATATTACTTACCTGCTGGTCAAATATTTTACGATCAAGGTTGTGTGGTAAGTCGAACTTTATTGGCTTTTTGTGATGGAAAGTTAAGAGACACCTAGACACTATATTTTGAACAAATTATTTAAATATAATTTATAGCATTATGAATCAGTCCGGAAAAGTTAGATGTTGAAACCTTAAAAAATTCAGTAATTTATAATATGATCATTAGGTTTGACATATGCCAATATGTTTATTGCATGTACCTGAAGATCAAAGTGGGCGAGAAGCGAAAAAATATCAAAAAGCTCGTGCGAACTATGAAAACTTTGATCCTCATGAGGAGGATCATTTTTTAATTGATGAAATATAAGCAAGCAGTTAACTGTTCTGGAATTTACTCATCAAATGATGAATATCATTAAAAGTCTGACGGCATTAGTAAATAAATTGCATTTTTAAGAAGGCATGCTAAAAATCAAAAGGCAAAATTTGATAGGAAAAAATTAAGAAAAATTCACATAAATGAGCAATGAAAACTAATCTTTTACTCTAGATATATCAAGCACAATATGATTGCAATTTTCTCTAAGAATAATTAGACCAAATAGTAAAATTTAAAAAATAAATTGAAACAATGTCATGTGCAAACTGTGATCAACTCTACTTTACAGCCTAATAGCATAATGCTATTAATCATAATGATTTATTTATAATAAATTAATCACTTAAAGGAGACCTAAAGTGATGAATAGAATAGATTTAAAATTAATAAAAAACGGTACGGGAGAGGAGTTGGTTTTAAAATATTGTATCGTTGAGTCAATATTGATCACCAGTAAAGATATAAAGACACCAGTAGAAGAGGGAGATTTTCTTCACCATTCATTGCCCGATGGACTTGTAGAAAAATACGTAATAGATGAAGTAATTTCAAATAAGAATGCTAATCCGCATTACGAAATTTATGTCTCAAAACTGAATTAAATTACTTCATAAAACTGCTCAGAATGCTCAGATGATGAAAATTATCTGAGCATTCTTTTTTTTGCAAAGAGAGTCTAAAAAACATAACCGATCGGATTTAATTTTTCTCATATGAAATGTTCACCAGAAGTTTCTTAAGGAAGATTTTTTGTAAGGAGGGGATGCTACAAAAAACAAGGCATGATTTGAGTGTGTGGAAATTGAGGAATCAAACAATTATTTCTTTGAAAGAGGTGTGTCATTTGTTGAATAATATTAATTTGAAAGCGATAAAAAATTGGGCAGTTATTTAGATATTGGATCTGCCTATCAACAGAAATAAAGGGTTTACAAGAAATTTCAACGACTTGTAAGCCCTTTTTTATGGTTTGAGTTTTGTTGTTTGCCTAGATTTCTTAAAAACGAAATAATTAATAATCTTCCCCAGAAATACATCAGTTGCAATGTCAAAGCTTTATAGTCCGATATTTAGACTATCCAGCTATCTTGTTGCCCGATATGAATAAATTCCCACGATTGTTTCATTCCATTTTCATGAAATTTCAGTGTTAATGGCTTGTCTACAATTGATTCAGTAATATGGTTTTTATATGAAACAATGATTTTGGCCATAATTTCTTTTTTATCGTTCAAATAAAAGTTTATTTCAGGTGGTGGGTCTTCTATAAAATAACAATTTTCTGGTAAGAAAACCATTGCCTTAGCCGCGTTGATAGCGTCGAGCCGATCTTTTTTGGAAAAAAACACATCGAAATCCATGCTCTTGAGCCTCTTATAAATTTCCTTTCTCCTATTTTAAAGAAGAGTTTTAAAAATGATACATATTTAACACTTTTTAATAAAATTGATACTAATGCAATATTGTTGGTTGGTATGCAGAACTATGTCTCAAAAAGGGATTGCCGTTGAGGGCTTTGTTTTGATTTATATTATTGATTACAATAACTTAAAGTGATCTAAACGTGGCTTTATTGCACGTAGCTCACGCTAAATATCTGGCTTCAATACAATTTTTAGCAGGATTTGCTTAGCCCTAACATTAATCGTAAAACCAATTCATCTCTCTACAATAAGTGCGAATTAAGTTAGAAATGCTGTAGATTTAATGCCATTTCTCGATATAAGCCAGATTGAAGTACCAATATGGTATGGGCATCAATTCTATGCCGATCCCGCCATAGTGCCCCAGTGGTCTTTGCTAATCTCTTTAGATATAGTTACGGGGGATGAGTGGAGCCTAATGAAGCTTTGTTTATGTTTTAGATTGTACTTCACCTGACTCATACACCCTTGCAGTAGTGAAGACGAGAGATTGGTAAAGCAGTTTATAATTTGGCTGCCATAAAAATTTGCAGTATTGAAGACTTTTTGAGTAAGCCTTGAGAATGTCTCAACTTTGTCACACAAGCAAACTGATAATTTACACATTGGAACGTCGACTTAAGCTGGATCTAGCTTCACGATAATGCTAAGTGTCATATATCTAGCTAAAGTTAAAAATCTTTTTAATATCAATTAATAATTCTAAAAATGAATCAGTTTGTTATAATCCAGCATTTTTTCATTATGACATTTTTATGAAATTTAAAACTTTAATTGCTTCGACGTTACTTTTAGTTTCTTCATCATATTTAGCGGCTATGCCAGTGGACCCTTTGCTTGGTTCTTGGAAAGTGATCGATGATAAAACGGGCTCATATATTTCTGAGGTGGCAATTCGCAAAAACTCAGCTTCACAACAATACAGTGCTTCGATTACAAAATCGTATGCCCAGTCAGGCTCAGCAGCGACTGAAATTTGTACCAAATGCACAGGCGCGTTGAAAAACAAATATCTATTTGGACTGGAGATTTTAACCAACTTACGCGCAACTTCACAAAGCAAGTTTAATAATGGTACTTGGGTAAATCCGCAGAGTGGCATGGTATATATGATCCAAGCCGATTTAAATGGTGCAGGGGATCAAATGAAAGTCTTCGGTAAGTCGAAGACAGATAATTCAACCACCAGTATGACATGGAAAAAATTATAAGTTGAGCCGAGCGGTCATTGAGTATCTTTCTGTTTTATTGCCATATCGCTAGGCCGAAATCAGGATTTAAGTACAAATGGCAGGCGTCGTCCAGTTTTTGACATCATTACTCAGTAAACGCTTTATGATTAAATCAATCTGAGCATGATGTCATATTCTAATCTTAGTGGAATAATGATTGGTATTTTTTGCGATACAGCGAGACAATTTCTGGCAAGTCATATGAAATGCTGGCTGCAGCACAGCAGACTGGGTTTGCCGTATTTTTATACGCTATTTTATTTTGACTGCTTCAGTGAATCATGAACTCATGCTGATTGCTGTGATCAATGGATTGAATGTCATCACAATAATTCCCTTTTTGCACTGTTTTGTGCTTCAAATTGTGACCTAAACGTCATTTTGGTGTATATTTTTACCAATAATTAAAAATTGCACTTTCTTAGAATGAATAAGTTACTTTTACCATGTCTTATCATGATGATTGGAATACTGGGTTTTTGGGTGTACCTCGAATCTGAGGCTAAACAAAAACAAGAAATTAACCGTTTGGTAAATGAAGCACATAGTTCGCTCGAAAAAATCGAGGCGGAAGCACAATCTAAAAATTTTTTGATCAAAAAAGATCAATAGCTAGGTGAATTTATTTTTGTAATTAAAGGTTTAAATTTACTTTATGAGCGAATTTTACCACTAAGTCTGAATAGTTCATAAATTCTAGAAACAATGAGAAAATCAATATGTTATAATTCCGCCCGATTTTAATGAAATGTTTATGTTTTTTATTTAAGTTATTGTTTAAAAAGTATAAATGATAGGGCTGCATATTTTATGCAGCTTTTTTCGTTTGCTTTAGTGCGGCACGGAAGTTTTACTTACTGGTGTGTCCATATTTAGCTTAAAAAAAAGCATCAGATATTTGGCATACCCATTGCTTTAAATTCGAAATTGTAATGGCGGAAAGTATAATTTCTATCCTACTTTCGATTTAAGGCATCATGTTTTTTTACAGGGGCTAGGTCATGACGACTCCTAATCCATCTTCAGAAAGTATGCTTGAACGCTTATTTAAGTTAAGCGAAAACAAGACAACTTTTCGTACTGAAGTTCTAGCAGGTGTAACCACCTTCTTAACCATGTGTTACATCATTATTGTGAATCCAATGATTTTATCCGAAACAGGGATGGATCATGGAGCTGTCTTTGTTGCTACCTGTCTTGCAGCCGCGATTGGTTGTTTGGTGATGGGGATTATTGCGAATTATCCAATCGCATTAGCACCAGGCATGGGCTTGAATGCTTACTTTACCTATTCTGTGTGTATGGGAATGGGTGTGCCATGGCAAACTGCTTTAGCGGCAGTTTTTGTTTCAGGATTGGTGTTTATTGCGATTAGCATGTTTAAAATCCGTGAAGCGATTGTGAATGCTATTCCAATGTCACTTAAGCTGGCGATTGGTGGTGGTATTGGTTTATTCCTCGCCCTGATTGCATTAAAGAACTCAGGAATTATTGTTGATAATCCAGCCACTTTAGTCGGCTTGGGCGATCTTAAACAACCGACAGTGCTGTTAACTTTATTCGGTTTTTTAATCATTGTCGTATTGCATCAGTTTAAAGTCCGTGGCGCCATCATCATAAGTATTTTGGTGTTAACTGCCATCTCAACAGCGATGGGCTTGAGTGAGTTTAAAGGTGTTGTTGGCGAGATTCCTTCAATTGCGCCAACGTTCTTGCAAATGGATTTTGAAGGTCTATTTACTGCAAGTTTAGTCGGCGTTATTTTTGTGTTCTTCTTGGTCGATTTATTTGACTCTACAGGTACCTTGGTGGGTGTCGCGCATCGTGCTGGTCTATTGCAAGATGGTAAATTGCCACGCTTGAAAAAAGCACTATTTGCAGACTCTACAGCAATTGTTGCGGGTGCTGCTTTAGGTACATCTTCAACGACCCCTTATATTGAGTCTTCTGCAGGTGTGGCTGCGGGTGGGCGTACAGGTCTTACTGCTGTTGTAGTGGCGGTGTTATTCATCCTGTGCTTGTTCTTGGCACCATTAGCCCAATCTGTACCAGGCTTTGCGACTGCTCCAGCATTATTGTTTGTTGGTGTACTCATGATTCAAGGTATTGTGCATATTGAATGGGATGATATTACTGAAGCTGTCCCAGCATTCTTGACGATTGTATTTATGCCATTCTCGTATTCAATTGCAGATGGTATTGCAATGGGTTTTATTAGCTACGCATTAATTAAATTATGTACTGGCAAGGCATCAACTGTTCCATATATGGTGTGGATTGTTGCTGTGCTTTGGGCAGTAAAATTTGCATTTTTTGGCGGTTAATCCCAACACAAATTTTAAGGGTGTAAACTTGTTTACACCCTTTTTTCTTTTTGAGGATAAGGTATGAATCAACTAGAGCTCATCCGCGCTTTACCTAAAGCCGAATTACATGTTCATATTGAAGGGACATTTGAGCCAGAACTGATGTTTGCAATCGCACAACGTAATCAGATTCAAATTCCATATAAGTCTGTTGAAGAAGTGAAACAGGCCTATAATTTTCACAATTTACAGTCTTTTCTAGATATTTATTACGCCGGTGCAAATGTATTGGTACATGAGCAAGACTTTTATGATCTGGCTTGGGCCTATTTTGAAAAATGTCATGAAGATCGTGTTGTGCACACTGAGATGTTTTTTGATCCGCAAACGCATACAGATCGCGGTATTGCTTTTGCAACGGTTATTCAGGGTTTACAGCGTGCTTGTGATGATGCCAAAGAAAAATACGGTATTAGTTCACATCTGATTATGTGTTTCTTGCGTCATCTTAGCGAAGAGGCGGCATTTGAAACATTGGCACAAGCGATGCCATTTAAAGAGCAAATTATCGGTGTAGGGCTGGATTCGAGTGAAGTTGGACACCCACCTTCAAAATTCGAGCGCGTATTTGCGAAAGCGCGTGAAGCAGGCTTCTTGGTGGTAGCGCATGCCGGTGAGGAAGGCCCAGCAGAATACGTTTGGGAAGCTTTGGATTTGCTCAAAGTCAATCGTATTGATCATGGTGTGCGTTCTGAAGAAGATCCTGTTTTGATGCAGCGTTTAATTGCAGAAAAAATGCCATTAACAGTTTGTCCACTCAGTAATTTAAAGTTGTGTGTGGTGGATGATATGGCGCAGCACAATATTCGTCGTTTATTACAACAAGGCGTTCAGGTTACAGTCAATTCGGATGATCCATCTTATTTTGGTGGTTATATGAATGATAACTTTGTGGCAATCACGGAAGCCTTGTCTTTAAGTCATGATGAATTGAAAAAGTTGGCACAAAATTCATTTGAAGCGTCATTCATAAGTGATGCTGAAAAGAACAAGTGGATTGCTGAAATCCAAGCTTTATAATTATAGAGCAAATAAAAAACCGCACTTTATAGTGCGGTTTTTTTAATTATTCTTTTCAAAAGATATCAATCATCGGTGCTTAATCAAATCAATTTTAGCATTATTCTGGTTGTCGAGTCATACTCACCAATACACTATCTTTATCAATAAAATGATGCTTTAACGCAGCTACAATATGTCCTAGCACCAAGAAACCAGCCCCCCATGAAAGATAAATATGTAAGGGTTTCACAATTTCTAGCACATCATAATTCTCTTCAATCAGCGTGGGTAGATTGAATAGATAGAGTACAGGGGCAGGGTGTCCAGCACTCCAACTAAATAAACAGCCCGTGATTGGTAAAGCCAGAAGCATTAAATACAATGCCAAATGCCCTATATGCGCCAGCGTTTTCATCATTGGAGACATGCTATTCGGCAGCGAAGGTACAGGATGGGTGTAGCGCCAGAAAATACGGATCATGACCAAGAAGATAAGGGTGGTGGCGATATTTTTATGAAGGGTAATCACATCCCCTTTGAAACTACCATTACTTTCGTAGCTTAAAAAATTACCACTATAAAAGCCAATAATCCATGCTGCGATAAAAATAATGGCCATGAGCCAGTGCAAAATTTGGGCTGTGCGCGTGTAATAGGAGGGTCTATTTTTCATGAGGTATGAAGAAGGCGATAATAGGTGACGCTATCTTACGTAATTCGCAATTGCAACAAAATGCTGATTCTGCAACGATGCGTATATTTGTTGCAACGCTGATTGTGGGGAGATTTGTATTGCGGATTATTTGCGCAACCAGTCTTTATAGGAGAGATAAAGACTTTCTATTTAAGGTTGTTCGGGCAAAATACTCACACTTTATGTAAT
The DNA here is from genome assembly GCF_059758585.1 of Acinetobacter sp. GQ146. Lineage (NCBI taxonomy): Bacteria > Pseudomonadati > Pseudomonadota > Gammaproteobacteria > Moraxellales > Moraxellaceae > Acinetobacter > Acinetobacter sp. GQ146. The sequence goes on from NZ_JCAXDV010000001.1 coordinate 585,136, forward strand.
GACCAAGGATTACCTGTGAATATTAAATTTGCTGCACTCGCACCTGTACTATTGGCTTTGACTGCGTGTGTAAGCACAGATACTACAACCACAACTGCTACACCCCAGCAAGTTGGAATGGCAGCAATGAAAATTGCAATCAATTCAAAATGTATTGCAGAACTTAATAATACTCCAGCATGGAATACTGCTACTAAGCTCATGACTGCGGAACAAAAGCAAAGCATTCAAACTGATATTTGCGGTTGTGTCAGTGAAAAAGCGCCACAAAATGTGACTACGGTTGATTTGGCGACTGCTGCCATCGATCCGACTGCACGTGCAACCATCGTCACCAATGTGGTGACTAAAACGATCCAAAGTTGTGTAGCGGAAGCGGTCAATAAATAAGTGTGAAAAGCTAGGAATTTCCTAGCTTTTTAAATTAAAAAATTTTGTGCTTTGACCTAATATCATTTATATTAATTTGAATAATAAATAATCGACTCGTCAAATCGTATGAAGAAGGTTGAATAACTATGAAAAAATATCAAATGATGTTGTGTCTTGTGGGTGGACTCATATTATCTGGATGTGCTTCCTCACCAATGGGGTCTGAGTCGGATGGTATTTCGGTAATTCGAATGGCATCAAACTCTAAGTGTATGGATGAAATCGAGAGTAATCCAACTTGGATCGTGAGCAGTAAACTTCTTTCTGAAGATCAGAAGCAGAAGAAAAAACGTGAAGTGTGTAAATGTGTAGGGGATAATGCGCCTAAAATGCTGTCTAAAGAACAATTAGCATTGGCCGCGATCGACTCTAAAGCCAAAGATGCCTATGCGGCATTAGCCAACACAAAAACTTCAGCGATATGTGCTTCTGAAATGTTAAACTAAACATGAAAAGTAATGGTAAATTTTAAAAATGGCTGGTAATTCAGCCATTTTTTATGAGAGTAAGACATGCGAGTAGCTGGAGTAGATGAGGCAGGGCGTGGTCCTTTAGTGGGTTCAGTTGTTGCCGCGGCAGTGATTTTAGATCCGAATAACCCGATTGAAGGTTTGAATGATTCCAAGAAGCTGACCGAAAAAAAACGGGAAAAGTTATTTATTGAGATTCAGGAAAAGGCTTTGGCTTGGGCAATTGCAGAAGCAAGCCATACCGAAATCGATGAGTTGAATATTCTACAAGCTTCTTTATTGGCGATGCGTCGCGCGGTTGAAGCATTGAATATTCAGCCCGAACATGTTTTGGTGGATGGTAATAAAGTGCCACAAGGCTTAGCCATGAGTTGTGATGCGGTAGTGGGCGGTGATGCACTCCACGCGGAAATCTCGGCGGCCAGTATTTTGGCAAAAGTGACGCGGGATCGTGAAATGGTGACTTTAGACCAGAAATATCCGCAGTTTGGATTTGCCAAGCACAAGGGTTATCCAACTAAAGCGCATTTTGCTGCAATTGCTGAACATGGTGTCATTGCTGAACATCGTCGTAGTTACGCGCCAGTAAAAAAGGCTTTAGCTGAAAACAGCTAAAGCCCATAAATTTAAAGCGGCTTAGAAAAGCCGCTTTAGGAGATAACGTTTAATTTTAACGATTAAAGTTATTCTGCGAGTAATTATCTTCTTCAAATGAAGGTTGATAATCTTGATCGAGATGTTGCAGGTGTTCGTGCATCGCACGTTCATGTTGAATGCGTTGATAGATTTCTTCGCGATGAACTGATACTTCTTTTGGAGCATTTACGCCAATACGAACTTGGTTACCTTTAACGCCAAGCACAGTAACACTGACTTGATCCCCAATCATTAATGTTTCTCCGACACGTCGGGTCAGAATCAGCATGTTTATCTCCTTGCAAAATGCTAAACCTGCATTGATTAAAAAGTTTAAAAAACACAACCTTGGTAATAAAGAAAATTTTAACAGGATTGTATAAGCCTAAAATGTTGCTACTTATAAAATTCTGTTGAAATTTACCAAAACGCCTCAAGTCTAATATAACAGAGCCACCATAGAAAAAACTATAGTGGCTCTGTATTTTTATAGAATTTAGAAAAAATTGTCTTACAATGACGATTTTCTAATAATTCTTAAGCACGTGCGCTTGATTCACCGTGTTCACGGTCTAAACCAAATGCTGTATGTAAGCAGCGAACAGCGAGCTCTAAGTAGTTTTCTTCGATAAGAACAGAAATTTTGATTTCAGAAGTTGAGATCATCAAAATATTAATGCTTTCATCTGCTAATGCTGTGAACATTTTGCTCGCAACACCTGCATGTGAACGCATGCCCACACCTACAATCGATACTTTAACGATATCATCACGTGTAACAACTTCACAGCCTTCAATGCTGCTTGCTGTTTGTTCTAAAATTGCTTTCGCTTTTGCCAAATCTGTGCGATTTACGGTAAAAGTAAAATCAGTTGTGCCATCTTCTTCGACATTTTGGATAATCATATCCACTTCGATATTGGCATTGCTGATTGGCGACAAGATTTTAGATGCAATTCCTGGCTCATCAGGAACACCCAAGATAGTGAGTTTTGCTTCGTCACGGTTAAATGCAATACCTGCAATAATTGGTTGTTCCATATCGTCTTCTGCCTCAGTCGTAATTAGTGTGCCTACGTTTTGTTTGAAATCTTCATCAAATGCGCCATCGTCATCATTATCAAAGCTTGATAATACACGTAAAGGCACCTGGTATTTACCTGCAAACTCAACAGAACGAATTTGAAGGACTTTTGAGCCAAGTGATGCCATTTCTAGCATTTCTTCAAATGAAATACGATCAACCTTTTTCGCTTTTGGAGCAACGCGTGGATCAGTCGTATAAACGCCATCTACATCCGTATAGATTTGGCATTCATCTGCTTTTAATGCAGCAGCAAGTGCAACACCAGAAGTATCCGAACCACCACGACCTAAAGTCGTAGTGTTGCCATCAGCATCAAAACCTTGGAAACCAGCAACAACAATGACACGACCAGCATCGAGATGCTCAGTCATGACATCGGTATCAATTGATTCAATACGAGCTTTGGTAAAGGCGCTGTCCGTTTTAATACCGACTTGGCGACCTGTAAGTGACTTAGCTTCAACGCCAATCGAATTGAGCGCCATTGCTAACATTGAAATCGTTACCTGTTCACCCGTAGAAACCATTTGGTCAAGTTCACGTGGGTCAGGGGTGTCCGTAATGGCTTTCGCGAGAGCTAATAAGCGGTTAGTTTCACCACTCATTGCTGATACTACAACCACTACCTTGTGGCCGTGGTCATGCCAGCGCTTCACACGACGAGCTACATTTAAAATGCGCTCGGGGGTACCCATAGAAGTACCGCCATATTTTTGAACGATTAATGCCATAGTTGTTCCATATAAGCCATGACCCTGAAGTGCCAATCAGGGTCAGTTACACAAAAGGTGAAGTTTTATTTTGCTTCAAGCCAAGCAGTTAAATCTGCCATCACTTGTGCAAACTTCTCGTTTAGTGGCGCGCCACCTTGTGCCAAGTCAGGTTTACCACCACCTTTTCCGCCTAGCTCAGTTGCTAAGTGTTTGATGATGTCACCTGCCTTTATAGAAGCAGTAAATTCTTTTGCTACAGATGCGATCAAGCTCACCTTGTCACCCTCTACACCTGCCAGCACGATTACTGCATTTTCTAATTTTGATTTCACGCCGTCATGTAGGTTGCGAAGTGCTTTTGCATCCATGCCCTGAACAGTCGTGATTAATGTTGTGCGACCTGCAAGCGTTTGAACTTGGCTTAGAAGTTCGGCGGCTTGTAAGCTCGCAAGTTTTTGATTCAGTTGATCAATCTGCTTTTGTAATGCAGAAGCTGTTTCTACAATAGCTTCAACTTTTTCTACAGTTTGATCTTTCTGGGCTTTTAATACACCGTTGATATGCACAATGTCAGCTTCAGCTTTTTGTACAACTTCTAACGCTTTAGTACCAGTCACCGCTTCAATACGACGTACACCCGCAGCTACACCGCCTTCAGACGTGATCTTGAATAAACCGATATCACCAGTGCGTTGAACGTGAATACCACCACAAAGCTCAATTGAGAAGTTCTTTTCTTCAATAATTGAACCCATTGACAGTACGCGGACTTCATCGCCATATTTTTCACCGAATAACATCATCGCACCTTTTGCTTTCGCGGATTCGATGTCTAATAATTCAGTGGTGACAGCCGTATTGGCAAGGACTTCAGCATTGACTAAACGCTCAATTTCTTGCAACTGCTCAAATGACACAGGTTGGTCATTGGCAAAGTCAAAACGTAAAATGTCAGATGCAACTAAAGAGCCTTTTTGCTGGACGTGCGAACCTAAAATTTGACGTAATGCCGCATGTAGAAGGTGAGTTGCGGAGTGATTGCGTGCAGTGGCTGCGCGGATATCTGCTTTGACAGTCGCTTCTACAGTTTGTGTAGCTTTAAGGCTGCCGACAGTCACGATCCCTTGATGAACAAAGGCACCGCCTGACTTTTTGGTGTCTTGAACTTCAAAAATACCTGTGTCATTTTTGAAAATACCCGTGTCACCAATTTGACCACCGCTTTCAGCATAGAAAGGTGTTTGATTGAGTACGATTAATGCTTCATCACCTTCAACCACTTCATCAACTTGCTCACCATCTTTATAGATTGCGATAATTTGACCTTGACCTGCTGTTGCGTCATAGCCGTCAAATTGCGTTTCACCTTCAACTTTCACAACGCTATTGTAGTCAATCGCGAATTTACCAGCATCACGCGCACGTTGACGTTGTGCAGCCATTTCAACTTCAAAGCCTGCTTCATCAATGGTTAAATCACGCTCACGTGCGATGTCGGCAGTTAAGTCTGTTGGGAAGCCATAAGTGTCATAAAGTTTGAAGACCACTTCACCCGGAATCACAGAACCTTTTAGTTGAGCCAATTCACCCTCAAGCAATTTCAGACCTTGCTCTAAAGTTTTAGCAAACTGTTCTTCTTCTTTCAGTAATTGTGCTTCGATACGTGCTTTCTGTGCTTCAAGTTCAGGGTAGGCAGCACCCATCACTTCGATTAACGGTTGCAACATTTTGTGGAAGAATGAACCTGTTGCGCCCAATTTGTTACCGTGGCGTACCGCACGACGGATAATACGACGGAGTACATAACCACGACCTTCATTGGATGGGTTTACGCCATCCGCAATCAGGAAGCAGCATGAACGCGCATGGTCAGCCACCACTTTAAGTGAAGCAGGGTATTGTACTGGTGTGCCATTGGCTTTTGCTTCAGCTTCAAGCGCAGTAGTATCTAAACCAATAATTTCCGCAGCTGCTTTTAACAGGTGTTGGAATAAATCAATTTCGTAGTTCGAGTTAACGTGTTGCAAAACTGCTGAAATACGCTCCAAGCCCATGCCAGTATCGACAGAAGGTGCTGGAAGAGGGTGAAGTACACCATCCGCAGTACGGTTAAACTGCATGAAAACGTTGTTCCAGATTTCAATGAAACGGTCGCCATCTTCTTCAGGGGTGCCAGGTAAACCACCCCAAATGTGATCACCGTGGTCAAAGAAGATTTCAGAACATGGACCACAAGGACCAGTATCACCCATTGCCCAGAAGTTATCCGATGCGTATTGACCGCCTTTGTTGTCACCAATACGGATAATACGGCTGGCATCTAAACCAATTTCTTTGTTCCAGATGTCGAATGCTTCGTCATCGGTGTGGTAAACCGTGGCATAAAGTTTGTCTTTGGGTAATGCTAACCATTTGTCGCCAGTCAAAAATTCCCAAGCAAATTTGATGGCATCGCGTTTGAAATAGTCACCAAAGGAGAAGTTGCCTAACATTTCAAAGAACGTATGGTGACGAGCAGTGTAACCAACATTGTCTAAGTCATTGTGTTTACCGCCAGCACGGACACATTTTTGTGACGTTGTCGCACGAACATAATCGCGCTTTTCTAGACCTAAAAAGCAGTCTTTAAACTGGTTCATACCAGCATTTGTAAATAATAATGTTGGGTCGTTGGCTGGAACCAGAGAACTCGACGCGACACGTGTATGCCCTTGCGATTCAAAATAGCTTAAAAAAGCTTCGCGAATTTCAGCGGATGTCATAAAACGAGTACTCACAACCAAGTCACTCCATAAATCTCTAATTGGGCTAAACGTATCACTTATTGGTGCTCAATTGCACCATATAAAAATACAGGCTTAATTTTTTAAAACGCCAAATTATAACGGAAAAAGCCCCACGCACCAATCACTTTACTATGAATTAATGACAAAACTATGGAATTGTAAGTCATCCTTTAGTCTGTATATATTGAAGCGAATTCAACTGCTGACCATGATTGAAAATTGAAGTTGAAATTCAGGAGCTATAAGTCTGTCTGTTTTTTCCTCAATTTTTGCCATTTGATGTTGCTTTCAAGTTTTTGTTGAGGTTTGGCACGAAAATCTCTTGGTTTAAGTGCAAAATCCATTAACATAAGGCAGCTTAAATTTTGGTTCATGTAAGGGAAAAGTCATGCAAAAAGTGGCGATTAATGGATTTGGTCGAATTGGTCGTAATGTATTGCGTGCGTGGTTCGAAAATCCTAAAGATTTCCATTTTGAGATCGTGGCGATTAATGATATTGCAGATGTAGACACATTAATTCACTTGTTTAAGTACGACAGTACTCATGGTCGTTTTAAAGGCAAGGTGGATGTCGAATATGAAAATGAACAAATCTACATGCATATTCATGCAGGACTTGCCAGTTTAAAAGTACAAGTTGTTTGTGAAGCACAACCAGAATTACTGCCTTGGCAGCAATTAAATGTGGATGTGGTGCTGGAATGTACGGGGCTATTTCGTTCCCATGAGGCAGCAACACGCCATATTCGTGCAGGTGCAAAACGAGTCATTATTGGGGCAGCCCCGTTTGATATGGTCGATGCGGCAATTGTCTATGGCGTGAACCACCATGACGTCAAAGCTTCCGATCAGATTATTTCCAGTGTGTCATGTACTACGCAGGCTTTGGTTCCTTTGGTCAAGATTATTGATGATGCCTTTGGTATTCAAACCGCATTAATGACTGAGATTCATGCAGTCACGGCAGATCAATCGGTGTTAGATCATGCGCATCGAGATTTACGACGTGCACGTGCATCGGGGCAAAATATTATTCCAACCACGTCTTCGGCTCTTGGGGCTTTAAAACAAGTCATGCCTAAAATGGAAGATCGTATAGATGGTTATTCAATTCGTGTGCCGACCATCAATGTCGCAGCCATTGACCTGACCTTTTTGTCGCAATCGCCAATAACGGTACATAAACTTAATGAAGTACTGATGCGTGCTGCGGAAAGTGATTATGCCGAAATCATGCAAGTCACGGATGAGCCTTTGGTGTCTAGTGACTTTAATCATTCACCGTATTCACTGATTGTAGATTTAACGCAGACCATGGTGGTTGGGCATCAGGCAAAAGTGTTCGCGTGGTATGACAATGAATGGGGTTATGCCAACCGCTTGCTCGACCTATGCGAGTCATTTGTTTAATACAATTAAGCACCTTATCGTGATCTAGCATAAGGTGCTTTAACTGTTACTTATTCTTCAGACTCGACTTCATTCAGAAATCCTTCTTTAATTTCTGTTGGCAGGCCTTCATGCCACCATGTGTAAATTTCAGCTTTAATAAGTTGATCTTGATCAGGATCATTAAACGGCTCATCATCTTCACGCACCAGTTCATCCCCTTCAAACTTTAACCAGAACTCCCACGGGTCATCATCACCACAGCCCCATGCTTGAACTTGTAGCTCAGGAATGAGTCCTTTTAAGAAAAACAACATGGCTTCCATGATTTCATCGCCTGATGAACCATGGACAAAGTGCAGAATACTAAAACCAGCAACACGAGATACACTTTCTGGAGCGAGGTCGTATTCCATTTGGTCAACTTGATCAAGCAGATCCTGCGCAAGTTCAGCTCCGTACTCGCTATTAATGGCTGCTGCCAATTGCAAGAAGGTTACTGGATGGTCTTGATGCTGTAGAAACAGGCGATCAAGCTGATCCATCAACCCTGAATTGACATGGTGGTAGTAAAGATTGCTATGTAATTCCATAGGAAGGTCTCAATAATGTTTTTCTAAAGTGAATCTTGTTTTATGCGTGTTGACTATATCGGCTTAAACCGTCTGTTGTGAATCTAAAACATGTATCAAAATATCATTTACGTCATATGAAACGTGTTGCTCAAATATAGATACGCTGATGAGAAATAATTCTAAAAATATGAGCGGAATCATTTATTTTTATAAAAAATAAGGCGTTCTTATCGTACTATATTGTTAAAGCACATAATGAAAATGAGAAATGTATGATGATGTTAATCTGGGGATTTATATTGCTATTGGCGATGGCGGTAATTTTTTTGGTGTGGTTTCAGTTCAAGCAGCAGGGAGAAAATGCTGGGGATGTTGAATACCAACAGCATCTGGAAGAAAAAGTGGTGCACCTTGAGGAAAATCTGAAAAAAACGCTGGAAATTATGCAAGACCTCGCGAAGAAAATGCATGTGCAACAAGAAGCAATTGATAAAACTGTTAAAAGAACGCATCAGTTGGAATTGCAAAATGCAGAGTTGGTCAGTTTACTCAGCAAGTCGGTTGGGCAAACTGATCGTCCATTTTAACGCTCTTCTGCCAAATTTCAGACTAGAATTTGGCGCAATAAGGCGGCACTCAACATACTGATGATGACCGTCGGTAGCAGTGGAAGTCGCGAGGCCGCCAAAAGGGTGAGGGCTATCGCGATTAAATCGGCGGGTTGTTCTTTGACAAAATAAGGTGCAATTACTGAAATGAGTACGCAACCGGGTACAACTTCCAGAATTTTCTTGTGCTTGTTGGATAGTGTCTTGTTTTTTAACACCGCATAGCCTAATAAACGAGTTAAATAAGTGGTGATTGCAACTAACAAAATGGCAATTAAGGTGCTGCTATGTATCATTCATCATCTCCGATTAAGAAAAATGCCGAGATGATTCCACTCAAAGCTCCTAAAGGAACATGCCATCCCGCAGGCAAGTATAGATAAGCCATTGCTGCGACAATTAGACTGATCAGCCAAGGTCGGGCAGCTGCGAAACCAGTCCACATGCCACGCAATAACACCAAAATAATCGCGGGAAAAGCCATGTCAAAACCATAGGGGTGAATATCGCCCAATACAGGCCCTAAAACTGCGCCCAAGGTAGTCACTGAAACCCACATCACATATAACGCTAAACAGACTCCTGCGTAGTAAGGCATATTAAAAGCATGTTTAAGCCCAAGTTGATGAATGCGCTTCTGTGCATTCGATAATCCTAGTGCCCAACTTTCATCACAGAGAAAAAATAGTGCCGGGTAAACTTGCCGGTCGGGTAAGTGTCTTAAATAGGGTACTAAACTCGCGCCCATCAGCAAGTGGCGGCTATTGATTAAAAAGGTAATAAACATGAGGAGTAAAAATTGTGGAGGATTGGTCCACATTTCTAAAATGGCAAATTCAGAACCGCCCGCAAAATTTAGTCCGGTTAACAGGGACACCTCAACAATCGAGAAGCCTTTTTGTGAAGCTTGGGTTCCGAGCACCAAGGCTAACGGTACAAAACCGAGCAGCATCGGGAGTGTGGTTTTAATGCCACGAAAAAATTCAGCTTGATCGTGGCTTTTCATGATGAGCGGATGCACTGAGCTGTTTTTTAAAATGGACATATAGATACCTCACAACGTGGGTAGCCATTTTAAAAACATTGTGGTGATATTAGACGCTAAATTAAGCAATATTTGCTTTAAATTGAGCATAAAATTGCTCTAATATTTAAAAAATTAATGATAAATGCTAAGAGGGTATTGTGGATAAAATAGACAGACGAATATTACAAACCTTACAGCGTGATGGCAAACTGGCCAATAATGAGTTGGCGCAACGAGTTGGGCTTTCGGCCTCACCGTGTTTAAGACGTGTTAAACAATTAGAAGATCTTGGTATTATTGAAAAGTATGTCGCCTTGGTGAATCCGCAAAAAGTCAATTTGGGTTTAACTGTGTTCGCGCGAATCTGGCTCAAAGGACAAGATGCAAAAACGGTCAATCATTTTATTGACTCCGTGCGGGAAATTCCTGAAATTGTAGAATGCCAACTCATGGCAGGCGACTGTGATTTCTTTTTAAGAATTGTGGTGTCTGATCTGGATGCATATCGTAAATTTCAGATTCAGCATTTAAATAAAATCACGGGGATTCAGAATGTGAAAACTGAAATTCCTTTACAGAGCATTAAGCAGACAACTGAACTGCCGCTCTAATCCGATGCTCTATAGCAAACACAAATTTATTGATAACAATCTTTGACTTAAGTATAGCTTTGCAGTGCAAACAAATTGGCGAGAGATTGCGATTAAATATAAAAATCTCAGTGCATGGTGTGAACTATCGTGCTAAACTAGGAGAAATCGGGTGTGCTCCCGATTTTTTTATGCGGATTACTTCCGCGCTGACAAGAATTTAGGTTTACAACATGCCCATTTCAGAGACATGGTTATTACCTGATGGTGTAGCTGATGTATTACCAGAGCAAGCGCAAGTAATTGAAAACTTGCGCCGTGACGCCTTGGATTTCCTCGCATCTCGAGGTTATCAATTGGTGTACACGCCGTTTATTGAATACATAGAATCCCTTTCTTCTTTATCCGAATCGAATCACGATTTAGACCTTGCGACATTTAAAGTAATTGATCAGCTTTCTGGTCGTTTACTCGGGGTGCGTGCGGATATGACACCGCAGGTCGCTCGTATTGACGCTCATGTTCATCCTGTTGATGGCGTTGCGCGTTATTGCTATGCAGGTACTGTGTTACATACCAAGCCGCAAGGCTTTAATACCACGCGTGCGCCCTTACAATTGGGTGCCGAGTTGTTTGGTTCAGACAGTATTGATGCAGATGTCGAAATGATCGATGTGATGCTCGGCCTAATTCAGAAAGCTGGTCTAGTTGACGGTATTCATCTGGATTTAGGGCATGTCGGTTTATTCCGTAGCTTGGTCAAATGTGCAAGCTTAAATAAAAATACCGAACGTGAATTATCTGATCTTTATCAACGTAAAGCATTGCCTGAACTGGCAGAATTTACGCAAGATTTGAATTTTGGTGCTGACTTCTATGCTTTAGGTCGCTATGCAAACGACTTAGTTGCATTGCAAGCCAATTTAAGTGCTGAGATTTTAGCAGATGAAGCATTTAAGCACGCTCTGGATGAATTAAAAACTACGCAGTCTGCGATTCAGGCGCGTTGGCCAAATCTATTGATTGGTGTGGATGTGGTTGAACTTCGTTCTTATCACTACCACACGGGTCTGATGTACGCTGTTTATGCACCGAACCGTGCAGCCTCTTTGGCACAGGGTGGTCGCTACGATGGTATTGGTGAGCATTTTGGCCGTGCACGTCCTGCAACAGGTTTTAGTTGTGACTTGTATGCGTTAAGTGCAGGGCAGTTCAAAGCTGCTGATGTAGTGGTTGCGCCTAAAGGCACACAGGCTGATTTACAGCAAGCGATTGCGTCCGTTCGAGCACAAGGCTTAAGTGTAATTCAGTTATTGGGTAATGATGATTTAAACTCTATTCCAAATGCGACGCATCAACTTGTTGATGTTGCTGGTGAGTGGCAAGTTCAAGCAATTTAATCACTGCGAGTGGTGTTCATGTCACTACTCGGAGTTTTAATTTTAACAGCATGATGTAATGAGGCTATTATGGGCAAGAATGTTGTGGTACTTGGTACCCAATGGGGCGACGAAGGTAAAGGTAAGATCGTCGACCTGCTCACAGATCAAGCGGCTGCGGTAGTTCGTTATCAAGGCGGACATAACGCAGGTCATACTCTCGTGGTTGGTGGTAAGAAAACTGTATTACACCTCATTCCATCAGGTATTTTACGTGAAAACGTATTGTGCTTAATTGGTAACGGTGTTGTGCTTTCACCAGAAGCGTTAATCAAAGAGATGACGATTCTTGAAGAGCAAGGTGTGCCAGTTAAAGAGCGCTTACGTATTTCTCCAAACTGTCCATTAATTCTTCCAAACCATATTGCACTTGACCAAGCACGTGAGAAAAAGCGTGGCAATGCAAAAATTGGTACAACAGGCCGTGGTATTGGTCCTGCGTATGAAGATAAAGTTGCGCGTCGTGCAGTGCGTGTTGCGGACTTGGTTCGTGGCGGTGAAGCATTAAAAGCACAATTGGCAGAAGTGTTGGATTACCATAACTTCCAGCTAACTCAATACTACGGTGTTGAAGCAGTGAAATTGGAAGATGTACTTGCGCTTTGCGATCAATGGCGTGAAGTCGTTGCTCCGTTAGTGGTTGATGTAACAACTGAATTACACAACTACCGTAAGAACGGTGACAACATCATGTTTGAAGGTGCGCAAGGTTCTTTGCTTGACGTAGACCACGGTACTTATCCGTTTGTAACGTCTTCAAACACGACTGCGGGTGGCGTGAGCTCTGGTTCAGGTTTAGGTCCATTACACCTAGACTATGTTTTGGGTATTACCAAAGCCTACACAACACGTGTTGGTGCGGGTCCATTCCCAACTGAACTTCACTACGATGCAGCAACCGATACAGGTGATGCGATTGGTCGTCATTTAGGTACTGTAGGTCATGAGTTTGGCGCTTCTACAGGTCGTCAACGCCGTTGTGGTTGGTTCGATGCAGAAATTTTACGTCGTTCAGTTGATGTAAACTCACTTTCTGGTATTTGCTTAACTAAACTTGACGTTTTAGATGGTTTAGAAGAAGTGAAAATCTGTGTCGGTTACGAAAATACAGATTCAGGTTGTGTAGGCTCTTCTGATGCACTTGCATATGAAAACTTAAAGCCAATCTATGAAACGATGCCGGGTTGGACTGAATCAACTGTGGGTGCTACTACTGTTGAACAACTTCCACAAAATGCAATTAACTATATCAAGCGTATTGAGCAGTTAATTGAGTGCCCAATTGATATTATTTCAACGGGTCCAGACCGTGCAGAAACAATTGTATTACGTCATCCATTTGATGCTTAATGCATAATTGTTGAATGAAGGACCTCGCTTATAGCGGGGTCTTTTTTTATTTGAATGATTTAATTTCATTCTGTACTTATTTAATGTCAAGACTAAAGTAAAGTTGCATTTAATTTTAATCCTGATATTTTTCAAAAAGGTAAGGATAAGCAGATTTAAGTCTGCATTTAGGATTGAGGTAGGATGCAAAAAAACATTTCAAGTACCATTTTACATTCGTTAATCTTTGCCATGGGCGGAGCACCGACCATTGCAATTTTAATTATTCAAGCACAAACCCAAGACCCTGCCATCGTCTTTTCTGCCTTTGTTGGTTTAAGTGTAATTCTGGCCTGTATTTTGGTGCCTTTGATTTTGATTCAAAATGCTTATTTATGGTTGAAGCGCAATGATGAAAAATTAGAAGAAAAAATAAAACCCTTGGGCCAAGTGTATATGGTGCTTAATGTATTGTGTTTAATCTACTGGTTAAGTTACCAGTTTATGCATTAACACAATTACATAAATACTATGTTTATGAAGTTGTTATACGTATAAAGCTCCACATTCATTGCATATAATGCGCATATATTGATGTAATCCAAGAATGGTGGAGATTAAAAGAATGAAGAACAAACTGATGTTGAGTTTGTGTGTGGCAGGAGCTGTCACACTTTCAGGTTGTACGACAGTTGCTGATATGGCAGGTGCGGATACCGCTTCTTTAAATGTTGCTGCAACGCAAGGGTTTAATAAAACCGTGCAAGAGGCACGCGGTAACAATACATTAGATACTTCTTCCTCAACCTATAAGCGTATTTATTCGGTTTTTAATCGTTTAAAACCTTATGCAGATCAGATGAACCAAACAGGCACGAAATTTGATTGGCAATTGGCGGTATTGAAATCTGACCAAGTCAATGCTTATGTTGCCCCTGGTGGTAAAGTCGTGTTCTATACCGGCATTGTCAACAAGCTCAACCTGAGCGATGCTGAAATTGCCGCGGTGATGGGGCATGAGATGATTCACGCCTTAGAAGAACACGCCAAGAATAAAATTGGTGCGCAAGCTTTAACAGATTTAGCCCTGGGTATCGGTTTAAGTTATGCAGGGGATAGCGTAGGGCAGTTGGGTGCAGCAGCAGCGCAGTTGGGTACTCAAGTGGGTGTAGGCTTGCCATACTCGCGTAGCTTAGAGAGTCGTGCTGACCAAGGTGGTTTGATGTTGATGGCGAAAGCAGGTTATAACCCGCAAGCAGCCATTAGCTTGTGGGAAAAAATGAATAAGTTAGATGGTGCTGGTGGCTCATCGTTCTTATCGACCCACCCATCGAACAGCCAACGTATTGATGCCATGCGTAAAAATTTGCCTGCCGCACAAGCTGTATACAATAAGCGATAATTTTAAGCTTATTGCTAAATCACAAAAAAGGACGCTTGAAGCATCCTTTTTTGTTTTGGGCATCTTTTGAATTACTTAAGGCGCCGGATTAGGCTGTTGGCGATGAATGGCTTCAATGCCTTCTAGCACTTCAGGAGAGAGGGTTAAGTCAAAGGCATCAATATTTTCTTTAAGCTGCGCTAAGTTGGTTGCGCCAATAATGGTACTGGTGACAAAGAACTGCTGTTGAATAAATGCCAAAGCCATTTGCGTTAGACTCAAGCCATGTCGCTCAGCCAATAAGGCGTATTGTTCTGTTGCCCATTCACTCTGAGGATTGCTGTAACGGCTAAAACGTGAAAATAAGGTAATGCGCGCATTGGCTGGGCGAGCGCCATGACGGAATTTTCCAGTTAAGTAGCCAAAGGCAAGTGGCGAATAGGCAAGTAAACCAACGCCTTCATATTTGGCAATCTCAGACATGCCAATTTCATAACTGCGATTTAACAGGTTATAAGGGTTTTGAACGCTGACAATTTTATCTAGACCTAACTGTTCTGCCAGTTGTAAAAACTTCATGGTTCCCCATGGTGTTTCATTCGATAATCCGATATGACGAATACGTCCTTTTTCAACTTCCTCGGCAAGTGCAATTAAAGTTTCCGCAAGAGCTGTTACTGGTTTTTCATCTAAAGCTTCAGTATTGCCATAGCTCAATTTTCCAAAGAAGTTGGTATTACGCTGTGGCCAGTGGAGTTGATAAAGGTCAATATAGTCGGTTTGTAAGCGCTTTAAGGAGTCATCTAGGGCGGAAGAGATTTCAGTTGCGGTGAAACGGGTTTGCCCATCGCGAATATGGCTGCCACCTTGAGATGGTCCTGCAATTTTAGAGGCAATTAGTAACTTGTCCCGACCGCCGTGTTGAGCAATCCAATTGCCAATAATCGTTTCCGTGTGACCCTGAGTTTCCGGTTTAGGTGGCACAGGATACATTTCGGCAGTATCCCAAAAGTACAGACCTCGCTCTAAAGCATAGTTCAGTTGCTGAAAAGCCTCTTGCTGGGTGTTCTGTTCACCAAAGGTCATGGTGCCGAGGCAAATTTCGGGGACGAGAATACCGCTGTTACCTAATGGTTTGAATTGCATGACATCTTTCCTGAGTAATCGACAAACGCTTTGCTCAGGCTAGCGTAAATAAGCGACTTTGTTAATGCCGAGTTTTATATTGTTTTGTGAAATGAAAGGATTGATTTGGCATAAAAAAAGCAAATCTTTCGATTTGCTTTTTTTAGGTTTGAAGATTTATTCTTCATCATCTTCATAGTCGTCTTCTGTGTTAGACTGCTCTAAAGATACATCAAAAATAAGAATGGCTTTACCATCAGTTTGAATCATGCCTTGATCTTCAAGGGTTTTCAAAACACGACCAACCATTTCACGCGAACAACCCACAATACGGCCAATTTCTTGACGGGTAATACGGATTTGACGACCATTCGGTAGGATCATGGCTTCAGGTTGAGCGGAAAGATCAATCAAACAACGTGCAATACGACCAGAAACATCAATGAATGCAAGGTCAGTAACTTTACGTGTGGTATTTTTTAAGCGACGGACTAACTGAGCAAATACAGCATAGCTTAGGTCTGGGTACTGTTTGCTTAACTCGTGGAAGTTTTCGTAAGTGATTTCTGCAATTTCACATACGTCGCGTGTACGAACTTCGGCAGTACGTTGAGGATTTGCCTCAAATAGCCCCATTTCTCCGAAGAAGTCCCCTGGATTTAAATATGCAACTACGATTTCACGTTCATCATCTTCACGTAAAATAATAGATACTGACCCTTTTAAAATCAAATAAAGTGATTTTGATTCTGTTCCAGCGTCGACAATAGTTGTACGTTTTGGGTAACGGTTTATATATGCTCGTTTTAATAGTGCCTTGACTGATTCAGGTAATTGACCTGGCGATAGCGCATCAGTGCTCAGCTGTGAAAAGTTTGAAGTCATGCTTTTGGTTTCCGAAAATGGATAAGTAATAGATCGCACAAGACCTAAAATGAACTTGTCACACAGAAGAGGTGAAATTCCTTATCAACTCAAATTATGTTAGTGTACAGGTACACGGTAAATTTATAGCTTTTTTTAGGTAGTTGCAATGCAAACAAGTGTACATTGGCTAGAGAATGTTGCTTTTGAAGCGAAATCAGAAAGTGGTCATAGTGTAGTCATGGATGGCTCCCCTGAGTATGGGGGTGAAAACCGTGGACCACGTCCCATGGAACTCATATTAATGGGACTTGGTGGGTGTGCTTCCTTCGATATTGTGACCATTTTGAAAAAATCTCGTCAAGATGTGACAAATGTTGTATGTCAATTGCAAGCTGAGCGTGCCGATAGCATTCCAGCGGTGTTCACTAAAATCCATTTACACTTTGTGGTTACGGGCAAGGCGGTGAAGGAAAAACAGGTTGCCAAAGCTGTAGAATTGTCTGCTGAAAAGTATTGCTCGGCCAGTAAAATGCTGTCTGATGGTGGTGTAATCATCACACATGATTTTGAGATTATTGAAGCAGAATAATGGCAAATGCAGGCTGGTTTAAACCAGCCTGTTTTCGTTCTGGTCATCGTTTTATTGTTGGGAAGTCGTAGTTGGTCTTTTAAGACTTCATCTGCAAGACGATATTATGTGTAGGAATAGGCGGTTATTTGCTTTAAGACGGTTGGGTAAAAAAATTACATCAACACTCTTGAAAATAAAAATAACTATACCAATATTATAACTAAGCTACAGCATATTTTTGTATTTAAGTTTTTGAAAAATATGTGAAAATTAATTTGAAATCTAAAAATAAGTTCCCATATATCTTACAAGTTAAAAATTTGTTTTGAGGAATAACAAGAATGCGTTTCGAGAAATTTACAAACCGCCTGCAGCAAGCACTTTCTGATGCACAATCCTTGGCTATGGGTAAGGATCATACCTCTATTGAAGGCATTCATGTGCTGTCGATCTTGTTGGAAGAAGCTTCGAATTCCAGTATTTTTCAACAGGCGGGTGCCAATTTACGTGATTTGCAAAGCAAATTACAGCAAGCCATTAAAGATGCTCCAACCCTTGCCAATCCAACAGGGGACATCAATCTGAGTCCAGAAGCGGTGAAAGCGTTAAATCTGGCGGATAGTTATGCGCAAAAAGCAGGGGATGAGTTTCTTTCAACCGATTGGGTGTTATTGGCGCTCGCTGAAGTGGGAGCAACCAAGTCGTTATTAAATAGCGTAGGCGTAACAAGCGACAGCTTGCGTAAAGTGATTGATAAAATTCGAGGGGATGAGAAGGTCATGAGTAATAATCATGAAGATCAGCGTGATTCACTGAATAAATATACGATTGATTTAAATGAACGTGCTTTGAATGGAAAACTTGACCCTGTGATTGGGCGTGATGATGAAATCCGTCGCACTATTCAAGTTTTGTCACGTCGAACCAAAAATAACCCTGTGCTGATTGGTGAACCTGGGGTGGGTAAAACTGCCATTGTTGAAGGTTTGGCGCAGCGTATCGTCAATGGCGAAGTGCCTGAAAGCTTAAAAGGCAAACGCGTTCTCTCTTTAGACTTGGGTTCGTTGCTTGCCGGTGCTAAATATCGTGGTGAATTTGAAGAACGTTTAAAAGCGGTACTGAAAGATTTGGCCAAACACGAAGGTGAGATCATTCTATTTATTGATGAACTACATACGCTTGTAGGTGCGGGTAAGGCCGATGGTGCAATGGATGCAGGTAATATGTTAAAACCTGCATTAGCCCGGGGTGAGCTGCGTTGTGTTGGTGCGACCACACTGGATGAATATCGTCAATATATTGAAAAAGATGCAGCTTTAGAGCGTCGCTTCCAAAAAGTATTGGTCGATGAACCAAGTGTAGAAGACACTATTGCAATTTTACGTGGACTCAAAGAGAAATATGCAACGCACCATGGGGTGCAGATTCTCGATTCTGCAATTATTGCAGCAGCGAAAATGTCACACCGTTATATTACCGATCGTCAATTACCTGACAAAGCCATCGATTTGATTGATGAAGCAGCATCACGGATTAAAATGGAGCTAGACTCTAAACCTGAAGCCTTGGATAAGTTGGATCGTCGTTTGATTCAACTCAAAATGCAGCTGGAAGCCGTCAAGAAAGATGAAGATGCTGGGGCTAAAGGTGAAATTAAGCACCTTGAAGAACAGATTGCGACAGTTGAGAAAGAATATAACGATCTGGAAGAAATCTGGCGCGCTGATAAAGCCTTGGTTGAAGGTAATAAAGACATTCAAGTGAAGTTGGATCAAGCGCGTATTGCCCTAGAAAAAGCGCAACGTGAAGGTGATTTGGCGGAAGCTGGACGCTTGCAGTATGGGGTGATTCCTGAATTGCAAAAGCAGTTGGAGCGTATTGAGGTTGCAGAAGAAAATGAAGCACCGAAATTGTTACGTAACAAAGTCACCGATAATGAGATTGCTGAAGTTGTGAGTGCTGCGACAGGTATTCCGGTGTCGAAAATGTTACAAGGTGAGCGCGAAAAACTGTTGCAGATGGAAGAGTTCCTGCATAACCGCGTGGTCGGGCAAGATGAAGCGGTGGTTGCTGTGTCGAATGCAGTTCGTCGTTCCCGTGCCGGCTTGTCTGATCCAAACCGTCCGAGTGGTTCGTTCTTATTCTTAGGACCAACAGGGGTGGGTAAAACCGAGTTAACCAAAGCTCTGGCGAACTTCCTGTTTGATAGTGATGATGCCATGATTCGTATCGACATGAGTGAATTCATGGAGAAACATTCGGTCAGCCGTTTGGTCGGGGCACCTCCGGGCTATGTAGGTTATGAGGAAGGTGGTGTTTTAACCGAAGCTGTGCGTCGTAAGCCTTATAGCGTGGTGTTATTCGATGAAGTCGAAAAAGCACATCCAGATGTCTTCAATATCTTGTTGCAGGTCTTGGATGATGGTCGTTTAACAGATTCCCAAGGTCGAGTAGTTGACTTTAAGAATACTGTTATTGTTATGACTTCTAATCTAGGCTCACAAGATGTTCGCGAGTTGGGTGAAGGTGCCACAGAAGATGAAGTACGTGCCGTGGTGATGGGGGCTGTATCTCAACACTTCCGTCCTGAGTTTATTAACCGTATTGATGAGTTGGTGATTTTCCATTCATTGAAAAAAGCGCAGATTCGTGGCATTGCAGATATTCAATTGGATCGCTTACGCAATCGTTTGGCTGAGCGTGATTTGAGCTTAACGGTTGAAGATACTGCCTTTGACTTATTGATTGATGCTGGCTTTGACCCAATCTATGGTGCGCGCCCATTAAAACGTGCAATTCAACAACAAGTTGAAAATCCACTGGCGCAGAAAATTCTCGCAGCGGAATTTCAGCCAGGCGATACCATTTTGATTAAAGCGGATCATGGGCAGTTGGTCTTTGATAAAATGAAACTGATTTAATCCTTCAAAAAAAACCAGCTTCGGCTGGTTTTTTTGTGCCTGTAAAAATCTGGTTATCAATGTATTTTTTAGGGCGAAAACTGACATTTTCTAGCACTATTCTGTGATAAAAATCTCTGATAAGCACTTTATTTGCAAATTAATTATCTTTAATTCAGGCTTTTGATTATACTGCTTACACATAATAAACAGACAATATGAGATATATAGATGTCTAAAATAACGTGGGGTATTGGAGGGATTGTAGCCGTGGCTACACTGGCTGTTGGAGGAAATTTATATGCCGATAAAAGCTTACAGAACTACTACCAGCAAGAAGCCAAACAACCCAGTAAAAATTTAAGTTTAAATTACCAAAATTTTGAGATGGGCACCTTGCAAGGCAGTGCCGATTGGACTGCAGAATTGCTGCTTGATCCATGTAAACCTAAAGAAGTGATTAAGCTCACTGGACGCGATCATATTCAGCGCAGTTGGAATGGATATCATATTCAGTCCGATATAAAAGTTGTACAAGCGAATAGTGCGCTGAAATCCTTGTTGAACGAACCATTAAAGCTTAATACACAGGTCAACTGGCTTGGTACCATGAAATCAACATTGACCACCCCAGTGATTAGCCGTAAAGAAGTACAATTACAGACACGGTTAGATCCAGTGACTCTCGAATATCGGGCTAAACCTGTAGATGACCAGCTGAAAATACTGGATCTGAAATTAAAGATTCCAAATTTAACTGTGATGGATGCTGATTCGCACTTTCAAATGACGGGTCTCACGCTAGAAACCAATCAGGGCTTAAGTGGGCAATATTTGGAAGCGGGTAAAACCAAGGTCCATATGGACTTGTTGAAAATGTCAGATCGTGGTTTGAACACTCCGATGAGTGCCGAGCTAAAGAACTATCGGATTGAAGCTGAAAGTGATTTGACGGAACGAGTATTGAATACGAAATTTTCAATTCAAGCGGATGAAATGAAAGTTCCTTATTCACCCGCCATGCAAAATATTGAGTTTAATTTCAATTTATTGGATGTTAATCGAGCCAAGCTACAGACTTTCTTCGATATTCTAGAAAAGAGTGAAAATAGTTGTCTCGCAAAAGAGAAGTTATTGGACGATCTGGAGCCTGCATTACTTGCTGTGATGAATGAAGGATTTAAGTTTGAGTCTAAGGATAATCAACTCAAGGTCGGGACTGGGGAGGCGAAAGCCAGTTTGACGGGGCGTTTTATGCCAAGTCACCAAAAAACTTTAAAAGGCATGGTGAGTATGGTGCCGAGCTTGGTTGAATACAAAGCCGATATGCAGTTTGATAAAAACATGGTCGCATCCATTATGAATAGTTTGCCGGGTAAGGCACAGCAGCCGATGTCTGATCAAGAACTTGAAAATATGTTCAGCAGTATGCAGCAGTCAGGACAATTAAAGCGGGATGGAGATGTCATGAAAATGTCGCTGGAATATAAATATGGTGAAAAGAAATTCTTAACGGAATAAATTTTTTCTATTTTCGTCTATAAAAAAAAGACCGCATAAGCGGTCTTTTTTTTATTCAGAATTAGATCGGATGATGTTGAATCTTCCACGCACGGTGGATTTTTTGATTGCGTTTGAAGTCTGGACCAATAGTATCTTGAGTGATTTCTTGCACATCAAACATCGCCTCAATTTCTTCATCCAGCTCGAAACCACGGTAGTTGTTTGAGAAGTATAAAGTCCCTTCAGTAGTTAGACGGTTCATGGCGCGTTTAAGCAGTGATACATGATCACGCTGCACGTCAAAAGTGCCGTAAAACTTCTTCGAGTTTGAGAAAGTCGGTGGATCGATAAAAATCAGGTCATATTGTTCATGACCTTCTTTCAGCCATTCAAAACAGTCACTGGCAAAGAATTGATGCTGTTCATCGGCATGATCGACAGTTAAACCGTTCAAGACAAAGTTTTCTTTTGACCAGTTCAGGTAGGTATTCGACAAATCGACGCTAGTCGTACTCGCAGCACCACCTAAAGCCGCATGTAAGCTCGCCGTTGAGGTATAGCTATACAAGTTCAGGAAATGCTTACCACGCGCTTCTTTGGCAATTCGTAAACGAATTTGGCGGTGATCCAAGAACAAGCCGGTATCTAGATAATCCGTCATGTTAACTAAAATTTTGGCCTTTCCTTCCTGCACGATAAAGCGTTTTGAAGCCGTACTTTGTTTGGTGTACTGATTCTTGCCTTCCTGACGTGCACGGGTCTTAATAAAGATTGCATCACGCCCTAAGCCTGTAACCGCACGAATAGCAGCTAAAGCTAAATTAAAACGCTTTTTAGCTTTTTCTGGATCGATTGTTTTCGGTGGAGCATATTCTTGAACATGCAGACGGTCACCATACAAGTCTACGGCAACATTAAAGTCGGGCAAGTCAGCATCATACAAGCGCAAACAGAATACACCTTCTTTGACTGCCCACTTTTTCAGGGTTTGCATATTTTTCTGTAAACGATTGGCAAAATCTTCTGCGCCTTCAATTGGTTCAAATTGCAGCGGTTGCCAAGTTTCAAGGAAGGGTTTCATGACCGTTGCAGGTTTGATTTTACCTAAACGAATGTAAATCGGTAATTTACCATTCATCAAACGCATGGTTTGCGGATCGCTGAATGCCATGACATCCGCTTGCTCAACTGCCGCGGCAATGACTGCTGCAGTTTGATTTGGGAAGTTCTTTTGCAATAATGCCGATAAACCCAAATATAAGGCACGGTTTGAGGCTTTATCGCCTAAACGTTCGCCATACGGTGGGTTAGTCACAATAAAAGCTGTTTGGTTGCCGAGTTCAAAGTCAGGCCAGTCAGATAAAGTACGTTCTTCAATCTGAATCTGGTCGAGCAGGCTTTCAAAACCCGCGGCAATAATATTTTGCTTGGTCGCTTTAACCGCTTCCCAATCCGCATCAAATGCATAAAGTTTTGGTAATGGTTTTGCCATCCCTTGTTGATGACGCTCAGCAGCTTCAGCCTTAATCGACATCCATAAATCGTGATTATGGCCATTCCAACCATTAAAACCAAAACGACGAACCAGACCTGGGGCGCGGTCTGTTAACAGCATTAATGATTCAATAATGAAGGTACCCGATCCACACATTGGGTCGAGAATAATGTCAGGGTTTAATTGCTGTAATTTAGCTTTTTGCAAAATAGCCGCAGCGAGGTTTTCCTTAATAGGTGCATCAGTCATGAAACGACGATAGCCACGCTTATGTAAGGAATCACCAGATAAATCGAGACAGTAAGTATGCTCAGTTTTACCCGCCAAAACATATAGGGTAATTTCAGGCTGTTTGGTGTCAATACTTGGTCGACGTCCTACAGCTTCCATAAAGGAGTCAACTACACCATCTTTCACACGTAAAGTCGCAAACTGGCTGTTCACCATAATTTCGCGTTCAACATGCAAACGAATTGCAAAGGTGCTTTGTGGTGCAAAAATCAAAGACCAGTCAAAGCTGATGGCACCTTCATAGAGTTCTTCTGCAACATCCCGCGCATCATGACTGCGTTCTAATTCATGAGTATGAATAGGAAGTAGCACACGTGAAGCCAAACGTGACCACATGCAAATACGGTAGGCATGTTCTAATGTGCCTTTAAAAACTAAACGCCCTGGAAAGCGTTCAATTTGTTCGATGCCTAGACCTTGTAATTCTTCTTGGAGTAAGGTTTCTAGCCCATCTGCACATGTGACCCAATAGTTGCTTAAACGGGAAGAGCTATTCATAAATTAGATAGACCAAAATTTAAAAAAATACTTCGTAAAGTTTAACTGATTTTGGCTTTGAAAGCTTTTTAAATTGCATGTTTGGCTAAACAGATCATAAAAAAAATCATATTTTCAAGCACAGTTCTCATAAACTGGTATGTATTTTGCTAACTCTTTAGGCATAAAGGGCAAGAGGGTGATGCCGTGTTTCTTCTCATGCTTTTGCTGTGAAAGATTGATTCGTATTAAATTTAATAAAACTGGGGGATTGAATGAAAGAGATGTCTAATCATGGATTCGTTGCTCATCCTGAGGCTTTTTCAGCTGCGACATTAATTTATACACGGTTACGCCGCGTTTCTGGACGTGTCATTGATGCACTGTATCTTGCAGAAAATAAAGCGTATGCAAGACATGTCGTTGATTTGGCATGCGCAACAGGGGATGCGGAACTGGTGCGACAGGCTGAGCGTTTACGCAGTTTTATGGATTTGGATACAGAGATTGAATCTGAAGGGGTGGCTGAACGCATGATTGAGCCTGTACAGTCTCGGAAAGATGAAGTCACCGAAGAAGAAATCTATCGTGCACAAGTGCATCATCACTATATTGGTGCATTGCGTTAAATCTTGTTGCATGAAAGGGTGCTGAGCATCTTATTAAAGCCAATCATCATGCGGGCTCAATCTATGATGATTGGTCGCCGCAAGGTGCAGAGATCTATTTTGTTTAAATTATCTGATTGAAATATTGCATAGGAAATTCAGGTTTCATTTTTATTATCGTCATAGATTTACTGTGAATGATGAAAACTTCAACTGCCAAATAAAGGGAATCTCTGTATAATACGTTAACTTAACGTATAAGGAATCTCTCATGCACTTGGCTGCATTGCATACTCCGAGTCAGATTCAACTCAATAAAGATGGAAATTTAAAGCATTTCCTCACTATCGAAGGGCTATCGAAAGCCACTCTCACGAAAATATTGGACACAGCGCAGTCCTTTTTTAATGACCAAAATCAGCTCATAACCAACAATCTTCTTGAAGGTCGTACGGTAATGAACCTTTTCTTTGAAAATTCCACCCGTACTCGTACAACATTTGAAGCTGCGGCGAAGCGCTTATCTGCCAATGTGCTAAATATTGATATTGCACGCTCAAGTACCTCAAAAGGCGAAACGCTACGTGATACGTTGTGGAATCTCGAAGCCATGGCAGCAGACATTTTTGTTGTGCGTCATTCATCTTCAGGTGCAGCACATTTTATTGCCAATACCGTTTGCCCACATGTTGCGATTATCAATGCCGGGGATGGTCGTCACGCGCATCCAACGCAAGCGATGCTGGACATGCTGACTATTCGCCGTGAAACCAAGAAGCCATTTGAAGAGCTTAGTGTCGCCATCATTGGTGATATCAAGCATTCGCGTGTAGCACGTTCTGATGTGGCAGCATTACAAACTTTGGGCTGTAACGATATTCGTGTGATTGCGCCAAATACTTTATTGCCACATGGTTTTGAAGAATATGGTGCTGGGGTGCGTTTATTTAACAAAATGGACGAAGGGGTGACAGACTGTGATGTCATTATCACGCTACGTATCCAGAATGAACGTATTGATTCGCCAGCACTGTCGTCACAAGCAGAATTTTACAAAATGTTTGGTCTGAACAAAGAACGTTTAGCTTTAGCCAAGCCTGACTGTATTGTCATGCATCCAGGGCCGATGAACCGTGGGGTTGAAATTGATTCCAGTATTGCTGATGGTCCGCAATCGGTGATTCTAAATCAAGTCACCAATGGTATTGCTGTGCGTATGGCAGTCTTAGCCCTGTCGATGCAGGGGCAGTTACAAGAACAAGGTTTATTAGAAGCAATTGCAGGATAAGGGAACGTCATGAGTATTGTAAAAATTGAAAATGTCCGTGTCTTAGACCCTATTCAGCAAACCGATGCTGTACAAACCGTTTATCTTCAGCAAGGTAAATTGGTCGCGGCATCCGATCAGGTTGAAAGCACAATTGATGGTCAGGGTAAATGGTTAATGCCAACCATGGTGGACTTGTGTGCGCGCTTACGTGAGCCAGGTCAACAACAGCATGGGACTTTAAAGTCTGAAGGTCGTGCAGCACGTGAAAATGGTATTTTGCATGTATTTACGCCACCAGACTCAAAGCCGATTGTGCAAGACAATGGTGCTTTAATTCATGGTTTAGTGGAAAAAGCCATGCTGGATGGTGGTATTTATCTCCAAGTGATTGGTGCTCAAACGCAGGGTCTCAATGGACAACAACCTGCCAATATGGCGGCCTTGAAAAAAGGTGGTTGTACCGCGGTTTCAAATGCCAATGCGTCTTTTGCCAATGATGATGTGGTCATTCGTACATTGGAATATGCCGCAGGTTTAGGGTTAACGGTGGTGTTCTACGCAGAAGAACCGCAAATCGCGAAGGATGGCTGTGTACATGAAGGCTTCATCGCGTCACGCCAAGGCTTGCCGATGATTCCAGCTTTGGCTGAAACGGTTGCGATTGCTAAATACCTGTTGATGATTGAAGCGACAGGAGTTAAAGCGCATTTTAGCTTGTTGTCTTGTGGGGCTTCGGTTGAGTTAATTCGTATTGCGAAAGAAAAAGGCTTACCGGTGACTGCGGATGTTGCGATGCATCAATTGCATTTAACCGACAGCTTAATTGATGGTTTTAATGCCTTGGCGCATGTACGTCCGCCATTACGTTCAGAAAAAGATCAAGAGCGTTTACGTCAAGGGGTAAAAGAAGGTGTGATCGATGCGATTTGTACGCACCATGAACCATTAAGCAGCTCGGCCAAAATGGCACCTTTTGCTGAAACAGAGCCTGGTTTTACTGCATTTGATACTTATGTGTCTTTGGGTGTGGACTTGGTGAAACAAGGCTTATTTAGCCCATTACAATGGGTTGAAAAAGTGACCTTAGCCCCTGCAAAAGTCGCCAATATGGAAGAACGTTGGTTAAACGAAGCAGGTTGGGTGTTGGTTGATCCGGAACTTGAATGGACGCTGACCAAAGACAGTATTCTGTCACAAGGTAAAAACACACCATTAATTAACCAGACTTTAACAGGTAAAGTTGTACAAACGTTTATTGGCTAAAGTCCTGATAGATGTTGTGGAAGCCAGCAAATGCTGGCTTTTTTTATTTGGAATGTTTGAATGTAGCTTGAGAAAATACAATAATTTACACTGTATAAAAAACGAACATATACACTATTTTAGTGAAACATCAGAAGAATAAGAGGGCAGGAAATGCTTACCAATATTATTGAATTATTACAGCAACAAGTCACCCCCATTGTATTACAGTCGGAGACTGAACATTTACTGGAAAAAAAGCACGCGCTCGATAATTTTTATCCCATTTTATTAAGCTTGTTAAAGGATAAACCTGAATATATCACGGAGCTACAGAATCATTTGAACCCGCGTTTAAATGATATTTTTACAACCCATGTATCGCTCAAAGAAAAATTCATAGAGGCGATTGGTGCGACTGCTCCGCCGTCAGAAATAGAAGAAACACTGAATCATGCCATTGCACCGACCTTGGGGGTGTTAGAAGCACAAGCGGGTTCTAGTAATGTTCATACAATCGAACATTTCTTGCAAAATCATAGTACTGATATAGAGGTCGCGCTGCCCTTATGGGCAAAACCTTTACTTGCGGCATTGGGAGTCAATACGCTAGTTGGGCACACCGTACATCAGGCCCCAACGGCACTTGCTTCACATCATAAAACAGCACAGAGAAAATGGTGGGTACCTATTTTATTGATCATTGCGCTTGGGGTGATTGCTGTTTTACTGTTGAAAATGTGTAGTCCAAAAGATCCGCCTAGCCCGATGCCAGAAGGTAGTGCAGTTGCGAGTATGCCTGCGACGTTTCAGCTGACAACAGGCAGTGATGGTCAACTGGTTACCTGTCAAATCTTGATTGCAGATAAAGCTTATATTGATATTTTACAGGGCGAAGTGAAGCAGATTTTTGTCCATCCAGTTGGTTGTGGTGCAGATGATAATAGTCAGCTGCATAGTGCCTTTATTGATCAGGATGCCATACCAAGCGTACTCAAAATCTTAAAGGATCAACCGAATGTCTCACTCACATGGATGGGTGATCAATTGGTCATACAAGCAGAAAGTAATGCGCGGGCTTCAGAACTGGCTGAAAAAATTAAGCCTTTGGTGAAAAACATGCAAATTTTGACCCAGCAGCCTTTAGACATCAATCAAGCGGTGGATAGCAGTATTAGTGATGCTGAGAAAGCATTATCTAGCCTGAATCCTGAACATATCCGAGCACTGGATGTTGCAACAGCATTAAATCTACAAATTATCAATTTCGAACCGTATTCGAGTGATATTCCAGAATTAAATAAGTCGATTCTGGATCAGGCAGCTGCATTGCTTAAACGCGCTCCACAAGTGGAATTGGTCATTGAAGGGCACACAGATAATGTCGGTTCAGCACAAGAAAATAAAGCACTTTCTGTGAAGCGGGCACAAGCAGTGATGGATTATTTGGTACAAAAAGGCGTTGATCCAGCTAAATTGCAAGCGGTCGGATTCGGTGCAGAGCAACCAATTGCGGAAAATGGCACGCCTGAAGGGCAATTTAAAAACCGCAGAATTGAATTTAAAGTTATGAATAAGGACACTGGTAAAGTGCGACAGGTTAATGAAGCGGGGATCACGGAGGGTTATTGATCAATATTTTGTATCCATAAGCGCGTTGGGGCTTTATGGATCTCACTGAATTCTAATCAGAAGGTTAATGTGGATATTCGACATTAACCTTTTTTATTAGATTAAATTTTTGTCAATCTTAAACAGAACAACATAATTTGACTGAATGCATAGGTCTAGAACGGGGTTTGCGGTAGGATAGAAGAAGATCTTGAAAAGACAGTAAAAAGTGCTAACGAAGTAAAAGAGAGTTGCGATGAGAAGATCCATACATATAGAAAAGCATAATTTAGAAAAATCGGGTTGGCTGCGTGCAGCAGTACTGGGGGCAAATGATGGCATTATCTCCGTCACCAGTTTGGTCATAGGGGTGGTTGCAAGCGGTGCGGGCCAACAAACGATTTTTATTACCTGTTTGGCTGGATTAATTTCAGGCGCGATTTCAATGGCTGCGGGCGAATATATTTCGGTGAAATCGCAGGCAGATATTGAAGAAGCTGACTTAGCCCTCGAACGCCGTGAATTGGAAAAGAATCCTGAGCAAGAGTTAAAGGAACTAACATTAATTTATATCCATCGAGGCTTAGATGAAAAGCTGGCGCATGAAGTGGCTGTGCAGTTAACAGCGCATGATTCTTTGGCTGCCCATGCAAGAGATGAGATTGGGATTAGTGAAATGACAGTGGCTAAACCTCTTCAGGCTGCGTTTTCTTCGGCATTGTCTTTTTCTGTTGGTGCGGTGATTCCATTACTGGCTGTACTGTTTGCGCCACAACAGTATATGGCCAACGCCATTGTCGTTACTGCGATTTTTTCACTGCTTGGTTTAGGGGCATTGGCGAGTTATACCGCGGGTTCTCCAATTTTGAAGGGGTCGTTAAGAGTCTTGTTCTGGGGATGTTTTGCCATGCTGATTACGAGCGCCATTGGTTCGTTGTTTAACGTCAATGTTGCATAGGGAAAATAGTCTAGGCTTTTGCTCAACTTTCCGATGAAATGCAGTGTACATCACAGATAATTATTTGCCATTTGTTCAAAATATGATAATTATTATGTCATGTATCTGTTACTTGAGATGCATAAATGTTTCAGGACCGAAACAGTTAAGCGGCAAAAAAATTAAACAAGGAGTTTAAAATGCTTCAATTGCTCAAGAAATTACTGTGTTTCCACATTTATGAATATGAACAAATGGCGGAAATTGGTGAGCATCTAGAATGTCGAAAGTGTGGTGTAAATAAAACCTCATAAAGGTTGTATTTTACCGAGCTTAATCCGAAGTGATACTGTCATTTCGGATTTTGTGCTTTCAGGGGGACAGAATTTTATAGCAAACACTTATCCAATTCAGCTAAGCTGGTTACAATATTAAAATCGTATAGTTCCTGATTTGATATGGCTAAAGATTTCCAAAAAAATACTTATATTGTTGATGATCAACTCGCAGATACATTGAAGTGGTTGTGTCATCATCAGGATTGTTTTGACCGATTTGAGTACGATGCTGTTGCCAAGCAATTAACGGTTTATCATGCCAACGGTGCGGATATTATTAGGAAAGGGGATTATCTAAATGCGCAATACGGCATTTTAATTACTGCGCATAATTTTTCGGGTTGAGGCTTATCACTCATTGAGTACATGCTAAGCATACGGAATGCACTACAAATAAAAAAGCCAATTCATAGAACTGGCTTTTTTATTGCGCTTAAGAACTTGAGAAGCTCTATTAGCCAGCCATTGCATCTACTGAAATTTCAGCAACGGTTGGTTTCGCTCTTTCTGCCACTAAACCTAATTTATTGAACAATTGCTTGTCACGACCTTCGCCAGCATTAGGGGTGGTCAGTAATTTTTCACCAGAGAATAGTGAGTTAGCACCTGCCATAAATGCCAGTGCTTGGTCTGAATCAGATAAAGACTCACGTCCAGCAGAAAGGCGAATATAGCTTTTAGGCATGATGATACGTGCAACTGCAATGGTACGAATCCATTCCGTTACATCAAGTTTTTCTACATCTGCTAAAGGTGTCCCTTCAATAGGAACTAGCATGTTGATTGGCACAGATTCTGGATGAATCGGTAAAGTAGCAAGTTCGAGTAATAGGCCGATACGATCTGCCGTGTCTTCACCCAAACCAACAATACCACCGCTACACACTTTCATACCCGCACCGCGGACATATTCAAGTGTATTTAAACGATCATCAAAAGTACGGGTACTGATGATGTTTGAATAGTATTCGCGCGATGTATCCAAATTATGGTTGTAGTAATCTAGACCCGCATCTTTTAAGCGTTCTGCTTGAGACTGGTTCAACATGCCAAGGGTCATACAGGTTTCTAAGCCTAAGGCTTTTACTTCACGAACCATTTCAAGTACATATGGCATATCGCGTTCATGTGGGTTGCGCCATGCAGCACCCATACAAAAGCGAGAAGAACCAGAAGCTAAGGCTTCTTTGGCTTCGCTAATCACTTTATCTACGGCAATGCGTTTTTCTGCTTCTAATTTTGAGTCGTAACGGGCAGATTGAGAGCAATATTTGCAATCTTCAGGGCATTTGCCTGTTTTAATTGATAATAAAGTGCTGACTTGAATGGTATTGGCATCGAAATGCTCACGATGAACTTTTTGCGCTTGGAAGACCAAGTCTAAAAAAGGTTGTTCATATAAAGCTTGAATTTCTTCACGCGTCCAATCATTACGTACAGTCATTCTAGAAGTCCATCATCTGTATTCTTTATTGGCTTTTATCATACAGATTTCGTGCCAAAACCAAAGGCAAAAAAAACCAAAACTTATAGTATCTGACGATTAATTTGAGTAGATACAATGACTGTTTAGATTAAAGCTTTAGTTACAAAATCATCTGGTTTTAAGTGGAATTCCAAGCAAAGTTTCTAAAAAAAGAAATTAATTTTGTGACAAACGCGTAACTATCCTTTTTATAAAACAATAACTTTGCAAAGAACTGTAAATCTAAACAGAAAGATGTATTCACTTCAGATCAGTTTAAAGTTGTTTGTGATTTAAGCAGTTGCTCTTGAATGGCCCAGTCAATATGGACTTGCACAATCTCATCATGTAAGTGACGAGTTTCATGCAAAGTTTGCAGTATTAAGCTAGAAAATGGCGCATTTCCTAAACCAATTGCAATATTTCGCATGAAGCTTTGATAGCCTGTTCGCCGTATTGGGCTGCCTTCGGTATTGGCTAAAAACGTAGGCTCATCCCAATGCCATAAATCCAGTAAAGTGACTCGATCAAGGTTATGTCGCGGATTAAAATCTTCGATACTGGCTTTTTGGGCAAAGCCGTTCCATGGACAGATTAGTTGGCAGTCATCACAGCCGAAAATACGGTTGCCGATGCCACGTCTTAATTCCTCAGGAATGATGCCTTTGTATTCAATGGTTAAATAGGCAATACATTTTCGTGCATCTAGCATATAGGGTTCGACAATGGCTTGGGTCGGACAAATATCAATACAGGCAGTGCAAGAGCCGCAATGCTTGGTGGTTGGGCCGTCAAAGGGTAAATCTAAAGAAGTGAACAGTTCACCCAAGACAAAAAAGGAGCCTGATTTTTTATGAATCAGTAAAGTGTGTTTTCCTGTCCAGCCCATACCTGCATTTTCAGCTAACGACTTTTCAAAAATGGGGGCAGAGTCCGCAAAAGGGCGGGATTCAAATTCACCCACGCGTTCTCGTATCCGACTTGCAAGGGTTTTAAGCCGACCACGCATGATTTTATGATAATCGCGACCACGGGCATATCGCGCAATAATCGCTGCATTGGGTTCGTATGGGACATAGCGTGGTTTTGGGGTTTCCACTAAATAATTCATACGGACGCAAATAATGCTGCGCGTGCCTGGGACTAATAAAGTCGGATCGGCACGCTTATCAAGATTTTCCTCTAAATAGCTCATATCAGCATGGTATCCACGTTTTAAATATTCTTTAAAACGTTCTAATTCTGCTTGAGCATCTGGTTTGGCAATGACACAATCAGCAAAACCCAAGTCTAAAGCCTGTGCTTTAATCCATGCTTTCAGTTCTTGAAGATCAAGCTGTTGCAGTGAGATTTTTGAGGAAGAAGAGGTTGAAGCCATAAACCAATAATAGGGGAAATCATGCAACGTTCAGTTTACCATAGCAGTGAAATTCAAGCATGGGAGCAACGTTGGTTTGCTCAGCAAAATTCATCATTGGGCTTGATGCAACAAGCCGCTTGGACAATCGTGCAACAGTTGCTGGTACAGTTTGAACAAAACCAAATAAAAAAAGTCGCGGTTTGGTGTGGACAAGGCAATAATGCGGGGGATGGTTATTTTATTGCAGGCTACTTAAAACAGGCGGGTTTGCAGGTCACTGTTTTAGCAACAGAACGTGGTTCTTCTCCTGATTTACATCAAGCATATCTATTTGCGCAGTCTCAGCATGTCACGTTTATTGCGCTTGAAACAGGGATTAAGCAGCCTGAATTACAACAACAATTAGAGCCGTTTGAATGTCATATCGATGCCCTATTTGGCATAGGTTTGAATCGCGAGTTGAGTCAGCAGTGGCAAACCATCATTCAGTTATTTAATGCGCAAACCGGATTGAAAATTGCAGTTGATATTCCGAGCGGCTTACAGGCGAATACGGGGCAGGCATTACCATGTGCAATTCAGGCTGATCTTACCTATACCTTGTTAGGTTATAAAGCAGGATTATTCACAGGACAGGGCAAAGAATTTGTGGGGCAGCTGCATTTACTGAGCCTTATTCCAGCTGACGAAAAATTAAAACCAATCGCTCAATTATCTCCAAAGCATATTTTGCTACCGCAGCGACAAGCTTTTGGCCATAAAGGCAGTTATGGGCATGTCTTGGTGGTCGGTGGTCATGCCGATATGGGCGGTGCTGTGATCATGGCGGCTGAAGCGGCTTTTCATGCGGGTGCTGGAAAAGTAAGTGTGGTTTGTCATGCCAAGCATCATCACGCGATATTGGCACGTGCACCGAATATTATGGTGCGCGATATCAATGGTTTTGATCCATCAGCGATTCAGCAGCTCCTTTCACATGTTGATGCGGTATGTTTTGGGATGGGGCTTGGGCGAGATGAATGGGCAGCAGAAATATTCACACAGTGGTTTGGTTTACTGAAGCAAAGCTCGCATCTAGAAGTGGTATTGGATGCAGATGGACTGTGGTTTTTAGCGAAAAACAAGCAAAAATTGAATGAGCATATGTATGCCACCCCCCATTCGGGTGAAGCTGCAACCTTATTGGGGTGTAGCGTGACGGACATTGAGCAGGATCGTATTGCTGCTATTCATCGCCTACAAGAGACCTTTTCGGGGCAATGGGTATTGAAGGGTTCAGGCAGTTTAATCTTGGAACAAGACTTGTATATTTGTACTCAAGGCAATGCAGGCATGGGGACAGGAGGTATGGGGGATGTGCTTGCGGGAATGGTTGCCAGTTTAAAAGCGCAATTTCATCATCAAATCCACTTACATGAAATCGTCACTTTGCATGCCCAAGCGGGTGATCTTTTGGCGGCACAGGGGATGCGGGGATTACAAGCGCACAGTATGGGCGGGGTCATCTATCAGGTCGTGAATGGTGGGCAGAATGCAACAGCGTTATAAACTTACGATTTCAGGTCAAGTTCAAGGGGTTGGATACCGTCGTTGGTTTCAACTACAAGCGATTCAGCTGCAGGTCTGTGGATGGGTGCGAAATTTACCTACAGGACAGGTGGAAGCATTGGTTATCACAACGCCAGCGCAGTTACAGCGTTTGATTGAATTGGCGTATATCGGACCGAATCTGGCTCAGGTGATCGAAGTGAGTACGGTTTCAGATGAAGGAGTGATAGGATTTCAGGATTTTCAAATCATAAAATAGCCTAAGTGTTCGACATTCCAGACTCGTATCCTGAATAAAATGTACAATTAACGTCTGCGACTGCTAGAACGGCTGCGTCCACGTGCCATACCACCGAGAGCATTCAAAACCGCCAACTTGGTCATGCTGCCAGAAGCATGAGCATGACAAATCGCAGCAGCAAGGGCATCGGCAGCATCTGCCTGTGGTGTGACGCTTAAATTTAACAGTTTCACGACCATCATCTGGACTTGTTCTTTATCCGCAGCCCCATAACCCACGACCGATTGTTTAATCTGGCGTGCCGTATATTCTGCTACTTGTAAATCTAAATTGACCAAAGCTGCAATTGCTGCCCCCCGAGCTTGACCAAGTTTTAAGGCAGAATCAGGGTTTTGAGCCATAAAGACTTGTTCTACCGCAGCTTCAGTGGGACCATGAAATTTCACAATCCGCTCAACCCCTGCGAAAATTCGTTTTAAACGTTCGGGCATGTCCTTACTTTCGGTGCGAATAGTGCCAGCATCAACAAAACGTAATTTTTGACCGTCTTTTTCTATAATTCCATAGCCAGTGAGGCGTGAACCTGGGTCAATCCCAATAATTAATGACATAGTTAAACTTTGTAAAAGGAAAATAGGTGAGCTAAGCACCAGATTAAATAATTATATGATTTTATATTTTTTTATGGGAACTTAATTTTAGTTTTTGCTGATTCTTGCAGCACTTGGCCCAATAAAAACCACAGGTGAAGTTTATGCTGAGGTATTTCTGCAATTTTATTTGCTTTAAACACTTTAAAAAGTGAAAAAAGCCCATATACATTACTTCAGACATCAAAAAAAAGGCATATTGGCTGACCTTTAAGATGATGACGTTTAATTTTATTTTAGAGATTTGATTAGTTTTCATGAAATTATTTCTGATTGTTCTAGCTGGCTTAATACTAGAAGTATTCGTCTGGATTGGCGTAGGTGATCTCGTCGGCAGCATGTGGTATGTCTTTTTCTGGTTTGTAGCTGCCTTCTTTATGGGACTGAATATTGTTCGTAAATATTCAGCGGGCATAATGCCGCAAATGCAACAAATGCAAACAGGACAAATCAGTGCGGATCCAGCTTTCACTGGAAATTTACCGAAAATTTTCGCAGGTTTCTTGTTGTTAATTCCAGGCTTAATCAGTGACGTATTTGCAGTATTGTTATTAATACCAGCCGTACAAAAGGCGCTACAAGCCGCGTTAATGAAAACCATGATGAAACGCCAGCAAGCCATGATGAATAAAATGATGGGCGGCATGATGGGGGATATGAATGGCATGGGCGGTGCTCAAGGTCAGAACCCATTTGCAGATTTAATGCGTCAGATGCAGGATATGCAAAACCAGCAGTCAGGTGGTCAGTACCATGATTCAAGTGTGATTGATGGTGAAGCCCGTGAAGTAACGCCTGCAGCCAAAAAAATTGAAATGAAAGATGTAAATAAATAATCAAATCAATTGAAGCTGTAATAAAAACCGAAGTGAATTAAAAGCTTCGGTTTTTTTATGTGTGAAATATACAGTAAAAATTTGAACAAGTATTATAATTAACTACTTTAAAAATTGAGTCGCTTAATAACAAGATGTCTTTATTATTAACCATTTGTGCTTTGCATTTTGTCGCACAATTAACGCCTGGCCCCGATGTTTTATTGATTGCCAAAAGTGCGGCATCGACCAGCAGATTAAATACACTCAAAATCATTTTGGGCATTTCAATCGGGATTGTCGTGTGGGTTGTACTCACCTTACTGGGTTTCACGGTCTTGGTTCAGCAATTTCCATGGATTCAGCAAGTGTTGATGTTGATTGGTGGTTTTTTTCTCGCCCGCATGGGGTGGGGAATGTTGAAAGAAGGACTCAATTCGACACAAAGTCCACAATTGGAAGGGACATTGTCGATGCCGAATGGCAATCAGAAATATTTCTTATTGGGCTTACTTACCAATCTGTCGAACCCGAAAACTTTAATCTACTTTAGCAGTGTTTTTGCCTTAGCTTTAGGTTCATCGGCACAGACGCATCTAAAAACACAATTGGCGGTCATTATTCCAATACAGACCTTTTTAGTGTTTAGCCTGTTCATGTTTATTATGTCTACCCCGAAAATTAAAGCGTTCTATCAACGTTCAGGGCACTATATAGATATCTTTTCGGGAGTTTTGTTCCTGATTTTTGCAGTATGGCTCTGGTATGACGCTATTCAGATGTTTTAGTTTCAGTCTCTGAATTGGTCGAAGCTGCTGAGCTGCTTGCGGCAGTTTCAGCATTTTTAACAGTATGGGTGTAACTGTTCGGTTTTAGTGTTGCTTCAGTATTTTCTGAACCAAGGTATTTACGGCTCCGGTTGGCACGTTCCCGGAGACCACCTTTTTTAATTAATTGAACCATCTATGCGCCTTTTGATAACCACGAATCCTAAGCTTCATATTACATGAACTCACCGATGACGTGCATGCAGAAAAATGAGTCCCATCCACTTGCTCAGGCTTTATGCTGATTTTTTAGCAAATAAAAATCAAAAAAGTCCACGAGGGTAGGTTTGATCTTTTTGAACTTGGTGGTCGACTTTTCGCTATGATGTTGCTTGTACATTTACAAATAGTCACATAACATGAAAGAAGATTACATTTCCTAGGCTGGGGGAATGTGAAAATAAAAACAACGACTGCAGTCAAATAGGAGCATACCTATGCTGTACCAATATCATTGTGCTTGTTGTGACATGGTGGTTGATTCTGACGTTAAAGAATGTCCGAACTGTGGCTCGCACAATATCCGCAGCCCATTTGGTTTCTGGATTTTCTGTATTGCGACTTGTCTCGCCATCGTGATTGTCTTTAAAGTCGTACAAGTCTATTTACATGACCAATCTGGTACGCCTGTACAACCGACTATACTTGAATCATTGCATCTAACCGATAAGAAGCCCTGAAGAATTCAGGACTGCTTATTTATAGTGAAATATGATTGATCTTAGAAAGCTCGGTATTGACGTGGAATATTTTACTGCGAATGTGAGTGATGCCGAAAGTTTGCAATCGTGCGGTATGCATATCTAAATACGCGGTGGCATTTTCGACTGTATCAAAAACATAAATGCCACCAGCTTCTTGAGTGTCAGCATTTTCAGTCCAAATTTTCCAGATTAGGCCTTTTTCTTGATTAATACTCTCTGCCAGTGGGGTAAAGGCTTGCTTCATTTCTTCTGCGAAAGGGCCTTGAGTGGGGAAGTCAACTTGTAAAAGTACAGGCATATCCAATCCTTTTAGTATTGAAGCATTTAAATAATCATAACATCAAAAAAATAGAATATTTTTATCGAGCATATGCTAAAGCGCTTAAAAAAAAGGAGACCAGCTGAGATCTCCTTTTTTTAATTAGATGACTTTATCCGGCGTCATTAAGACTTGATTAATATAAAGTTTAATCAAGCGATCACGCGAGCCAATCGATTTCTGATAATGCGTTGAATTTAAGAGTAAGCAGGCGCCATAAGTTACAGTCCAGACATAAGACTGATAGTCACGAATAGACATCGCACTGTTGCTTTTTTTGAGATAGGTTTCAGTAATATCTTTAATGCTTAAAATACGTGCTTCACGAATTTTATAAAGTTCATCAAATAAATTATTTAATTTACGTTCATTATTGGTTAAACGTTCCTCAATCACATGCAGCAGAATCGTGCGGTTGGAATTGAGCATGTTATATAACATGTATTCAGATACGTAGGTATTAATGTCTTTATTGTATTGATGAGAAATATCTAATAAACGCTTTTCGTT
Organism: Acinetobacter sp. GQ146; assembly: GCF_059758585.1. NCBI lineage: Bacteria > Pseudomonadati > Pseudomonadota > Gammaproteobacteria > Moraxellales > Moraxellaceae > Acinetobacter > Acinetobacter sp. GQ146. The sequence goes on from NZ_JCAXDV010000001.1 coordinate 623,273, forward strand.
TAGAATAATCAGTTCTAAGTACAGTTGATTCTTACTGTCGAAATGCTTATAAATCGTGCCTTTTGCAATATCTAGTTCTGATGCAAGCTCTTCGAGTGTAATATCTTGATTATTATCAAGTAATAGCTTCTCGGCCATTGCTAGGATTTTTTCTTTACGTAAAAGAAAATTTTGTTGGCGTTCTGAATTCATGCATATGTTCCGTATAAGATCACTATAAAAGAACTTGTGACAAGACTATAGCAACTTTTGATTTTTCAGAATTAAACTATTGTAGAAGAAATGTCTATAAAAACAACAAACAACTCAGTTTAATATAAGATTAAACAAAAAAAGCGATAGGCTAGGGAGAGATACCTAAATTTTGATACCTATCTTCAACTGGGTCAAAATAATGATTTTAAAAGGCTTTGTAAAGTTAAACTACAATTCAAATTGCAAGCAATTATGATCATTCGAGATAAATATCTCCAGCTCCAAGCAAAACAAACTACAGCATATTGATTGAAAGTTCACGGATAATCGTTTGAAAGCAATTGGCTAGAAAAATACCTTCATCTACAAAGAGCTTTTCTTTTCTGTGGAGTCATTTGCATAGCTTGTTTTCTATAGGTGCATGCTTGAACTACGCTGATATGGGGCTGCGTTTTAAAGTTCAATAAAAAATCAAGTATTAAAACGAAAACCTTCAGGACAGCAGAAATGTTAGTTATGCCGCATATTGGAGCATAGCAATCTTTTACAATCAAAGACGAGATGATTCGCATGTGGGTTCATTTCTCTGCTGCGAGGACGTTTAAACATAGCGGGGATGAGACGGAACATTGCAATTTCGGCTATGCATTGAAATGCAATACTGATGCACCTTCATGTCAAAAGTAGCAGGACACAAAACTAAAACTTGAAATTAGGATAATCAACAAGGAGTGAGTGAATGATTGTAATTGCAACCGAGATTCCTGCAATTGAGCAAATAGTTTGGGATGCTTTCGCAAAATATGCACCGCCAGATAGTTATTGCGGCATGGATGATATCAGAGCACAAGAAGCTACAACGGCTGCGTGCTGGTTTCCCAGTGTAGATAAATTAATGCATTTACCTAAGCTTGGGTTGATCCATTCTATGGCTGCAGGGGTTGAACATTTAAATATTCATGCTTTAAATGGAAAATATAAAGTCTGTCGCATTGTTGATGAAAGCCATAAATCAGCGATGCTGAATTATTTGCTTTGGGGGATTTTGTATTTCCAGCGTCATTTTGATCATTATCTTAAAAATAATCAAAAGGCAGTTTGGCAACAATTCCCGCAAAGAGCATCGTCTGAATTTTGTGTCGGAATTATGGGCTTGGGCGAAATTGGCCATCATGTCGCGGAGCAACTCAGAGATAGGGGCTACCCAGTGGTGGGTTGGTCGAATTCAGCCAAGACTATCGCAGGGGTAAAAACTTTTGCAGGTCAGGAGCAGTTTGTCGACTTTATTCAGCATCCACAAGTGCTGATTAACTTGCTGCCATTGACTGCTGAAACGCAGAATATTCTGTCTGCCAAAACCTTTGATTTGTTGCCGCAGGGAGCTGCAATCATCAATACAGGACGTGGTGGACATTTAAATGCGGCAGATTTGTTTGCAGCATTGGATTCTGGGCATTTGCGCGGTGCAATTCTTGATGTCTTTGAACATGAACCTCTCAGCCCAGATAACCCGTTATGGCATCATCCCAATATCGTGGTGACGCCACATATTGCTTCACATGCCGATTTGAATGTGGTGGTTCAGCAAATTGTGCAGAATGATCAATCGATAATGGCAGGTAAAAGTCTACTCAATGAAGTGGATCTAGTCCGTGGTTATTAAGTTATTGCTATAAAAGAGCAGGGCATGCGGTTTGATGTCCTACTGGCGTATTTTTACAAGATCAGATCGAGATAATAGAATGTCTAAATTTTCGATTTAGCATGAAATACTTGTTTGAATTTAGCCGTAATAGTGGGGTTACACGCCAAAATAGCTGTCAAAATAATACAGATTCCTACAATGCTGAGTAGGTCGGGTATTTCATGCCAAAAAACAAATCCCCAAACTCCAGCAAATATAATCGCAATATAATTCATTGGGCCAATTTGACCCGCAGGTGCCAAACTGTAGGCATAAGACATAAAAATTTGGCTGATATTCGCCAAAAGACCTGCGGTAATCAGGAGTGCTAGTTCTTTCAGACTAAAAACACGCCAATGCCAATACATAGGGATAGATGAAATCAGTGTGCCAAAAATGCAGAAATAAAACACAATACGTTCAGGTGGCTCGGTATTGGTTAAAGCACGAACGGTCACAAAGGCCATAGCGGATAAAAAGCAGGCACCTAAGCCAATAAAAGATAGGGCATTGAACATGCCTTCATCTGGTTTTGCGACCAGCAATACTCCAATTAAACCCACAGCCGCTGCAATGATCATGCTACGACTGATTCTTTCTTTCAGAAAGAAATAGGCAATTAATGGAATAAAAATGGGTGATGAATAGCTAAAGACCATGGCATTCGAGAGTTTAAGATGGGCAATGGCATAGAAAAAACCATACATTGCTGCTAAACCCACCACACTGCGCCATGTGTGCATCCATAATTTATCGGTTTTAATAAAATTTAACCCATGCTTTAACAGCATGGGGATAAAAATGAACAGACCGACCGCATTTCTAAAGAAAACAATGGTCGGGTTATCAACAGTTTCAGATGCAAAACGAATACAGACTCCCATAATCGAAAATAGCAAAGCAGAAGTCATTAGGCAGAGAAGTGCTTTGGCTACAGGACTGGTAGAGCTAAGTGTATTCGACAACATAAGTGGATCCAGTGGTGGTGTGGTGGAGATGAAAACTAAAAAAGCGTTCATCCCGCAATTTTAGGTCACTGGAGCTGGATTGAACACCGCCAATGAGTTATGAATGCCCCAATGGTCTGACCAAGTTTTCTTTTCGCCACTGGCAACCTGAAGAATGAGTTCAAATAGTTCCCAGCCGACTTGTTCGATACTGCGTTTGCCAATAGCAATGTCACCTGCACTGATGTCAATCAGGTCATACCAACGGTTTGCGATGGTGTTGCGGCTTGCCATTTTAATGACAGGCACAGCGGCTAAGCCATACGGTGTACCACGCCCAGTGGTAAAGACTTGTACGGTAATACCTGAGGCCATTTGCTATGTACCGCAGATAAAATCGCTAGAAGGCGTCGCAGCAAAAATCAGCCCTTTCTTGGTCGGCTCTTTCCCTGGGGCTAATACCTCGACAATTGCTGAGCTACCCGATTTTGCAATGGAGCCCATGGCTTTTTCAACAATATTGTTCAAACCGCCTTTTTTGTTGCCAGGAGTGGTGTTGGCACTGCGGTCAACTTTGCCCGCTGCCAAGTAGTCATCATACCATTGCATTTCACGAATCAAATCTTTGGCGACTTGTTCATCGGCTGCACGAGGCGTGAGCAAATGGATGCCATCACGGACTTCGGTTACTTCTGAGAACATCACGGTGCCGCCACAACGAATAATTAAGTCCGATGCAAAACCGACAGCAGGGTTAGAGGTTTCACCTGAAAATGCATCACTGCCACGACATTGCATACCCACGACGAGATTTGAAGCACACACTTCTTCACGTTGACGCAGATTGAGTTTTTCCAAATGATGCTCTGCCACTGCCAAAATATGGTCAATCATGCTTTGGAAGCCATTTTATTTCTAGTCGATGTTCAGTCCCTGATTTTTTCTAGTGCTTTATCATTAAATTGTTGGAGGTCTTTTATCTGAATAACTAGACTTTTACAGTGTATGGAGTCCGAGGTGCTTTATCTGATTTACTTATTTGTAAAATAAATAACAATAATAAATATAAAAACGATAATCAGTATCATTTATGTTTAAAATATTTTAGTATTTTATTTCAATGGATTGGTCAGCACAATTTCAAACAGAAGCTTTATAGGGAAGTGATATTCCTGAATCCATTTTGAAAATGAGATGTCCATGAAGATATTTATATCTCGAGCACATGGGCAAAGTGCATCCGAAACATCAGTCCTTTCAGATCTTAATTCTAAATTTTCGTGAATATCCTGATATGTATAAATTTACTGTGTCTTCCCCCAAACCCTTATATCTTGCAATGCAAATCATCTTTTTAGCATCCAGTGCTACAGGCTTTGCCTATGCGGAAACCGAACAAGAGTCGGAAACTCAAAAGCAAGTATCACAACTAAGCACAATTACTTTAAAGGCTGAGAGTAAAAGTGCAGTGACTGAAAACTCGAGGAGTTATACAGCGAACAGCAGCAGTACAGCAACTAAACTCGATTTGTCATTGCGTGAAACCCCGCAAGCGGTGAAAGTGTATACCCGTGAATATTTGGATGACCGTAATATTGAGTCCTTTCAAGATTTAATGGCGAACGTCACGGGGGTCACCGCGACACGTACCGATGAGCGTCAAAGTTATTATGCACGTGGTTTTCAAATTGATTATTACCTGATTGATGGTTTGCCGACGACCATGTCTTTGGCTGAAGGCGATTTTGACTTAGGTATTTTTGATCGGGTTGAAGTGGTGAAAGGGGCGAATGGATTAATGACTGGTGCGGGCAATCCTGCCATGGGTTTGAACTTTATTCGTAAACATGCCAACGCCACAGAATTAACAGGAAACATTGAGGCTTCGGCAGGCTCTTGGAATAATTTTTCTAGTTCAGCCGATCTTTCTGGTGCATTAAATGCGGATGGTTCTTTGCGTGGGCGAGTTTTGGTGAAGCATTCGCAAGAAGATTCATTTATGGATTTTTATTCCAAAGAGCGAAATGTGGTTTATGGTGCTTTGGATTACGATTTAAGTGATGCCACCAGTTTGTCTTTGGCAGCCACATACCAACAATTAGAACGCGAGGGGATTCGCTGGGGAGGATTACCTGCATTTTATAACGATGGGACGTTGACTAATTTTGATCGCTCATTATCGGTCAGTTCGGACTGGACCTATTGGAATGTAAATACCTCAGCGGTTTTCGCCTCAATAAAACAGAAACTGTATAACGATATGAATTTAAATGTTGCTTATACCTACCGCCGAGATGATAAAGACACGGCTTTGCTCTATGTGGCAGGCAAAGTAGATAAAGCCAGCAATCAGAGTTTAGGCGCTGTTTCAGTCTATTCCTCTGATGTGCGTAATGATGAAAATAATGTTGATGTTTTTATTAATGCACCATTTAGTCTTGCAGGGCGACCGCAGGAAATTGTGGTCGGTGGTTCATGGAATACGGTTGAGATTGTCAAAAATAAATATGGCACGATTCAGGGCGCCGATGGGGATTTAATGATTAATACCCCAAACCAACTGGATTTTAACAATATGAATACCCAGTTATTAACGCCAATCACCAATCCAAAAAGTTTGGCGCTGAATAAAACTACACAACAAGGGGTTTATATTTCAGGGAAGTTCCAAGTTTTAGATCCCGTGAAAATTGTTGCGGGCGCACGACTTTCAGATTGGCAATTTGAAGCTTCAGATGGCAATGGGAATCGGGAATTTGAGCACGAATTCACTCCGTATTTTGGCGTGATTTATGATTTTGCGCAGGATCATTCCGTCTATGCCAGTTATACCAATATGTTTAAACCCCAAAATCGTAGAGATGTGACGGGGCAATATCTTGATCCGATTGTGGGCAAGAATTATGAAACGGGAATTAAGAGTGAATTTTTCTCTGGTCGTTTAAATACAGCACTTTCAGCATTCCGAATAGAGCAAACTAACTTTGCCGAAGCAGTTTCGGGGGGATATGTGGTTGAAAATGGGGTGCAAACGACTGAACAAGCTTATCGCGGGGTGGATGGCGTGGTCAGTAAAGGCGTAGAGTTTGAACTGGATGGGGAAATTAATGATTACTGGGGCGTAAATTTTGGTATTGCCAATTTTGAGGCGAAAGATGCCGATGGCAATAAAGTCACCACGACCAGTGCGCGTACCACCTCCAATCTGTTTGTGAAATATAAATTGGATCAGTGGAGTGCTGGCGCAGGTTTAAATTACCGCAGTAAAACTTATACAGGTACGGGTACGAGCCGTATCGAACAGGATGAGGTTTGGTTGGCGAGTCTTATGCTTGGTTATCAGCTCGACCCGAAGATCAAGCTCCAACTGAATGTGGATAATCTATTTGATGAAGTCTATTACGAGGGCATTGGCGCCAACAGCATGAATTATGGGACGCCGCGTAACGCAGTTCTGAGTATGCACTATCAGTTCTAAACCTATGTCAGTACAACAGAAGATCCATTGAGGGTCTTCTTTTAGAATATGGAGGGTTTAGATAACAGCAGCTTGCTTGATAACCTCACAGAGTAGGGATTTTTCTACAGGCCAGAGCAGGCTAGCAAAATTAAAGGACTTTCATATTGAATCTGTCTACGCAGGGTTTAGCTGGAAGAAACTCAATTCTCGAGCTATTACTATTTGGGTTCTGACTACAACGAAATAAAAGCTAGGACATTACGTTTTATAGTCAGAATATTTTATACACAAACTCATCTGTCCTGTATTCCCTTGTAGCCCTATCTAGCACCTCGCTTAAAAAAACTCAGATAAGTTGTAGAACTACTTGTCCAATTCGAGAAAATTGTGAATACTCATGCCCGAAATTTTAGACTGTTAAATTATCTTTTGGGGTTAGGCGAACACAGTGAATACGTATCCATTTTCAATATCGCGGTTGCAAAAAGCATTACTGGCAGTAGGTTCATTTTCATGTTTAGGGCTGAGCTCAGTTTTGGCACATGCAGAAGCTGAAGAGGGTACAGCACAACTCGAAACCATCACCGTGACTGCTCAAGCAGCACAATCGGGCTATTATCAACCCAAAGTTAATTTAACAGGTTTTACCCAACAGAACTTGGCCGAAATTCCCGCTTCAATCAGTATCATTACGGCAGAGCGTATTGCGGATCAACATGCAAAAACCCTATCAGATGTCGTGAAAAATGATGCGGCTGTAGGCGATGGCTATGCACCCATTGGTTATTATTCTAATTTTGTCATGCGTGGCTTTAGTTTAAATGCTGGTTCTAGCTATTTATTGAATGGTCACTTATTGCGGGGTGAACAAAATGTCGCGCTGGAAAATAAAGAACAGGTCGAAATTTTAAAGGGAATCAGTGCGATTCAAAGTGGGATGTCTACCCCGGCAGGTGTGGTCAACTATGTGACTAAACGTCCCCAAGACATTCGCGCTATAACCGTGGAAGGTGATAGCCATGGTGGCCACCGTGTTGTAACTGACTTGGGTGGTTTCTTTGGGCACGAGCAGCAGTTTGGCTATCGTATGAATTTAGCTAAAGAAGAAATGCATCCCTATGTGGATCATGCCGATGGTCAGCGCCTGTTTGGGGCTTTAGCTTTAGACTGGAAAATCTCAGATCGTTCAAAACTTGAATTTGATATTGAATCACAGCGTCAGCGTCAACGCTCTGTGCCCGGTTATCAATTATTAGATGGTCAAACTGTACCGACTGGGGTGGAATGGGATCGTTTGCTCGGCTATCAAAGTTGGGGCAAACCTGTGACCAATGAAAGTCTCAATAGCAGTTTAAATTTGATTCATCAGTTTAATGACAATTGGACAGGCAAGCTCTCAGCATCACAAAGTCGTGTGGTGGTAGATGATTATTCAGCTTTTCCATATGGTTGTTCTTGGAGTAGTGTTTGTGAATATACAGGTCTAGGTAATACCTTTGACCAAAATGGCAACTATGATATTTATGAGTTCCGTAGCCCAAATGACAGTTATCTCACCAATCAGTTTAAAGCAGGGCTGAACGGAACATTTGCTACAGGTTCTTGGCAGCATCATTTGAGTTTGGACTTGTCTCAGACCTATAAACGCCGTGCTCAATATGATGCTATCTTTGATCTTGCAAGTACAATACCTCAATCTACTGGTAATATTTATATTGACCCTGATAACTATATTCCTTCTGAAAAAAATTTAGCGAATCATTATAAATCACTAGATAGCCAGCAAACGGCTTTAAATATATTGGATCAGATCGATTTTAATACGGCATGGTCGGTTTTACTGGGTGGGAAACTGCTGCATTTAGATGAAAACGCCTACAATGCGGATGGTCACACTATTCGACAAACCAATCTAGATCGCTTTTTACCTCAGTTGGCAGTCATGTATCAGCCTTGGGAACAGACCCATGTCTATGCTTCTTATGCCAAAGGACTGAGTGATGGTGGGCAAGCGCCGTGGTTGGCTTTTGGTAATTTAGATAAAGGTATTGAGGGTAATGCAGGTGTAACTTTAGCCCCTGTCCATTCTACTCAGTATGAGATTGGTATTAAACAGCAATGGCAAGCCTTATTATTTACTGCAGCCGTATTTGATTTAAAACAGGATAATCAATATGTTAACTCGGATAATTACTTTCTGACCGAAGGTGAAAAACACAATATTGGTTTAGAGTTAGGTTTGCAGGGACGTTTGACGCCAAATTTAGATATGACCTCGAGTTTGGCATTAACCCGTTCACGTTTAACGGACATTGCTACAGCTGAATATCAAAACCATCAAACGCAAAATGTCCCGAAAGTTCGTTTTGCCAGTCATTTGTCCTATCAAGTTCCACAAGTACAAGGATTACGTTTGTTGACAGGCATGCAATACAGCAGCAGCAAATATGCCAACAAAGCCGGTACGGTAAAAGTGTCTGGCTATAGTGTCTTTGATGCTGGTGCAGCTTATAACTTCCGAGCTTATGGTTATGAGAATACGCTACGGTTTAATGTGGATAACCTGTTGAATAAAAAATACTGGCGTGATGCAGGTAGCTTCTCCGGGGATGATTACTTGTTCCTTGGTGCCCCACGAACGGCACAGTTTGCTTGGACTGTAAATTTCTAAGTCAGGCAATCAAAAGTTAAAACTGCCTGTATCGAACACAGGCAGTTTTTTTTATGCTCAAAAAAACTAGTTTGCTGATAATGCTATGTAATGCTCTCTATTTTTTAGATGAATCCAATAAGCCATACTGTCTTTGCCAATAGGGCTGTGAGCTATACACGAGCTTACGAAGTGCTAAAATTCTAATCCGTATGCAATGCCGAAAATGTTTTGGCTCATACTTAAATCTGCTTCACCACCACCAAAATTGACCGGAATTGAGCCTTGTCCTTTTACGCTTTCTTCTAATGCATGCGTATAGGCCAGACTAATTTTTTGCTGCTGATCAATTTTCCATGTTGCCCCTAAACTTACATGTTGCTGGACTACACCAGGGGCGAGAATATTCAGGAAGGTTTGATCATTGGCTACGGGTTGATCATTATAACTATAGCCTGCGCGCAAGGTGAGTTTGTCTGTAGCTTGATAGGTGGTCGAAATTTTATAGACATTGATATCGTGCCAACCAAAGCCGGGGCCTTGATCGGTACCAAATCTGTTGCCAGCAAATAACGGTTCGAGCCCATTGCCGACCGAATCTACATCCGAATAGTTAATGCGTAAATAGTCCGTTGCAAGCGATAATGCTGGGGTAAGCTGATAATTTAAACCAATGCCATAGCTTTCAGGCACATCGAAATCACCCTGTTCTGCAAATAGACCTGCATATTTCTTAAAGCGGCTGGCATCAATTTTCGAGGAATAACTTGCACCAATTGTCAGATCTTGATTGGGTTTGATTGACCAGCCAATACGAGCCCCAACACCATAGGATTCATCATTACCACGGTTGCTAATGGCATTGGCATTTTCTGAAACCCCACCGAACACATCGCCATTAAAGCCTTGTGCGCTGAAACGTTGATATAAAATATTAGCGGCTAATGCAATAGATTGATGATCTGTATATTTCCATGCCAAGGCAGGCGAGATAAAGGCTTGCGTTAAAGAAATTCCCGCACTGCCGCTGTTATTGAAAACAGCATAGGGATTATTTTTATAATGGGTATTCATGCCACCATTGCCATAGACAGCGATACCTGCAGTGAATTGGGAATTAATTGGATGGGCATAGCCGAATTCTGGAATGACGAAGTATTTACGGCTATTGGCATCATAATGCCCATTTGCCCCTGCCAGATTGCCCGAAATTTCCGACTCACGTTCTGGTGCGAAAATCGTGAGCCCTGTATCTAAACGCTGACCTAACCAGCTTAAACCTGCTGGATTACTGGCAATGGTTAAACTGTCCTGAAAATTGGCAATTGCAGTTCCTGCATTTCCCTGAGAATTGACGCTATATGCATGCATGAAATATCCCGTTGTCGCAAATGCAGAGGTCGAAAACAGTGGCGCAAGTACTGCAACTGAAATAAAAGAAGCAAGATATTTCATGAGAATATAGATTGATAAAAAATAATATGTATTGAAGTATATTGAAAAGCCTAATTTATGTATTCGAATATAAATTCATATCTTTATTTACATTTTGAATATAGAAGCAAGACTCTTAGATAACCAAATTATCCACTAAACTTAAATAGAAGGATGATGGTTGAATGCAAGCTTTAAAAGCCACATGGTGCTAAATCTGACTGGCTAGCGGTTGGGTGGCTATACAGGGGAGTCAGTAGCCATAAAAAAAGAGCTTAATTTAAGCTCTTTTTTTTCAAATTTAACTTGGCTATTGACAGCTAAAATTCTCAGCGGCTTCACTATCCCCTTGACCCTTATAGCGGGCAATCAATGGATACGGGCAAAGTGGACGGGTTCGGTTAGCTGACCAATCTGCAGGCAGCTCAGTATTGATGACACCGCTGGCATTTCCGACACCGCGAGCAGATGCCACAATACGGTCAGGCGCTTGACCATATTCGACCCAATTGACTAATGCTGTGAGCGCATCAAATTGATCGGTTGCAATCCCACCACGAGAATGGTTCATGCCCGGGACTCTGAAAAAACGGACAAAACTCGGAGCAGTCGCATAGGCATTATTTTGATATTGCTGTAGTAATTGATCATACCAATGCTGTGTATCATCGACCGAGAATACTCCATCGGCAGTTCCTTGGACTACAATCATTTTGCCACCATGTTGTTGGAGTTTATCCAGATTTAATTCATCTGGAGGAAGCATAAAAGACATGGCGCTTTCTTGATAGGTTGCATTGCTGGCCGATAATTTCGGATAGTCTGTATCAAAGTTAAAATTGAAAGCAAACTGACGCGAATTAAGCATGACCTCGGGATTTGGGGGAACTTGAAAAATGATTCCAACGGCTACAGGGTCACGTGCGGTGCCGACCGAAGATTCAAACTTCCAACTGGCCCAGTTGCTGCCCAATAGCCCCGGGTCAAAAGGTTGCGTGGCATATAAGGCTTCACCCTTTGAGTTCACGGGACCGCGATAAATATTCGCCAGTACATCAATTTGATCTGTAGACAGACAGTTTCCATCTCGTGTGCTAGCGCAAACGGGAACATCGCGATGGATATCAAAGGCTGTGCGACAAGCTTCTACATCTTGAACTAAGCCATCCGCTATACCATCCAAAGCATCACATTGATTTAAAATGGATTGAGCCAGAACCTTGCGTTCAGATAGGGTGAGGGCCGTACTTAAATCGTTTTCATCGCTGGCAACACGACGTAATTGTTGTGCGGTATAGAGTTGCGCGGCTGCTGCACGAGGGAGATGAAAACCAGGCGTGCTGGCGAGAATGCCGTCATACTGATCGCCCAAACGTGTCGCCGCCATCATGGCATGTCGTCCACCATTGGATGTTCCGCCGGCATAAGAACGATCAGGCTGTTTCCCATACGCAGCTTGAATTAAATTTTTCGCCATAGGCGTGAGCTTGGTAATGGCACCATAACCGTAGTCTATCCGTGCTTGAGGATCCAGTCCAAAGAGTGGATTTTGTGTGGCATTGTGTCCTGCATCGGAAGAAATCACTGCAAAACCATCATGTAAAGCGTTGCTTAAGGGACCGCCACTTCCGACTTGACCTGTTGCTGTTGCAATATTGCCATCGGTTCCCCCATTGCCTTGATAGAGAAAGCGACCGTTCCAATCGAGCGGTAAACGCATTTCAAAACCAATTTGATAGGTTTGTCCATCAATCGGGCTAGTGCGTGGATACATATAGCCTGTCACTAAGCAATGTGCTGCAATGTCTTGCCCCGCGACTTGGAGGCTGCCCGCTGCTTGTAGTGTCGCACTGCTTATACTGGTGTTGGTAAATTGGAATCCTGTTAAATCGCTACAAGTCCCTTTTAATGTTGTTCCAACCGCAGGTGTGAGTTGTGGAATCTGTGGCTTAACTTGGCTGGTTGCATTGGCGTTATTTTCACTATTGTCGCCACAGGCCGCCAGACTGATACATAAAGCAAGCATGCTCAAAGGCTTAGACCAATCTCTCGGCGCAAATCGTTTTTTCATTGTTCAAAATCCATTTTTATTGTTTAAACTTTAATCTGAGAGCACCATAAAATTGGCAGTACTTCTCGCAATCCGTTTATGGTTTTGCCAAGCTTCACTTTCGATATATAAAATGGTCTTGCCTTGCTTGATAAAGCGGCACTTGGTGTTGACGATGCCGACGTGGCAGGGGCGTAGAAAATCCGTGCTTAGGTTGATGCTCGTTGCGGGTTTTTGCCCATTGGCAATAAAGGCAAATAAGCCCATCACATCATCTAGCATGGCACAGAGCATGCCACCTTCGACGGTGCCGCGTGGATTGGTAAAACTGTCTAAAGCCATATAGCTAATTTCGAGTTCCAGTTGTTCTGCATGCCATTGAATGTTGTGTCCGCCAAGAAGATGGTGGATGGGGGGCAATGTTGCTAAAGTGCTTAGGGTCATAATGAAAGATCCATTTTTCGGAAGATGACTAAAAGATAGATAGAGCTTCGATGCTTATTGCAGCGTATAAGCATCATAAATAACGGCTTTGCCTAAACGCATGGCACTCCCGACAGCAACGGTTTGATTCAGCCATGCATATTTGGGGGAGCTGGTTTCAAACTGCATGGTAATTTTGAAATAGTATTTGTTCGGGTCGACATCTTCGCCCTGAGCCAGTTGCTTTAAAACTTCGCTTGAACCATGCCTGTAGCCCTTGGTTTGTAAATAAATCAAAGCGCCATCTTCCGTTTCGAGGAGATAACGGGTATCAATAATCGCCAGTCCTTGACTGTCTACAATCTGCCAATCAGCACCGTTATTGAGAATGCGTCCCTTAAGTTGTTTGCCCTGAAAGCTACCCCCTGTAATGGGAATAATTCGGCGTTTTCCCCCATCACTGGTGGTGCCGAGTTCCCAAACTGGCGCATTTAAATCTACGTTAAATTGCGCCAAAGGTTCTAGATGCGGGGTAGGTGGATGGTATTGAGTTTCCGCATGCGTCAGACTGAGTAAGTTCAAGCCAAAGCAAAGGCTGAGTATTTTTTTCATGATATTGATCTCAATAAAAAGATGTTCGGCAGCAGCAAAACCTCAGTCAGCATTATTTAAATTTCCAGGTGTAGTCGATATTGATACGGGTTTCGTTGGAAGGTTTGATGTTGGCGCTAGACAGCATGTTGTTGTCATACATGGCATAACGCGCGCGTAATCCAAGATTTTTGAACATGCCTTTTTGCACGGTATAGCCAAGATCAAAATCGGTTTCGTGTTCTTTTAAATTGTCACCCCCCAAATTGGGTGCATAGATATTATCCCCAGTGGTATAGCGGGTCATAAAGCGTAAACCGGGCACATAGTTTTTAAAATCATATTCGTAACGGAAGCTATAGACATGCTCTTTGGCATTCAAAAATTCCGCTGGCCAAGTGTCGATTAAGAGCCCCGTTTCACCCCCTGTTAAATAAGGAAAAGCGGTGTCACCCATATGATGGAAAGTGGCAAGAATAAACTTGTGATTTTGATGCTTGAGCTCGAAATAACCATGAATCAGATCGTTATCTACCAAACCAGCTTTGGCTTGCCCGTCTTCACGACTGCGGTAGTAACGTAATTGTGAGCTAAAATTGTTGCTGTCATTGAATTTGTGATTATAGCTAAGACCAAACATGGACTGGTTATACAGGTCTTGTACATCCATATAAAAGCTGGTCAGTTTGGTGCTTGGAATGAGTTGATAGTTGCCCCCGAGATAATACAGTTGATCGGTATCAGCGCTTTTAAAGCGACCATTGACCGCTGAAATTCGCATATTTTCCCAGTTGGTTGAATCGCGTTGATTGACCTGATCAATATAAGCCGATTGAAAATCTAGATTGGAAATATCTTTCGACTCTAGAGAAATCCCGCGATAGGTTTGCGGTAAAAGCCGTGCCGGTGATGCGACCAAAACGGGATTCATCGGTCTAAGCGTACCGACTTTTAACTCGGTTTTACTGATTTTAGATTTGCCTGTGATTCCGATTTGTCCATAACTGGAAGCAGGTTCATTGGTGACAGGATCACGCGGTAAGTTACCCGTACCTGCATAATCTGCACTGGCATCCAATTTAAAACCTGCGGTGGCCAAAAGGTCGAGTCCAAAGCCTACGGTGCCTTCGGTATAACCTGAATTGGCTCTGAAAATGAAACCTTGGGTCCAATCTTTCGCTGCGGGATATTTGGAGATTTCCTGATAGTCACGATCAAAATAGAAATTTCGTGTGGTTAAGTCGACCGTGCTGTTATCAATAAAGCCGCCTGCGAAAGCCGAGCCAGAGAGCATGAGGGTAGAGTACATCCATAGTTTAGATTTCATTGCATTTCTTCCTGAAATATCATTGTTGTTTTAAAACAGGCAGATAAATGATCTGCCTTTGATGTTTGTAATTTCGAGTTATTTTCCAAGCAGTTCGCGCGCCACGATTTCCTTCATAATTTCGTTGGTGCCGCCATAAATTTTTTGTACTCGAGCATCGACAAAAAAGCGCGAGATCGGGTATTCCTGCATATAACCGTAACCACCAAACAGTTGCAGCAATTGGTCTACGACTTCGCATTGCGTGTCGGTAATAAAGCATTTCAATGCAGCGACATGACTGACTGTTAATTTGTCCTGATGGTATTGCTCGGCACATTCATGCACAAAAGCCTGTGCAGCTTTGGCTTTAATTTGGGTATTGGCGAGCACAAACCGAGTATTTTGCATTTGGCTGAGTGGTTGCCCAAAGGCCTTGCGTTCTAATACATAATCTTTGGTGAGTTCTATGGCGCCAAACATCGAACCGAGTGCCATCATGGAAATGCTCAAGCGTTCGCGTGGCAATTCTTGCATTAAATAAGAAAAGCCTTTGCCTTCTTCTCCCAGACGTTGGGATTCGGGAACTTGGACTTGATCAAAAAAAAGCTCTGCAGTGTCTTGGGCATGTAGGCCGATTTTTTTCAATGATCTGCCTTTTTCGACCCCTTTTAAATTGGCATCTACCAGTAATAATGAAATCCCTTTGGCGCGTGCTTCTGGGTCTGTTTTGGCCACCAAAACAATTAAGTCGGCATGCAGACCATTGGAAATAAAGGTTTTTGATCCATCTACGACATAATGCTCATCCTTTAAAATTGCTTGAGTACGAATGGCTTGTAAGTCTGAGCCTGCATTGGCTTCAGTCATGGCAATGGCCGTTACGACCTCACCCGTCACCATTTTCGGGAGCCAATATTTTTTTTGTTCTTCCGTGCCAATATTTTGCAGATAGGGCGAGACCAGTTCATTCTGTCCGCCAATCGCGACGGCCAAGGAGGTAAAACCAGCTTGAGCTGTTTCTTGCACGAGCATTAGGGAATAGTGGACTGGCGCACCGTAGCCGCCATATTCTTCAGGGACATCCACGCATAAAAAGCCATTTTCACCGAGTTGCTTCCACAAACTTCGCGGAATCAAGCCCTCGTGTTCCCATTGTTCATAATGCGGGGCGACATATTCTTTGAGGAAGCGTCGATAGTTATCTCTAAACAGTTCAAATTCGGTATCGTGTTGCATACTTCACCTTTTTTTTGGCAAAAGTCAGGGTAAAGCTCAAGGTTAACTGAGCTTTTTTACTGTGATTTCAATGAATTAGTTATTAAGCGTTGGAATCCGAATGATTAGGGCATTATCAGATTGTTTCTGATACAACTCTTCAATTCGATTGGCGCGTCGTTTGAGAATATTGCTTTGATTAAGATTGCCTTTATCCGTGACTTCGCCTGCATCCAGTTGTGGTGCTTCAGTTTGTAGGTAAAGCATGGAAACGCGATTGGAACTTCCTGTCGCATCCTTGTTGTAGTGCATCAAGAATTGACGGAACCATTGCTGAATTTTCGGATGTTTCAAAATTTCTTCGGCACTATGCTCTGATAAAGAAAGTCCCGCATAATCGGCACAGGCATCTAGTTTAGGGAAAATCAGGAATCCAACAGCATTCAGGTTTGAGCCTGTAATGCAGACATCCTGAATCAGTAAATTGCCTTGAATCAGGACCTTATTACGTAAGGTGCCAACATTGACAAAAGTACCTGTATTTAATTTAAAGTCTTCAGCAATCCGGCCATCGTACATCAGCCCTTGAGTCGGATCCTGTTCATCGACCAAACGCACAGCATCGCCCGTATGGAAAAAGCCTTCTTCATCAAACACAGGACTCTGCTGATCGGCACTTAAACGCCAGTAACCTTTCATGACGTGTTTGCCACGCACACAAAATTCCAGTTTGTCACCATATGGTACCAATTTAATTTCACATCCTGGAGCCGGGTAGCCAATAAAGCCTGCCATGACGCGTGGGCCAGTGGTAAAGGCGCAAGAGGGTGCAGTTTCGGTCATGCCGAGCCCGCTCATAATGCGAATTTTTTCACCACAATGTTGCTGCGCAATACGGTCTAGCCGGTTCCAACCAGCTTCAGATAAGGCTGCTCCTGCGAAAAACAGAATTTTCACTTTTGCAAAGAAACGTTCCCTTAGTTCGGCATCTTTCTCTAGAGCGTCGGTGAGTTCTTCCCAGCCTTTAGGTACATTTAAATACACCGTTGGTGAAATTTCTTTTAAATTCCGAATAGTTTCATCAAACTTGCCTGCCACAGGTTTGCCATCGTCAATATAAATGGTACCGCCGTTATATAAGGCAATCCCAACATTATGACTGCCCCCAAAAGTATGATGCCAAGACAACCAATCCAGTAAAACAGGTGGTGTTTCTTCAAACTCGGGAAAGGTTTGGAGCAGCATCTGCTGATTCACCGTTAACATTAAGTGGGTTGTCGGCACAGCCTTTGGCATTTTGGTGGAGCCAGAGGTAAATAAAAATTTGGCAATTTGATGTTCATCTAAAGTTGAATAATGTTCTTTGACATTGGTGACCGGCGTATCTAAAAGTTCTTGGAACGCCGTGCAACTGTGATCCCCAATAATGCCTTTATTGGTCACAACTTCAATGTGGGCAGGGGCACATGCTGCAATGGCCTTGGCAAAAGCTCGCCCATCACTGGCATAGACCATACCCGGAGTCAGTACATCAAACACATGTTTTAATTTGCCAAAATCTTGAGAAACTAAGGAATAAGCAGGGGAAATGGCAGAAAAGGGAACACCCGCCAGCATTGCCGCCATGGAAAGGGTTAAATGTTCTAGATCATTTCCCGATAAAATGATTAAAGGGTGTTGTTCACTCAGATTGCGATTATGAAGCGCCTGAGCAATATGCCAAGCGCGCTGTAAAGTTTCGGCATAATTGAGTTTGATCCATTCACCTTGTGCATTGCGTTTCGCTGCAAAAATGTGTTCAGGTTTGGTTTGTGCAAAATGAATCAGACGATCAGTCAATTTTTGCGGGTAATTCTTCAGTTGTTCTTTGGGTTGAAGATACAAGATCTGATCTTGATACACATAATCAATATCATGACGCCCAAGCTTGACGAATCTTTCGCGATCTTGTGATTGAGTGGCATTCATTTGCATTGTTTTCACTCCATGGAAAGCGCATCACTGCGCTTAATTGTATTTTGCTTCATGCAATTTATATTTAGTCTGTATGCCAGATCCACGCTTAAATTGGATAGTGGCGAGCTTGGGTTTGAATGGTGATCCAACGTAATTCGGTAAATTCAGCAATGGAGGCTTTGCTGCCAAAACGTCCATAACCACTAGATTTAGTCCCGCCAAAAGGCATTTGAGCTTCGTCATGTACCGTGGCGCCGTTAATGTGACAGATCCCTGAATCAATCTGTTTCGCCACATCCAGTGCCTGCGCAATATTCTGACTAAATACGGCAGCGGATAATCCAAACTCACTGTCATTGGCGAGGGCAATGCCTTCTTCAAGGCTGCCAAAACGCTGCACCGTGCAAACAGGACCAAAAGATTCTTCGCGATACAATGCCATATCAGCT
This sequence comes from Acinetobacter sp. GQ146, assembly GCF_059758585.1. NCBI lineage: Bacteria > Pseudomonadati > Pseudomonadota > Gammaproteobacteria > Moraxellales > Moraxellaceae > Acinetobacter > Acinetobacter sp. GQ146. The sequence continues at coordinate 641,636 of NZ_JCAXDV010000001.1, forward strand.
TGGATATTCAACACCAAAGTCGGTTGCATCGTGGTTGCTTCAATTTGAATCCCCAGAGGCAAGTCAGCCCCTTTGCTTTGCGCATCTTGTAGTAAATGTTGAATACGCTGCGCAGCACGAGTACTTTCTAAAACACCCAGCGCATATTGTTGCGTGCTTGGATTGCCCGCACGAATCGTACGTGTTTTTTCAACCAGTTTGTGAATGAATTGATCTGCAATATCTTCCTGTACCAGCACACGCTCGGTAGACATACAGATTTGTCCTTGATTAAAGAAGGCACCAAAGGCAACTGCATTGACCGCTTCATTCACGTCGGCCTCATTCAATACCACCACAGGGGCTTTTCCACCCAGTTCTAGCAGCACAGGCTTTAAATATTTCGCTGCTGTTTCCGCAATAATTTTTCCAACTTTGGTTGAACCTGTAAAATTTATACGTTTCACAGCAGGGTGAGAAATTAAACGCTCGACAATTTGCGGTGCGTCTTCGGCGGCATGGGTAATCACATTGACGACACCATCTCCTAAGCCTGCTTCATGCAGCACTTGACCAATTAAGCGCTGGGTAGCAGGGCAAGCTTCGGAAGCCTTGAGCACCACGGTATTCCCACATGCGAGTGGCATGGCCAAAGCACGGGTAGCCAAAATAATCGGGGCATTCCACGGAGCAATGCCGACCACGACACCGCAAGGCACACGTATGCCCATTGCCATATTGCCGGGTACATCAGAGGGAATCAGGCTGCCATCCATTTGCGTGGTCATGGCTGCGGCTTCACGTAACATATTGGCCGCGAGATGGACATTGAACCCATACCATGTCGCTGTTGAACCTGTTTCACGCATGCCAATTTGAATGAATTGCTCAGTGTTTTGATCCATGAGGTCGGCGGCTTTTAACAAGCGCAAGCGACGTTCAGTCGGAGAAAGTTTCGACCACGCTTGAAACGCTTGAGCCGCGGATTCAATGGCACGATCGACATCGGCTACGGTTGCGGCAGCTGCAATGCTGGCAACTTGACCATCAATCGGACTGATTCGCTCAAAAGTCGCGTGATTGGAAGCATCGACTGACTGACCATGAATCAGCAACTGAACTTGATTCAATGGCGTGGCGCGATTTCGCACAGACTCAACTAGAGTCAAGTGCGGCTCAGCACGAGCATTATCATCGATGCTTTCTACAGATTCATCATGTCTAAGTGACTGTACATTGTGCATGGGTTGTATCCTTACATAACCATCTAAAATTTAATCATTAACCAGTACGTTTGTAGCTTTGTAAACCTGGTTTAATCGATTTTTCATCTAAAAACTGTTTTAAGCCTTCTTGACGACCACCTTCGGTATCGCGATGGATACATTGATCGAGTTTGGCATATAAGTAGTCTTCATTTTGATCCCAAGTTAATTCACGGCAACGCTTAAAGCCATTTTTCGCGGTACGTAACACCACTGGATTTTTCTCAAGCAGAATGTTGGCCAATTCGGTCACTTCCGCTTTTAAATCTGCTAAAGGGACACTCTTATTAATCAAGCCCATATTTTCAGCTTCTTTACCGCTAAAGGTTTTGCCAGTCATGATGTAATACAGGGAGGTACGATGTCCAACTGTATCCGCCATTGCTTTGCTGACTAAATTGCCAGGAGGAATCCCCCAGTTAATTTCAGATAAACCAAAGGTTGCTTCATCTGCCGCTATGGCGAGATCACACGCCACTAAAGGAGAGAAACCGCCACCAAAACACCAGCCATTGACCATGGCAATGGTTGGTTTTGAATACATACGTAACAACTGCCACTGCCAACGGCAAGAATCACGACGAATACGTTCTTGGAAGATTTCAGGTTGGGTATCGACCTCTCGGAAATATTCCTTTAAATCCATCCCTGCGGTCCAAGAATCACCTGCACCCGTCAAGACAAGTACACGAGCATTTTGATCAAGCTCTAAAGTTTCGAGGACTTCAATCATTTCCCGATTTAATGTCGGGCTCATGGCATTTTTCTTTTCTGGACGGTTGAATGTTACCCATGCAATGCCATTTTCAACTTGTACATCTACGGTTTCCCAACGCTTATCATATGTCATGTGCTTTCTCCTTGAATGACAGTCTGTTTGTTCTTTACACAATCTAATATCAGTTAAACTTACATTCAAGTGTTTTTTGGAAAATTTCTAATTTATTTTTTAAGTGAATGAAATGTATAGTTAAAATTATATGTTTATTAAAAAAATAAAAAATACTATTGATTTTTTAATCAGTCTAACTGATATTTTAGGGGTGTTCACAGAACAGCACAAAACAACAAGATGTAATGGAAATATCAGGCAGAATAAGGATTCAGTTATGGAAAAAGTGCGACATCCTTCGACAAGGACAAAAATCACTTTATTGCTATGTTTTGCGATCGCAATTTTTGAAGGTTTTGATCTTCAATCCATGGGCGTTGCAGCGCCTCGTATGCGTGCAGAATTTATGTTGGATAATGCTCAGATGGCATGGGCTTTTAGTGCGGCCATTATCGGCACCCTACCTGGAGCGATTATCGGCGGCAGACTCGCAGATATTGTTGGGCGTAAAAAAGTATTAATTTTCAGTATATTGTTATTCGGCATTATGTCTTTGCTGACTGCTTTTGCGGGAGATTATCATTTAATGTTGTTGATTCGTTTTCTAACGGGACTAGGCATGGGCGGGGCATTACCAATGATGATTACGCTGGCTTCTGAGTCGGTTTCATCTGACCGTAAAGGCACAGCTGTGAGTATTATGTACAGTGGTATCCCATTTGGTGGGTTGCTAACTTCAGTTGTTGCTATGCTTCTGGTTGGGGATAGTGAATGGCGACATATTTTTTATGTCGGGGGTATTGCACCAATTTTACTCATTCCATTGCTCTTGAAGTCTTTGCCAGAATCGAGTGATTACTTGGATCGGAAAACTCAAAACCAGCAGACTACGCCATTTATGCAGGTGCTGTTTTCTAAAGATCGCCGCATGTCGACCATTCAGATTTGGATCAGTTTCTTCTGTACTTTAGTGGTTTTATATTTCTTGCTGAATTGGTTACCACTATTAATGGGAGCTCAAGGACTTTCGAAATTAGAAGCGAATTATATTCAAATGGGATATAACGTGGGCGGTATGTTTGGCTCCATACTGATGGGCATGATGCTGGATAAAATGCGCATGAGTTTCGTGATTAAATTTATCTATATGGGTATTTTGCTGTCACTTTGCTGTCTGTCTTTTTCACCGACAGTGGCGTTATTGGCTTTGTCAGCAGTAGGCTGTGGCTTATTTATTGTCGGTGGACAGTCAGCCTTGTATGGTTTAGCCGCCATGTATTATCCAACTGAAATGCGCGGCACAGGTGTTGGAGCAGCAGTAGCAATTGGTCGTATTGGTTCGTTTGCAGGTCCACTATTGGCAGGGTTCTTACTGTCGATTGGTAAAAGCGCGACCATTGTGATTGGTTCGAGTATTCCTGTAATTTTGATTGCAGCAATTTCAGCACTGATGCTTGTCAGAAAACCTAAACAGCCTGTACAGTTAATACAAAGCACGACCGCTCGTTAAATAGTTTAAATTGAAAGAAGTGTGAGCGTTTCTTCTCATGCTTCTTTCATTGGTTTTTGATGATTAAGAATTATGGTAAGCACAAGTTCAATTGATAAAAAAATAGCAGATGGTCCACGATTAAGTTATACCATCGCCCGTCTAGACCGAGTTGTTAGCAAGTATTTAACCGAGCATTTGAAAGCTTTGGATATTACGCTGCCACAATTTACCGCATTATCCGTATTGGCATCTAAAAGTAATTTGTCGAATGCCAAGTTGGCCGAGCGTTCATTTATGAAACCACAATCTGCCAATATTATTTTGCAGGATTTGCAAAGTAATCAATGGATTGAAAAAAAACCAGATCCGACTCACGGCCGCCGAATTTTGGTGACAGTCACGGATTTAGGCTTAATGAAACTGGCTGAGTGCAATAAAGTGGTAGAAGCACTCGAACAGAAAATGTTGCAAGGCATAGATATAAATCTGGCTTATTTGATTCGAAACAATTTAGACATTATGGTGAACAATTTAAAATCTGGAGAATAATCCCATGGTTTAGATCATGCCCAATGTCACGCTATTGCTGCTTAAGTATGTTCTTCTACAAAAAACTATTGTCACAACCTGAATGAATTGGGTAGCATCAATTTAAAATATTTCATTCAGTGTGGCTAGGATGTCTTCAGGACAGCAAGTTTTAATTAAATTAAGAAAAATGATTTTTTCGGGGGAACTCGAAGGGGGCAGTCGTATTGCGGAAATTCCGACAGCAGAGTTGTTGGGGGTTTCACGTCAGCCTATACGGATGGCCTTTCGCTTATTAGAACAAGAAGGCTTATTACTAAAAAACCCTACCCGGGGTTACACCGTTCGAGAAATCTCTAATAAATTGGTGAATGATGCCTTAGAAGTGCGTGGCGTACTCGAAGGTTTGGCCGCGAAGACTTTAGCCGAGCAAGGCTTATCGGAACAACAACAGCAGACTTTAAAAAACTGTATTGAACAAATAGAACAACTGTTTGCAGAGCATACCGAATTTGGCGATGAAGAGTTGACACGTTACCATGAGTTTAACGTTATTTTTCATGATACGATTATTCAAGGTGCGCAAAATATTGCGTTAATTCAGGCACTTTCAAAAAATAATCAGTTGCCAATGGCTTCCGTTCAAGCCATTACCTATGATGAATCTCGTGCACTCTCAGAATATCGTCGCTTGCATTATGCGCATTTGCAGCATTGCTCAATTTATGAAGCCTTGCTGCAAGGACAATCTGGGCGTGCAGAAAGCTTAATGCGAGAACATAGCAGCGTGGCTTTACTGGGAGAAACTGTTAAACAAATCATGAGTGAAACAGCATTATCGACTCCCACAGCTTCAGTTTAGCGAGGGAGTCTGGCGAGAGAGCTTATAGTTCGATCACCAAATGTTTGGATTTGGCCCGAGAGCAGCAAGGGGTGAATTGATTATTTAAAGCCCGCTCTTGTTCGGTCATAAAGACATCCCGATGATCAGGCGTACCTGAAATGACACGAGTGATACAGGTCCCGCAAATGCCTTGTTCGCAAGACACGGGCACATCAAAACCATGTTCTAGCAGCGCTTGTGTCACGGTCTGTTCTGGATGGATTTCAATCCGACGTCCTGTACCTGCAATTTCAACAGTAAACGCTTCATCATTTTCCTGCTTGCTTTGCTGTGCTACAAAATGCTCTTGATGCCGTTGTTCTGCGTGCCATCCTGCGGTTTCGGCTGACTGCATGACAAACTGCATAAAGCCTGTCGGCCCACAAACATAAAGGTGTTTCTCTGGCTGTGGGTCTTGCAGCACAGTTTGCATATCACATTGGGTTTCATCCTGATCCTGAATATGAAAGTGAATCTGTTCAGCAAAATGTGAGGTCAAATTGCCATAAAAGGCGATCATTTCATGGGTGCGGACAAAATAATGCAGTTCAAAAGGAATATGCTGTTCCTTTAAGCGATACGCCATTGAGAGAATTGGGGTAATGCCAATTCCACCAGCAAATAGCAGGGCTTTTTGGGTCGTAGGGTGGAGTTTGAATAAATTACGCGGTTGTCCAATGCTTAACACATCACCTGCTTGATAGTCTTTATGCATGCAGCGCGAACCGCCGCGTGAGTTTTCATCCTGCAGTACACCAATGACATAGCGATGTTGTTCGCTGCAACAATTCGATAGTGAATACTGTCGAGTTAAGCCATTTTTGAGAAAAACATCAATATGCGCACCTGCTTCGAAGCGAGGTAACGCGGCACCCGATGCTGAAATTAACTCAAAGGCACGGATGGAAGGGGTGAGTTGGTGAATTTTACTAATGATAACGTCCATGTTAATTCCCTTTAAATGATGCGAATATTTGGAAATTTAGCGACGTCGGATGTGACCGATGACGCTTTTTCTTCTTTCAATAAACGGTCAATAATCTTGCGGGATTGAACGCCTCCCGCATCAATATTTAACATGAGTAATTTGCGCTGTGGATTGTTGAGAATATTTTGTTGTTGCTGTTCTAGCATTTCCAAATCTTCGGTGAAGATTTTGCCTTGTCCTTCACGAATTTGATCGGTGAGTTCGGTATTTTCAGGCTGGAAGTTGCGTGCCATGCCCCAGAAATACCAATGTGATGTTTCTGTTTCAGGGGTAATAAAATCAACCACGATAGCAGCGACTTTCTTATCTTTAGGGGCGTTATAACTGCCATGTCCGGCATGTGCAACCCCAACTTCAATATGCACATTACTTGGTGCAAAAAAATGACAGCGCTGCCAACGATCTACAGGCACTTGGTCTGCCAAATGATTCCCGCGGAGTGCCATTTGCCAAAATGGTGGGGCAGTAACGTTTTCCATATAGCGTTCGGTAATGACATGATCGCCATCCACTTTGGTGATTGGCAGTGATTCATCAATTTCTTTCTGTCCGATACTACTAGCATGCACATAGGTTTCATGGGTTAAGTCCATGAGATTGTCAATCATGAGTCGATAATCACAATGAATGTGGAACAAACCACCGCCATAACTCCACTCGGGATGATCTGCCCACTCTAAAACTGGGAGTTTAGATTCATCTGCAAGGCTTTTTTCACCAGGCCAGACCCATACGAACCCAAATTTTTCGATGACGGCATATGCTTTATTGCATGGAAATCCACTGACACGTTGAGCTGGCATGGAGATGGTTTTCCCTTCACAGCCCATGACCAGTCCATGATAGCCGCAGACTAAATTGCCATCTTCGACATAGCCTAAAGATAGCGGAGCGCCACGATGCGGACAAAAGTCTTCTACAGCTGCAACTCGATTTTCCTTCGCACGATAAAACACAATTTTTTCACCGCAGATGGTACGACCTAGAGGCTTATCTTGGATTTCTTCTGGTCGGCATGCCACATACCATGCATTTTTAATGAACATTATGATGACTCCTTGTCAATTATTGGATCCAATTTATGTTTGTTTTGTGGTTTTGTCAAATGAATTGAGGGTGTTTATAAATAAATTTAGTGGTATTTGTTCTTTTTAATGGGTTTGTGAAGTCGTGGTGTTTTTTTCTGGATCCATTTGTTTGGGATTGAGAGATTTTGGAATTGCTTTCTTAGTGGATCCATATTGTGTTTTGTTATCATTGTTTAGGTAGGATCTAGCTGATTTATTTTTTATAAATATATGAATATTAATATTATTAATTTGTATTTTAAATCTACCTATAAAAATTAGAACAAATTTGTTGATTTTTTGGATCCATTTATACAGTATAGAAAAAGAGCAGGATGCTTCATCAAAATGATCTGTGTACAGGATCACTTTAATTCTTAATTATCCCTTCTAGGCAATTATGGATATGGATATGCATAATCACCCAATGATGTGTTTTCACATGGTCGTGTGTATTTCCATACCTAATTGGGAGATACACAATGGAAAGAAATGTTTTAGACGAGATTAACAATAATAAAATGAGCCGTTACCAATGGTTCGTGATTCTGATTTGTATATTTTTGAATGTAATTGATGGCTTTGATGTCATGGTGATGGCATTCACTGCGCCTTCTGTATCGGCTGAATGGAGTTTATCTGGTGCACAAATAGGGATATTGCTTAGTGCAGGTTTATTTGGCATGGCAGCAGGTTCAATTTTTTTAGCCCCGTTAGCCGATAAAATTGGTCGTCGTTTCTTAATTCTAATTTGTTTGATTATTGCAGGCTTGAGTATGTCTGCATGTGCGATTGTGCAAAATCATACGATGCTGGCTGCACTGCGATTTATTACTGGTATTGGGGTCGGTGGAATCTTGGCAAGTAGTAATGTGTTGGCAAGTGAATATGCAAACGTACGTTGGAGAAGTCTAGCCGTCAGTTTGATGTCAACAGGTTATGGTATTGGAGCGACTCTGGGAGGCGTGCTGACTTTTGTTTTAATTGAGCATTTAGGGTGGCGTTCTGTTTTCTTGGCAGGTGGTGTTACAACTTTAGTGATGTTTAGCTTTGCTTTATGGTTATTACCAGAATCACTCGATTATTTGTTGGCCAAAAAGCCTGCGCGTGCGTTGGACAATACCAACGTAATTCTAAAGCGTATGCAGTTACAGCATTTAGACGTACTGCCACAATATGCACAAGTTGAACCGCAAAAAGGGGGGGATGTTGCCAAACTATTTCGTGGTCATCAGGGTTTTCAAACCTTGTGTTTATGGTTTGCATTTTTCTTGGTCATGTTTGGTTTTTACTTTGTGATGAGCTGGACACCAAAAATCTTAATTGCAATGGGTATGTCGCAAGATCAAGGGGTAAGCACAGGAATTTTAATCAGTATTGGGGGAATTTTTGGTGCCGCAATTATTGGGCTTTTGGCATCTCGGATTAAAATTTTCTACGCACTCAGCTTATTTTTAGGCTTAACGGCACTCTGTATTTTCTTATTTGTCGCAGTTTCATCACAAGTGAGTATTGCGCTGTTGGTTGGTTTATTGCTGGGCACACTTATTAATGGTTGTGTTGCAGGACTCTATTCAATTTCACCGACGATTTATGAGGCAGATATTAGAAGTCGTGGTGTTGGTTATGCGATTGGATTTGGGCGTATTGGAGCCATTTTATCTCCAACGATAGCGGGTCTATTTTTGGATCAAGGGATGACACCACAACATCTTTATGTTTACTACAGCATTGTATTTGTCTTGGCAATTTTCCTGATTTTAATCTTGGGTAAGGCCGTTTATCGACATCAAAAAAGTGAAAATTACTCTTTAAATACATCGATCTAAGTATCTGTTTAAAAAATAAAAGTTGAGACAAAAATGAAAAAGACATCTTTATGGATGGGGATCTGCTTGTGCCCAATTTTTGCAAATATGGCACATGCGCAATTCGTTGCAGATAGTCAGGCTGAAATCACCTTACGAAACTTCTATTTTGATCGGGATTATAAAAATGATCCTTATCGCTATACGGCTGCTCGAGACTGGGCTCAGGGACTCATATTTAAAGGACAGTCTGGCTATACCGATGGTGCAGTAGGATTTGGTGTGGATGTCCTTGCGATGACTGGATTTAACTTGTTAGGAAGTAAGGCAGATGATTACGCACGTACAGGTTTATTACCCGTCAATTCAGATAATTCTAGAGATGATTATTATGGAAAAATTGGCCTAACTGGTAAGGTTAAAGTAAGTAAAAATGAACTTTTTATGGGTGATCTCGTTCCACAACTGCCCACCATTTTTTCTTCTCCAGCACGTTTATTTCCACAAACTTATCGTGGTGTAAGAGTGGTGTCGAATGAAATTCCTAAACTGCAATTGGAAGGATTTTATGTCGATAAAGTCCGCCAACGCGATTCGATTCGCTATACCGATGTTGGTATTGATAATATAAATCAGCGCTTTGATCGGGCTGCAACAACCGATCATTTCTATACACTTGGGGGAGCTTATCAGCTCAGTCATGCCTATCGAATCCGTATGTACCATGCTGAACTACAGGACATTTACCAACAGCAATTTCTGGGTCTGAATGGTAAGCAGCCTATTTCAGATCAGTACAACTTTTTAACGGATGTTCGCTTTTTTAATAGTGATGATGCTGGAAATAAAAAAATCGGTGCTGTGGATAACCGACACTTTAGTGGGCTTTGGGGGCTCAATTTACAGGGGCATACATTATCCGTTGGTTATATGCAGTCCTTTGGCAATACCGGTTTGCCATTTTTATCCGGTGCTGAAAGTCCAGTTGTTTTAGATTTTATGAGTTCGGATTATTCAAACAAAGATGAAAAAGTGATTTCCTTACGTTATGACTATGATTTTAAGAATGTCCGTTTAGGCGATACTTCTTTAAATGGTCTACGTTTTATGACGCGCTATGCTAAAGGTGATGATATTGATTTATTAACATATGGTGACCGACGTTTTGAAGAAGAATCTTTAGAGTTTGAGCTAGGCTATCGTGTACCTGAAGGGAGTTTAAAAGGTTTAGGACTTAGAACACGTTTTTCTCATTATCGAAATGATATGCCGACCAATATGACCTTCCATTCAGCAAATGAAACGCGTATTAATGTGGATTATAGTTTTAAATTTTAATAGGATTTTTCATAATTAACCTGAATCCTGTTTAAGCCGATGTTTCAATAGTTTGAAGCATCGGCTTTTAAAATGGTAATGAGCTTTGTTGCAAAAAGCTGTTCGGAAGTTCTTATTCAGCAATATAACTCTCAGATAAGTATGCCGAAGGGTTGAAATCAAACCTATTTTGATGCATGGGGTTATTTTTTTATTTTGAAAAATACAGGATGCATTTAAAAAAATTGATGCTCAACAAGCTCAAATAGAAGTAAGGCAGTCCTTTGCCTTGTACTAAATACACTATATTTTAATAAATAAATTTTGAAATTTTATCTGCAGTTTCTATAACTTGTTGAGCGATGTTTGTTTTAAATGTTTGCTCATCATAGGTCGTAATTGGACAACTCACTGACAAAACAGCAACCATTTCTTTTGTTGATTGACGATAAATCGGTGCAGCACACGCAGCCATATCTTGATTATAGTGGCCCCAACTCACCATAGAATCTTGAGTTTTGACGTAGTTTAGTCGTTGAAGTAAGTCTTTTAAGTTTTGTGGTGTTAACTCTGAAAAAGTATCCCATTCATTAAATTTTCGATAACGATTTCGAACTTCTGTCTCTGCCAAGTTGGATAATAATAATTGTCCGATAACGGTAGCATGCGCAGGCCATCGAGTGCCCAAGGTAATAGTGCTGGTAAATGGCCCACTGGCTTGAACATTATTTACAAAAACAATATGTGTGCCTTCCAAAATAGATAAATGAACTGCGATTTTGGTTTGATCGCGTAATTCTTTCATTAGTGGTGTAGATAAATCCAGCAGGGAAAGCTTGGATAAACTATTAAAACCGAGCTCCATTACTTTTGAATCTAGCGCATAAGTTTTTTGTGATGCTTTTCTCAAATAGCCGCATGACTCGAGTGTATAAATGAGTCGAAATGCACTAGAACGGTTCACATCTATAATTTCAGCAATTTCTGAAATGGTCATTTCTTGAGCTTCGTGATTAAACGCTTGCAAAATTGCTAACCCCCGTACAAGGCCTGGTACTAAGTACCTTTCATCATTTTTTGCACTGTCAGACTCGTGTATATCTTCTTCGTTAATTTCACTCATTTGATTGAATTTCCTGCATAAAAAATAGGGGTTTAAGTTAGTGCATATTGCTTTATTTTGGGTCTATTCTAAAGTTAAAAATGGCATAAAACAACGTTTATATACAAAACAATATTTACATTAAAAAACATAACAAAATATCTAAATTTTATTAAGTTCATGAATTATATAGTTTTAAATTTATTGACATAAAAACATCAAGAGGATTATTCTTGCTATATGTTTTGAAAATAAATCAATGTTTTGTATATAAAACAAAATAGAGGACTCGGAGAATGAATTGGATTTCAGTTTGCGGCATAGAAGATGTCTCTGAAGATGAACCTAAAGCAGTGGATGTGAATGACAAGAAAATCGGTGTATTTGTGATTAATGATCACTATTTTGCGATTGAAAACATTTGCCCGCATGCCTATGCCTTGCTCACGGAAGGATTTATTGAAGATCAGACGGTTGAATGTCCTTTACATGAAGCAATTTTTGACATTACGACTGGTGAACTAATTAGTGGTCCAGGCTGCCGTCATTTAAGTACTTACCCTGTCCGTGTCGATGGGCAGGAAATTCAGATACAACTTTAAATCTAAGGAAGGGAAGAGAAGAGTGATGAAAACGTTTAACGAAAAGCTCGCCAGCTGGATTCATGCGATGCCAGCAACGGATGCGGGAATTAATAATATTCAGATTCCTGGTCATTCAGAGTTGTTGGTTTGGCAAACACGCTACAAAGAGCCAACGGTTTATGAGCAAGACTTTGTGAGCCAATTAATGAACGCATTCACAAATGGCGCAACGGCATTAGAGGAAGTAGTTGATGCCTTGAACCAGCAAGGTTTCCGTTCTGAAGCTGGTGAAAAATGGACTGCTGATTCTTTTACAGAAGAAATGCAACGTTTGGGCTATTGATCTAAGGACAGAAATCATGAACGCAGTTGTATCTATTACACAATCTACTGACGAATATTTGGCACTTGGTCTTCGTGATCAATGGCATCCCGTTTTAGCCAGTTGGGAAGTCGCAGCTAATCCAGTAGGAATTACTCGTTTGGGCGAAAATATTGTGGTTTGGCGTGATGCCGACGGTCAAATCCATGCACTTGAAGACCGTTGTCCGCACCGTGGTGCACGTCTTTCATTGGGATGGAATCTGGGAGATCGCATTGCATGTTGGTATCACGGTGTAGAAGTTCGAGGTGATGGTGTAGTTGCAGATGTACCCGCAGTACATGAATGTCCAATGACTGGGACAAAATGTTTAAAGAATTATCCTGTGATTGAGCAGCATGGGGCAATTTTCCTATGGTTTGGCATTGATCCGAATGAAGCACCCAAAGCATTGGAGTTTCCTGAACAGTTGGTGAATGAAGAATGGAGTGCATTTTTGTGTCAGGCGGATTGGAAAGTGAATCATCAATACGCTATCGACAATGTCATGGACCCTATGCACGGCACCTATTTACATTGTACTTCGCATTCTATGGCTGAAGGTGAGCGTACTGCTGAAATGAAGCATCGCACTACTGAGCACGGTTTTATCTTTGAGAAAGAAGGCCAAACAGGTGTGAACTTCGACTGGGTGGAATATGCCAATACTGGTGCAAGCTGGTTGCGTTTATCCATCCCTTATCGTAAGCAGTTTGGTCCGGGTGGTGAATTTTGGATTATCGGTTTTGCGACACCAATTGATGCTAATAACACTCGCGTGTTTTTCTGGCGTTGCCGCAAGGTCAGTGGCTGGCAGCGTAATGTATGGCGTTTCTTATATCGTAATCATTTAGAAAAATTGCATTGGGATGTACTTGAGCAAGATCGCATTATTTTGGAAAACCTCGCGCCGAATGCAAAAGAAAAAGAATTCTTATATCAGCACGATGTGGGCTTGGCACGTTTGCGTCGACTAATGAAGAAAGAAGCTGAAAAGCAATTAAAGAAAATTGCGGTTTTAGATACATCTTCACTGCCAGATACACCATAAGGATTGTCATATGACCAGTCATGCATTACTGCACGGAAAGAAAATCCTTGTAACGGGCGCAGCACGAGGTTTGGGCTTGGCTTTTGCTGAAGCAATTGCCCAAGCGGGTGCGCAAGTTGTCATGGCCGATATTTTATTGGATTTAGTCACAGCTGAGGCCACGAAACTCAAGCAGCAAGGTTTTTCAGTTCATGCGGTTTCACTGGATTTAGCCAATGCAGATTCAATTATATCTGCAGTGCAATTTGCACAGGACCAACTGGGCGGTATAGATGGTCTGGTGAACTGTGCCGCATTGGCAACAGGTGTTGGTGGCAAAGACTTAACTGAATATGACCCCGATTTATGGGATCGGGTCATGACCGTCAATGTGAAGGGTACATGGTTGATGGTGAAAGCCTGTACCCCTTATTTAAAAGCATCGGCTGCTGGAAAGATCGTGAATGTTGCTTCAGATACAGCACTTTGGGGTGCGCCCAAGTTAATGGCTTATGTCGCCAGTAAGGGTGCCATCATTGCCATGACACGTTCTATGGCACGTGAATTGGGTGAATTTAATATCTGTGTGAATACGCTTTCACCGGGTTTGACCTTGGTAGAGGCTACAGAGTATGTGCCTGCAGCACGTCATCAGTTGTATGTGACAGGTCGAGCTATTCAAAGGCAGCAACACCCCCAAGATTTAAATGGCACAGCTTTATATTTGCTATCTGATCTTGCGTCATTTGTGACAGGTCAAAACATTCCCGTCAATGGTGGTTTTGTCTTTAACTAAGGAATAATGAAGATGATCACAGGAATAGAAATTCTAAAATTTGGTGTAGAAGATAAAGCGGATGCGATTAAATTTTTATCGGACTTTGGCTTGTCTCAAACACACTCAGATATAGAAAATACGGAACTTTTCCATACCCAAAATGGTAGCAAAATCTATGTGTTTGATATGGGGGATGACCGTTTGCCCCCAGCGATTGAGGCTGGTTCAACTCTACGTGAAGTGACGTGGGGAGTGGAAAGTGATGCTGATTTACAGCAGCTTGCACAAAATCTCAAAGATGTGGATGGATTTGTTCAGGCGGATAATCACATTCAATGTCGTGATCCGAATGGAATGACTATCGTTTTTCAGCGTTCAATTACGCAGGAACTTCCTGACAAGAAAACTGAAGGAATTAATCAATACGGCAATGTTCAACGGATTAATGCTGCAAGCCCTGTGTATGACAAAGGTGAGCCTGTTGCGATTGGTCACGTGGTGTTCTTTACGCCAGATTTAGAAACGACTGAAGCTTTTTATAAAGAGAAGCTTGGTTTTCATTTGTCAGATGCATATCGCAAGCGTGGGGCATTTTTGCGTTGTCGTGGTGAAGGTTTCCATCACGATTTGTTCTTGCTGTCTATTCCAAATAAGCCCGCGGGACTGAACCATGTCGCTTTTGTAGTGCGTGATATTCACGAAGTGATCGGTGGCGGATTAAACATGAACCGCTCGCACTGGTCGACATTTATTGGTCCAGGCCGTCATCCAATTTCTTCTGCCTATTTCTGGTATGTCAATTCACCACTCGGTGGCGCATTTGAATACTACACCAATGATGATTATTTGACTGAAGATTGGACGCCACGTGTTGAAGAGCATTCGCTTGAACTCTTTACCGAATGGGCAATTGAAGGTGGATTGGATCATGAAACCCGACGTCAACATAAAGCCTAATGGTTTAGGGCAATAGCAAGGTGAATGACATGGAACGAATAGTTGTGGTTGGAGCAGGTCAAGCTGCAGGTTGGGCCGTAAATACCTTACGTCAAAGTGGCTTTTCTGGGGAAATTCATGTGGTTTCTGATGAAAATCAGATCTTTTATGAACGTCCGCCTTTGTCAAAACAAGTTCTGTCTAAAGAAGCCAGTTATGAGAGCCTGAATTTATTTACCGCAGAACAAATTGCTGAATTTAATTTGGAACTCCATAAACCTGATTCGGCAAAACGAATTGACCGTAACAGTAAACAGGTTTTTCTAGAAAGCGGGAAAATCTTGCCTTATGACAAATTGCTGATTGCGACAGGTAGTCGTGCCCGCGTTCCAGTAGCGACTTGGATCAATATTCCAAATGTGATGACGCTGCGCGGAGTACAAGATTGCCAACGATTATCGGACAAAATTGAACAATCGCATAGGATCGCCATTATTGGCGGTGGCTGGATTGGTCTGGAAATCGCTTCGACAGCACGTAAACAAGGCAAAACGGTGCATGTGTATGAATATGCAGAGCGTCTTTGTGGTCGAAGTGTTAGCCCAGAAGTTTCTGATTTTTTAAAGCAGATACATAGCGAGGCAGGTACTGAAATTCATTTAAATAGTCAGCAATTGCATTTAATTGAAGCGTCCAATCAAACCGTAGAGGTATTGAATTATCCAGAGCCCAGCCAAGTATTTGATTGTGTGGTGGTCGGTGCTGGTGCAGAAATTGCGAAAGAATTGGGAACTGATGCGGGTCTAGAAGTTCGAGATGGGATTGTTGTGAATGCTTATGGACAGACATCCGATCAAGATATTTATGCAGCCGGTGATGTGGCGACACATCCAGTATTGGGATACTGCATTCAATCGTGGGCAAATGCACAAAATCAAGCCATTGCAGCTGCAAAATCCATGTTAGGGATGGACACAGAATATGCCGACATTCCCTGGTTATGGTCGGATCAGTATCACTGCAATATTCAAATTTTGGGCACATATCAACCTAAGCTGCAGCCCAGTTTGGTTATACGAGAAACCAGTCCAACCCAGAAGAGCTATTTGTACCTAGATGCAGAAAACAGACTCATTAATATGATCGCCGTGAATGATTCCAAGTTAGTCAAGCTGGCTAAGCGTTGGATTCAAAATCAAACGGTTTTAGATCCAGAACAACTTAAAAACCCTGAGTTTAATGTCATGAAATTAAAACCGTAGCGTTTTTTTCACTACGTTGAGCCAGATCAAAGGAATGTTAAATATGCTGAACGATGTAGAAGAAAAGAAGGGGTTGAAGCATTGGATACCTGCTTTTGTATTAATGGCGTGTGTGGTACTCGCGTTCTTTGACAAGATTAGTATCGCTGTATTGTTTTCAGACCCGCACTTTCAAGATGCAATGGGGATTGCACAAGATAAAGCAAAATTAGGCTGGTTAATGACAAGCTTTCTTTTGGCTTACGGATTTTCCTCGGTTTTTTTAAGTTTTTTGGGCGATATTTTTAACCCAAAGAAAATGCTGTTTTGGAGTGTAACGTCATGGGGAATCCTCATGTTGTTTATGGGATTCACTACACATTACGGCACCATGTTGTTTTTACGTGTGTTATTGGGTATTGCCGAAGGTCCACTCTTTGCCTTGGCCTATAGCATCGTCAAGCAGACGTATTCGGATCATCAGCAAGCACGTGCTTCAACCATGTTTTTGCTTGGAACGCCGATAGGTGCATTTTTAGGCTTCCCAATTACGGCAGCAGTACTGGCTAAACATGACTGGCACAGCACATTTTTTGTCATGGCGGGCTTGACGCTGATTGTCATGATTCTGGTTTCGGTTGGGCTACGCAATTTGACTCTGCGTAAAACGATTGAGCTGGAAGATGCCAGCACACGAGTGAACTTTCAAGGTCATGTACAAAACACCAAAAGTTTATTGAAAAACGGATCGTTCTGGTTAGTTTGCTTCTTCAATATTGCCCTGATGACTTATTTGTGGGGGCTGAACAGCTGGGTACCGTCTTACCTGATTCAGGATAAAGGCTTCAATTTAAAAGAGTTCGGCTTTTATTCAAGTTTACCTTTCATTGCCATGTTGGTCGGTGAGGTATTGGGAGCGTTATTTTCCGACAAATTAGGTAAGCGCGCGATTCAGGTCTTTGCTGGTTTATTGATTGCAGGGATCTCTCTCTATTTCATGGTGATTATGACCAATCCATTCATGATTATCGTATCAATGTCGGTCAGTGCATTTTCTTGGGGATTTGGTGTAGCCGCAGTCTTTGCTCTTTTAGCCAAAGTAACGACAGCAGATGTTGGCGCTACAGCTGGTGGCATTTTCAATGGCTTAGCGAACTTCGCCAGTGCGATTGCTCCAGTGCTGATCGGCATGATTGTAATGAAAACAGGCAGCTTTAATCTCGGTATCACATTCTTAGCAGTGGTGGCAATTGTAGGTTCATTTTTCCTTACCCCATTGCTTAAACGTTATTAAAAAGATTTTCAGTAGGAGTGAAAAACATGAGTTCTCAGCAATTTGAAACATGGAAACAGCCGGAAGGCACAAACTTAGAACAATGGCTGAATACCCGTATTGCACGTTTTGAGACGCGTAAATATGACTTTGATGCGTTGAAATTCCAAGCCGATTACGACCCGAAGTATCGCCGTGCGCAAATGCGCTACATGGGGACGGGTGCAACAGGTGTGGTGGCGGATGGTAATACCGTTCCAGCTGAAAATTTCACATTCTCTACCATGGTTTTACCCGCACAGTGTGAAGGTCCATTGCACATTCACCATGATGTGGAAGAAGTATTTTTTATGCTGCGTGGTGAAATTGATCTGTTTATCGAACACAACGGTGAAAAGTTTCAAACGCGTTTAAAAGAGCGTGATCTGATTTCAATCCCGCCCGGTATTTATCGTGGTTTGTTTAATCCGGGACAAGAAGATGCCTTGATGTGCGTGATGCTCGGTGCTGGAAAACCAACAATTCCGAACTATCCACCTGAGCATCCTTTGTCTCAGATTGAACGCAACTAATGTAAGACAGGGAAATACAGATGACACTTATTGAAACATTGAAACACTTCCCGATTCAGCTGGTTGATATTAATGGCGATCAACAGGCCTATCGGGAAGCTGGAACAGGCGATCAGTATTTGGTGCTGTTACATGGTATTAGTTCTGGTTCTGGCTCGTGGGTCAATCAATTGAATGAGTTAAGTCAGTATTTTCATGTCATTGCATGGGATGCACCAGGCTATGGTTTGTCTGATGCATTAACAACGCAGACCCCCAATGCGGAGGATTATGCTCAGCGTTTAGCTGCGTTGTTTGATGCACTTCAAATTCAGCAGGCGATTGTTGTGGGGCATTCCCTTGGGGCATTACAGGCGAGTGCGTTTGCTCGCCTGTATCCTCAACGTGTTCAGCAATTGGTTATTGCCAATGTGGCCCAAGGCTATCAGCGCTATCGTGCAGAGCAACAGGCAGAAGTGTATGCCAAGCGCCCCAAAATGTTGGCTGAGCTGGGCAATCACGGATTAGCACAAAGCCGCGGACCCAATTTAACGTATTTAAAATTACCACAAACCCTAGCGCTGATTGAGCATGTGATGCAGAACTTAAATTTGGGCGGATTTACCCAAGCATCCTACTTATTGGCTTATGACGAAATTCGAAATTATTTGAAAGATTTAGGCGGGAAATGCGTGATCGTTGCTGGACAGCAAGACAGCATTACCCCATCGCAAGCAATTGCTGAATTGGCTCAGGAAATGGATTGCCAAAACTATATTGAGATCGCTGAAGCGGGACACCTCAGTTATGTCGATCAACCCAAAGCATTTAATGCAATTATTTTGTCTGCAACGCAGCATTGAAACGAGATATCAATTATGAGCTTCCAAATAGAAGGGAAAGTAGCAGTTGTAACAGGTGGCTCTTCAGGCATTGGTTTAGCTGCTGTCGAAATCTTAGTGGCAGAAGGTGCCAAAGTCGCATGGTGTGGTCGGGATGAACAACGCCTTGCTGAATCAAAACTTTATATTTTAGAAAAATATCCGAATGCGCAGGTTTTTACACATGCTTGTAATGTGCTGGCGCAGTCAGAAGTCAACTGCTTTGCACAAGCAGTGAAACAACAGTTTGGTCATGTCGACATGTTGATTAATAACGCAGGTCAAGGTCGCGTTTCAAATTTTGACAATACGCAAGATGAAGATTGGATGAAAGAAATTGAGTTGAAATACTTCAGCGTACTGAACCCTATTCGAGCATTCTTAGATGATTTGAAACTGTCTGCATTTGGTTCAATTACCAATGTGAATTCATTGTTAGCCCTGCAACCCGAGCCGCACATGATTGCGACTTCGGCAGCACGCGCAGCGTTGCTGAATTTGACCCATTCACTATCACATGAATTTATTCAGTATGGCATTCGTGTCAATTCCATTTTGTTGGGCATGGTGGAATCGGCGCAGTGGAAACGCCGCTATGCAGACCGCTCTGACCAAAATCAAACTTGGGAAGAATGGATCGGCAATATTGCACAAAAGCGTGGAATTCCAATGCAACGCTTAGGTAAACCAGAAGAACCTGCTCGCGCTTTGGTTTTTCTTGCATCGCCATTGGCTTCATATACCACAGGAACAGCACTCGATGTTTCAGGTGGTTTTAACAAACATATTTGAGGACAGACATGAAGCAACTCATGATGATTGGATTCGGCGCGATGGCGTCAGAAGTCTATACCCATTTGCCACATGACCTTGAATTGAAATGGGTTGTGGTACCAGCAGATAGCATTGCTGATGTACAAGCAAAATTATCCGATAGTGTGCAAGTAATTTCAGATATAACTCAATGTGATGGTACGCCTGATTATGTCATTGAAGTTGCAGGTCAGGCTGCGGTTAAAGAACATGCGAAAAAAGTCTTAGCGCAGGGTTGGACCATTGGGCTGATTTCAGTCGGGACATTAGCAGACAGTGAATTTCTTGCCGAACTTAAAGCAACGGCTCAACAACATGGCGCGCACTTACATTTATTGGCGGGCGCCATTGCAGGAATTGATGGCATTGCGGCAGCCAAAGAGGGCGGGCTTGATAAAGTGGTCTATAAGGGTTGCAAAAGCCCGAATAGCTGGCGGGGCAGTTATGCCGAGCAGTTGGTCGATCTTGATCGAGTCACAGAAGCTACGGTGTTTTATCGCGGAACAGCACGTGAAGCAGCGTTAAAATTTCCAGCCAATGCCAATGTGGCTGCGACCATAGCACTTGCAGGCATGGGCCTGGACGACACCACAGTAGAGCTCACGGTTGATCCGACGATCACTAAAAACAAACATACCATTGTAGCGGAAGGGCGCTTTGGTGAAATGACCATTGAGCTGATGGGCGTACCACTTGCGTCAAACCCAAAGACCTCAACATTGGCTGCGCTCAGCGTGATTCGCGCATGTCGTAATAGCGTTGGAACGATTCAGATTTAAGAGGGATAAAGTCATGGTAAAGGAACTGTATATTGCAGGTGAGTGGCGTTTGGGTCGAGGCAATGTTATCCAAAGTACATTTCCAGCAGACAATTCGGTGAATGCCGAAATTTCGACAGCCAGTCCGGAAGATATTGAAGAAGCCATTCAAAAAGCTGATCAGGCTTGGCGTGAACCCACGTGGCGGAACAGCTTGCCACATGAGCGTGCCAAAATTTTATATAAAGTCGCTGACCTTATTGAGGCGCGTGTTGATGTACTTTCGAAGTTACAAACCCGTGATAACGCGAAGCCTTTAGCAGAAACACGTGGCTTAGTGATGAGTGCTGCAGCAACTGCACGCTATGTAGCGGCTGCTTGTGAAACCATGAATGATGAACTGACTTCACAACGTGCACAAGACTTCATGAGCATGAGCGTGCATGAACCGGTGGGCGTCGTGGCGGCAATTACCCCATGGAATTCCCCAATTGCCAGTGAAGTGCAAAAACTTGCACCAGCATTGGCAGGTGGTAATGCCGTGATTTTAAAACCTGCCGAAGCAACCTCTTTAATCGCACTTGAATTGGCGAAAATCTTTGAAGAAGCAGGCTTACCGAAAGGTTTGCTCAGCGTGTTGGTCGGTAAAGGATCTGTGGTGGGGGATGCCATCGTCAAGCATCCATTGGTGCGTAAAATTTCCTTCACGGGCGGTACAACTACAGGACGTCACTTGGCGCATATCGCGGCAGATAAATTGATCACCACCTCACTCGAACTGGGCGGGAAATCTCCCACGATTGTATTGCCTGATGCTGATGTCGAATTGGCGGTAAAAGGTGTCGTATACGGAATTTTTAGTTCCGCAGGTCAGGCATGTATTGCAGGTTCTCGTCTGTTTATTCATAGCAGTCTTTATGAGCAGTTTTTGGCACGTCTAGTTGAAGTCACCGAGAAACTTCGTGTCGGACATCCTGAACAAGCCGATGTGCATATCGGTTCATTAATTAACCGAGCGCATCTAGAGTCAGTTGATCGTTATGTCCAACTGGCAAAACAAGAAGGTGGCGAGATTCTAACGGGTGGTCAAGCAATCACTGAAGGCGAGTTCGAGAAAGGTAGTTACTATTTGCCGACTATTATTACCGGCTTAAATAACAATGCTCAAGTGTGCCAAGAAGAAATTTTTGGACCAGTTTTGGTGGTCATGAAATATGACAATGAAGCCGATTTATTGAAACAGGCCAATGACAGTTGTTTTGGTTTGGCAGCCGGTATCTGGACGGAAAGTTATCGTAAGGCTTGGCGTATTGCTCGCGCTTTAGAAGTGGGCACAGTGTGGATTAACACCTATAAGAAATTTTCCATTTCAGCACCCTTTGGTGGCTTTAAAGACAGCGGTATTGGTCGTGAGAAAGGGCGTCAGGGCATTTTGTCCTATATGCAACAAAAAAGTATTTATATCGGACTGAATGAGACGCCAAACCCTTGGTCAGACTAAGCATCAGTCAGCACAAAGTTAAACAGATAGTAAAACAGAATTTTTAGAGGAATATATTCATGACGGAACGTGTCAATGTAGGTGAAGCAATTGCCCGCGTATTAGAACAGCACAATGTAAACAGTATTTATGGCGTCATTTCAATTCATAACTTACCGATTGCCGATGCAGTGGGGCGCCGTGAGAAAATTCGCTTTGTTGCAGCGCGTGGTGAAGCGGGTGCAGTGACCATGGCAGATGCCCATGCACGCTTTAAAGGCTTGGGTGTTGCCTTAACCAGTACAGGTGCTGGCGCAGGTAATGCGGTGGGCTCATTAATTGAAGCTATGAACGCAGGTAGCCCAGTTTTGCATTTAACGGGTCAGGTGGAGCGTGAATATCTGGATCGTGATGCCAGCTTTATTCATGAAACCAAAGATCAGCTTACGTTCTTGCGTGCTTCAAGTAAGGCCGCCTTTCGTATTACCAGTCCAGACAATGCCGTTGGTGTCATTCGTGAAGCAATTCGTGTTGCCACGACTGTGCCGATGGGGCCCGTCAGTGTTGAACTTCCGATTGATGTTCAAGCAGCAGAAATTGATTTACCACTGGATTTAGGACCAGTCAAAGCGCTCCAATTACCACAAGCCAGTGATGCTGAAATCGAACTGATTAGCCAGAAACTTCAACAAGCCAAACGTCCAATGTTCTGGGTGGGTGGTGGTGCTTTACATGCGGTAGAGGAAGTTAAAGCGATTGCTGATTTAGGCATTCCAGTGGTGTCTTCAACGCATGGTCGCGGTATCTTGGCAGATGCACATCCACGCAGTTTAGGCGCATTTCATAACTCGGCAGCAGTTGAGCAATTACTGAAAGAGTCTGATTTAGTGGTGGTGGTAGGTTCACGTTTACGTAGTAATGAAACTAAAACTTATTCGGTTGAATTTCCTGAAAATATTATTCAGATTGATGCCAATCCAGTGGCTCAGCAACGGAACTACAAGATTCGGCATTTTATTTGTGCAGATACCAAAGACACTTTGGCACGCGTGTTAACTCAGCTCAATGGCACATCAAAGGTTGATGCAAACTATGACCAAGCGATTGTGGCTGCTAAAGATACCGCTGTTGCAGCCTTACGTAAACAAATGGACCAATACGCCTTAATTTGTGATCATTTACGTGCAGCACTGCCTGAAGATGGCATTTTTGTTCGCGACATCACCATGTCGGGTAGTACATGGGGGAGTCGCTTATTCCCATTACAAGCACCGAACCGAAATATCCACTCACTTGCAGGCGCAATTGGTTTGGGGCTTGCTCATGCAATCGGGTCAAGTATTGCCAATCCAGACAAGAAAGTTGTGGGCTTGGTCGGTGATGGTGGCTTGATGCTCGGGATTGGTGAAATCGCAACCATGGTGCAGGAAAATACTGACATGGTGTTAATGATTATGAATGATGGCGGATATGGCGTAATGCGCGGTATTCAAAATAACTATTTCAATGGTCGACAGTATTACAACGAATTGCATACCCCAGATTACAAGCTTTTAGGCGAATCAATGGGCGTAAAAAGCTGGAAAGTCGGTAGTGCAGAAGAATTTAAGACAGCGATTCAAGCAGCTGTTGCACTGAATGGTCCCGCCATTATTGAACTGGATATGCATTCGATTGGGCCACTGAACTTTGCTGGTCCTCCTCAAAAGAAACTGTACTAATAGACTCTCTGCGGAGTGCTGAGTTGGACTAACTCAAAAAATAATCTTTTCTTTCTATGCTACGTGCCTCGGTACGTAGGGTAGAACACATGCTAAAAAAAGGTGAATCAGACGTGCAAAGCAAAAGGATGACTTGCTTTGGCCAATACAAGCCAATTTTTTTTTAGCAAAAAATAAAACAAACATTGTTTTGTATGTAAAACAAATAATGCAAAGCTTGTAATGGCAAGCCAATGAGGAAGTATAAATGAAAAACCAGATGATGGCTGTTGTGGGTGTAATGATGTCATGCTTGGCGACAACAACATGGGCTTCAGAGTCAGCGCTAGAATGGAACAGTGATGATGGAGCTGCTGCATTGAAAGTGGGGGGGGTTGTTCGTTTTAACCATCGTTATGAAAGCTGGCCCGAAAGTAAAAACCGTGGATTTGGTAAAACTGATTTTGATATTTTACGTTTAGATATTACAGGGAAATATGAGGATGTATATTTAAATAGCAGTTTCTTATTGCAAGATCATGAATATACCTCGATAGAAAAAGCATATATTGGTTATAAATTTAACCAAAATAATAGCCTCGAAGCTGGTTTTGTATATAAACCATTCGCAATTTATCCTTATCCGCAAAATGGGTGGACTTATCATCTTCCATTTTTCTTGGGCTATGGTAATAACATTGCACCAGGTCTGAATTGGAATTATAACGATAAAGATTGGGATATTAAGTTGGGCTATTACCCAACCATGCTGGAAACCAATATGCGTTATTCACCGGAAAGTGGGAGCTATGATGAATTAAATAATACATTCCCGAATCAGAAAGCCTATCAAAATGAAAAGCGCAATCAGTTCAATACACGTGTAGTAAAAAAGTTTGATACAGGCGTGGGGCAGCAAGAACTCGGGCTATCAGGCGCCATTTCCCAATTGCATAATAAAACTACGGATAAAAATGGGCAATATTATGCGCTTGGTGTACATGCAAATACCAATTTCAATCGTTGGAATGTTCAGGGCTCAGTCATAGATTATAAATATGATGCTGAGAATCCTGAGGGTATCAGCAATGACGTGACTTTAATGGGAACCAATGGTTTAACTCCATCTTATTTCATTGCTTCTGAAGGCATTATTTCGAGCTTGAATATTGCTTATACTTTACCAGTGAAGGATATGGGTAAATTAAAGGCAATTAAGTTCTATAATGACTTTAGTTATTTAGATAAAGAACGTAGTGACTGGTCAGCCTCACAAATGAATACGACAGGCATGATGTTTATTGCTTCACCATTTTTGGTGTGGGCCGATTATACTTGGGGTAAAAATTCTAATATCATTGGAGGTTCAACCAACAGTACGGGGTATACCTCAACCACCTCACAAAATAGTGATAAGTGGTTATACCGTGTAAATATAAATTTTGGATTTAAGTTTTAAGCTAATATTTTCGTATTGCCGTAAAGTTAAAATTTTAGCTTTACGGATTTTTTAATTTTAATGGTTAATGTACTTATTTATTTTGTATTCAGTAGATGATTTTATTTGTAAATGATTTTTAATTAATAATATTCTTATATATTTATAAAATTTATGATCCATCATTTAAAAATCAAAATTTTATAGGGTGTATTAAGTTTTTTGAAATAGTCTTAGAAGTTTATCAAAATCATGTTTTAAATTAGAATAATCAATCATTTCATAAATTTTTGAAAGACGGCAACCCCAAAAAATAGGGTATTAATTTTTAGTTGAGGTTCTTGAAGGAGCATAATTTTGGCTCAACTGCAAAGTGAGGTTGATGTAGTCATTATTGGTGGTGGTCAAGCGGCACTATCGACTGCATATTTTTTAAAACGGAAAAAGATTCCATTTATTATTTTAGATGATCAGGTTCAAGCTGGTGGAGCATGGTTACATGCTTGGGAGTCCCTACGTCTATTTTCTCCAAATACTTGGAGTTCTTTGTCGGGGTGGATGATGCCGACAACCACTCAGCCTTATCCGAGCAGAGATGAAGTCATTGCATACTTAAATGCTTATGAGCAACGTTATCAGTTTCCCATAGTACGTCCGATCTCTGTAGATCATCTTGAACAGCATGCTCAATCTTTAGATGTTTATGCGGGAGAAAAGTTTTGGCGAGCAAAGGCGGTGGTCAGTGCAACTGGCACTTGGGGGCAGCCTTATATTCCTGTGTATGAAGGCATAGAAAACTTTGAAGGGCTTCAAATACATTCGGCCGATTATGTAAATGCTGAACCCTTTAAAAATAAGAACGTGATGGTTGTTGGTGGTGGCAACTCAGGTGCGCAGATTTTGGCTGAAGTGTCAAAAGTAGCTGAATGCACTTGGGTCACTCAGAACCCCCCACAATTTCTTTCGGATGATGTGGATGGTCGAGTCCTGTTTTTTCGGGCAACGGAACGTTTAAAAGCGCAATTAGAAGGACGCCATGTCGACCAGCCTGTGGGCGGTTTGGGAGATATTGTGATGGTGGAGAGTGTTAAAGATGCCAGAGCGCGTGGCGTCTTACATAGTCGAGAGCCCTTTTCAGCTTTTAATCAACATGGTGTGATTTGGTCAGACGGCACACATCAAGCCATCGATGCTGTCATTTGGTGTACCGGCTTTAAGCCCGCACTAAAGCATGTAAATAGCCTTAATATTGTCGAGCCTGATCAGACTGTTGCTGTGCAAAATGGTCGATCTTTAAAAGTGCCGAATTTATGGTTCGTGGGTTATGGCGAGTGGACTGGAATGGCATCCGCCACCTTAATTGGGGTGTCACGCACTGCACGTGCAACGGTCGATGATATTGCGGCGTACTTGAACGCTCCATGCTGAAGTAGAACAGCTTAGAATTCATAATGTGAATGAATGCCATTATGAATTCTTGATTCATCTCATCATGAGCAAAAAAAAGGTCTAAGCAACCACTAGACTGGTTTTGCCCAGTCAAGCTTATATAAATCTTGAAAATCGCTCGCGATAGATACTTTCTTCAGGTAATAACTCTAACAAACGCAGCACAGCATCATTTCGCTCAGGTACATAACTAATAATCTTTAATAATTGGTCGATGTCTTGCATTTGATAAATCAAATGGCTTAATCGGGCATCAAAACTTTCGCGCCATGCACACAAAAAAGGGCTCTCTGTTTTAGCTAAAAAACAACCTTTGTATAACGAAAACGTACTGGCGAGAAATCCTGCATTCAATGATTGTTCAGCTTGTAAAAAATCGCATTGTACTTCACAGGTTAATTTGTATATGCGAGCTTCGATGCAGTCAGGTAACAAATTCCGAAGTTGTGACAATTCTGCTTTCAGTGTTTTAGTACTGACGTCACGCTCTCCATATAAGGCGTAATGAAGTTCCTCTAAGCTAATCCCATTCGAACGTAAAGCCAAAATACACAGAATCTCAATTTGTCGATGTGTTAATAACAGTTGGGTTTGATTGAATAATACTCTAGGTGTGCCTAAGGCATTAATGCACAGTATATTTTTTTGTTCAATTAAAAGAGATTGACGTACGAGGTCGGCACAGCGTTCAACGGCTAAAACGCCCAAAGGCGTATGTTTTTTATATTTGGTCGAGAGATTAATCACGCCATGAAATTGATTTGAAATCGGGTCTATGATTGGCGCTGCGTAACAGACCCAATCTCGAACACTATTCATTTGATTCTCATGAGAGTGAACACAACGGGAACGTTGACTATTCAGTGCCAAGCCAATCGCATTGGTGCCGACGGCTTGAGTAGACCATTGTCCTCCCTCAACAAAATGAACCTGTTCCGCAGACGATAACATTGTTCGACTACTCCACGTCCATAGCAGAGTCCCATGATGGTCGGTTAGTCCTATTGCCATGTCAGAATCGTGAGCAATTCTTAAGAGTTCTTCATAGGTATGATGAATAGTACGTCTGAATAAAGAAAAACGCTCTTCCTTGGGTAGCGTCACTAAGGGTGCCGCATTCACATCGACTTGATTGACTAAATGCGTTGTTTGTAAGCGTGTATTCAATTCTTCTAAATTATTCATTCCATATTCCTTCATGGCTGAGCTGAAATATCCATTTGTGCCCAATAGTAATAATTTCATCCTGTCATTTTATGACTGTAAATTGCATGATAAATTTTGATGATTGACGGAATTTCTCCTAAGCCTGTGAGCGGATTTATTTTCAACGGCATCCCAAAAATCTAATAGGAAAACCTTCGTTTTTCTATCTAATTTTAGTAAAAATTTCATTGATTTTATGGATGCACCATACAATTAAAATGGGGTTAATGCACTTTTGTAATGAAAGGGGTTAGGCGTGGCTTCTCCATGATATTGTTTTTCAGCAAAGTAACTCGATCTTACCATTGGTGCACTCCAGATATTTTTAAATTGTAATAACTGACCATGGATTTGGTAATGTTCAAATTCTTCCAAGGCAACAAAACGATGAATTGGGGCATGTGCTTTGGAAGGTTGCAAATATTGTCCAATGGTTATGTAGTCAACATGGTGATCTTTAAGATCATTCAGTAACACAATCACTTCTGCTTTAATTTCGCCTAATCCAACCATCAGACCAGATTTGGTCGGAATATCAGGACAGTACTGTTTAAATTGCTTGAGTAAATCTAAGGAGTGCTGGTAGTTTGAACCCGGTCGCATGGCTTTATAGAGGCGTGGCACAGTTTCAATGTTGTGATTAAAAACATCGGGTGGGTTCTGGCTCAGAATGTCGAGTGCAAGATCTATGCGACCGCGAAAGTCTGGCACTAAGATCTCAATTAAAGTGTCTGGGCTGCTTTGACGGATTGCTCGAATGCAATCGGCAAAATGTTGTGCACCGCCATCTTTTAAGTCATCACGGTCAACAGAAGTAATCACGACATATTTTAAGTTCAGGTTCTTTACCGTTTCTGCCAAATGTTGTGGTTCACTGGCATCTAATACATTTGGGCGACCATGAGCGACATCGCAAAACGGGCAGCGTCGGGTACAAATATCGCCCATGATCATGAAGGTTGCAGTCCCACTACCAAAACATTGCGGCAAATTCGGACAGGCAGCTTCTTCACACACCGTATGTAGTTTTTGTTGTCGTAATAAATCTTTGATGATCTGCACTTCTTCAGGCTGACTGATTTTGCTCCGTATCCATTCTGGTTTTTTGGGTGGTGTTTCGGTTGGGAGCACTTTAATAGGAATACGCGCCAATTTTTCAGTGCCACGCATTTTTTTCCCAGTTAGTACAGTGTTATTTAAATCCATTTTATATATTCCATTGTTTAAATTAATATAAAACATTCATTTAATTGCAGGGTTGAGCTGTAATTAAAATATTCAAACTATAATAAAATAGTCCAAAAATCTTATGATATAAAACAAAGGTTGGTTAAAGGTTTGTTTTTATATGTTTTTGAAATTAATAAAAAATTAAAGATATTTTTAAGTGTTTAATATGTTGTTTTTTAATATTATTTCATAATTTTTATATAATATTTTTTTTAGTCTAATAGGAAAAGTAATCAAAATATTCTTATATAAATATACGGTTTTAAAATTCAGGTTTGAATGTTTTTCTACTCTGAATTTTATTTTAAGCGTTATGAATAAGGATCAAGTATATGCAATTAACGGAAGAGCAATTGCTAGCAGCATACAAAAGAATGCGCGATATTCGTGAATTTGAGGACCGACTTCACGATGAAAATAATACAGGTGATATCCCAGGTTTCATTCATTTATATAGCGGTGAAGAAGCGGTTGCCGTGGGAATTTGTGAAAATTTAACCGACAAGGACTTTATTACTTCGACCCATCGTGGTCATGGACACTGTATTGCCAAAGGCTGTGATATTCACGCCATGATGTTAGAAATTTTTGGCAAAGATGATGGTTTATGTCGTGGTAAAGGTGGCTCCATGCATATTGCTGATCTGGATAAAGGCATGCTCGGTGCCAACGGTATTGTGGGGGGCGGTCCTCCCTTAGCAATTGGTGCGGCATTAAGCGCCAAAACCCTTAAAAATGGCGGTATTGGTTTGTCCTTTACCGGAGATGGTGGTTCAAATCAGGGCTTAACCTTTGAAGCCATGAATATGGCAGTCGTGCTCAAGCTTCCTGTCATTTTTGTTTTTGAAAATAACGGCTTTGGTGAAGGCACTGCACATGATTATGCCGTAGGCAGTAAGGACATTGCAGGTCGGGCGGCAGGTTTTGGCTTACCTGCTGAAAAGGTGGATGGTACAGACTTCTTTGCTGTGTATGAAGTTGCGCAAAAAGCCATTGAGCGTGCCCGCTGTGGTGAAGGTCCGAGTGTGATTGAAACGGTAACCAACCGTTTTTATGGACATTTTGAGGGAGATCCCGGACTGATTCGCTCCAAAGAAGAACTAGATTATGTCAAAGAGCATAAAGACCCATTGAAAATCTTTCGTGAAAAAGTCAAAGGGCAAATTGACGAAGCCAAATTAGATGCCATTGATGCCCAATCTAAAGCGAATGTGGACGATGCTGTTGCGAAAGCGCGAGCAGCCAAATATCCAGAAGTCTCTCAGCTACTTACAGATGTTTACGTCTCTTACTAAAGGAATAGTAGAACAATGCCAAATAAAAGTTATCGAAACGCGATTAAAGAAGCGATTGAACTGGAAATGCGCCGTGATCCAAGCGTGATCGTTGTGGGTGAAGATGTCCGTGGTGGACATGGCGGTAAAAATACCGATGACAATAAACTCGAAGGGTTTGGCGGGGTATTGGGGGTCACTAAAGGGCTATGGACTGAGTTCGGTTCGGAGCGCGTCATTGATACCCCGATTACCGAGTCTGCCATTATTGGGATGGCCGCAGGGGCTGCTGCAACAGGTTTAAGACCTGTGGCGGATTTAATGTTTATGGATTTTTATGGCGTGTGCTATGACATGCTGTATAACCAAGCGGCCAAATTCCGTTACATGTTCGGTGGCAAGGCAAAAGCTCCAATGGTGGTGCGCGGTATGATTGGCGCTGGTTTTTCAGCAGCCGCGCAGCATTCGCAGTCCCCATATAACGTATTTGCTTCTGTGCCCGGCTTAAAAGTCGTAGTTCCATCTAGCGCCTATGATGTGAAAGGCTTGTTGATTCAAGCTATTCGGGATGACGACCCTGTCGTATTCTGTGAGCACAAGTTGCTATATGACATAAAGGGTGAAGTACCAGATGAGGCTTATACCATTCCTTTTGGTGTCGCCAATTACACTCGTGAAGGCACCGACATTACCATTATTGCCTTAAGCCTCATGGTGCATCGTGCCAATGAAGTTGCTGATAAGCTGGCCAAAGAAGGTATTTCGGTTGAAGTGGTTGACCCACGGACCATTTCCCCGTTGGATGAAGACGGCATTTTAGAGTCGGTAGCTTCAACAGGTCGGGTGGTGATTGTGGATGAATCGGCAGCCCGTTGCGGTTTTGCACATGATGTGGCTGCGCTTATTGCCCAGAAAGGTTTTCATTATCTGAAAGCACCGATTGAACTGGTGACCCCACCGCATTCACCTGTGCCATTTTCACCCGTATTGGAAAAAGAATGGTTACCAAGTGTAGAACGTATCGAACAGGCTGTACGTAAAACGTTGGAGGCTTAGGATGAGCGAAATTAAAACTCTAGAAATCCCGAAATGGGGTCTGTCGATGGAAGAGGGCACCATTGCCCAATGGCTGATTCAGGAAGGGCAGCAATTTAGTAAAGGGCAGGAAATTTGTGAAATTGAAACCACAAAAATCGTCAATGTTCTGGAAGCGCCTTTCGATGGCGTGCTGCGCAAAATTATTGCTAAAGATGGTGACACCCTTGTTGTCGGTGGTGTGATTGCCATTTGTGCAGACGCTCAAGTTTCCGATGCTGAAATTGAGGCTTATGCGCAATCCTTAGGTGGAACACCTGCTGTAACTGAACATAAAGCGGTCGCAACGGTTCCTGAAAAAGTAGCTTCAGCTCAAGTTGAAAGCAAAGTACAAGCTGCGCCTAAACAGAACAGTGCTGGTAATGGATCAAAAGCTGTGGCTCAGGGTGGATATTCAATTCCTGCTGCGTTACAAGGCTACCAACAAAGCGATGATATTTTTGCAACGCCACATGCCTTGAAATTGGCTGCAAAACATAATGTGAACTTGGCCCAGATTACGGGTTCTGGACGTAAAGGCCGTATTAGTGTTCAGGATATTCAGGCTGCAGTTCAAGCCGCAGGCGGTGCTTGGCCAGATGTGCGTCATCAGGCCAGTAGCAAAGTGGCTAAATCTAAAGCGGACGATAGCCACGTGCTCGCCACTCCAGTCGCGCGCCGTTTGGCAAAACAATGGGGCATTAATCTGCATGATTGCCGTGCATCGGGTTCACGTGGACGAGTCTGTAAGGAGGATGTTGAAGCCGTTTATCAGCGTGAAAACCCTGTACAAGTTCAACATGCAGACCATGTGCATGCAACAGAGTCTACAAAAGTCACGACTATAGCCATGAATGCCATGCGTAAAGCGATTGCTTCAAGGCTGCAAGCCGCCAAACGTAATGCACCGCACTTTCGCTTAACCATAGACTTAAATGTTGAAGCGGTTCAGGCCTTACGTCAGCAAATTAACAGTAGCGTACCGCAAGTCAAGTTGTCCATTAACGATATGTTGATTAAAGCTGCGGCGGCCGCATTGATGAAGGTTCCACAGGTCAATGTTCAGTTTGATGAAGAAAATCAGCAAATTTTGCAGTTTGAACAGGCTGATATTGCTGTAGCTGTCGCGATTGAGAATGGTCTGATTACACCGATTATTAAAGCCGCTAATCACAAATCCTTAGCCCAGATTTCCAATGACATGCGAGATCTGGCGACTCGTGCCAAAACGGGTAAATTAGCCCCTGATGAGTTTCAAGGCGGCAGTTTCAGTATTTCCAATTTGGGGATGCTCGGCATTCAACAGTTTGACGCGATTATTAACCCACCTCAGGGAGCCATTCTGGCTTTGGGAGCTGCGGAGAAACGCGCTGTCGTCGAACATGATGCGATTGTTGTGCGTCAAATGGTGACAGCAACATTATCTTGCGATCATCGTGTGATTGATGGGGCATTGGGTGCGCATTTCCTATCGGCATTTAAGCAGTTTGTCGAAAATCCTGCCTTGATTTTAGTGTAGGAGAGTCGCCATGTCTGATACACAATTTGATCTGATTGTCATCGGTGCTGGTCCAGGGGGATATGTCGCTGCGATTCGCGCAGCGCAACTGGGCTTAAAAACCGCAATTGTTGAAAAACAGCATTTGGGTGGAATCTGTCTGAATTGGGGCTGTATTCCTACCAAGGCATTACTGAGTGGAGCTGCAATGGCACAGCAGCTTAAACACACAGAGCAGTTTGGATTTACTGTAGGTTCCGTTGATTTTGATATGCAGCAACTGGTTCGTCATAGCAGACAGGTGTCCGAGCAATTGGTGCAAGGCATCGGTCATTTGCTGAAAAAAAATCAGGTCACTGTTTTTCATGCAGCCGCTCAATTTATTGCCAAAGAACAATTAGAGCTTACCGATGCACAGGGGCAGAAACAGCAGATTTCCGCACCGCATATTATTGTGGCAACGGGCGCACGTGCAGCCACTTTACCGCATATTGCTGTCGATGGTGATCAGGTCTGGAGTTATAAAGAGGCTTTAGTGCCGCAGCAATTACCCAAGTCTTTGCTTGTGATCGGCTCAGGGGCTATAGGCAGCGAATTTGCCAGTCTCTACCAAGACTTAGGTTGCCAAGTGACGCTGGTAGATATCGCCAAGCAGATTTTACCTAGCGAAGATGTTGAAGTTGCCCAATATGTGCAAAAGCAATTTGAACAGCAGGGGATGAAAGTTTTAACGGCTGCCGCTGTAAAAAGCATCGAAAGCAAAAACGGGCAAGCGGATTGTTATATTGAAACATCAACCGGTGTGCAAATGATCACCGTTGAAAAGGTGCTTTCCGCGATTGGCGTAAAAGCGAATACCCAAAATCTGGGTCTAGAAGCATTGGGTATTGAGTTTGAGCATGGCTATATCAAAGTCGACGCTTGGTGCAAAACCAATGTGGTAGGCGTTTATGCAATTGGAGATGTCGCAGGCGCACCCTGTTTAGCCCATAAAGCCAGTCATGAAGCCATTCTTTGTGTCGAGAAAATCGCTGGGTTGACTGAGGTACATGCTTTAGATCGTACCCAGATTCCAGGCTGTATTTTCACCCATCCCCAAGTGGCGAGTATTGGCTTGACGGAGCAGCAAGCCAAAGCTGCGGGCTTCTGTATTAATGTCGGCAAATTTCCATTACAAGCCAATGGGAAAGCCTTGGCTTTGGGCGATAGCACAGGATTCGTCAAAACCATTTTTAATCAGGAAACGGGCGAGTTGTTGGGGGCCCATATGGTGGGACATGAAGTCACAGAGCACATTCAAGGTTTTGCGATTGCCAAATACCTAGAAGCGACAGATGACAGCCTAGCTCAGGTGATTTTCCCCCATCCAACCTTATCTGAGGCGATGCATGAGTCGGTGTTATCCGCGATGCAGCGCGCCATCCATATTTAAGGAGTCGCAACATGCCTAGAGGTTTAAACAATAAAGTCGCGTTAATCACAGGTGCCGCACAAGGCATTGGACGTGGTATTGCCTTACGTTTGGCGCAAGAAGGTGTTCATATTGCTTTGGTCGATATTCATCAGGAAAAGTTAAATGTTGTTCAACAAGAAGTTGAAGCTTTTGGCGTAAAGGCCACCACATTTATTGCGGATATTTCAGATCCAATACAAGTAAGTCATGCAATCGATCATGCCGAATCAACACTTAATGGTTTTGATATCATGATCAATAATGCAGGTATTGCACAAGTTAAAGCTTTGGCAGAAGTAACGCTGAGTGAATTTAACCAAATTATGAACATCAATGTCGGTGGTGTACTTTGGGGGATTCAAGCCGCAGCAAATAAATTTAAACACCGCCAACAGGCTGGAAAAATTATTAATGCATGCTCAATCGCAGGTCATGAAGGCTTTGCTTTACTCGGTGTTTATTCGGCAACTAAATTTGCAGTTCGTGCATTGACACAAGCTGCGGCTAAAGAATATGCCAGTGCTGAAATTACTGTAAATAGTTACTGTCCGGGTGTTGTAGGTACAGACATGTGGGTCGAAATAGATCAGCGGTTCTCTGAAATTACAGGCGTACCAATTGGTCAAACGTATAAAAAATATGTAGATGGTATTGCTTTAGGACGTGCTGAAACACCAGATGACGTGGCTGCATTAGTTGCATTTTTAGCCAGCGAGGATGCAAACTACATTACAGGTCAGTCTATTTTGACAGATGGTGGAATGGTTTACCGTTAATATCAATATAAGGAATACACAATGAAAGCAGCTCGTTTTTATGATCGAGGGGATATTCGAATTGAGGATATTCCTGAACCAAATGTATTACCTGGCACAGTCGGAATTCAAGTGGCATGGTGTGGTATTTGCGGTACAGATTTACATGAGTTTATGGAAGGTCCTATCTTTATTCCGCCGTGTGGTCATCCACATCCAATTTCTGGAGAGTCTGCACCTATTACCATGGGGCATGAATTTTCAGGCGTAGTTTATGCGGTTGGTGAGGGGGTTGAGGATATTCAGATCGGGCAACATGTTGTCGTTGAGCCCTATATCATTGCCGATGATGTGCCTACAGGTCCGAATGATAACTATCATTTGTCTAAAAATATGAACTTTATTGGGCTTGGTGGACGCGGTGGCGGGCTCTCTGAAAAAATTGCGGTACAACGACGCTGGGTACATCCTATTTCGAAGAATATCCCCTTAGATCAGGCAGCATTAATTGAACCCTTATCTGTGGGGCATCATGCCTACGTCAGAAGTGGTGCAAAATCGGGCGACATCGCTTTGGTTGGTGGAGCGGGACCTATTGGCCTGCTTTTATCGGCTATTTTAAAGGCCAAAGGTCTCACGGTCATCATTACTGAACTCAGTGCAAAACGTAAGGAAAAAGCGATAGAAGCTGGGGTTGCCGACTATGTGCTAGATCCATCACAAGTTGATGTGGTTAAGGAGGTCATGAAAATTACCGAAGACCGTGGTGTGGATGTTGCGTTTGAATGCAGTAGTGTCAATAAAGTGATGGATACACTGGTCGCAGCGATGAAACCCACAGGCGTGGTGGTCATTGTGTCGATCTGGAGTCATCCTGCAACGATTAATGTGCATAGTGTAGTCATGAAAGAGTTAGATATTCGGGGCACAATTGCTTATGTAAATGACCATCAGGAAACCATTCGTTTAGTGGAGCAAGGTCTGATTCATCTGGAACCATTTATTACCCAGCGTATTGCGCTGGATGATCTGGTTTCGCAAGGCTTTGAAACACTGATTCATAATAATGAGTCTGCGGTAAAAATTATTGTTCATCCTTAAACGGATACGCAGATCGACGCTCACCATAGATTTGGATTTACTCGGTTGGGCTGATTCTGTTGCTGGCATAAGGATAAAAGTTGAGTTTTAGATTGAGCCAATTGAATAAATTCTAGTGATGAACCTGATCTAAAAGTCATGTCGTGAACAGGTTCTCACAGGCTTCGATAAACAGATTTAATCGTATAAGAGTTATTTTTTAAATTTTTCTTATCAAAAACGCTTAAGGCTACCAAACAGAAGGTAATCGATAACATTCACAAAGCAAACACTCTAGTTAGAGTGTTTGGCTTTTTAAAAAATTAACAATATTTCGATTAAACACACTCGGCTGCTCCACATTAGAAATATGCGAAGCATCAATTTCGACCAATTGACTCTGCGGAATCTGGGCCTGCATAAACTCTGCATCAGCCACCGTGGTTACAGGATCTTGCCGCCCTGCAACAATCAATACAGGTACTGTAATTGTCTTTAATTGTTCCCGCACATCCGCTTTAGCCAAAGCCGCACAACAGTTTGCATAACCTTCGGCACTGCCAGCTGCCAAGTCGTTTTGAAGATTGGACACCACTGCAGCATGACTTTGGATAAAGGGAGCTGTAAACCATCGCGAGGCTGCACTGTCCGCGATCGCTTGTAAACCTTGATTTTTGACCAATGTTGCACGATCCAGCCAAGCCTGTTCCTGACCAATTTTGGCGGCAGTATTACAGACAATCACATGGCTAAACCGCTCAGGATAATGAATCGCCAGCCACTGACCGGTTAAGCCGCCCATCGAAATGCCACAGAAAGCCGCTTGCTGAATATTGAGATGATCTAGCAGCTGAATCACATCTTCCCCCAACTGTTGCAGGCTATAAGGCCCTTGCGGAGTTGAGGATCCACCATGACCACGGGTGTCATAACAAATGACAAAGAACTGCTCTTTCAGGGCATTAAACTGCTGCTGCCACATGCCATAGTTGGTGCCTAAGGAATTAGAAAACAGCAGTGCAGGATGACTGGCATCACCAAAGGTTTGATAATGTAGTTGTACTTCGGGCGTGGTTAAAATCGGCATATTGTGATTCCTTCATTCATTTTTTTGAGCTAAGTTCTCTAAATTCGCGATCCAAATTAGTCTGCAACCCGCTGAATAATCAGCGCAATGCCTTGACCCACGCCAATACACATCGAACACAGGGCATAAGTACCACCGGTTTGTTCCAATTGGTTTAAAGCTGTAGTGACTAAACGTGCACCTGAAGCCCCCAGTGGATGACCAATCGCAATCGCACCCCCATTTGGATTCACTTGCGTGGTATCGTCGGCTAAACCCAAATCACGGGTCACCGCCAATGCCTGTGCGGCAAACGCTTCATTCAACTCAATCACATCCATCTGCTCTAAAGTCAGATTGGCTTGTTTCAGTAACTTCTTGATCGCAGGTGCCGGCGCAAAGCCCATAATGCGCGGTTCTACACCTACAGCCGTAGAGGCAATAATCTTGGCGCGTGGTTTAAGCTGGTATTGTTCA